>JBJKQR010000046.1:0-5143 GCA_046735395.1 Fidelibacterota bacterium | reverse complement strand
TGAAATCCTGAAAGAGAAGCTGAACGAGATCTCGAAGTAGTTCCTGACTTATACTCCGATAGACGGACCCGAGGAAAATGAAAGCTCCCCCAGGCGGGGAGCTTTGCGTTTGTGGATGATTATTTTTTTTAAAGTATTTTACAATGACTTGATGAACTGTTTATTAAAAATTATAGAATAATACGAATAATTAATTATAGTGCAGATAATATATTGAATAAAAATAAATACTGATTATTGAAACGAATATATAGTGATAAATCAATAATAGTATATGATAGACGCAAATATTATTTATCCTTGGGAAAGTTGAAACGGAAACTCCGCATAAAATTAAGATGAAAAAAGGAGGACCGATAATTTGAGTAGAAGATAATTGAAAAGTGGTTGGAATATGAAAATCGTCGTATTTGCAACCGGAAGATTAACCGCTTTGGGGGCAAGGAAGCCCGGCACTAACAAAGGAGTGTTAAGATGTCACTAGGAAAAATCGCAACGAACATCGATGCGCAGCAGGCGTACAATTCACTTGCAAAGGTGAATAGGGCTCTGGCAACGACTCAGCTGAGAATGTCAACAGGTAAGAGAATCAACTCTACTGAAGATGATCCGGCTGGTTATCAGTTGGCCCGTACACTTGAACGTCGCGGCAAGGGTTTGGAAACGGCCCTTTCAAACGTCAGCAATGCCAAGAATATTCTGTCAATCGCCGAAGGTGGTTATCAGAGTGTCATGGACATTCTGCAGACGGTGAAAGAAAAAACGACACAGGCCGCTGACCTTTCCCTGAACGACTCGCAGAGATCTGCTATTGGAAACCAGGTCGCAGCCCTCATCACTGAAGTTGATGATATTGTCAATGAGACCACTTTCAATGGCAACAAACTGATCGACGGCTCGTATTCCGGTAATTTCCAGACTGGTGAAAATGCCCAGAATACGCTGGCTGTTTCAATGAACAACGCCGACTCTTCAGCACTGAGTGTTCAGGTCGGTACAGGTTCAGATCTGGATTTTTCATCCGCATCCGCAGCCAATGGTTCGATCGCGAACGTTGACACCGCCATCGACACCCTGTCTGGCAACATCCAGGCAATTGGTGAATTCCAGACACGTCTTTCCGTGAAGGAAAATACGCTGTCTGTGGCTATCACCAATACGGATGCCGTCCGGAGTAACATTGAGGATGCCGACATGGTGAAGGAACAGATGGAATTGCTGAAACTGCAGATTATTCAGCAGACAGCTTCCGTTTCGTTTACCCAGGCGAACACGAATCCTCAGCTCGTTCTTCGGCTGATGCAGTAAGGTTCTAAATTCATAATACAGGGCGGGTCTCAAAACCCGCCCTTGTTATGAAGCCGGAATCAGGCAACAGGGATTTGATGCGGACACACTTCATACCCAATTATCACGAACACGGAAAATTCATACTTGGCATAATGTTTGATTGAAAGGAAAGAGGAGAAACTATGGTACAGGCAGCAATCGGACAATCAAATCGTAAAAATCCCTATCTGGTACAGAAAGTAATGACTGCCAGCCCTGAGCAGCTGGTGCTTTACGTTTTCGATGCCGCCCTCCTGGCTTGTTCCCGCAATGACAAGATCAAGGCTGTAGAAGCCATTCAGGTCCTGATCTCGTCTCTGCGTTTTGATTATCAGGACATTGCCACAAATTTCTACAACACCTACAGCGGGATTATCAATCTCGTGAATAGGGCGGAATTTGATCTGGCAAAAACAATGATCTCTGATATCAAGGGAACCTGGGAGCGTGCCATGAATGTCAGATAACGACAAACAAGCGGCAGGTGTGATATGACAAACACGGATATCACTTCCATCCTCACGGGTCAGACAAACATGAAATATCTTCTGGACACCTATATGTCCATTGAAGAGAAGCCCCGGACGGAATTGGAAAATCAGGTTTCGGATCTTGACAATAAAAGTCAGGTCCTTTCGGATTTGGATTCGAAACTTACAGCACTTCGGGACAATGCCGAAAGGCTGAGTGATCCTCTTACCAATTATTTTCAGGCCAAGACGGCAACCAGTTCCGATACGGACAAATTTACCGTCGAAGCAGCAAATTCTTCCAGTCTGGGAAATCACTCTCTCCTCGTCAGCCGGCTTGCTCAGAACGATACTCGTGTGTCAAAACAGTTCGACGATACCGCAACGGACTTTTCCTCCATCACGGCGGACCAGACCTTCACGATTCAGGTTGGATCTCCCACCGACGAGGACAGTAGCAACCGGGTGGATATCTCCGTGACTGTGGCCGCATCCGTATTCACCCAGGATAATGAACATGTTCTGTATGATATCGCATCGGCCATCAATGATGCGATGTCGGCGTCGGTTACGGATGAATCAATAGAAAGTGATGAAGTGAGCCGGGCCACCGTCGTGAAGGAAATCGACGGGATCTCACGGCTCCAGCTTCGTAGCAATCAGTCCGGATATACCTATCGCATGTCCTTTGCCGACAGCGCCGATTCTCTTCTCGGGCAGCTGGAAGTGGCCGACAACCGTGCCCAGAACGGAACCCGTGGCGGGTACATGGTGGATGTGGGCACCGATAAGGAAACCAGCGACCTCAATTCACAATTTACCCTGGACGGACTTACCTTCTACCGGGACAGCAACTCTGTCTCCGATGCGGTGGAGGGTGTGACGGTCCAGTTTCTTAAAGCTTTTGACACTCAGGAAAATATCACAGTGAATCCGGACACGGAAGCGGTGACCAGTGAGGTCAACAATTTCATTAAGTCCTATAATGATGCACTGAAATTTCTTGAGGACAATGCCCAGATCGATACCCAGACCTATCAGCAGGGAGTGCTCTCCACTGATACCACGTATCGGGGTATGAAAAATGAGATCAGATCCATGGTCCTGGCCTCAGTGCCGGGCGTGACCAATGCTGCCTATTCCTATCTGCACAGTATCGGGATCGAAGCCGACAACAACGGCTATCTGTCTCTGTCTGATTCGGATAAATTTTCCACAGCTCTCGAAAACAACGCATCCTATGTCTCGGATATCTTCAGACAGGATGATAACGGCCTGGCCGTCAAGCTTGATTCCTACCTCACCAATTACGTGAAGGCCGCCGGAACCATCTCAAATTCCAAGCAGCTCATTGATGACAGAATCTCTGTTCTCAATGACCGGATTTCGACGATGAATGATTATCTCGATCGCCGGCGTGAACAGCTGCAGAAACAGTTCGAAGATCTTCAGCAGGCCATGGCATATCTGAGCTCTCAACAAAGCTCTCTCACCCAATTCATGAGTAAGATGTAATATTATGACCATGCTACATTCAATGTCCGCTAAATCCGTTCCCGAACTCTACGCCGATGAACTCAACTGCATTCGCCAGATTATTAATTACAGCGAATCCTTTCTCCACGGTCAGGGCGAATTTGAAGTCGAGAATGTAAAAACGCTCCTCAATGAGCGTCAGCCCTGGATTGATATTCTCAAGAATATCGAATCCGAACTTCAGGCCAGAACGCGAAAATCTGACGAAATTGATCATGTCAAACAGGAAATTGCCGAGCTGGGGAATTCTCTGATTGCCCTTGATGCTAAAATTATGGATATTCTCGTTGGTCAGAAACAGAACATCGTTAAAGAAATGATGAAAACTACCGATAATATAAATAGGAGAAGAAAGGAAGAAGCTCCTAGGATCATTAACATCAAACAGGAGTAAAGTGATGGATCCACTGCAAAACATAAACGGGCTTCTGCAGGAATACCAGAAACTGGACCGCAATAAGGGAATAAAGCGGACTCCGGATTCGACGTCTTCTCTTAATACTGGATCAGTCAATGACAGCCAGTCCGCTGCAGATGCAGCCGCAAAAGACAGCGTCAGTATCTCCTCAGACAGCAAAAGCATGCTGGAGAAACAGCAGGAAGTATCGCGCTACATGCAAGAGCTCGAAAGCATTCACTCCATGGACGACGAACAGCTCAACAAGATCAAGGGCCGTCTCGAATCCGGTTACTACAATGAACCGGCCGTCACAGAAAAAGTAATGCATGATCTCATTTTCAGCGCTCCCCTGCCTGCAAACAATGTTTTTAAGAATGCCGGAACAGAAGACGTCAAGGCCGCTGACACCGCCAATAATTCCGACCTCGCTGCCATCAGAGAAAAAATCCAGAATAAAGAGTATAATTCCGAGCAGGTCCTGTCCACGGTGGCCAACAAAATTCTTGGAATCGAGTAGGCCAGATTTAAAAAAGTATCCTATTTCTCAAAATTACCGGATGATTTTTTAGTCTTCCGGTAATTTTTATTAATAATTAATAAAATATTATAATATTTAGATCAATGTCGGAAAATATATCAATATATTTTTCCGGATCGGAGCGAATGAAATTGTGAAAAATGATCCGGCTGCAGACTGCCTTAACCCTTGAATATGTCCTCGTTTTTTCGGAAACTATCACATGATTCGATCAAACGCCCCAATTCGGACTATTTTTATTTACGGCCTCATCCTGATGTTCCTGCCTCTTCAGCATCTTTTGGGACAGGTGACATACCGGGATCTGGTCCGGCGCAACAAGATTTATGTGAAGCGGAGTACGGGTCTGCCGTATACCGGCCCGGTTGTGGATTATCACAAGAATGGCCAGGTTCGGGTGGAGGGACAGTTTATTCTGGGCCTGATGGAAGGGGACTGGCAATACTACCACGAAAGCGGCGGATTGTGGGGTAAGGGAAGTTATGTGGAAGGTACCGGTGAAAATCCCAGCCCCGTATCGGGTATTCCCAAGGACGGACGGAACGGAATCTGGCAGTTTTTTGACGAGGACGGAAATATCACCAGTGAATATCATTATGAACGGGGAAAACAGAATGGTGTGCAGAAGGACTGGTACAGCAATGGCGTTCTCAAATCCCTGAGTGATTTTGATACGGCCCGGGAACAGATGTGGTACCAGAACGGCCAGGAAAAATATGACAATGACCCCCGTGATGATTTATACAGGGAATGGTACAAAAGCGGCCAGCAGAAAATCATCCGTCACAATACGGATGGCATTGTTCGTGAATGGTATGAGAACGGTGAACTGAAAAAATCAGGCCAGATCCGTGATGATCTCCGTGAGGG
>JBJKQR010000045.1:0-39406 GCA_046735395.1 Fidelibacterota bacterium | reverse complement strand
AGCTGAAGTACTCCGACCGGATTTTCAGGACAACTTTTCCAGGCCTGTATTTCTATTCCGTCGGATGCCGTAAAACATCTGGATTCCATATGTATTTCCTGTTATTGAGTTCGTGTCCGGATCGCACTCCGGGCAGGGCGGATGCTTCATTCCGCGGACGGTTCAGAGAGGGCCGCTTATTCCGCTCCCTTGAATTTTGTCAGCTCTCCGCTGTAATACGAATCATCCGGAACGAGACGCACCGCTTCCTCCATGGCTGCAATCGCCTCGCCTTTCCGGCCGCTCACGAAAAGCAGCTGTGCCAGCGTATCCCAGATATTATCCGCGTCCGGAGCAAGAGTAACCGCTTCACGGGCAGCCGTTATGCCATCTTCGTATCGGGATGTCACTTTTTCCTGAAAAATCATCCATGCATAGGCATTCTTCAGACCCGTATCCTCAGGATAATCGGCCATAAGATCTTCATACAGATTCAAAGCTGCAGAAATATCATGATTCTGACGATAGGCAGCAATCAGCGCCTGCCGTCCCTGTCTCAGATAACTGCTGTCCCTCACATCGGCCAGGAATTGCTTCATCGGCTGCAGATCCGATTTTTCCTTCAGATCCGTCAGCGCCAGATAATACCTGGATTCGTCACCGCACTGCAACTGATCATCGGGATCCAGTTCCAGAATTTTTGCATAGAGCAGGGATGCCTCGGCGGTCTCGTAGCGTTCGACATATTTCCGGGCAAGGGCAATCAGTCCGGGCACACTGTCCGGAGCAGCCTCCACAGCCTGCTGCAGTGTCTGCAGTGTGGCCCTGCCTTCCACCCAGTTCCGCATATCCTTCATCCAGGCTTCCGCATCCCCGTCGAAACCGATTTTTCTGTCGATTTCCTTTCCGGTGGGTTCATACAGAATCACGGTCGGATAGCCGGGCACCGACCAGGCAGCGCGAAGCTCCGCTTCCTCGCCGACCTTGCTCGTCAGTTTGTAAAACACGACCTTATCGTTAAAAAATTCCTTGTATTCATCATTTCGGAAGACCAACTGGTCCAGCCTTTTACAGGCGCCTCAGGTCGGTGAGAAGAAATCGACAAAGAGCGGAACATTCCGCTCCCGGGCCATGGCCTGAGCCTCAGCGAGACTGGACGGCGCAGCCGGAGCTTCCGCCTGCTTTCCCGAGCATCCCAGGATACCCAGCGCCAGCAGAGGCAGTAATAAAACTCGTCGCATCATGTTAGTGTCCTTTCTCAGATTGTTGAATAAAATTTTATAGAATTATTTTCCGGCGAGAATGGCATCAATTCGCCGCAGTTCATCCGGGCTGAACTGCGGATTTTCCAGAGCGCTCAGACTGTCATCCAGCTGGGCGACGGATGAGGCGCCCACCAGAATAGACGTAATCAGCGGTTTTCTGAGAGTCCAGGCCAGCACCATGGCAGCCAGTGACTGATTCCGGGTTTTGGCCAGATCATTCAGTTTCCGGATTAGTTTCAGCCGCTCCTCGGTTATGGCGGACACCTGCAGAAATCCATGCTCCTTCGCTGCCCGGGATCCCTTCGGAATTCCATTCAGATATTTGTCCGTCAGCATTCCCTGGGCCAGCGGCGTGAAGGGGATACATCCCAGACCTTCTTCCTCCAGAACATCCATAAGTTCATCCTCGATCCAGCGGTCAAACATGTTGTATTTCGGCTGATGGATCAGCGCCCGCACACCCATTTCACGCAGGATTCTCACGGCCTTCCGGGTCTGTTCCGCAGAATAGTTGCTGAGGCCGGCATACAGCGCCTTGCCCTGATGCAGAGCCTGAGCCAGTGCCTCCATGGTTTCCTCCAGCGGAGTATCCGGATCGGGACGATGAGAATAAAAGATGTCCACATAATCCAGTTTCATTCTCCGCAGGCTCTGATCCAGGGAAGCGGTCATATATTTTTTACTGCCCCATTCCCCGTAAGGACCGGGCCACATGTAATATCCCGCTTTGGTCGAGATCACCATTTCATCACGATAGGACTTCATATGCCGGTGCAGAATCCGTCCAAAATTCTCTTCCGCAGAACCGGGAGACGGGCCATAATTATTGGCCAGATCGAAATGGGTTATTCCCCGGTCAAAGGCCCGAAACAGGATTTTTTTATATACAGCTTCGTCATCCACATCCCCGAAATTATGCCAGAGCCCCAGTGAGATCATGGGCAGACGAATTCCGCTTCTCCCGCTGCGGCGGTACACCATGGTATCGTAGCGCCCTTCAGGCGCACAATAGTCTTTTTTCTGTCTGATTTTGTCCTCGCTCATCCTCATTCCTTCCCGCTGACGGCCGGCTTCATTCCAGATTGAACTGCGTCATGGGAACATTTGAATTCCAGATATCGGTCTGAAGTTCCCAGACCTTCCCTGTCTGCTTTTCCCAGACCTGAACGTTTTTTGTTCTGTGCCACTGTTCTGTCTCCCCCTGCTTCGTCAGAGCGTACTCAAACTGGCTAACGATACAGGCCAGGTTCGATGAAACACGCGTATCAAGTACCTCGCGGTTTCGGATCTTGAATACCTTCGGATCCCGGGACAAAAGCCGCAGCCGCATGTTTTCCCGCCCCACGACGGGCGGACGATGATCCGGAAGAATCAGGGCATTCTCGCCATACATTTCCCATCGTTTCTGCAGATCACCACTGTCAATGGCCTGATAAAACTGATGAACCCGCGTCCGGAGGTCTGCCGGCATTTCTTCGTTATTCCGGCTTGTGCAGCCAGTCAATGCGGCGAACAGAAATAGAACCGTTATAAACGTTCTTTTCATGATACACTCTCCCGTTTCCGGATTTCAGAGATATGGATTCAATCTTCCAGTATCTCCAGTTTGTCTTCCTGATTCGGAACGACACAGATAAATTCAAAATCCTCTTCACCGAGATTTTTATAGGAATGGGGCTGTCCGGCAGGAATGTATACCACATCGTCTTTGGATACGATGACCGTTTCGTTTCCAAGGCGAACTTCCGCCCGCCCTTTCAGCACTAACTGCTCATGCTCCACCGAATTGGTGTGCAAGGGCATGAATCCGCCCGAACTGATGATAAACCTCCGCATGGCAAAATGAGGTCCTCTGTCTGTCCCGATCAGAACCTGTATTTGTGTCCGGGTCCCGGCTTCAACCGGCTTCTTTTCGAAGCTCTCCAATTTCTTTACTGACATGAAAATCCGTCCTTTTTACCGGCTAACTTAAAACATTTTTTCCTGAATACTCAAATTTTTTCTCCCAATTTATCCTAAGACTCTGCAAATATTTACGACATGGGGACGCGGGCATTCACAATCCCGCATAATCCGCAATCGTTTTGCAATTGGGATTTATAATAGATAAATTCCACTCATTAAAACCGAGCAGGGAGACTGGATACGTGACCTTTTTATATCTTAATTCTGACCAGATTGGCAAGGGAGATGAGAAGCTGGGAAAAATGCTGCTGATCGCATTTCTCAAGGAATTATACGAATCCGGAGAGCCGGTGGATGTCATCGGCTGCATGCAGACAGCTGTATATCTCACATCCGAAGAGGGCGAAGCGCTGGAGATTCTGAAAAATTTTGCGGCACGGGGAACGGAAATTGCCAGCTGTGGACGCTGTCTGGAACAGTATGGGAAAAAGGATTCTCTGAAAGTCGGGAAACCCGGAAACATGAAAAAGGCCGTCGAAATTTTCACAACTGCGGATAAAATCATCTCTCCCTGCTGATCACCTTTTTTTCTAATTATCTGGCAGGAGGCATCATGAAAAATGAGACCGCCCCTCTCGTCATCATCGGCGCCGGCATTGCCGGGCTGAGCACGGCTCTGGCCTGGACAAAAGTCCGGAATCCGGAAACGCATCCGGTTCTGGTCCTGGAAAAAAACCCCGTTCCCGGCGGCTGCGTCATGACCTTCGCCCGAAAAGGGTATCATTTCGATACGGTTCAAATGATCCCGGACTGCCGCGATCTTCTCCGCTTCTTTGATATTGATATTCCCCTGAAACGCTTCGAGGGAAGCTATGCCCGCCTTTTCACCGTTGATCCCGAAACCCGGAACAGGGAAATATTTGATATCCCCTCTTCCGTTCAGGATTTTTCCCGGGACCTTCAATCCCGCTTTCCGGAAGACAGAAGGGCCATCCTGAATTTTTTCGAAGTGTGTGAAAAATTCATCCGCGAACTCAACAACCTGAAAACCGAGCCGCGTCTCCGCGATCTGCCGGCTATTCTGCTTCAATGCCCTCAGATCATCCGTTTCTCGAACAGCAGTTATGAGGAATTTCTGAAACATTTCGGCTTTCGGAATCGGGGGCTGGTCCGCATTCTCGATGCCTTTTCCTCCTTCAGCGGCCTCTCCGGACAACGCTGCGCAGCGCTGCTCACGGCCTGTGCCATGATGACCACGCTGCACGGGGCCTGGCGTCCGCAGCGGGGATTCATCGATTTTCCTTCTGCATTTATGAGAAAAGCTGTGGAACGGGGAGTCCGGGTCCGACGCAATTGTGAAGTAGACAGAATTCTCAGCGAAGACGGCCGGACCACAGGCGTGCAGCTGAAAAACGGGGATATCATTCCGGCCTCAAATGTGGTCTCCACGGCCGATACGAAAAATACGCTTCTGAGCATGCTCGATCACCGGCCCGGCGGCTACCGGTCACGGAAATATTTTCAGAAGGCGGAGGCCATGAAGATGTCACCATCAGGATTTGCCATTCATATAGGTCTTGACGGAGAATTGGATCTGAAGGGCCTGGGGTTTGATTGTGCCTACAACATCCTGAGTTCCTCTCCTCATGCTCACGAAACCCTGTTTCAGGCCTGGGACCGGAAGGAATTGCTGCAGTCGGATGAGGAATTTCACCTGGCTGTCACCTGCCCTTCGCTGCAGCGCGGAGACCGGCAGAATCTGATCATTCATGTGGTCCCGGTCCCCTCCGAATACTGGATTCAACTACGAAATACCGATTACAGACGATATGTCCGGGAAAAGCAGGAAACCGCAGAATTTTATATCAGCAAGGTCGAGGAATACATGATTCCCGGTCTGCGAAAACATATTCTGATCCGGGATATATCCACACCCGCGACCTATGCCCGCTATCTCGGATCTCCCACAGGATCCCAGTATGATATGCTGCCGGTCCCGGAAAATTTCGGGAAGAACCGGCTGCCCTCCCGCACTCCCGTGAAAAATCTTTACCTGACCAAATTTTCCCATGGAATCTGGCCCGCCATGCAGGCCGGGCTGCAGATCGTGGATATGATCACGGGCGGTGAAATCATGAAGGGCCGCAGCACCTACCGGGAGGCCGTCAACTGAAGCGCTTCCGGTCAGGCATTCAGAGCCTGTGAAATATCAGCAATAATATCTTCAATATGTTCAATTCCGACTGAAACACGGATCATGTCCTCCGTGACACCGGCGCCCTTCAGCTCCGCGTCGCTCAACTGACGGTGGGTCGTGGACGCGGGATGAGCCGCCAGCGTTTTCGCATCGCCGATATTGACCAGACGTTTGATCATTTTCAGATTGTCATAAACTTTTTTCCCGGCCTCCAATCCGCCCTTCACTCCGAAACTGAGCAGGGACGACGGCCGGCCGCCGCAGTATTTCTGCGCCAGGCCGTAATACGGTGAATCCTTCAGACCTCCGTATTTCACCCAGGCAACCATCGCATGAGAGCTGAGAAAATCTGCCAGGGCCAGAGCGTTGTCACAATGACGTTCCATCCGGAGTGCCAGGGTCTCGATTCCCTGGAGAATCAGAAATGCATTCATAGGCGACAGAGCGGATCCCGTATTTCTCAGGGGAACGGTCCGGGCACGGGCAATGAAGGCCGCCTCCCCGGCATCTCTCGAATATACCACGCCGTGATAGGCTGCTTCCGGTGAATTCAGGCCCGGAAATTTTTCCTCATAGCTGGCCCAGGGAAAACGTCCGCTGTCCACGATGATCCCGCCCAGGCTGTTTCCGTGGCCGCCCATGTATTTGGTCAGGCTGTGGACCACAATATCCGCGCCCCATTCGATGGGACGGATCAGCATGGGCGTCGCTACCGTATTGTCCACGATAAGCGGAACGCCATGCCGGTGAGCCATGGCTGCAATGGCCTCAAGATCCACAATATTCCCGGCCGGATTTCCAATGGATTCGCAATAGACACCGATGGTATTTTTGTCGATCAGCTTTTCCAATGAGGCGACGCGGTCATCCTCCGCAAAACGGACGTCCAGTCCCTGGGATGGAAAAACATGGGCAAAGAGCGTGTAGGTTCCGCCGTAGAGCATGGGAACCGATACCAGATTTTTTCCCGGCGAAGCCAGGGTCTGCACGGCATAGGTGATGGCTGCGGATCCGGCGCTCACAGCCAGAGCAGCGATACCGCCTTCCAGCTCCGCAACCCGTTTTTCCAGGATATCGCAGGTTGGATTCATAATCCGCGTGTAGATATTCCCCGGTGTCTCCAGGTTAAACAGGGCCGCGGCATGATCAGCGCTGTCAAATTCATAGGCAACGGTCTGATAGATGGGCACAGCAACCGATTTTGTGCTCGGATCCCCTTCATATCCTCCATGTATGGCAATACTCTCCCGTTTCATTTCATTCTCCTTCAGATTCCTTTATTCATTTTAATTTTTCCACCGATCCGATGCGGGCCTATCCGCGGCATTCTCCATCCTGCTTCATTCCCAGCGGATCGTTCCGGTCCACACCCTCGATGAACTGTTTTTTCCTGTCCACATGGGTCAGCTTGTAGACAAGTCCCAGCCAGTTATTGAACAGCGTTTTGCCGCTGTCACCCCAGGTATTGTCCAGCAGGTCTTCCAGTTCCGTTTCCGGAAATTCATCCATAAGCCCCGGTTTCTGTCGATCGCTCATCACTTTTTTTCCGAAATTTTCGCTAAGACGCCGGGCCTGAACCGTAAAATAATTCTCCGGCAGAGGCGGATAATCACCGCGTTCTCCGTCTATATAGCGTTTTACTTCCCGTTTGTACTCCTTCAGCAGCGAATTGATGGAATATTCCGGATGTCCCTGCAGGAAGACATAGCGGAAACAATCGGGGCTCACGGCCAGATGCACGTCTCCGGCTTCACTTTCCACCAGCACCTTCAGTCCTGCATCCTTCAGATCGCAGGAGCGGATTTCATTATAGCGGGAATGGGGAACATCAAAACGTGTGTTCAGATCTCTCAGCAGGGGATGCTGACCCCGTGAAACCCGGTGAGGATACACACCCCAGCGTTTGCCCGGAAGCCGCTGCCGGTCAATATTATAAAAATATTTCACCAGGGCGTGCGTGGCCAGGCAGGAGCAGAGCACGGAGGTAACCTGCCGATCTGCCCATGATATGACATCATTCAGCTCGTCCCAGAAGGGCTCCTTCTGTATCTCCGGATTGGAAATATTGGCTCCGGTAATGATCAGTGCATCAAGGCCTTCTTTGCGGATATCTGCAAACGTATCGTAATATTTATGAATATAGTCCCGGCTTTCCGCCGACCGCTCCAGACTGTCCAGCGTAAAGAGATGAACGTAAAACTGCGCAATCTGATTGCTGCCGCCCACCAGGTTGATAAACTGTTCCTCGGTGATGGTCAGAGCAGCATCCGGCATCATGTTCAGAATACCGATATGCAGTTCACGGATATCCTGATGGTTCGCCTGCTCCAGTGACAGGACTTCCTGGCCCCGCTTTTTCAGACTCTCGAAACTCGGGAGCCCGCTGTGTTCAACTAATGGCATACGCTTTCCCTATCATCTTTCTAAGCTCAGTACACTTTCGAAGCTTTTTCCGCGGCCAGTGTGATCCCGCGGATCATCGCAGACGAAAATCCTTCATGCTCCATCTGATTCAGGCCGGCAATGGTCACACCCTTGGGAGTCGTCACGCGGTCAATCTCCTCTTCCGGATGCTTTTTCCCCTTCAGCAGCAGTTCTGCCGCACCCTTTGCCGTCTGGGCCGCCATCTGAATCGCATCATGAGAATGGAATCCGATTTCAATACCGCCCTGGGCTGCTGCGCGGATGGAACGCAGAAAGAAGGCCACACCGCAGGCGACTAAGGCCGTGGCGGGATTCATCTGATCTTCCCGGATCACCACGCAGTTGCCGAGTGCCGAAAAAATGGTTTCAGCCACCCGGATGGCATCGTCGTTTTCTTCAAGCGTAGCCAGGCAGGTCATGGATTCCCGCAGCGCGATGGCTGTATTGGGCATGGCCCGGACGACGCGAAGTGCAGAGCCGGTCAGATTCTTGATGCGTTCAATACTCACACCGGTCACGATGCTGATGAGAATGTGCCGGTCCGCCTGCAGATCCGGCGCAATGGATTCCAGAACGGCATCCGTCTGCCGGGGTTCAACCGCCAGAATCACAATATCCGATTCTCTCACGGCGGCACGGTTATCATCCCCCGTCTTGACTCCCCGATCCCGGAAGGCCTGCAGTTTTTCCTGTTTCCGGCGCGTCAGTGTCAGCTGGCCGGCCCCGACCAGGCCACTGTCTAAAAGCCCGGACGCAATGGAGCTGCCGATGTTTCCGCTCCCGATGATGGCAATGTTCGCTTCCATAATATCCCTTTTATTTTTTATATGATAAAATTCCGGCTTCCCTTCAAACCCGGCAAAATCCCCAATGTAAGGACTCGGCTCAGGTTAAAGGGTTCGGCATGATGTACGGCATCAACATGGGAGAGAATATCCTCTTGTCTTTTCAGGTAAGTTAAGGCAATGATCTAATTCATTGCAAGAATTTTATTTCTGTTTCTGTAAAAAGAATCGAATCCCCCGCTACCACAAATCAAATGATTTCGCCGCGGGAACACTCCCTTTTTTTTTCTATATTTGGGCATGGGAGGACATATGAAAAAAACGATCGCACTTGTGGCCCACGACAATCGGAAGAAAGATTTGATCGAATGGGTGGAATTCAATGGGTTCAGCCTGATCGAACATGAACTGGTCTGTACCGGAACAACCGGCCGTCTGGTGGCGGACGCACTTCTGAAAAAAACGAATCATGGCACGCTGAATCTGACCCGGCTGAAATCCGGCCCCCTTGGCGGAGACCAGCAGATGGGAAGCCTCATCGCTGACGGGAAGATCGATCTGCTGATTTTTCTCTGGGATCCCATGTATGCACAGCCTCACGATGTGGATGTGAAGGCCCTTCTGCGTATCGCCGTCCTCTACAATGTGCCCACAGCCTGTAACCGAAGCTCGGCGGATTTTTTGATTTCATCACCGCTTTTTCATAAAAATGACTATCATCCGGTTCTCAAGGACTACTCGGAATATACAGACAGAATTATTAAGTAATAAATATCAGACTTGCGGGCGGGTCAGCAGCGCAACGGACTCGATATGCCAGGTATGGGGAAACATGTCGACGGGTTGCAGCTCTTCCACCGCGTACCCCGCCTCCAGAAAGGCTTCAATATCCCTGGCCTGTGTTGACGGATTACAGCTGACGTAGATAATACGCGGCGGAGCCAGGTTCACCAGCTGCTGCAGAAACTTGGGATGAATTCCTGCTCTTGGCGGATCAATGATGGCAATATCCGGTTTCTGCAGGGAAGCAATCAGATCCTGGTTTTTCTGGAGAAAGCGGTCCAGATCCGCTTCGAAGAATTCACAGTTGTCCCGGCCGTTGCGCAGCGCATTGGCATTGGCGTTTTTCACCGCATCGGCCACTACCTCAAAACCGTAGACCTTCCGGGCGCTGTCGGCCAGATACAGCGCAATGGATCCGGTCCCCGAGTAAAAATCCCAGATTACAGGGTTCTCCTGGCTGCGGGCATAATTCCGGACCACATCGTAAAGCTGTTCGGCGCCTTTTGTATTCGTCTGAAAAAAGCTGTTCGGAGATATTTCATAGTCAATGGAGCCGATCCGGTCATGGATCACCGGGTTGCCGGCCAGACAGATTTCCTTTTCACCCCTGCTCTGCATGCCCAGCGATGCGGTCACATTATTCATAATGGAGGCAATGGATGGAAATGATGCGAGAAGAGAATCCGCAAGCGGCTGCAGCCGTTCACGGTCTTCAGTCCGGGTAATGAGATTCACCATGATTTCACCGCTGTGCTCACCGCGGCGTATCATGACATTCCGCAGAAATCCCGTATGTTTTCGCGGATTATTCAGGGTGATGCAGTTCTGCCGGGCCCAGTCACGGATATGATGATAGATCTGATTGGCGTCATCAGCCTGCAGCAGACAGCGGTCGATGTCCAGAACCTTGTCGAACCGTCCCGGAGCGTGAAGCCCGATGGCAAAATCCCGGTCACTTCCGTCATCGCCCTCCTGGCGGATCCAGCGGCTGTCTCCCGCGGAAAACTCCATCTTATTGCGGTAACCCATCACGACAGGGCTGGCCAGAACGTCCTTCACCACAACCTGACCGATATGGGTCAGATGCCGGTACACATCTTCAACCTGCTGTTTTTTCATCAGCAGCTGATGGGCGTAATCGAGATTCTGAAAGCTGCAGCCTCCACAGTCGGAAAAATAGGGACAGGGCGCCTCCACCTGCATATCCGATTTCCGGATTACACGAAGAATAACTGCTTCTGCCCAGGCGGAACGACGCTTGATGATACGCGCCTCCACCGTCTGGCCCGGAAGGGCATTTTTTATAAATATTACAAAATTATCAAGTCTGGCAACTCCCTTCCCGCCATAGGCAAGGGATTCGATGGTCAATTCGAGAACCTGATTTTTTTTTACCGGAGCTTCCGGATTTCCCCGGCTCCCAGCTGCGTCACTCAATAGGAGCTGCTCCCTGTTCCACCGGTGACAATGGCGATCCCGGAAGAGGTTCCCAGACGGTTTGCACCGGCCTTGATCATAGCCAGGGCATCTTCACGGCTGCGGACTCCGCCGCTGGCCTTCACACCCATGGCTTTACCCACCACTTTTCTCATCAGTGCCACGTGTTCGACCTTGGCTCCGCCGGTGCTGAACCCGGTGGAAGTCTTTACAAAATGGGCACCCGCATCCTTGGCGAGGACGCAGGCCTGAATAATTTCTTCATCGCTGAGCAGGGACGTTTCCAGAATAACCTTCACCACTTTCCCGTGAGCCGCCTTCACCACGGCCAGAATGTCGCGGTACACATCTTCAGTCCGGCCGGACTTGAGCCAGCCGATATTGATGACCATATCCAGTTCGTCGGCGCCATCGGCAATGGCCTTGGCCGCTTCGACTCGCTTGATTTCCGTTGAGGCAGCCCCGAGAGGAAAACCGATGACGGACGCCAGCGCAACCCGGGAGGCACGCAGTTTTTCATAGCAGAAGGGGACGTGGGCTGAATTCACACACACCGAGGCAAAACCGAAATCCATGGCCTCCTGGCAGAGTTTTTCCAGTTCGGGAAGCCGGGCATCCGGTTTCAGCAGAGTATGATCAATCAGCGCTGCCAATTCCTTGTCAACCGCTTTCCGGGTGTCCTGTCTGCCGCTGTCGCGTGTCACGCGCACACCATTGTCTATATCCTTCAGATCCAGGGGTTCATTATAGGACCGTACCGCTTTGTCCTCAGGAACGGCAGCCGATTCCTTTCCCTTCAGAATTCCATCAACAATCTGTTCAATCATGGAACGATCAATCATGGTTCACCTCAATTTTGTCAACAATTCCAACAATAACCGACTGCACGGGTATCCCGTCGTCATCCAGAAGCAGGCGGGCTCCGCTGCCCTCCCTGTTTATCAGCACCGTATCTCCGACTCCGGCGCTTGCCTTGTCAATAGCCAGGAAACCGGATTCCTTCAGAAATTCCCCGTCCGGACTGATACTTTTTACGATCAGCAGCTTCTGTCCCTCAAAATGGGGATCCTTGATGGTGGAGACGATGGAGCCGATCACTTTTGCCAATATCATCTTACAGCTCCGGATACATCGACCGGACCTCTGTCATGATCCCGTCGCCCAGTTTATCGGCAGCCGCCTGATCCGGCGCTTCGCTGTAGATACGGATAATGGGTTCCGTATTCGATTTACGAATATGTACCCAGGATTTTTCATGGCTGATTTTCAGGCCGTCGGTCATATCACAGTCATCCTGCTGATGAAGATCCTCCAGCCGGCGAATGACATCTGCAGGATCCAGCTGTCCGAGTTCCATCTTCTTTTTCGACATTTTGTACCGGGGAAGTGTATCATAAAGCGTACTCAGGCTCTCTCCGCCGTCCACCAGAAACTGCAGCACCAGGGCTGCGCCCACCAGACTGTCCCGGCCCAGGTGGGAGTCAGGCAGAATGATTCCGCCGTTTCCCTCACCGCCGATTGTGGCCTTCTGTTCAGCCATTGTCTGGCTGACATTGATTTCGCCGATGGCAGTCCGTATCACTCTCGCCTCATAGAGGGCAGCCATATCATCCACGGCGCGGGTCGTGGACAGATTGGTCACCACCAGTGCGCCTTTTTCCCGAACCCTGCTCAGAACGGCTTTCACCGCCATGACCAGAGTATATTCCTCGGATAGATAGCGGCCGTTTTCATCACAGATGGCCAGACGGTCTCCGTCCGGATCAATGGCCATGCCCAGATCCGCCTTGTGAGCCACGACTGCCTCCAGCAGATCCGTCAGATTTGCCGGCAGGGGTTCGGGCGTATGGGGAAACAGTCCGTCCGGCACACAGTACAGCGGAACGACCTCACAGCCAAGTTCCGTCAACAGCGCCGGAATAAAGAGGGACGCGCCACCGTTCACCGCATCCACCACCACCTTGAATTTCCGGGCACGGATGCGCTCCACGTCAATCCAGGGGATATCCAGAACATTGCGAATATGGTCATTCAGCGCAGCGCCGTATTTTTCTATCCGGGCAAATTCACCGCTGCCACGATATTCGGGCCGGCTGTTCTCCCCTTTCAGATCCAGCAGCTGCTTCATCTGGGCGGCATTAAAAAATCTGCCGCTGCGGTCAATGAATTTCAGGCCATTCCAGGGAAAGGGATTGTGACTGGCCGTCACGGCAATCCCGGCATCGGCGTTAAGATCTTCCACCATCAGCTGAACAGTGGGAGTGGGCACGATGCCCAGATCCACCACTTCGATACCTGCCCAGCTCAGAGCACGGGCCGCCAGATCACTGAGCGTTTCACCGGAAGGCCGGCTGTCCCGGCCGATGACCAGTTTCTGTACCTGTCCCATCTTTGCCAGCGCCGCGCAGTAGCCAATGACACGTTCCGGCGTGAGGCCGCTGCCCACGACGCCCCGGATTCCTGAAATCGTTTCGATCAGCTGCATTTATATCTCCATAAAAAAAAGTCCAGTCGAAACTGGACTTCAGGTTAAACGCATCGCTAAGTTATCTTTTCTTCAAAATTTCGATTCGACGCATGCGCCGTTCAGCCTTTGCCCGACGGATACGTTTATCCTGGCTCGGCTTGATATAATAAGAATTCTTATTGATATCACGCATGATGCCGGCTTTTTCGAATTTCTTCTTAAAGCGTCTTAGCGCACGGTCGAGAGGCTCGTCTTTATGAACTGTAACCTGGACCATGAAATCGTCTCACCACCTTTCTGTTTTGTTTTTATCGTCAACCCAGATAAGATCTGAGTTTTCTGCTTCGTGATTTATGTCTCAGTCTGCGGATGGCTTTTTCCTTGATCTGACGAACGCGTTCGCGCGTCAGATTGAATTCCTCTCCGATTTCGTTGAGTGTCAGGGCATATTCGCGGTCAATCCCGAAATACATCTTGATCACATCCCGCTCCCGGTCCTTCAGCGTATCCAGTGCAGCTGCAATTTCCGACTGCAGGGATTTTTCCATCAGGGGATTATCCGGCGGTGCCTGTCCGTCATCCTCAATGATGTCGATGAGTGAATTTTTTTCTCCATCCCGGAAAGGCGCGTCCAGAGAATGATGCCGCCGCGAAATCCGCACTGCATCCGATACTTCGTAGGTACGGATACCCAGCTTTTCCGCGATCTCGTCCTCATTGGGCGTTCGTTCCGAATTGCCTTCCAGCTCCTCGGCAGCCTTGGTGATCTTGGATATGGTTCCCACCCGGTTCAATGGCAGGCGAACGATCCGGCTGTGTTCAGCCAGAGCCTGCAGGATGGACTGCCGTATCCACCAGACTGCATAGGAAATAAACTTGAATCCACGTGTTTCGTCAAACCGTTCTGCCGCCTTGATGAGGCCGAGGTTTCCTTCGTTGATCAGATCCGTCAACGGAAGTCCCTGTCCCTGATAATCCTTGGCAACAGACACGACAAAACGAAGATTTGCTTCACAGAGTTTTTTCAGGGCCTGTCGGTCTCCCTGTTTCACTTTTCCGGCCAGATCAATTTCTTCTGCCGGTGTCAAGGGCTCAAAATTCCCTATCTCATCCAAATACTTGCTTAACGCCCTGTTGGCGTCACTGATTGAACGTTGTTTCTTCTTTGTCTTCTTCTTTTTCGCTTTTTCTGCCATACAACTCCTGTCTTTATGCACAGCCCCGTAATGTAGGGTTTTCAGCTCACTATATCAACCGCGATTTTGCCCGAATGCGTCTTACTACTTCCACGATTTAGAATATAGGGTTTAATGCTCCGCTTTTCAAATAGCTTTGCCTTTTTTTACAATTTTATACAAAAAAAGTTTCAGCGCCTGTTTTCAATACTGTTCAGGCCTGAATTTCATCATTTAGAGTCTGAAAATACGCCGTGATCAAATTGCGCATTTCGTCGGCAGAACTGCTCTGATTCACCTGGGACCGAACTCGGGCCGATCCGGGAAAACCTGCACTGTACCAGGCATAGTGACTTTTAAAAATCTTGTAGGCCTGATTCCCGTAATCCTCCTGCATCATGGACAGATGCCGCAGTATCATGTCAAGCCGTTCTTCGATGGTGGGCCCGGCCGGGAGATCCGCTCCACTGAACAGTGCCGCCAGATCGCGGAAGATCCAGGGGTTGCCCAGGGCGGCGCGTCCCACCATTACCGCATCGCAGCCGGTCTCACTCATCATTGATGCCGCATCATCCCGGTTATGAATATCCCCGTTTCCGATCACCGGAATGGAAACCGCCTGACGAACCCGGGTAATTTCATTCCAGTCTGAATGGCCGGTATATTTCATTTCAGCTGTACGCGGATGAAGCGTGATTGCCCGGACACCCACGCCTTCGAGCCGTCGCGCGGCCTCCATGCTGATAATCTGTGACGCCTTCCATCCGCTGCGCATCTTGACCGTCACCGGCAGTGACACGGCTTTGACAACAGCCTCGGCAACTCTCACCATGCGGTCCATATCTTTCAGCATGGCCGCCCCGGCTCCCTTTTTCACCACTTTGGGCACCGGACAGCCGTAATTCAGATCTATCAGATCAGGCCGAAAATCCTTTTCCACACGTCGTGCCGCTTCAGCCATGACCTGTGGATCGGCACCGAATATCTGAATGCCGATGGGCCGTTCCGCTTCCGTGAATTTCATGTATTCACGCGTCTTTTCGTTATCCCGGATAATGCCTTCCGAAGAGACAAATTCCGTATAGCACATTCCCATTCCCATTTCCTTGCATAGAATGCGGAAAGGCCTGTCGCTCACGCCCGCCATGGGCGCAAGCATAACCGGTGGCGATATTTTCAATTCATCAATAAACAGATCGTTTTTTCCGAAGTTCGTCATGAATGGATTTTTCTATATGTTTCAATACTGTGAATGGATCTTTGACAGGCGCAGTGATTCCTGTTCGTGCCCCATGGCCAATGCGGCCAGGGCCGGTCCGCAGGCCACCGTTGCCTCGGGCCCCAGATCATCCAGAACCTCATAGGCCGGCGTCAGATAATTGTCAAGATATTCAGAGAAACGGACACGGTATTTCGGTTCTTCAGCCGCTTTCCGCATGAAGACAATCGTACTCCCCATCGCTGCAGCCATATCCAGCAGCGTCTCGAAACATGCCTGCCAGGCCTTCTCCTCTTCAGAACTGCCAGGTTCAAAAAGCAGAAACAGGTGCGTAAAATGCGTCGTAGCCAATGCTCCCGCCGCGGACAGAATTTCCGCCGGCGTCCCTTCCCCGCTGTCTGTCCTCAGAATCTCCAGCTGAACATCCGGGTAATCCGAGCTCAGATGCCGCTGCAGATCTACACAGCCGAAGTCAGCGGAACCGATGATCAGAACCGATGCCAGATTGTAATCCACATCGGAATAATCCACATTGACAGGCACGGTTCACCGTATTATTTTATGGTTTTAAGGAAACGCCGAACCGCGTTTCCGCTGCTGCTCACGCCCATCAGGATACCCAGGATCACCGCGGCCCAGAGCACGGCCGGGCTGGCCTGATACCTGACATTGAAAAACATGTAACTGCTGTAGCTGATTCCCTTGAACAGCACATACAGGATGAAGGCACCGCTTGCACCGCCCAGCAGCCCTTCAATAAATCCCTCCAGCAGGTAGGGAACGCGGATGAAGAAATTTGCCGCTCCCATCAGCTTGAGAATGCGGATCTGCGGCACCCGGGAATACACGGAAAGACGGATGGTATTCCGGATCAGAATATTCATGGCCACGATCATTATGAAGGCGATCATCCCGCCCGTCAGCATGATGATGCGGAAATATTTTTCAATCATCAGCAGAACCTCGCGATGGTATTTCACATCATCCACGCCATCCAGTTCCTTGATCCGCTTGGCCACGTTCTCGATGATGACCGGGTGAGTCATTTTCCGATAGAATTTGATCTCAAATGACGGCGGAAGCGGGTTGTCATCCAGAATTTCGTAAATATCCTCGCCGAATTCCCGCTGGAATTTCTTGGCCGCATCCTTTTTACTGACAAAATGAATCAGACGGATCTGGTGAATGGAAGCCAGCTCGTCCTGAATATCCAGAATCTGCTGCTGGGTCACGGTGGGCAGCAGGAACACATCCATCTGAAATTTATTTTTAAAGAAATCAAAGGAGCGGGCCGTTTTCACACCCAGCTCCGCCATGCCCAGAAGAATGGCAAGGCTGATGGAAATACTGATAATGGCTCCGAAGGTGGGCGTCTTGGCCGTCCAGAGATTCATGAGTGTCTGTTTCAGGATAAACTTAATCCGCATTGTCGTCCTTGATCTGACCTTCTTCCAGAATCAGCCTTCGGTGCTCACTGCCTTCAATCAGTCCATAATTATGGGTCGCCATGATAACGGCGGTTCCCAGTCCGTTGATTTTTTCGAGAAGCGCGAAAACCACTTCCGCAGACTCGGGATCCAGGTTTCCGGTCGGTTCATCAGCCAGCACAATGAAGGGATCCTTCACAACTGCCCGGGCAATAGCCGTTCGCTGCTGCTCGCCGCCGCTCAGGTTGCCGGCAAGATGCCGCGCCCGGTGCAGCAGCCCCACTTCATCCAGAATCGCCACCACCCGTTCCCGGATTTCGGCCCGTTTCTTTCCGAGCATCACCAGCGGAAGAGCCACATTTTCGAATACATTCAGATTTTCGATGAGGCGGAAATCCTGAAAAATAATGCCCACACGCCGCCTCAGCTTCTGTATCTGCCGGGGCCGGATGTTGCGGCTGCTCCAGGACTCCACAAAGACCGTTCCGGATGAGGGAAACAGATCCATGTAAATCATGCGCAGCAGTGTGGATTTTCCGCTTCCGGTCGGGCCGAGGAGCAGGGTAAACTGTTTTTCACGGAATTCGGTGGTCACCTGGCGCAAGCCCTCCGTTTTTCCGTAATTAATGGTCACATCTGAAAATCTAATCATGTTTCATCACCACCAGTATCCGTTCCACGGTCTCATCCGCCGCTTCGAAACTGAATTCACGATAGGCTTTGATCCGTACACCCTGAACATGGGAAAAGGTCTCCTCAATCTCTCCCCAAGTATAAATCTTCTGCCTGTGCTTTTCAAGATATATTGTATGCCTGTCACCGGGACGGGTGATATAGATCTGGGTCAGACATTCCCTCGTTTCCGCGTCCCAGAGATTCTTCCTGAGAAAGTGATATCCGTCTGCATCTCCGCTTTCATGCGTGTCGGCAAAATAGCCCTGAATCAGGGGCGGCAGGGCAAAATCAAAGAAGTAGGCCGCACCCGGCTTCAGACGTTTTGCCATTCCCTTCAGATGGTCCTCCAGCGCCTCCTGCGTAGGCAGATAATTCAGCGCGTCGTGGACATTCAGATAGAGGTCGAAGTCCTCCTCGAAGGGCAGCTGGTTCATATCGCCCAGCTTCACGGGAATATCCGGATAGTTACGCTGAAAAACGTCCAGCATGGCCTGACTGCTGTCACAGCCGACCAATTTGGGTATGGCCCCGCGAAATTCCCGCAGCACTAAGCCGGTGCCGCAGCTCATATCACAGAGTGATTCGGGCAGCAGCTCCTCCTCCTCCATCACATCCAGCAAATAATTACACCAGCTTTCATAATCCACGTCCGCCATCATGGCGTCGTAAATCCTGGCGGATTCGGTATAAAGTTCAACGGGGATAATCCGGTCCCCTGGCCTGATGTCAGCTGGCATAATACAGATAGAGATTGAAAAGAATGTAACTCCCGAGCAGCAGAATGCCATGCCGGCGCCGGATTCCTCCGCTCAGAAGGATGAGCGGGAAAAGCACCAGCACATAGGCCAGCATAACGGGGATTTCCAGGTGAAAGATTTTTGTATCCACCGGAAGCGGCCGAACCAGGCTGATACCTCCGATCACAAACAGCATATTGAAAATATTTGATCCGATGACATTCCCGATGGAGAGATCCATCTGTTTCCGCAGCGATGCCACCACCGATGCGGCCAGTTCGGGCAGAGACGTTCCCACGGCCACGATACTCATACCGATAACCATTTCCGGCACGCCCATGGCCCGTGCGATATACACCGCGCTCTCCACGAGAAAATCCGATCCCAGGATCAACCCTGCAAGCCCGATCACGATAAAAAAGATGTTCTTCAGAACCGAGGTGTCCACATCGGGCAGATCCTCCGGCAGCGGATGCGCTCCCGGATGTCTGATAAGAAAAATGGTGTAGGCGAAAATGATGGCCAGCAGAATCAGTCCTTCCGCGAAGCTTACGCCACCGATGAGAAAAATCACGAACAGCAGAGAGGTGAGCAGAAGAAAGATCAGCTCCTTCTTCACATTCCGATAATGAATAATGAGCGGAGAAACCAGGGCCGACAGGCCGAGAATCAGAGCGATATTTGCAATATTGCTGCCGACCACATTACCGATGGCAATGTCATTCTGCCCCTTCATCGATGCGGAGATACCCACGAGAAATTCAGGCATGGAGGTTCCGAAGGCAACAATGGTCAACCCGATAACCATGGGATTCATTTTCAGGATCCGTGCGATATTTGCGCCGCCGCGGACCAGATACTCTGCGCCGTAGTACAGGGCAAAGATGCCGATGATGAAGATGAGAAGCTGTTGCAGCAGTTCAGTCATTGATTCCGTAGAGTCCGTGTTTGCGGATATAGGCCACTGTGGATGTGTGGAGCGCCTGTTCCAGATAGGATCCGTCGTGGATTCGACGACGTATCTCGGAGGATGAAACGGGAATCAGGGGACCCTCCAGCAGCTGAATGTGTGAACGAATTTCCGGGGCAGGCTCCACCCGATTGCTCACAGCCCGCGGAATGACCAGAAATGTACACAATTCCACCAAGCTTTCCCACGATTTCCAGGATTTCAGTATGGTCAGATTGTCCTCACCGATCAGAATATAAAAGTTTTCGGGGCCGCTTCCGGTTTCAGTCTGCAGATGGCGCACTGTATCAATGGTATAGGAGATGCCTCCCTGACGAAGTTCATAATCATTGACCTTCACATCCGGGCTGGCGTCAAAGAGCTCGTGAAGCATGGCCAGACGGTGACGGCCGTCGGCACCCGGAGTCTGATCCTGCTTGTGGGGCGCGATATGCGCGGGCATGACATCAATCAGGCAGGGACTGAAGCGGGAGCGCACCGCATCCAGAATCTGCAGATGGCCTACATGAACAGGATCGAAACTGCCGCCAAACAGAATCCGTTTTTCAACCATGACTCGCTCCAATCTTCAGTAAATCATCAGACGGGCATCAGAAAAAGTCAGTCCTTCAGTGTTCTGTACAGAAGCTTATCCTGTGCTTTCTTCAGGTTCTTTTCCCGGATCAGGCTCAGATAATAATCAGCCTTGTCCTTTTCCTCGAGATTTTTATGGCATTGAGCCAGCTTCAGATAGGTCAGATCTATGATTTCCGTATCAAAATATTTGTTCTCAATTTCCTCAAAGGTTATGATGGCCGCGTTCCATTCCCTGAATACCATATAGAGCGTTCCCGCATCATATATTTTCCGGGCCAGTTTCAGCCGGAGGGAACGGATGGCATTTTCCGCATCCTGACGGAAGCGGCTGTCCGGGTAATCCTCTATGAAGGATTGATATTCCTGTATTGCTTCTTCGGTATAATTCTGGTAAAGCTGATAATTGGGAGACAGTTTGTACAGGGCCTGGGCCGTCTTGTAGCGCGCATCCTCCACGAGAGGACTGGCGGGCCAGCGGTTGATCAGCCGTTTGTATTCATCCACGGCCAGAATATATTCCTTGAGTCCGTAATGGCAGTCACCCAGATACAGCTGGGCATCATCGGCAATTTCGCTTCCCGGTGAATTAAACACGACATAGGTGAAGAAATCGATGGCTTTGTAGTATTTTTCTGATTTGTAGAGCGCCACACCCTTCTGAAAATTTTCCACCGTATCGTTTTCATAATTCACCTTCGAGGACGAACATCCTGCTGTCAGAGTCAGCATGATTCCAACGATAAAGGCTGTAGAAAGTATTTTTTTCACGGTTATCCTATAAGTTTACATTGAGTTGAAACACTGTTCCTGTCCACTCTCGGGACAGGACGGGAAATGCTGAAGCCTGCACCCGGGGCGCCTCGTCACGATGAACGCGGGCCATGGCATCTATTGCAGAAACAAGATGATTGAACATAATCGCGGTGCTCATGTACTCGGCCATTTTCAGATACGAATTGGCATCCTGCCTCATCAGCGAATAATGTTCCTGATCGGGAGACGCCCGACGGAGTGTCTCAAAGTCAGGATCCGCACCATAGTCGTCCCAGCCCTGCTTGAACTGTTTGTATTTCCCGATATTTTCATAGTAATGATATTCCGCGTCAATGCTGTAATTATCCGGAAGTGAGGCCCGGTTCGGATATTTTTCAATGAATTCGGAAAAGGTATAGCGGACGCCATCAACCTTGAGATTCACATTATGAGTCCTGGGATTGCCGGTGAGATTGGCATAATATCCCGGATTGTCGATGGCCGGATCCGGGTTTCCTTCCAGCCAGATCTTCACATCCCAGTGTGCATCAGCCCAGGCTGTGTAGTCGGATACACCGCGGTCTCCGCGCATCTGGTTCCAGTAGGCATATCCGATCAGGCCCAGTTCAACGGTCGAGTATATGAATCCTGCCCTGGCGTGTCCGCTGTAGAACTGTCCCGCGCCGGGGAGTACGGCAGACAGGAGCAGCGCTTTGGAGGGTGACGCGTCCCGTTTGACCCTGATATGGGGCTGTACCTGTGCGGAAAGGCCGGAACCCAGAAAAATCAGAATCAGTGCATAGATGGCTTTTTTCATGTGAATCCTTTCAGAATTCAAACAACAGTTTGACATAGTATCGCCAGGTCTTGCCCAGCGTTTTGTCGTAGGATTTGAATTCGCTCAACGCGTAAACCGCGTCCAGGCTGAGCGCCAGCGGATAGGCATAATAACTGTAGCCGCCGAAACGCAGTTCCGCACCTGCATCCTGCTTAAACTTCGCATCTCCGGGGCCACCACGCCAGGCATCTCCGGCCTGATGATAGAGACTGAGATAAATTTTATCGAAATAGACGGGGTGCAGATTCAGTTTCATCTTTTTAACCAGCGGAAAGCGGATGAGACTGGTCAATACGCCAAGACGTGTTCCTTCGATGGAATAATAGGGATATCCCTTCAGGCCCGGCATACCTCCGCCGAAATAGTGAAAGAAACTGTCGATATGTGTATTCTCCAGGTATCCGCCGCTGAACTGAAACCCGAGTGCAGACGTCTCTGTACCGGGAATGGGGATATAGGCCTCCGCGTTCAGATCTCCCCGCAGGGTGCTGTTGTCCTTGTACAGGGTTTCCAGAGTACCGAAATCGGCATTGATACCGAAGCCGTCGATGAATCTGTTATCATCCCAGGCGACTTTCAGATCATATCGGAATCCGCGGCGAGGGCTGATATTGGACCGCCAGTCGATGCCGGTAAAATTTCCCGAATAATCGAACTCGTACCGTGTTCCCTTGAAATAGCTGTAACTGTAAGTAAATAGCTGAGGCCGGGGAAAGGTCTGTTTCACATTCACCGTCGAGGAATACTGATCATGACTGACGGCGAACTGGAAATTATGCATGAACCAGCGGTACTGCATTCCCGCAACCGCTTCCCAGAGTGAGAAGGAATAGGTATTTTTCTCGGGATAGAAATCGTAGAGCGTTCCGGATTTGCTGTCCAGATGGTAGGATACATAGTAGCCTTCGAGAAAAATGGAGGGCAGCAGCTTGTTATAGTCTATCCGGCCGTAGATATCCATATCCAGAATGGAATTCACGGCTGCCGACGCTGTCATATTGAACTTATCCAGAATTTCTGACTGATAGATAACGGTGCCCAGTTTGATTTTATTGTAATCGAGCAGGGCGTAGGGCATGAAGAACAATCGAGAAAAAGTCTGTTCATAGGGTTTGCTCGTATAGGACTTGAGCGCATCGGGCTGAAAGGCCGCCTGAGGCTGACGGTAGGATTCATAGCGTGCCGAATCCGCGTTCACCGGAGTGTCCGCCGCGGAGAGGGCCGCCAGTTTGAATTGTCCGTCATCATAGAGCGTATAATACAGAGAATCGCTGCCGGGTTTCACATCCGGATCAAAGGCGGCTCCGGTCACATTGCTCAGCAGGTCGTCCCTGTCTTCCCCGTGCCGGTACAGATTGAAAATCCCGCTCCTGTCGGAGGAATAGTAGAGTGTCCTGCCATCCGGGCTCAGAGAGGGTGTGCGGATATCACAACGGGGATCGCTGACTTCCGCCCGAACCCTGTTATCCTGCAGATTCAGACTGTAAATATCCCGTCCGAAAGTCAGGGCCATGTCAAAATAAATGAGAGAATCATCCGGTGTCACCGCCATGGAATAGATCTGCTCACCATCCCGGTAATCGGTGAGCATCTTCAGGCTGTCGCTGTCCGGGAAATATTCCGCCAGGTTATGGGTTCCGTCATGAACCAGAATAACAAAAATCCGGCCGGACGGTGTGACAGCGACACTGTAGACGCGTTTTCCGAAGGTCAGGCGTGTTTCCTTATCCTTCGCAATATCATAGCGGGCCAGATCATACCAGATAGAGCCGTAAATATCCGGATTCGCCTGTTTGGCAAAATATAACTCTTTTCCGTCCGCAGTCCAGGCAATCTGCCCCCGAGTGCGTCCGCTGATCTTTTTTGTCTTTCCGTCCCGGTGCAGGTACAGAGCCGTCTGCCCCAGATAATCCTGATTACGGGAGGACGACAGGGCATACATTGTCCCGTCCGGGCTGAAGCTCACATTGAAATTCCCCGGCCCCGGCTCGTCCGTGATGCGGCCGCTGCGCAGATTTCGGCGGATGATTTCCGTATCCCGGCTGTAGCGTTTTTCCATATCCCGGCGATAGTCATCGTATACATCGTCGAGAGATTCACCAGCGCATTTCAGGAAAGCCCGTTCGAAGGACTGAATCTTTATACCGGACGCTGTTTCGGTGAGCCGGCTCAGAAATTTTTCACCATAGCGCTGACTCAGATAGCGCACAAAGGAAAACCCGCTGTTGTACACGGATTCATTTCCCGTGATCCGTTTCCCGAAATGAGCAATTTCGTCAATGTCATATAATTTCGAATTCAGTGCCTGATACCGGAGAATCATGTCCCGGACCGAATCCCAGTAATCGTTATGTTCACCGTCTGCCTGGAACTGGGCGGCTCCTTCCGCAAACCACATGGGGATGAGAACATTGGAAATGGGGAATACGCCGATGCCCCTGGGATATTCCAGAATGATATTGTCGCGGAGCGGCTTTTCCCGGTCCAGCACCTGGATGAAGCCTGCCGGAACATTGATGGGAAAGCGCATGCTCTTCCCCAGAGAGACGATATGGGAAAATTCGTGGGTAAACACATTCCGCATCCAGTTATGGTTGCCGCGCAGAAGAAAATCCGCCGGCGAAGCCCAGAGTACGATTTTATTATCGAAATAATAGGCGCCGCCATTGGCATAATCATCCGTATCCTGGATAATGATCTGCGTTTTTTCCTTCGGAGCCCATTGATAGAGTCCGGTTACGTAGGGATATATCTCCTCGGAAACCGTGAGCGCCATGCGGGCCGACCGTTCCGTCCCTTCGTGATAGTGAAAAATGAAATGCTCTGATTCAAAGGTATACCATTTGAGTTCAGGATGATTCTGAGACCGAAGCGAGACGGGAAGCATCCCGATCAGGAGTGCAAGCGCGATAAGCAGAAGTGAGGAAGGACGCTGAAATTTTGAAGTCATCATTTATTTTATTACGGCCGGTTTCAGGATTATCTGTTTTGTCGTGCCTGCACCGCTGAGACGGACACGGGCAATATAAACTCCTGAAGCCAACCCATCGGTTTTCCACAGGATTTCATTCACCTGACCTTTAACCGGGATCTGCTGCAAATGTTCCACGAACTTTCCGGCATAATCATAGATGAAGATCTCCACCCGGTCGGCGTTGACGGCCGTATAGCGAAAACGTGTCAGATCACCATTCACCGGGTTGGGATAATTATAGATGAGGTTATGGAGAATAAGGTCATCGCCGGACACATCTGCGCCGGTCCTGACTTCGTTCATCATGGCAGAAGCGTCCATATCTCCATGCAGACAGGCCCAGGGTGCGGAGTCACAGGCTGTCGGCCAGACATTGCCATTGCTCACGAGCATCACAGAGTCAGCGCTCTGAGCCAGAAAAAAGGACGCCGGATCGGGTGAGCTTGAGAATAGAGAAGAAAGTTGATGACCGACAGAATCAAACTGGCGAATCTGTCCCTTTGCGTTCAGGGCAAAGAGTCTCAGATCATCACCCTGTCGCCCTGCGCGCAGATCAGAATACTCCCCATAGACAGGCCAGCCTGTCAGCTGATGCCCTGACTGATCAAGCAGAACCACAGCGTCCAGGCCATTCATCTCTGCCACGGCAGCAATATCAAAACGGCCATCCCCATCGGCATAGACGGGAAAAGCGGATGTAATCTGTATATCAGGACGCAGCACCGTCAGTGCCTCCGTCTGTCCCGCGTGGAAAATGGAGTAGCCCCCCTCATCATACCACAGAAGGAGACTGTCTCCGATGCCGGCCACACCCCCGAATTTCCAGCCCGCGGGAGCCGTTGCCAGGGTCGAATAGTCAGGGTCAAGCAGAGCTGTGGCCAGAAGGGTCCGGATCTGTCCATCCGGAACAACAAAGGCCCGGATATCAGTATCATGCCCCGTGTCAAGGCGCTGCATGCCGCCGGTTTCATCAAACCGGTACAGGCGCTTCCCATCCGCAATACGGCTGAGAATATACAGAGTATCTTCCACGCTGCGCAGATCCAGAAGGCTGTCTGCGGGAAAGACCGAATCGGAAACAAGATTTGACGTGGACAGACGCGTTCCATCCGTATCAAAAGCCACCTTGTCAATTGTTAAAAATCCCTGCTGAATGCGGGCCAGCAGAAGTGTCAGAGAATCAAGCAGAACCGGACGAACCACTGCCGGATCTGCCGGCTCATTCAGAGCCAGAAGAGATTCGATGCCAGCGGCCCGGCTGCGAACAAGGCTTGAATCCTTCAGGCCGATAAAGGCCTCGTCTGCTCCGGTTTTTCCCTGAATCATCCAGTAGGTGTCCGTATCTTTCCGCAGAAAGGGAGATCCGGACAGAAAAATATCCGCCGTTACACTGTCCGGCGTAAAGGAAAAATCATTGAACTGAATCCCTGTTTCAGCCCCTGCAAAACTTCGGGTGTCCGGGTGGGTCAGATCCGACCAGTCCGTACTATAACGATGAGGATTATTGTCAAAATAGCCGGGATTGTCGGTAAACCACATATCGTATTTCCAGCCCTGATTCACATTCCCGGCGAGAATCCCATAATTCTTTCCGATATCATCACCGCCATCAGCCTCAACCAGATCCAGCAGTGGCAGCAGGGTGCCGTTCGGATTTGCGCCGAAGGACCGTATCCCCGACCAAGCATCATTCACATGCCAGATGAGCAGCCCGTTACCCGGCAGCGTCACATTATAATCACTGACGCCGACGACCCGGGTTCCGTCGGAGCTGTACACCAGATCAAAGGCATCGCTGCTGTCCGCGTAAAATTCAAGCGCATCCGCGTAGGTCTTCAATGGTTTGGCCGCCACCAGAGAATCCAGAAAGACACCGGCATTCCGGCGCACTTCCAGCAGAAAGTATTCACTGCTGTTAATGGGAAGCTTGTAGCTCTGACCGGCGAGCATACGACAGTGTCCCTCCTGCAGCAGCTGCGGCGTCTCCATTCCCAGGAGAATGCGTTCAAAGGCTGACGGATACATGGGCACGAGGCCGGCCGCGTTATTGGAGCCCTGATCCATCAGAGCAAAAATGCCGGCATAGGATCGGCCCTGAGCCGTGTCATACAGTGGCGGCAGCCCGAGGAGAAAACCACTGAGCAGCATCTCTGTCCCGCGCAGGCCGATATTGACTCCGAGCTGATTCTGCATTTCGGGCAGAACGGCTCCGCGTGTCAGGCCCAGTGCATTCAGATAGTCATAGTGATCGGCAGGAAGATTTTCCTTCAGAAAACTGTCATCGAAATAAAAGGAGGGGATATCGAAGGGCGTTTCGTCATAAATATTTGAAAAATCAAAATCCTGTCCCACACCGGCATGATAAATGAGAATCGCGTCCGGTACGGAACTGAGAACATTCCCGGCATCTGTCCAGGTCTTTATGGACACATAGACCAGCTCAGCCAGCCGCGTATCCACGCTGTCCGGTGTGATCGCCGGATTATAATAGCGAATGGCCCGGGGCATCTTCACCTGTCCCAGATACTGAGCTGAACCGGTTTTTATCCTGATCCGTCCCTTTGTCACCGAATTCCAGTAGGTATCCATTCCTTCCAGGCGTGAACAAAAATAGGCCTCGTTATGAGGAACCGCGTCAAAGGTATACAGGGTGTCGGTTGTATCCACATCGGCCCAGGTCGTCAGCAGACGCCCGCGTCCGGTGGTATAGAGATCATTGTCATCCTGAAATTCTACAGTCAGCAGCGGCCAGTCATAGCTGCCCGGCAATACCGCCGCAACCGTACTGCGGTCAGATTGATAGGGGCTGAAACCGTAAGCAAACCCGGCTGCCACGATGAAAATCATCATGCAGGATCGTAGTCGGTTCATATTACTCTCTTAAAACTGATATTTCAGGCTGATACGCATGGTATTTGTAAGAGGATGGCCCGGTTTCCCGCTGGTGTAGCCGAAATCAAATCCGAAATTGGCATAATTCAGGCCGAATCCGAAGGTGGGATTGGAAATCGCACCGGACTTATCATAGATGTAGCCTGCGCGGACTGCAAAAATACCGCCGTAAACATATTCAGCGCCCACATTAAAAATCATCCTGTCAATTTCATTCTGAAAAGAGCCGGTGTTCTTGCTGCCGACTTCCTTTTTCGGAGTACCGTCTTTACTGCTTTCATCATAGGCACCCCAGCCGATGGGATAGCCGTCTGCGTCATAGCCGAAATCAGCAACATTGTCACCATACTGGAATTCGGGGCCCTTATCGCCCAGAGCTGTATACCAGCCCTGCTTATCACCATTGATATCGTAACCGCCGATCAGATCATCCTGTCCAAAATCAATATTTCCCGCGTACACCACATCATTCGTCCATGAAGTATAAATTGCCTTGAACCAGGGATCCGTATAGGCTTTTTCATTATCCTGAATATAATAGTCTCCATTGGCATCCATGGCCGGATAAGATGCGACCAGCAGTTTATTCACATCGGTCACGATGGATAATTTGTTATTCTTATCCTCACTGATGCGAAAATTCAGTCCCATTTTCATATCGGTGGGCATGGGGTCGGCCTGAGCAACATCGATGAAAGCAACCTTGGGGCCCAAATTCGAAACCATAAGCCCGAAATCAACCCGGTTGAATAACAGATTCCGTTTCAGATATCCTATATCAAATCCGAAACTGAGTGCATCGCCTCGCCCCTTTTCCTGAATCGTTCCATAGGGAGACAGCATCTGGTAGACAATCTTTGCATTGAGGCCAAAGGACGAATTCGCGGACAGGGACGTTCCGTAGGAAACCGTGCCCGCCATCATGTAAGAGACAAAGGTTCCAAGATCATTGCCCTGTTCATCGGTTCTCTGCTGCTGCCCCAGATTCAGATAAATGATATGTCCGCCGATGGTTCCGAGATTGGGGATATAATGAGATCCGGTGAGGAACAGATAATACATATCATCAGCGAGATTGGGCAGCCATTTTACATGCATACCTCCGAGCTGAGTGCGTTTCATGTCAGCCAGGCCGGCCGGATTCCAGTAAGACGCGTAGACATCGTTGGGTGCAGCCACCTGAGCTTCGCCCATCCCTTCAGCACGCGAACCCGGTGCGATCAACAGAAATATAGCTCCGGCCTCACCTTGAGCGAATGTCAGCTGGCTGAATCCCAGTAACAGGATGCTCAGTATGGAAAATTTCTTCAACATTTCTTTTTCTCCTCATAAAAATCAAAAAACCGACGCGCCTTCAGCGTTCGGTACGTCAGTTCGCCAAAGGTGCCGTGTCATTTCCCACTTTTCAACGTACCTTTAACGAAATGATTCCTGTTCAACTCCTTGAATTTAGCCGGAAGTTAAAGAGAAGGAAGGGAGAAAGTCAATAACTCCTTTCCCTGCTCTATCTGGTATCTTCGGCAATTCTGCAGAATTCTTTACCGTTTTTTCAAAAATCAGGTGTTATTCTCCAGAATGTCAATTTCCTCACGGAATTCGGTTACATCCTGAAATTCCCGATAAATGGATGCAAAGCGGATATAGGCCACTTTATCGATTTCTCTCAAATGACTCATCACAGCCTCTCCGATCACCGGACTGGGAATTTCGGCTTCGCCGAGGGACTGTATATATTTCTCAATAACATCCGCGATTTCTTCAATTTTCTTATGAGACACGGGACGCTTGACACAGGGAGCCTGGATGCTGCGAACCAGTTTTTCCCGGTTGAATTCCTCACGATTTCCATTGCTCTTTATAACCAGAACCGGCGCGAGGCTCACATATTCATAAGTAGTAAAGCGTGTCCCGCACTGAATGCATTCGCGGCGGCGGCGGATTCCGTTGGATTTGCTGATAGCCCTGGAATCTATGACATTATGATCCGGGCTGCTGCATTTCGGACATCTCAATCTCAGTCACCCAGCAGATACCCGTACAGAGGGTAGCGGGCCGAAAGTTCGGCAATCTCACCCCGCACGGATTTAACGGTTTTTTCATCGTCAGGATTACGGAGAACACGATCGATGAATCTTGCGATCTGTCGCATTTCCTCATTGCCGAAACCGCGCGTCGTCAGAGCGGCCGTTCCCAGACGGATTCCGCTGGTTACGAAGGGACTCCGCGTATCAAAGGGTACCATATTCTTATTTACGGTAATTCCCGCATCTTCCAGACAGCGTTCCGCTTTCTTTCCGGAAATATCCCTGTTGCTCAGATCAACTAAAATCAGGTGATTATCTGTTCCGCCCGATACCAGATTAAAGTCATACTTCATGAGAGATTCAGCGAGAACCGCCGCATTCGAAATGATTTTTGCAGCGTAATCCCGGAAGGAGGGTTTCAGCGCTTCACCGAAGGCAACCGCCTTGGCTGCGATGGTATGCATGAGCGGGCCGCCCTGAATACCGGGCATCACAGTCGTATCCAGCAGTTCGGACATCATTTTTACGCGTCCGGATTTAGCCGCCGTCAGGCCGAAGGGATTTTCACGGTCTTTGCCGATGAGCACCATGCCGCCACGGGGGCCGCGCAGTGTCTTGTGCGTGGTGGTCGTGACCACATCACACCAGGGCATGGGATCGGGATGCAGTTTGGCCGCCACCAGGCCTGCCGGATGGGCGATATCGGCCATCAGAAAAGCACCGACCCGGTCCGCGATTTCCCTGAATTTTTCAAATTCATAAAAACGCGGGTAGGCGGATCCGCCCACAATAATCAGTTTCGGTTTATGTTCGAGCGCTTTGGCTGCCACATCGTCAAAATCAATGCGGCCTGTTTCCCGATTTACACCATAACTGACGATATTATAGAGCTTTCCGCTGAAATTCACCGGTGAGCCGTGAGTCAGATGGCCGCCATGGGCGAGATCCATTCCGAGCACCGTGTCACCCGGCTTGATATAATTGAAATAGACCGCCATATTCGCCTGCGATCCGCTGTGGGGCTGCACATTGGCGTAATCACAGCCGAAGAGTTCCTTTGCCCGGTCGCGGGCGATATTCTCCACTTCATCCACATTTTCACAGCCGCCGTAATAGCGGTTTCCCGGATATCCCTCGGCGTACTTATTGGTCATGACATTCCCGGTTGCTTCCAGAACCGCATCACTGACAAAATTTTCCGAGGCAATCATTTCCAGCGTTGCATTCTGCCGATGAACCTCATTTTTCAAGGTCCGAAAAACCTCCGGATCCTGAGCTTTCAGATTTTCAAACATGTCAACATCCTGTAAGTTTGTGGATTTTATCGATGCGGCGCTGATGACGGCCGCCGTCGAATGAAAACGTGAACCAGGCTCTGACCATGGCGTCGATTTCATCGGGGGACGACACACGGCCGCCCATGGCAAGAATATTGGCATCATTGTGACGCCGGGCCATTTCCACATGATGAACGGACGTACAGAGAGCAGCCCGGATTCCTGCGACCTTATTGGCGGCGATGGAGATCCCGATTCCCGTTCCGCAGAGAATGATTCCGCAGCTTCCGGGACTCTTCGCCACCCGCTGTCCCGCTGCCACGCCCCAGTCCGGATAATCCGTACTTTCGGAGCTGAAACACCCCAGATCCTCGTAGAGGATGTCCAGCTCCTTCAAGGTCTTTATGACAGCCTGTTTTCCGTCAAAGCCGCCATGATCCGATGCCAGGAAAACTATTTGACAGTTACGGTCCGCGTTATCCACGAATAGCAGTCTCCAATTACCTTGAATGTTTTTGAATTGACCTTGTTGGCTTCACTTGCCAGAAAATAGTCACTCTTGCTGGAGATGATCATGGAATTATTGGGATTCTTCAGAAAATTCAGTTTGGCTCCCACCATGGAGTTTCCCTGCTCCATCGCGTCCCGGTAATCTTCGTAGGCCATATGGTAAACGAGTTTGTCATTGAAATCGAGTTTATTCTTGCCGGCTGAACAATTTTCAGCGGCAGCATAATAGATGTCACCGCGGGCTGCCAGAGCCTGTCCGTTTGCCGGTGTGGTAACAACTGCTTTTTCAGCAACTTTCAGAGCTTCCTGAAACTGCCCGGCATCGGTAAGAAGTTTTACTACCTTCAGGACAAGAGTCTGGTCAGCGGGATATTTCGCAGCCAGATCCTGATAGACGATCAACGCCTGATCCATCTGAAAATCCTGTTCATAGGCCTGGGCCAGAAGCTCCTCGATATTCCGGTTGCCCGAGTGCAGAGTGGCGGCCTGCTTGAGCACTTCCAGAGCGGTTTTCAATTCACCGCGGTCAAACAGTTCCTTACTGTACTGGTAGGCGTTACTGGCGTTCATTTTATCGTTTTCCCAGGCGGAAGCGTAGCGTTCCAGCGGATCCCGACCGCTGTCCTTATAGGCCTTGATAATTGCCTGGTCCGCTTTGGTATTGGCGGGATCAATCGCCAGGACTCTATCCAGCATTTCAATCTGGGCATCGAAATTTCCCTGTGTGGCGTAGAGATCCGCCAGCTTGAACAGGGTTTCCGATTCACCCGGATACAGGGTATTGATATGATTCCAGATTTCGATCTGTTTAGCGATATCATCGTGTTTATAATAGGCAAGGACCTCGAGCATATGGCGGTCGCTGTTATTGTACAACAGGCCTTCCTCAATGGACCAGGCTGCTGAATCAACCTTATTTTCCTTGAAATAGCAGAGCGCCATGTCCTCGTAAAGGGGATTCCAGAAATCTTCAGCACAGCCCAGATCGATGACCGCCCGATAATTTTCAATGGCTTTCGACCAGTTTTCCTGCAGTTTGTACTGATCTGCATTACTCAGTTTGAATTCACATTTGTTATGATTCACTCGCCGCAGGGAGTCTCGTCTAGCCTTCTGAACGGCCAGAAATTCTTCCTGGCTCTGCCCTGCAGGCACACAGTATGTAAAAAGCGACATCATTACGGCAGCCATGCTTGCTGCGATCAGTAATGAACGGGTTTTCTTCTCTCTGAACATGAGAATCTTCCTTATTTTATTAACAGTTTAATTAACGATATTTGCCTTTTGTATTGAACCAGCGGTCGAAAGACGAAAAAGAGAAATGGATTTTGACGTAATTTTCATCAAAAGCTTCTCCATTGGGCACAGTGGTATTATAAATCGTTCCCCTGCTGCGTCCCAGATCCACGCCCAGATCAAAACGGGAATTCCCGTTATTGAAAGGCAGGCCCAGTCCGAAAGTCAGCCCCATGGACGCGGATTCCATACCGTTTTCACGGGTCATGGGTGATGCGTCCGAATAGAAACCGCTACGCAGGGTCATACGTTCGAAATAGCTTCCGTAACGGCCGGATTGGCCTGTTTTCTCCAGTCCGATCCCGATATGATGTCCCGTCGTTGCCGCGGAGGATGCAGTAATCATCCCGAACTGTCCCGGCAGTAATCCCTCCGGTGCACTCAGTCCGATAAAGTCTCCCGTAAGGCGTAGGGACGGTGACAGGCTATAGGCGACCCCGATGCCGGCCCGGGCGGGAAAGACGGACTGGTCGGAAATGAGAGTATCCGCGGGAGCAAAAACGGACGACGAATAGGACCCGGAGGAACGCCGTCTCAGAGTACGGCTCTTAAACTTGTAGACTGTCTCCGCTGTGATACCCACGGAGAGCGACGGTAAGGGAGAATAGACAAGTCCGGCGCCGATGCGGCGTCCGTCCACACCAGAGCTGAATGTGCTGTGGACATCCAGAAGAGACGTATTATCGAAGGTTACATCATGCTGAAGTTCATAGCCTCCGAGCAGGGAAGCCAGAGTCAGTCCGGCGCTGATTTTTTCGTTGAAGCGGCGGGCAAATCCGACAGACAGGGCATAGACAGATCCGTCGAAACTGTAATGTTCATCGGCGGACAGATCCGTACGATGGGTGGTGAGAGCGGCATTGGCATAGGAAATGGGCTGCAGCGAGAAGCGCAGGCCGTTTTTTCTGCCGGCCGGAACATTGAAGGCAACGTAATCAAAGCCCTGCCGCTGGGCGCTGTATCCGATCCCGGATATCATGTCAACACCGGCATTGAGCCCGATTTCAAACCCTGTACCGGCATTCAATCCGGCGGAAGCGGGATTGATCATTCCCGTTTCCATACTGTCCATCACGGCGATGCCTGTGTATCCCCGGGTAGATGACATCACTCCGTATCCGTATTCCGTCCGGCCAGTGCCATAGAGATCAAAAATACCGGCAGATGCGGTCGTTTCCAACCCGGCAACTACGCTTATAATAAGAATTGATAATATTTTTTTCACGGTTACAGCCCCAATTCAGTATAAAACAGGTCCAGGCTGAATCCACTCCGGTTCAGCTGAAGACGTGAATAAGTATTGTATTCGTCTGCAAAACGCAGGAACAGTCTCTCATGACTGCCGCGGCCGCCACCGATCAGATACTGCAGGGGAACCGCCAGAGAAAATCGCAGGGAAGTAACATCGGCCGTCAGAGTATCCGAAGCCAGCATTCCGCTCACAGCCGTATACGTACCGCTGCCGTCATCCTTGCTCAGCTGCAGATAGACCATCACGGTGTCGTTCGGCTCGATGTCCATCGATGTAACCGGAATGGTCATTTCAGCAGAGCTGATAACCGCATCCCCGGGCAGGAGTGATTTCAGAGAATCCACTGCAAATGAGGATTCGATAATGGTTCCGGCTTCTGCGGCCAGTGTATTTACAGGAAGTGGTCGGTCGGTCGTGGAATAGGTCACATCGGCTGTTGTGGCGATGGACAGCGTATCATAATAAACGGGAGTTGTTCCGTCTGCCGTATCGAGCAGAGTACAGAAGAGTTTCAGTTTGACGGAATAATCCGCGGTGCTGTAGTCCCGGCTGTACCAGGCCTGCATTCCATTCTCACCGTCCAGAGGGCTCAGCAGCAGTCCGGTATTGACGCCGCCGTCATGCCAGCTTTCAATGGCTGCCACCATATCAGTTCCCAGATGAAAAATCGTTTCCGTCCCTGTCTCCTCGCAGGTTGATGACAGCGGAACAGCGCCGGATGTAATATCTGTCCAGAGGCTGTCAATATCACTGCTGCTGCTCCAAATGGACAGACTGTCCTCACCGAGCAGGCTTACAGTGACCGTCGGCTGCACTCCGTCTGCCGGCCAGCGTTTATAGTTTGTAAGAACCAGGTCGGCCTTGTCGATACGGTAGCTGACGGAATCCGGATAATAATCCAGATCATACAGATAGGAAAATTGGAGCAGAACCTGATTGCTGACACCTTTGTAATGGCCGCAATGAAGGGCCTCGCCGTAGGCATTGGTGGCTGAGCTGTGCTTCGAGGTGATTCCCTGAACAAGCGATGAATCCACAGTGATGGAATACTGTTCCACCAGCTGCGGGCCCGCATCAGAGGTGATTTCCTTCAGATCGCAGGAGGCCAAAAGGACAAGTCCCATGACAAACGGCAGCATTTTCACATGTCGTGATTTCAAATACATATTTTACTCAAGTTGTTGGAACGGTTGCAGATCGTTTATTGAATCGATTCGAGAAATTGATAAAAATCCTGTGCAAGATATCCCCAGGTTTCTTCTTCATCGGGCTTTTCAATGGTTACGGTTTTAAAAAGTTCCCCCTTCGACTTCAACAATTTTTTCACGTCTGAATCCGCCAGCAAGTCCTTCAATTCGTCCTTTTCTCCGGCAACATTCATGATCAGCACGGCAGATGCGTGCCGGATGGAGGCTTTCAGATATTCCAGAGGCTTGCTGATATCATAGTCCGCATCACTGACTCCGAATGCTTTCAGTACATCCGGACTGAAGGCCCGGAAAGGTTCGTCACTGCTCAGGACCAGAACCGATTTGGACTGGGCATACCACTCATTGTCCGCGTAGCGCGTCGCCAGCAGAATGGGAGACAGGGCAGAATGCCAGTTTGCTGCAAAAATCAGATCCGGCTTCCAGTACAGATATTCCAGTGTCCGCATTCCCGTAATATTGAAAAGCAACATGGATTCGTCAAATTTTTCATAATCCGATGGATTAAAATTCCGGCCGAAGGGGGCTACGAATTTCTTGAAATAAGGCGGATACACCACAAAATAGGTCTGCACTTTCGTATCGGGGATGAAGGCGGATTTCACGGATGTGACAATTTCCTCATCGGCAACCATCACCGGAATCTCCTTCAGACGAATCACTTCGCGGAGAATGAACTTCCGGTCGGAGATCGCTCCATACTTGGGCATGAACAGACGAACATCGATCTTATTTTCATTGAAAACTTTTGAGACGCTACGAAAAAATTCCCCGGTGAGTGTCTCCGGGGAAAAAGCATTGATATGTGCGGACAAACCGTATAGTTTCAAAGCCATATTATCTCAACTTGCTTAGAATATTTTGGGCCTGCGCTTTATATTCACTGTCACCGTAGTAATTGATGAGGCGTTCGAACTCATCCCGGGCCTTCCGGGTGTTGCCCATCTTGCGGTAACAGAGCCCCAGCTTGAACTGGGCATCGTCATATTTACCGCGATCCGAGTAGGTGAAGACTTTCTCGAATTCCACGATGGCTTTCTCGTATTTGCCTTCCTTGTAATAACTTTCACCGATCCAGTACTGAGCGTTGTCCGCCAGGTCATCATTGGGGTTGGAGCGGATCAGATCTGCAAATCCGGCCCGTGCCTCGGCATAGCGGCCGTTCTGCCATTTACTGAGTGTATTCACATAGGCAGCTCTGAATTCCTGAGGAGACAGGGCGCGTGTGCCTGAAGACGATGACGAGCCTGAACGGGATGATGAGAAGCTGCTTGAGCCGCCCATTTTCGCATTCAGTTCATTCAGCTGGCTTTTCATCAGCTGAATATCGTCCAGAAGGATCCGGTTTGTGGAATCAATGAGCGGTGAAGCCTTGCGGATATCTTCCACGGCACTCTGAATCGTACTCAGAGCAGACCGTGTACGACGAATATCGGTCTTGTTGGTATTGACATCATTCTGAAGGGCATTGAGGGTGGACTGCAGATCCCCCTGAGCACCGCTGTCCATCTGCTTCTTCAGATCTGCGATTTCTTTCTGCTGATTTGTAATGGCATTTTTATAGCCATCCAATTCCTTGCGAAGCTCAGGAGATACAGCATTTTTAGAACCGGAACAGGAAGCCAGCCAGCCGAATGATAAGGCTAAAAGGATTGTAAACACTCTTTTCATGGTATTATCCTTTATAAAATTAGTTTTTCATTTGCCAAATTTAATCAAATTGCAGAGCTTGAGCAACTTTAATTCCGTATTAACAGGGGATTAAGGCGAACAGAATTCGTCAGTCATCGATTTTTTTTCCTTTGAAAAGAAGCAACAGCAGAACAGCCGCCATTCCCAAAGGAAGCGTCAGCCATGCCGGCAGTCCCAATCCCGAGGGCAGATAACCGAAGAATATGGATATAAGCCCAACCGGTACGGCATAGAAAAGTTGGGTCCGGGTATGGTCAATATGGTCGCAGGAAGCGCCCATGGATGAGAGAATGGTCGTATCGGAAATGGGTGAACAATGGTCTCCGAAGATTGCGCCGGTCAGAACCGCTCCGATGCTCAGGCTGAGAAAACCGGGATCCGGATTGAGCGCATAGGCCAGCGGAATGGTCAGCGGCATGAGAATACCCATGGTTCCATAGCTGGTGCCGGTGGCAAAGGAGATAATGGCACCCAGTGTAAATATGACAGAAGGCAGAACAAAGCCCGGCAGACTGTCACCGAGAATATTCACGAGATAGGTGGCCGTCTTCAGTTCCTTGATTACGGAGGACAGAGACCAGGCCAGGGCAAGAATGAGAATGGTGAAGGCCAGGGATTTGACGCCCTTGATCCAGATTTCCACCGCTTTTTCGAGGGTGAATATTTTCCGCTTCATTCCCATGGCCATACTCACGATGCTTGCCAGCAGCGCCGCCTGGAAGAGAACGATGGCCGCGGAGGAGGCCGAGAAGCATTCCCGCATCGCGAAACCGCTGAAGGGGCTGGCTTTCACCAGGGCTGCCAGCTCAGCATTTTCTCCGCCCTGTATGGACAGGTATCCGTTGAAATACAGGCCGAAGAATCCGGCAAGGATAAGTGTCAGAATGGGAATGAGAGCCGAAGATACACGGTATTGGATTCCCTCGGCAGGTTTGAGATCCTCTTCCAGATCACTGAGAAGCTTCGCGTTATCGCGGTGAGGCTTGTTTTCCAGCCGTGCCCGTTTCTCCGCATCAAGCATGGGGCCGAAATCACGCAGCATATAGGCGGAAGCCAGTATAAAGAAGAGAATCAGAATATTGTAGAATCGAAAGGGGATGGTGGATACAAACACACCATAGGCATTGGCGGAAACGCCCAGGGCATCGAAGCCGTCCTGGATGAGACCCAGCTCGTACCCGATCCAGGTGGAAATAAGGGCAATTCCTGCTATGGGCGCGGCTGTAGCATCAATGATGAAGGCCAGCTTTTCCCGGCTGATTTTCATTTTATCCGTCACCGGCCGCATGATGGGTCCCACCGTCAATGCATTGGCATAATCATCAAAAAAGATGAAAAGCCCCATGAGCCAGGTATACATCTGGGCACTGGTGGGTGACTTGGCCCGTTTTGCCAGGGATTCGGCAATGGCCCTTGCTCCGCCCATATAGGCGATGAGCGCGATCAGGCCGCCGATGGTCAGCGTCTGCAGGATAATCCCCGCATTCCAGGGATTGGCAATCACTGTCTGTACCGTATCCGTGAAATGGATGAAGGCGAAGAGAACGGCCTTCAGCGGGGAATACTTCACCCAGGACAGGATGAATGTTCCGCTGAACACACCCAGCGACAGACTGACCAGAACATTCTTTGTGATAAAAGCCAGGATAATGGCGATCAATGGCGGCAGCAGGGTCAGAATCCCGAAATCATGTGCCTCCGTTCCGGTCCCGGCAGCCTGCAGGGGCAGTGCCATCAGCAACAGGGCCGGCCAGAGTAGCGCTTTGAATCTGCTTAGTCTAAAAAACAAGGGGCTCCGGTTTCTTATTTCTTTACAGCTTTTTCCAGCAGAACAGGATAGTAATATCCGTAACCAAAATCTTCATCCGTTTTCAGTGTACCCTCGAACAGAACCTCATCACCGACGTTGAGTGTCTCATCGGTTGTAATAGTCAGATCATATTTGCCGTCGAAGTCTGTTCCGTCCTGCACATGCACCCAGTTCCGCTGCATGATATTGGGCGAGAACTTGACCACCTTCCCGCGTACGAGAATGCTTTGATCCTTCAGCTTGACGGAGTTTTCATAAATTTCCGCAATACTGTAGCCACCGTCGGCTTTTGCCACACTGATGCCGGCAACCTTGTCCGTGGTCTTGGATGAACCCGAACTCATCTGTTTACCGTGTCCGGCGGTCGGCGTGGCAGCCTTGTCATTCGCCAGCTCCTTCTCGTCAAAATAGGCTTTATTAATGAAATAGACGCTGTCGAAAGTCCGGTTCAGAGTCTTGCTGGTAAAATTCTTCATTTCCATGGGATTCAGGTAGTAGATATGAGCGCCTTCTTCAACTTCCACGGAGGGAGCAGCCACCCATTTCTCGCCGTCCGATTCCTTGACTTTCATATAGGTATAGGAATCCACATCAATCACTTCCATCACTTCACCGGTGAATACACCGCCGCTGGCCAGAGATGCGGGAGCTTTATCCTTCTTCGAACAGCCACTCAGCAATACAGCCAGGGTCATAACATAAATCAGGGCCTTCATAATTAAATTAATCCTTTCTAAGTGTTTTCATCAGGGGATAATATAAGGCTTTTTTCGTTAAGGTGAAGCAAAATATGGCCGGATTGTTCATTCACCGGATTTTCTGCTCTTCCCAACTCTGCGGTATCGTTATTTATGACCCC
>JBJKQR010000044.1:0-16667 GCA_046735395.1 Fidelibacterota bacterium | reverse complement strand
ATCCGTCACCACCAGGCTGTCATCCCTGAACAGGCCCACCCGCAGCCCCTCTCCCCTGACTCCTGCCTCCCGGCTCCTGGCTACTTTAAATGTGGCATCCGTGCAGACCACATCCACCGCTTCCAGTGTGAGGCCGTAGTCCACAGGCTTCTCCTCGTCGTTATAGAGAAAACAGCTGTTCAGGACAGATCCTGCCAGCAGAATCAGGCCCGTTTTCAGTCCTGCTCTTTTCAGTCCTCTGCTCACACCCACTCCGTTTCTTCCCCGCCGCACACGAACCCGGCGTTGTGATTTTCATAGCCAAAGATTTAAACCGCGGTCAAAGTAACCAAAACAAGGGAATCGGGCAAGGGGAAAAATGTTGGGGCGTTGATGAGTTGACGAGTAGATGGGGAAGAAGCGGAACTCTCCGCGTCTATAGAATTTCGGTAGAGACGTTGCATGCAACGTCTGTAATCGTTTTAACCGAAGGATAATTGTCACTCACGTCTTGATTTTATCGTCATCCTCGCAACACGTAAAGCAGATTGCGGGTCAAGCCCGCAATGACAGCTGGCTTCGACTCCGCTCAGCCGCCGAGTGATACCGCTCAGCCACCGGGTGATACCACTCAGTCACCGAATGATACCACTCAGCCGCTGACGGGCGGCGAAGGAGTACGAAGACGGGCGACTCGTTACTCGCTACTCGATACTCTCGAAGCGAAACGAAGACGGACGGCTCAGACGCGATTCATCGCGTATGAAAAATAAAATAATTTCAGTCTCTGTAAATGAATTTGAGAAACTGCGGCAGGATGATCAGCAACAGGGGCAGTGCCGCCAGGAGGCCTCCGATCACGGCAATGGCCAGAGGCTGATGCATCTGGGCGCCTGTACCGATACCGGCGGCCAGGGGGCTGAGCGCCAGTACGGCGGAGATCACCGTCATGAGTTTGGGGCGCAGGCGTGTCGCGATGGAAAAGCGGATGGCCTCTTCGGCCGGCCTGTCCGCCAGGGCCGTCATAAACTGCTGAATGGTAAAAATGGAATTTTCTCCGATAATTCCGATAATCATGATAATGCCGGTATAGCTGCCTACATTCAGCGGCGTATGCGTGATAAACAGGGCAATGATGCTTCCGGACAGTCCGAGCACAGAGATGAAGAGCACCGATGCGGCGAGCCGGACATTTCGGAACATGAAGAGCACAACGGCAAAGACCATCAGGCCGCCTGTAAAAAGGATTCTGAGCAGTTCACCGAAAGACTTCTGCTGCTCGGCGTAAGATCCGCCATACACGATCTGATAGGATGGCGGCAATTGTACACCGGCCAGCCGGCTGCGGATATCCTTCATAACCGATCCCAGATCGCGCTGATTCAGCCGCGCCGTCACCACACCCATGGTCTGCAGGTTTTCCCGATCGATTTCGGCCGCGCCCTTCTGAATCTCGATATCTGCAAAGATGTGCAGCGGCAGGGGCGTTCCATTAGGCGTGATTATGCTCAGATTGCGCAGGGTTTCCAGAGACGGAGACACCGGATATTCACGGAGAACCCGGATGTCCGTCAGCTGTTCCTTTTCCGGAATACTGCCGATAACCCGGCCGTCGAGGGCGATCTCCACCTGCATATGCAGTTCTTCGGCCGACATCCCGTACTGCTCCAGCACCGCAGATCTGGGGTGCAGGCGAAAACTCGGCCCGGCCTCCACGATGCCGTCAAATACATCCGCCGTCCCTGCCACTGTCGCCACACTGTCCGCGACCTGCCGGGACAGGGCTTCGAGCTGAGTATGATCATCACCGAAAATTTTTATCTCGATAGGCTGTACAGAGCTCATCAGGTCCCCCAGCATATCGGTGATCACCTGCCCGAAATCGGCTGTCAGTGCCCGAACCTGCTCTTCGATCCGTGACCGGATATCATCGGCAACTTCCTCCGTACTCCGGCTCCGCTTCCGAGACAATTCGATCAGATAATCTCCGGAATTGGGTTCGGTAATGAAAAAACCCATCTGTGTTCCGGTTCTCCGTGAGTAGCCGCTCACTTCCGGAACGGATTCGATAATTTTATCCACCTCGGTCAGCATACGGTCCGTTTCCTCGAGGGATGTTCCGGGCGGTGAATTATAGTCCAGGACAATAGAGCCCTCATCCATTTCCGGCAGAAATCCGGTCTGCAGCCGGGGCGCCAGGATATAGACGGAGACAGCCATCAGGATAACCAGAATTCCGCTGATCCAGGCCCGGCGAAGTAAAAATCCGATCCAGCCGTACTGAGCCGCATTCTCGTGAGCGGCAGAAATTTTTCCTTCGGGGAGAAGCAGGTAAATGACAGGCAGCGCGATCCAGACCATAAAAAACGATGAGATCAGGGTAATGGCCATCGTCTGGGTCAATATCTTGAAATAGGCCCCCGCCACACCGCTCATCCATTGAAAGGGAATGAGAATGACTATAGTACTGAGAGAGGACCCCACCATGGCCGGCAGCAGAAATTTCACGCCCTTCGTCACCAGCTCGACTGGTTTGCGGTCAGGATGTTCCTCGTGGGTCCGGTGGATCTGTTCCACCACGATCACCGCATCGTCAATGATCAGGCCGATGGCCGCGGCAATGGCCCCGATGGTCATGATATTGAAGTCAAAACCGATGAAGGTCATCCAGATGAAGGTGAGGGCCAGCGTCAGCGGTATAACAATCAATATGACCAGGCTGGCGCGGAGGGAACGGAGGAAGAGGATGGTCACGATAATGGCCAGCAGCAGTCCTATCCACAGCACGTCAATGATACTGCGGATACTTTCCTTTACAAATTCGGACTGATTATAATAGGGTTTCAGTTTTACATCGGCAGGCAGAACACCTGAATTCAATTCATTCACGCTCTGGCTGATCCCCTTCATCACGTCGATCAGATTGGCATCCGGATGTTTGAGCACCGCGATGAGAGGAACATTCCGGCCGTCGGCACGGATACGGATATATTCCTTCCGGGCAGCAATCTCCACCTTTGCCACATCGGCAACCCGGATGGTCCGTTCGGGCGTCGCAGCCAGCACCAGCTGCTCCAGATCCCCCCTGTGATATACGGCCGCATCCGTAACCGTCAGGTATAGCCGCCGGTAATCGTCAATATGCCCGGCGGACTGGATAAACCCGGTTTTCTGAAAGGCTGCCTCAAAATCACCCGGTTGGATATTCAGACGCGTCATCTTAGCCGGATCCGGAATAATCCGGTATTCCTTCACCGATCCGCCGATCACATCCACCGCAGACACGCCGTCAATGCGAGACAGATAGGGACGGATGATATTTTCCGCCAGCTGCCTCAGTTCAATATTATCCAGCTTCCTGGACTGCAGCGAATAGCCCACCACCGGCAGGATGGAGGGATTCATTTTTTCAATGGTAATACTCACATCCGGCGGCAGCGTGCTGCGCACCTGATTGATGCGTGATTCGAGCCGCTGCTTGTCCAGATCAATATCCGAACTCCAGCTCATGAACGCGGATATCTCACAGCTGCCTGTGCTGGTAAGGCTTTGGATCAGTTTCAGGCCTTCCACCTGCTTGATGGCGTTTTCCAGCGGTTTGGTCACCGTCACCATCATTTTTTCCACAGGCTGGTCGCCGTTATCGGCAATTATCTTTATTTTTGGAAAAGTGATATTGGGAAAGAGGCTGGTCTTCATATTCCGGTAGGACTGCATCCCGCCGAGGAAAATCAGCAGGATGACAAAGGTCAGCGGACCCCGGTAATGTCTGAAGAGTTTCTCCATCATGGATGCCCGATATGAATACGGCTGCTGTCCGGCAGCCCGTAGGCGCCGGCCGTGATCACTGCCTGATTTTCGGCCAGGACCGTTCCGAGTATTTCCACGAGGCTGTCATTACTCAGGCCCGTCAGCACCGGTACGCGCAGAGCCAGACTGTCCGGACTGACCGTCATGACCCAGAATTCATTTTCCGTTTCATTGGTGAGGAGAGCGGCCCGGGGAATGAGCAGGACATTGCGGTGAAGCGCCTGACGGAATTCCAGGCTCACCTTCAGGTTTTCCGGCAGCGCAGCGGGATCCGACGGCCGGACCCAGACGGTCTGGGTCTGATCTGCAGAATCAACAACGGGAAGTACCCGGGTAATATGCCCGCTCATGACCAATCCGTCGGGAAGCCCGATGCGGCAGGCCGTGTTTTCTACAGCCAGATTATGATATTCATAGGGAATGCCGGCCTGGACGATGAGCGACTGGGCATCATCCACGGTGCAGAGAATTTCCCCGTCGGTGACGTACAGTCCACCGGTCTGCGGTGTCTGGCTGCTGATGAACCCGTCGGAGGGGGACAGAATTTTTGCCGGGCGCACATAATGGTTCATTTTCCCGTCGATCAGCGCCTTATTCTCCGGCGTGACCAGCTCAAACAGCAGGTCTCCCTTTTTCACCATATCACCCCGGCGGCAGGCGATGGCCTCGATATATCCCGAAAAAGGCGCCGCAACCTCATTTTGCCGTGTGCAGACCGTCAGCCCCTGAAAAGTCATGGTCTTGCTGATATCACCCCGGATAACCGGCCCGGCCTGAACGTTCACCGTTGTCGGACGGCTTGCCTGTTCACCGGACGGCTGAGATCCGCAGGATAGGACAAGAAATACAGCCCCCGCCAATGCCAGGCTGATAAGTCGCCCCGAACTCGGTATCATCCGAATCTGTCTACCCACGTTCAGTTCACCCTTCATCGGCAAATCCCCTCATCTATAAATATCCTTGTATTCACTCGTATCATAGCTAAAGTTATCATACAATTCTTAAGAAAATCTAAGGGTTTTGAATAATTGTTAAATTTTCTCTCGTGATTCAACAGTACAAAAATGAAAACCGGCAGACCGAAAAAGTCAACGGATATGAACCGCGTAGGTTAATGCGAATACGAAACTATCATTTTTTTCGTATATGGAAATAAAAACAGTACTGTCCCACGCGACCGCAGGGGACAGATCAAAAATTTATCAGCGTGCTTTCTATAAATATCCGCAAATCTTCCCTGTGGCCATCAATGACTTGGAACATGTCCCGGGATATATCCGACGCGATTTCCCTGTTGATCACGTCAAAGGTCTCATCCAGAGGCAGACTCTTTCGATAGGGCCGTGTCTCAGATAAGGCGGAAATGATGTCGGAATAGGCGATGATTTTTGACTCAATATCAAATTCATCATCCCGAAGGCCCTGCCAGTATCCCGACCCATCGGCCTTTTCATGATGATTTTCAGCCCATGAAACAATGTTTCTGAAGAATTCATAGTTCCGCAGCGGATTCAAAATGGTACTTGTATATTCCACGTGCTTCCTGACCACCGTGAATTCATCCGCGGTCAGCGGGCCTTTTTTTTCAATGAGACGCGGATCAATCGCAATTTTTCCGATATCATGGAGGTAGCCTGCTATTTTCAGTTTCTTCCTGTTTATCTCATCAATTCCGAAATATTTTCCGATCCGTTCTGCCAGATAGGCGACGGTCAGGGAGTGATTCGCCGTAAAATGACTGCGTAAATCAATAATCTTCGATAAAATGAAAGTCAGGGTCTCCACGTCTTCAATGGAAAGGTTTACAATGTCAAAATAGGGAATTCGCTCAAACAGATCATCAAAGGTCAGATGCTCCAGATCCTCCCATAATGAAGGTAACTGGACAATGTGTGACAATGCGGACAGGACATCCGGATGAAAGCGGGCCTTGTCCTCGCTTATTTTTTTCAGCGTCATGGGAGCCAGTTTCTGAAGATCATGCTCATAATTATGGGTCGTGATTTCCACCCGGTCCGCCAGATGGAGTATATGACTCTGAAAAGCAACCGCCGCCGGCTTCTTCAGATATTCATTGTAAGTAATATGGTGATTCCGGATGATATGGGCGATTTCAACAAAGGGGGGAAAGGCGGATAGAAGTGAAAATCCCCGGGCACAGTGAATATTAGGCGCCACAAGATCCTGTTCAAACAACTGTAATTTTTCCTGAACCGTAACGGCGCCGATATCATGAAGAGATGCAGCCAGAATCAAATCGAAAAAATCTTTTTCATTCAAATTCAGTTCTCTGCCGAGATGGTAACAAATTATGGTGGTTCGGCGATGATGGGATTTCAGTAAATAATTAAAGCTGTCGATGGAAGAGAGGATGGGTGTAATTAACTTCTTCAGGGAAAGGCCCACGGCGGATTGTGCCGGGTCATTAACCTTTGTTTTCAATCAGTACTGTCCTTATCTGTGCGCATGGCACCTTGGTCTGCCCCCTGTCATGTTCCTGTCATTCATGGTGGCGAAGATACGAAATTTTTCATGTGGAAATTAAAATTTTTTATAATCGTTATTTCGCACATTCTGTTCGTAAGCATCTTATTTAATCATCTTTATCCCTGCGGATTAAGCAACCGCATTTGATCAGAATTATCCTCCTTCAGCCATCCTGTCCCTCTGTTCCGGTTCACATTTTTCACGATAACCGGCCGGCCGCCACTGCTGCGAAAAAATTCGCTTCACCCGCTCCTGAAAGGGGAAATAACATCAAAATCGGCGGCACAAGCTATTGATAATGCGTGTTTACGCTTGATTCTAGGCTGCTACGATTGTAGGTTTTGCTATTAAGATGGAATGTAATGCGGAATGGGGTCCTTCATTCACAGTCTATTCGGAGATCACAGAGCAATGTATCGCCCGCTGTCCCTTGTCTTTCTTGTGATTATTCTGGCCGGCAGCCTGCTGTCAAATGACATCCGCAGCGACCTTTCAGCGGAAGAAATCCGGTATATAGACACGCACCCTGTGCTGCGTGTGGGAAACGAAAACGATTGGCCGCCCTTTGATTTCGTACAGAGCGGACAACCGGCCGGCTTCAGTATTGACATGGTCCGGCTGATGGCTGCAAAACTCGGGATTCGGGCGGAATTTTATAACGGCTACAGCTGGCCGGAACTGATGGAAATGCTGAATTCCGGACAGATTGATGTACTGCCTGCCATTTATGACAGCCCGGAACGCGCCCGCAGCATGTCCATGACGGCTCCCTATTCGGATCAGCCGACCATCATGGTCGTACGGCAAAACAGCAGCATTACGTCCGTGTCCGATGTAAAGGACAGACGGATTGCGGTCATTCCCGGATTTTTAATCACGTCATCACTCCGGCAGCAGTTGCCCTCGGCGGAGTTCCTGGAGGTTGATGGTGTAACGGATGGGCTGAAGGCCGTGTCTCTCGGAACAGCTGATGTTTTTTTCGAAAGTGTCGGCACCGTCTCCTACACTCTGGAGACCAATTATATACCGGGCATCAGAATGCTGAGCGAACCCGGCCTGGGTAAATTCAATGCCCCCGCGCTGAGAATGGCCGTGAAACGGGACAATGTGATTCTTCATTCCATTCTGGAAAAATCCCTGAAGGCGCTGTCCCGGGAAGAGATGCGGACAATCCGGAACAAATGGCTGAACTCAGGCCCTCCCGCCGTGTCCGCCGATGACGATACGATCGGACATATCCTGCAGACGTCCCTCCTGCTTTTCATGATTATCACAGCAGCCGGACTGGCCGTCTATGTTTCCGTCCGGCATCTGAATATCGCGCCCAAGATCTGGGCCGTGCTCACATCCGTCTCCATTCTGGCGGTTGCTCTCGTGATTGCCACGACCTATTTTGAAGTAAAAAAAGTCCTGGAGCAGGATGCCTTTACTAAACTGACGGCTCTCCGGGATATCAAGGCCATGATGGTTTCCGATTATTTTCAGTCGCAGAGAACTCATGCCCGGTCCTATTCCGAAGATGAAATGATCATCCGGGCCATGGCGGAATTTCAACAGGCTGCAGACCGGATTTCCGAAAAAATCAGATCCCGCCCGGAGCTGCTCGCCGAATTCCAGACAGTTCCGGAGAAAAATCATAACCGGAAATTATCGGCAAATTCGGCAGGACAGCCCGCCCCCATACCCGGGAATCCACTGGCGACCGTTCTTCAGGCAGTCTGTTCGTCACCCGGAAACCCGTCTCTGCAGAACACCGATCCTGCAGATCTGGTCCAGCCGTACAGCACGGTGTTGAAACGCTTTGACGAACCGATCCGAACCTATCTGTCAAGGTTTGACATCAACGACCTGTACCTTATCAGCAATGAGGGAATCGTTGTATACAACGCAGATAAAGGCCCGGACATTGGGACAGACCTGAGACGCGGGCAATGGAAAGAGAGCGGCCTGGCTCAGGCATACACAAAGGCGGAGCAGGAGGCTGCGGACAAGGTCATCCTCACCGACTTCGAGGCCTATACTCCGAACCGGAATATTCCTGCGGCATTTGTTTCCACCGCAATTAAAAATCAGGACCGGAGACTGGGAATTCTCGTATTCCGACTGGGAATAGAAAAAATCAACAATGTGATGACATCCTATCAGGACTGGTATTACCGGGGGCTGGGAAGCAGCGGTGAAACCTATATCGTGGCGGACAACAAAACGCTGCGGAATGAATCGCGGTTTTTCCTTGAAAATCCCGGAGCCTACCTGAAAACCCTTGCCTCCACCGGATTACCCGACAGTATGATTGAGCAAATCCGACATTCGGGAACCTGTATAAATATTCAGAAAATTGATACAAAGGGCGCCACTGCCGCCCTGTCGGGACAAAGCGGGACAGATATCTTTCCGGATTATCGTCATATCCCCGTCCTGTCCTCCTATAAACCGCTGGATATTCAGGGCCTGCACTGGGCCATTCTGAGTGAAATTGATGTTCAGGAAGCCTTTTCACATATCACTGCCATCCGAAACAGTCTCGCAGGCTGGATCCTGGGACTGTTTGTCTGTATCTCCATCTTCTCACTGGTATTTGCCAGAACCATGACCCGGCCACTGAAGCAGCTGGCCGGGCACGCCCTTGAGGTGACGCGCGGAAACCTGAACATGCGCATTGATATTCCGATGAAGGATGAAATCGGCACTCTGGCCCGGCAGTTTGACAGCATGCGTCAGTCTCTGAAAAACTCCATTTCAGACCTGGAACATCGCGTCCACGAACGGACCGGTGAACTGGAACAGCAGAAACAGCAGCTGGAAAGCGAACGAATTCTCCTGAATACCGTACTGGAAAATATTAATCAAGGATTGCTGGCCTATGATTCGGATATGAAGCTGATAATCGCCAATTCGCGTTTCCAGAAAATGGGGCAGATTCCGGATGATCTCGTTCAAGCCGGTACGTCCTTCGAGGATCTGATTTCCTACGATATCCGGCGAACGGCGAACGGCGACAAGGAGATGGAAGAACTTCTGGCCAATCAGATTGACTTATACAAATCACAGCAGGCACACAAATTTGAACGACTGCAGCCAGACGGACACATCATCGAGGTCGAGGGAAGCGTCATGCCCGGCGGCGGATTTGTCAGCACCTTTACCGATATTACGGAGCGGAAGATCGCCGAAATGAATTTAAGCCGGTTGGCGACGGCCATTCATCAGTCCGCGAACGGAATCGTCATCACAGACCTGAAGGGTGTCATCCTCTTCGTGAACCCGGCCTTCACTCAGCTCACCGGATATTCCCGAGAGGAAGCAATCGGAAACAGCACAAATCTTTTACACTCCGGAAAGCACGACAAAAAGTTTTATGACTCCCTCTGGCAAACCATTCAAAGCGGCAGGGTCTGGAATGGTGAAATTATCAATAAACGGCGTGACGGGTCCTTTTACTACGAGGACATGACCATCTCCCCGGTTTTTTCCAATGAGAAGGAGATCATCAATTATGTGGCGGTGAAACAGGATATCACGGAACAGAAGAAACTGGAAAAGGAACTGGAGCAGGCCAAGAAGCGGATGGAAACCGAATTGAACATCGGCCATGATATTCAGATGAACATGGTGCCCAAAAAATTCCCTCCCTTTCCGGAAAAACGGGAATTTTCCATCTTTGCCATCCTGGATCCGGCACGTGAAGTGGGTGGGGATTTTTATGATTTTTTCCTTATCGATGACAATACGCTGTGCACCATCATTGCGGATGTGAGCGGAAAAGGGGTTCCGGCTGCTCTTTTTATGGCCGTCACCAAAACGCTCATAAAATCACTCGCTGTCAGCGGGAAATCCACATCAGAAATCATCAGCAGTGTGAACCGCCAATTGTGTGAAAATAATGATGCCCAGATGTTCGTGACGTCAATCATCAGTATTCTGGATCTGAAAAGCGGGCGGCTGAGCTTCACGAATACGGGCCACAACCCACCCTATCTCATGACCGGTTCTTCCGTAGAGAAACTGGATATGCACCATGGCCTGGCCCTGGGCATTCTGGACGATGCCCCCTACACAGAAAATACAGTGACGCTGGCACGGGGAGATTTTCTGCTGATGTATACAGACGGTGTGACAGAAGCGCAGAACAAAAACGGGGCATTCTTCGGATCCGATAAACTGGAAAGCTTTTTAGAATCCCGCAATTTCATCACATCCGTACATATGACAAATTCTCTGCTCATGGAAGTGAAGAAATTCGAGGGATATCATGAACAGACGGATGATATCGCCATCCTGTCTCTCAGATATCTCGGACCGGTTTCAAAAAAACCGCTTCGGCGCCTGGATCTTGTTCTGGATAATACTCTGGACAGCATCCCGTCGATTTTGGAGAATACCGGCACGACTCTGTCGAGTTGGCAGATCGCAGCAAATATCTCGTCATCGCTGGGAACCGTCATCGACGAAATTCTGAGCAATGTGATAACCCATGGATTTGAAAAGGGACAGAAGAGTGAAATCCAATTTTCCATTGAACTGTACCCTACCCGGATCCGCCTCATCATCCGCGATGACGGACGGGAGTTCAATCCCTTTGCCGATACAATGCCCCCCGATGTTCGTGAATCCATTGATAAACGCAGGCCCGGAGGGCTCGGTATTCATATTGTAAAAAATCTGATGGATACGGTAGAATACAGACGGGAAGCGGAAAAGAACATCATCATTCTGGACAGATTCGAAACGAACCACGCTTAAAGCTGAAAGGAGGCACTCAGTGCAGATTTCCGATCGGGTTGAAAACGGGATAAACATTGTAGATATTGAAGGGAACGTGGATTCAAACACAGCGCCACAGTTGAAGCAGGCTCTGGATGATATTGTGGACAAAGGTGGAAACCGGCTTGTACTGAATATGCAGACAACTGACTACATCAGCAGTGCCGGCCTTCGTGTTCTGCTGCAGGCAGCTAAAACCCTCCGCGAACACAACGGCTCCATTCATCTCTGCAACCTGAATGATTCCGTAAAAGAAGTCTTTGACATTTCAGGTTTTTCCACCATATTTAAAATATATGATTCTCTCGCATACGCCCTGGAGGACCTTTAGCTGGTAAAAAATTATTCCAAACAAAAAGCGGAAACGACATGAAGACAAAAAAGTCCGGAAACTCAACAATCTTCCTGCAGGGCATATTTCTGTTCCTGATGACGGCTGCATATCTTTCGGCAAAACCGATAAATGCCGATTCCCTGTATTTTCAGGCGCTGGCCGAGGCCCGGACACCGGCGACCCGGGCAGACGCCATGGACGCCTGCAGGGAAATCCTCTTCTCAATACCCAATTACCACGACGTGCGTATTCTTCTGGGCCGGTGCTACGCATGGAATCATGAATACGATGACGCCGAAAGGGAATTTCTCACTGTGCTGTCCGCAGACAGTATGCAGGCCGACGCGGCCAATGCCCTGCTGGATGTATATCTGTGGAGCGGGGCCTATGAAAAAGGGCTGGATCTGGCCAGTCGTTATGAAAGATTAGTCCCAGGGGAATCGTTTCCGGGACAGAAAAAGGCAAAAATCCTGCAGGCCATGGCAGAATCGGAAAAAAAACCGGCTAAGGAGCTGCCCAAATATTTCAGCCTGGCGAACAGAAGCGCAGGCAGCGGCATCCGGCGGTCCACGTTGCTGAGCTATTCCTACACGAGGCTGGCGGATGCGGCCTCCGGCTCAGATCTCATTGCGGATAAATCAGAAATGGAGCCCTGGAAGCTGACCACTCTGGAGCATACGGAATATACACGCCTGGCACCGCTGATTTTCCGGATCAATTACGCCGAGCGCTTCGGGATCAGCGGCCTGCAGGGAGAGGTGGAAAGCTACCCCGTACTCGGCCCGGGCAGATATATGTACATAGAGGCCGGCTACTCTCCCGATGACCTGTTCCCGGTCCTGCGTTTCGGAGCTGAATATTATCAGGCCCTTCCGCATGCCTTTGAAATCTCCGGCGGGCTGCGCTATCTGATTCTGGCTGATGAGAGCATTCCCGTATGGACGACTTCACTGGGCAGTTATTTAGGCGCATGGTATCTTCCCTTCAAATATTATCTCGCGCCGGCAACGGGCAACTGGACCCAATCCTGGACGCTGGCTCCCCGGTATTATTTCGGAGAAGCGACAGACTATGCCGAATTCGCCATCGGGGCGGGCATCACACCTGATACGGATCCCGGAAGCAATGAAACCCGTTTTCTGGGAAGCCGGCGACTCGGTTTCAGGATACAGGCAGCAGTGTCTGCATCCTGGATCGCAGGCGTGGCCCTGCAGCTGTCAAATCAGGAAATACTGAAAAACACCTACCGGGCAAATACCGGATTTGAACTGGTTCTAAGCTATCGGTATTAGGGGAAAATATGTCCGTCCTAACAAAAAATCAAATGACGATCAAAGCACTGGAAACAAAAATCCGTGATTTGGAGGGCCAGCTCTATTTAAATCCGGTCACCCGCTGTCCCAACGAATTATCCCTGAAAAACGAAATACAGCAGTTATCCGCCCGTGAATCCTTTGTGTATTCCTTTCTACTCATTCTCACCGTGGATAATATTTACGGGATACGACAGGACTTTGATCCGACGGTGGCAGATGAACATCTGGCCGCCATTGCCTCCCATCTGAAAAGTTCTGTTCCGGATCCGGAGCACATATACCACATCAGCGATCATTCCTTTGCCTATCTTCACTGCTGCGAGCCGGTCCCCGAATACGAACCCTTCGCAGAAAAGCTACGGCTTTCATTTGAAGATTCCGAGGCCTTTATCCGGCCGACTACAGTGAGCATCGGCGGCATCCGTTTTTCCGAATGCCCGGATAAAATTTCCCACGGTCCCTCTCTGTCAACCATGGCACTCGGGGAAGCCTTCAACCGGCTGAAACAATCCAAGATCCGAGGATCCAATCGTTCAACACTCACCAATTCAATGTCTATGACAAACGAAAATATCCTGCGCGTCCTGATTGTGGATGACGATCCGCTGCAGCTGGAATTTATCCGGCAGGCCCTCCTGAATACGGGTTTCAAAACAGACATCGCCCTCGACGGCGAGGAAGCGTTGAATCTGGCTTCCAAGCTGTTCCCCGCCCTTATCATCGCAGAATATTCGATCCCGAAACTGAATGCTCTGCGGCTCAAGCGGACCCTGGATGAAAACCCCTATCTGAGAAATATTCCCATCCTTCTAATGACCCGGATGAAATCGGCTGAGCTGGTGAGCCAGGCCATGGATCTGCAGATTTACCATATTCTTGAAAAACCATTGGTCCCGAGAGAAATAGAGGGGCTCTGCCGCTATCTAATCCACGCAAATACGGATTCCACTAACAATGGATTATAGTACCATCCTTGACATAACCTGGTTTTTTTCAGGCCTGATCCTGGTGATGGTCCTGCTGAATATTTTTCAGTCAGACGGAAAGGCCCATCAGCGTGAAATACTTTCTGAAAGCCACAAGTTTCTGACGGGTGAAATATCCCCGGCGGGGCGAATGAGTAAATTTTTAAAAATGTATCTGGATGTGACAGACCGGATTCTGCTGAATGAAAAAGCAAATACCAGCATCCGTTCGGTCATGACCCGGTCCGGGCGGATCGACACATGGAAGCAGAACCTGAACGCGAAGACAGCAGTCAAACGCATGCGCGCGGCTCTGTACCTGGGGCATTTCGGAACGGCTGCTGAAGCTCTGGCCCTCTCCGAACGCCTGGAAACCGAATCATCCCGGATTGTCATCATTTATCTCATCTATGCCCTGTCCCGCCTGCGCTTCGCGCCCTCACTCCCGATCATCCTGGAAAAGGCCATTCGCGCCACAGCGGAAGATCAGCTCCGGATTGCCGGACTCTGCCAGAATTTCGGGCCGGATTTCACCAGACTCCTGGGGCGCCGTGTGGAAAATGCCAAGAAATCTGAAATCCCCTTTTACCTGACAGCGGCCCGGTTTAACCTAAGCCTGGAGCTGACACTCCTGCTGACGGAACAGGCCAAAACGGGCGTCTGGCCCATGAGACGGGATGCAGCCCAGATTCTGCTGGAAAAGGCCCCACACATCCTCCGGAAAAAATCCTTTCTGGACCACACGGATCATGATATCCGCGCCCTGGCCTACCAGGCCCTGGCCAGCCAGCCGACCAAGGAAAATCTCACACTGCTTCATGCCTCTCTGACAGATACCGAAGCAAGGGAAAGCGCCATTATTGCCTGCTCCACTCTGCTGCGAAAAAAACCGGAGTTTCTCCCGGAGAGCATTGCCCTCTTTATGAAGACTCCTGACGAGGAAATGAAAAAATCCCTGGCCCGCGTTCTGGCTTTCCGGCTCGAGCTCTTTCTGCAGAATCTGGCCAATGAAAAGGGAGGAATCTACAAAGAACTGGTGACCAGCATTCTCCGACAGGGTGAATTCAGCACATTCATAGAATTTCTCAATGCCACAAAAGACCCGGATCTACTGTCCACCCTGCTGGACCTCACCCAAGCCCTCATTCCCGAACTGCCCGGTTTTGACAGGGAATTACAACACTATCTGAATGAGGATCTTCTGAAACGTATCGGACTTAAGCGGCCGGAGCTCATTCCTGAAAAACGAAATCTGAAAAAAGAGCAGATTACCTTCCGCTTGCTTCTGGGTGGCCTGCTCATCGCCTTTTTAACCTTTCCCCTGATTTTTACCGTATTGCACCTGGGCCTGATCCGGGACCACCACTGGCTGCAGTTTATTAAAACATTTATCGTTCAGTTCAACTATCTGATGGTTTATTATTCCGGAACACTGAACGGCATCTATATCCTGATCACGATCTTCTCAATCTTCGGGATCCGGAAGCAACTGCGTCACTGGTCTCTCAAGACCGCCCATTTTCTCTCCCGGCCCGGAATGCTGCCCTCCATTACCATCATCGCGCCCGCCTTCAATGAAGAGGCAACCATCATTGAAAGTTCCAATTCACTTCTGAATCTGAAATACAGCAACTATGACCTGGTCATCGTGAACGACGGGTCCCGGGACTCAACGCTCAATACCCTGATTCGACATTACGATCTGCACAAGATCGACCTGAAGCTACGGGAAACCATCAAAACCCGGAATGTCCGTGGATTTTATGCCAACCCCGGCCACCCCAGACTGCTGGTCATTGACAAAGTGAATGGCGGCAAAGCCGACAGCCTGAATGTGGGCATCAATATATCCAATGCTGATTATGTGTGCGGAATTGATGCGGATTCGCTTCTTGAACCGGAGGCTCTGACAAAGATCGCCGCGAACATTCTCGATTCCGAAATTGAATGCGTCGCCGCCGGCGGCAATATCCTTCCCGTCAACGGCTGCAGCGTTTCCAGAGGTCACCTGGACCGCATTGGGATTCCCCGAAATCCCATTGCTCAGTTTCAGACTACCGAATATCTCCGTGCATTTCTAACCAGCCGTGTGGGCTGGGCCGATATGAACAGCCTGCTCGTCATCAGCGGCGCCTTCGGAGTCTTCAAGCGCCGGCGCCTCATTGAAATCGGAGGCTACCTCACTTCGTCCGGAAAATTCCAGAAGGATACGGTGGGTGAAGATATGGAACTGGTCGTCCGGCTGGTCCGGCACATGCATCGCTACGGCCGGGCTCACAAGGTTCAATATTCCGTGCTGGCTAACTGCTGGACCGAGGTTCCAGAATCCCTGAAAATTCTCTACCGGCAACGGGACCGCTGGCAGCGGGGACTTTTGGATATTCTCACCTTTCACCGGAAGATGATTTTCAATCCCTATTTCAAAGAAGCAGGCATGATTGCCTTCCCCTATTTCATCCTATTTGAAGGAATCGGACCGCTCATCGAACTGCAGGGCTATATCATGGTCATCCTCGCGGCCATATTCGGACTCCTGAATGGAAAAATCGCTCTGCTGCTTTTTATCGCAGCCATTATGATGGGAATGGTAAATTCTCTTCTGGCCCTCTATGCGTCCGGCCTGCAGCGTCCGCTGTTCAGCCTCCGGGACAAGCTGCGTCTCTCGATCATGGCCATCATCGAAAATATCGGCTACCGCCAGCTGCAGCTCTATATCCGCGTGGCCGGGTACATCAATTCGCTGAAACGCCCCAAAGGCTGGGGTACCATGGTGCGGAAAGGGATCGGCGCATCGTGAGTGCTCTCCCCGAAGGACACGAATAGGTAATTACCACGGATTTCACGGATCACCACGGATAATTCATTATCCACGAAGAACACGGATAGACACGAAGTAATCATTGTCCACAAAGAACACGGATGAACACGAAATGAAGAATTTTCCACAAATGACACGAATATACACGAAAAATCCTGAAACTCTAACCTCGGATTCCGACCACGAATCCAGTC
>JBJKQR010000043.1:0-41926 GCA_046735395.1 Fidelibacterota bacterium | reverse complement strand
GGCAGTTTCTCGTTTCTTCCTCAACCTCAACCTCAACCTTAGCCTTAGCCTTCCTTCGCGCCCTTTGCGGTCGGCGTTAACCCCGCTGTTTTAAGCGGGGCGAGAAACATTCTTCCGCATCAACGCGGTTGAAAGAAGCTGGAAGCCGGAAGTTTGAAGCTTGCGTCGCCGGTTCCCGGCTCCTGAAACAGCCGTTCAAGATTACAACGTAATATTCCCGAGACTGTCGGCTTTCACAGCAGAGCAAATTCTCGTTTCTTCCTCAACCTTAACCTTAACCTTCCTTCGCGCCCTTTGCGGTCGGCGTTAACCCCGCTGTTTTAAGCGGGGCGAGAAACATTCTTCCGCACCAACCCGCCAACCCCGTCTTCGCTTCGCTTCGACAGGATCGAGTAGCGAGTTGCGAGTAGCCCGTCTTCGTTTTACTTCGACGCGGCAAGCGAGACGAGAGGGCGTCGGGGCAAAAGGTGAAACTTTTGCTGGAACGAAACCGACGGTGACTGAGTGGTATCACCCGGTTGCTGAGCGGAGCCGAAGCCTATGTCATTGCGGACTGTCACTGCGGACCTGATCCGCAGCGCAATCTGATTTACGAGTTGCGAGTGAAGCCGATAAAATCGAGACATGCATGACTCTTTACAGCGGGTACAGACGTTGCATACAACGTCTCTATGAGTATTTCGATATATTCAATGGCAACTGTTTCTCGTTTCCCCATATAAAACTTCTCAACTTCTGAACGTTTCAAACTTACCTTCAACCTCGGTCTGTTTCCGGCAGCTCATTTTCCTGCTTGCCATGGGGCGGGAGATTGTATAGAATTAGGCCTGTAAAACAAGGGGTGATAGCGCTCCGTAAACAGGCAGGGTTTCAGAGGGGAGAGATGGACTACGAAATTTATCATAATGATGACTATGCAGAAGTTATTACCCACGGAGACGGGGCGGCGGATGGATTCCGGGACCTGCTGAAGGAGCTGTGCGGCCACCCGCGCTGGAAACCGGGTTTTCCTCTGCTGATCAATCATGCAGATCTCAACGCGGGCACGCTGACCATTCCAGGAATGGAAGTGCTCGCGGATATCGTGCATACACAGAAAGAGGCTCTGGGTATGTCGCGGATGGCGATTCTGGTTCCCGGAGATCTGGAATACGGCATGGGGCGGATGTGGCAGGTCTTTGTCGATAATAAATGGAAGGGAGTCAGCGAGGTGTTCCGGGAGCGGGGAGATGCCCTGGACTGGCTGCTGCAGAAATAAAAGCATTATCCGGCATTAAGGGAATTCAGCTTCGTATACGGACCCGGCGGTGTTGCGGATATAAAAATTAATGTGAGATATCATACTGGAACATTTTCAGAAAAGATTTGAGATGAGCTAGAGTGCTGAGTATATTGATGCTGTAGGCTGTGCCCGACCCGGGCTTCGGATTTCAGCCTCTGATCTTCCCTTTCGGCATTCAGGAGTTTTATGGAAACGGATCTGTCAAGGATTATCGATCTGCCGGCTTTGCAGAAGCTGATGGAGGCGCTTTACGAAGCCACCGGCATCAATCATGCTTTGATTGACAATGACAGTAATGTGCTGACCGCTGTCGGCTGGCAGAAAATCTGTACCGACTATCACCGCGTGAATCCGCAGACCTGTGCCCGCTGTCTGGAAAGTGACAAATATATCCTGGATCATCTTCATGACGGACCCTATGTGGGGTACAAATGCCCCAACGGCCTGGTTGATTACTGTACTCCGGTGATCATTGACGGAAGCCATGTGGCGAACATGTTTACCGGACAGATGTTTCACGAAGCGCCGGATAAGGACTTCTTTCGTGCCCAGGCGAAGGAATTCGGTTTCGAGGAAATTTCTTATCTGAAAGCTGTGGATGAGGTGAAGATCATCCCCGAGAACCGCATGCCGGCGGTCATGACCTTTCTGGCGACGCTCGCGCAGATGCTGGGCAGCACGGGACATCTGCTGCAGAAGCAGATGGAAACGGAAAAGGAGCTGGAGCGAAAAGTCGAAGAACGCACTCAGGAACTGCAGACGTCTCTCGATGAAATCCATAGTTTGCGCGGTATTCTTCCGGTCTGTTCCATCTGTAAGAAGATCCGTGATGACGAGGGTTACTGGGAGCAGGTGGATATTTATATCAAAAAACATTCTGAGGCAAAAGTTTCGCACGGACTCTGTCCGGACTGCATGAAAAGTTATTATCCCGACCAGTATAAAGTACTCGTGGAAAAGGGAGTTGTGAAGGGTTAACCGATCTGTGCGAGGCGATAGGGGGACTGATGAATTCAACCCGCTCATCCATAGCTGCACCGGTGCGCCATCTCACACGGCGGCTCTATGGCGCAGGCCTGATTTTCTTCATGGCTGCAATCATTACAGATGATGTGGCCTGTGCGGGGCTCTGCCTCTGCCTGTTGACAGCGGCGCTGATCAGCCATTCCCGAGATAATAAATGAGAACAGCAAAGGGTCTGGAACTTACTGTTGCAGGAAGGACTGAGTGACCGCTCACCCTTTACGAATCATATAAAAGTTTTTGTATAATCGGAATTCATCCGTAAAATAAGGCCGCTGTATTGAGTGAATTAAGCCAGACAGTTAAACAGGATTCCTGCAGGAACGCGGCTGTATGGAAATGGGACTCAACAGGGCGGAGCCGTCACGAGACCGGCTGTGAACAGGAGTATGGGAAGGTTGAAAGATTCAGGTTTTTGCCATGGTTAAAAAGTGTCAAAATGCCTCGGAATTCGGACGGTTTTTCCTCCACTGACGGCTGAATTTGTCGAATGAATTAAAAAACAATTATAAATTTGCAAAAAAAATACGGAAATTAGTGACATGAATGAAAAAATTTTAATCAGCTTTATCATCGGTTTTATCGCGGCGGCCCCCCTCGGTCCTCTGCGTCTGCTCTGTCTCAGAAAATCACTGGTTCACGGTATAAGCTCCGGAATTCTTTCTGCGCTGGGCATTTCCGTGGCCTTTTTCCTGTGGTCCTTTATCGCAGTGCACGGCCTGGCATCCTTTTCTCACTGGATTCAGCTCGAACATCAGCCCATTGAAATTGTGATCGGCCTGTTTCTGATTCTCTATGGCCTGAATACGATTTTCAACAGCCCCAAAGTCGAATACCCCACGCTGAAGCGCAATAATAAATTTGCGGACTTCTTTTCAACCTTCATTCTCATGTTTCTGAATCCCAGCACTTTTGTCATGTTCACGGCCCTCTTCACCATCTTCGGCATTGCCAAGGGACAGATCGGAGTAGGCGGCTCGCTGGCCATCTCCTTTGCCGTTTTTCTGGGAACTTATCTGATGTGGATTATGATTTCCTACCTTCTTCAGCATGTCCGGAAGAAAGTGGACGATACCTTCATTATGAAATTTTCCCATTTCTCCTCCTACTTTTCCGTTCTCTTCGGTGTGGTGGTTCTGTTTTATTCCCTGAAATAATTTTATTTAATATTTTCGTATTCCGGTAACGCTCCGGATAATTTTGCTTTCCGGATCTTACCATGACAGGTGTAGAAGCTTGGGCATTGCATATCAAATATTTAACTAATCAGGGGAGCAGGAGGAAACTATGGGTGAATTAGCCGTTCAGGGCAGGGGACACTGCAGCGTGAAGCCGGACAGGGTTGAAATATCCTTTGACCTCAGCAGTGAGGAATGGTCCTATGAGGAAAGTCTGAATGATCTGGGACGACAGACGGAGGAATTGCGGGCTGTATTGCAGGAAGCGGGAATTGAAGGTTCTGACCTGAAAACGAAGGATTTTTCCGTTGATATACTGTATCGGGAAGAAAAACGGAAGGATGGAGACCGGGAAATCAGGGAACGGATATTCAGCGGATATCGTGCCGACCACAGTCTTCAAATCGCCTTGGATATGGATAAGGAATATCTGAACACGGTCCTCAATCATATCGCATCGCTGCATTCCGGATCGAGATTTTCTCTCAGCTTTTCTGTGCGGGACAGGGAGAGCCTGCGGAAGAGGGCGCTGGCCGAAGCGGTGAAGACAGCGATGGATAATGCGAAAACCATTGCCGATGCTGCCGGTATCAGACTGGGTGGAATTAAAAATATTCAGTACGGGACGAAGGAAGTTCATGTCTATCATGAGAACCGCTATTCAGATCTGATGATAAGTGAAGACGCCGTGAATTATGACATTGAACCGCAGAATCTGCAGCATTCGGATGTAGTGGATATGGTTTTTGAAATATCGGAATAGAGCAGGGATCGCGGATGACGGGTTTCCGCTGCTCTGCCCCGGCACAGAATAAAAGTGTGGCGAAAAAGGGGAAGGTTGTAGTATTATTGATGTGGAAAACAGATTGGTATTGCGGGGAATATTCTGTCCTATTGAATAAAAGGAGATGATGATGACGGAACGTGTGGCATTCATCCTGAACGGGAAGCCGGTCAGCGTGATGGCAGACAGCAGCCGGATGCTTCTGTGGGTACTGCGGTTGGATCTGGCGCTGACGGGAACAAAATTCGGCTGCGGGGAAGGGTACTGCGGCAGCTGTACGGTTCTGATCGACGGGGAGGCGCGGCGCTCCTGTCAGACCAGTCTGAAGGAAGTGGAAAACCGGTCGGTGACAACCATTGAGGGCATGTTCCGGGATGGCGCGCTTCATCCTCTGCAGAAGGCCTTCATGGATCATGACGCTCTCCAGTGTGGTTACTGCACTCCGGGGATGATCATGACGGCGGCGGATCTGCTGAATAGGAATCCCCATCCCACGGAAAAACAGATCCGGGACGGCATGGAGGATAATCTCTGCCGCTGTGGCGCGCACAAGCGAATTATTGAAGCCATTCAGGCTGCTTCCGAAGAGATGGGAGGCTGAAGAGATGAAACGCGATAAATACCTCGATATGAATTTTACGGACCGTCAGGGGGAATTCGTCCTCAGCCGGCGGGACTTTATTCAGACCCTGGGCGGCGGGATCATTATTATGATGGCGCTCGGTGATATGACGCTATTCGGCCAGGAAGGATCGGGCCGGCGGTCACGTCCCTCTCTGCCCACCGATTTCAATGCCTTTCTGCGCATCGGAGAGGATGGACGGGTAAGCTGCTATACCGGCAAGATTGAAATGGGCCAGGGTGTCATCACATCCCTGGCGCAGATGCTGGCGGATGAACTGGATGTGGCGCTGGAGTCAGTTGATATGGTCATGGGTGACACGGATCTCTGTCCCTGGGATATGGGGACCTTCGGATCCATGTCCACACGATTTTTCGGCCCGCCGCTGCGGGCTGCCGGTGCTGAGGGCCGCAGGGTTCTGCTTGAATTGGCCTCCGAAATCCTGAAGCGGCCTGTTGAGGACCTTATCACGGAAAACGGTACAGTCAGCGTTCGTTCGGACAGGAGTAAAAATATTTCCTACGCTCAGCTGAGCAAGGGGCAGAAGATCGCCCGGCAGGCATCGGGAAAGGTGCCGCTGAAAACGCCGGATCAGTTCCGGGTGATGGGGCGCTCCGTGCTGCATCGGGACGGTCATGATAAGGTGACGGGATCGGCCCTGTATGCCGGAGATATGCGGCTGCCGGGAATGCTCTATGCGCGCATTCTCCGTCCTCCGTCCCATGACGCGAAACGGCTTTCTCTAAATGTATCGATAGCGAAACAGATGGACGGGGTCCGGGTCATCGAAGACGGGGACCTCGTTGCCGTGCTTCATGAATATCCGGATGTGGCTGACATGGCGCTGGCCCGGATCAGAGCGGAATGGGATATTCCCGATTCGGATCTGAATGAAAAAACCATTTTTGATCATCTGCTGAAGGTGGCGCCTGCCGGGGAAAGCGTGGCGAAGCAGGGCAGCCTGAAAGATGGAAAGGCAGACGCCGAAACGACGGCCGATAATACGTATACAGACGGCTACAAAGCCCATTCACCCATGGAACCGCACACGGCGCTGGCGCATGTGGAGGGAGACCGGGCGCGGGTCTGGCCCTCGTCCCAGGCGCCCTTTCGTGTCAAACCGGAAGTGGCCCGGGCTCTGGGAATTCCCGAGAAAAATGTTCATGTCATTTCGCCCTTTGTGGGGGGAGGCTTCGGCGGGAAGACGAATAACCTGCAGGCTGTGCAGGCTGCCCGTCTGTCCCAACTCAGCGGAACGCCGGTCATGGTGGCCTGGTCGCGGGAGGATGAATTCTTCTGGGACAGCTTCCGCCCGGCGGCCATTGTCAAAATCAATTCCGGCCTGGATAAGGACGGCAACCTGTCCTTCTGGGATTACCACGTCTATTATGCCGGAGAACGGGGTGCGGAGCATTTCTACGATATTCCCAATTCCAGCACTGTGTCTCACAGTTCCGGCTGGGGAAGCGCACCGGGGACCCATCCTTTTGCAACCGGCGCCTGGCGCGCACCGGGAAACAATACCAATACCTTCGCCCGCGAATCGCATATGGATGTGATGGCAGCTGCTGCCGCTACGGATCCGGTGGAATTCCGCATGAAACATCTGAGCGATGAAAAGATGCGCCGGGTTCTGAAGGCCGCGGCGGATAAATTCGGCTGGAAACCGGCTCCGGCACCCAGCGGACGAGGTTACGGCGTGACCTGCGGAATCGATGCGGGCACCTCCGTGGCCACGATCGCGGAAGTGAGCGTGGACCGGAAAAGCGGTGAGATCACCGTGCATCGGGTCGTCTGTGCCCAGGACATGGGCCTGGTTATCAATCCCGAAGGCGCGACCATTCAGATGGAAGGCTGTATCACCATGGGCCTGGGCTATGCCCTGAAGGAGGATATCCATTTCACAGGAAGCCGGATTCTCGACCTCAATTTCGACAGCTATGAAATTCCCCGCTTTTCCTGGCTTCCGAAGATCGAAACGGTCATTGTGGATGCACCCGATGACGCACCTCAGGGCGGCGGCGAACCGGCCATCATCACCATGGGTTCGGTCATCGCCAATGCGGTTTTTGATGCGGTCGGCGTCCGGCTGCTCCAGCTGCCTCTCAGCGCGGAAACACTCCGGGAGGAATTAGCGAAAAAAGAGCGCTGACCTGCCGATGAAAATGATGAAGGAAAATATCCGAAGCTACTTTGAGGGATTTGATGAAGAAATCCGGGCCCGTCTCATGCAGATCCGGGATCTTCTGTTTGAGGAAATTCCGGAGGGTGACGAGGATATCAAATATCAGATGCCGACCATCCTCTACCATGGAAATCTCATTCATTATGCCGGATTCAAACATCATATCGGCATCTATCCCCTTCCCGATGTTCTGAAACAGCTGCGGGATGAAATAGCAGACTACAAAAGCGGCAAAGGGTCCATTCAGTTTCAGAACAGCGAAGCGCTGCCTCTGGAACTTATCCGGCGGATTGCCCGGCTGCGGAAGGCAGAAAAAGACGCGGAGATCCGGCAGAAAAATAAAGCCTGACAGCTTGCGCGTTATTAATATTTATAAAGTATTTTCGGTAATAAGCGACTTGGGACGCCACGAGCATGCTCTTCAGGTCAGGCATCCAGAAGTTCAAAGAGTCTTTCATTCACAAAATAATTCCCTGTGCCCAGCTTTTCCTTGCGAAGGACACCGCCCTCAGCCAGCTCATCGAGATATTTGGCGGCGGTAATGCGGGTGACCTGCAATTCCTTCACGATGAATCCGATTTTCGTGTAGGGATGGCGGAACAGGCTGTTCACGAGTTCGGGCGAATAAAATTTGTATTCCTTTTTCAGCTGCTCATGAAGATTCTTCATCTGGGCATCCATTCCCCTGATGAGCGCCGCAGCGTTCAGAGATGCCTCATGGACAGCTTCCAGGATATATAAAATCCAGTTTTCCCAGCTGTTTTTCTCCCGGGCCTGTTTCATTAATTCGTAATAATCGCCTTTGTGTGCCAGGATGTAGCCGCTCAGGCCCAGAACCGGAACTTCCAGGATATCATTCATGACCAGATAAAGGGTATCAATGATCCGTCCGGTGCGGCCATTCCCGATCCGGAAGGGATAAATGCTTTCGAATCGATGATGAATAATGGCCATTTTTACCAGAGAATCCAGATCGGACATGGATTCGTCATTGATAAACTGTTCCAGATTTGCCATGAGCGCAACGATGCTGTCGTAGGTCTGGGGCTGGACTCCGGCCTTCTCCCTCCTGCGCCGGCGGCCGGGTGCCTTCCGAAAACCCGCTTTCCGCTTCTTGAAGCCGGACTGGACTTCAATGATATCGTATTTGGTCAGGAGATGATTTTCCGTAACGAGGCCGTTGCCGGTTTTCAATGCGGTGAAACAGGTCTGTACTTCCCGGGCAGCCTCGGAGTTAAATCCGTTCAGCCGGACTTCCGCCTTGTACAGGTCATCCAGGGTGGCGATGCAGTTCTCGATGGCCGAGCTGTCCTTCGCTTCCAGCAGGCCCAGCGTATTCAATAAAATATCCGGGTCCGGGAAGCGGGTGGAGAGTTCCTTCAATTCCGCCAGGCTCCGGTACACCCGGGATAATTTTTTCAGGATGGCCTTCGTCTCCACATCCTGCTCGAGGGGCAGAGGCAGAAGGGATTTCGTTCGTCGTGATGGTGAAGCATTCATAGGGTGGGGAAAGTTAGGCAGTTGTGATAAAAAAAACACTAAAACTTTGCAGAGATAATCGGAAGACGCCAGAAGGCCCGTCTACGCTTCGCTTCGACAGTAACGAGTAGCGAGTATCGAGTAATGAGTAGCCCGTCTTCGTTTCGCTTCGCTCAGCTACGACGCTGCAGGCGAGCTGAAAGGCATAAGGAGCCAGGAGCCAGGAAGAAAGAGGAAGGAGCCCGATATTCCATAGCAGGGCAGTCTCTCGTTTCTTTCTTATCCTCAACCTCAACCTAAGTCTTCGCCTTCGCCTCCCTGCGCGTGTCCTTCTGTCATTGCGGACTGTCACTGCGGACCTGATCCGCAGCGCAATCTGCTTTCCGAGTTGCGAGGATGCCGATAAAATCGAAACAAGCGTGACTCTTTACAGCGTGTACAGACGTTGCATGCAACGTCTCTACCGAAATTCTATAGACGCGGTGAATTCTCGTTTCTTCCCAACTCTACCACTTTACTACTTTACCGCTCTACATGTTCCGTTTCTTCCGCTTCTACACATTAACGTCTATTCGTCAACTCATCAACGCTTTAACGCATCAACATTTTTCTATTGCCCGAATCGTTTTTTTTTTTTAGATTAGGGCGAAGTTTGAATTATGACTGTTTGGAGGTAATGAAGTGACGAGTAGGGCGGCCGATCGTTGGATTCAGAAATGAAAAGGTTTGAGACGGAATCATGTTCAAAGAGGAGAGGAAAATGATTAAGAACATTTTTACCGCAGCGCTGTGTATTTTCATCCTGGGCAGCTGTGACGAACCTCAGAATGAAAAAAAAGATGACGGTGCGGTACCGCAGGTGAATATCGACTGGCCCTCTCTGGCGGATTCGCCCTGGCCCATGTTTCAGCACGATCCTCAGCATACGGGACGAAGTCCATATGAGGGGCCAAAAGAGGGCATCCTTGAAAAAAAACTGCTGACGACCTATAGTTTAAGTGTTCCGATCATCGGTTTTTCCTCTACCATCTATTTTGGGGCTCTCCGTAATTTTTACTGTTTTGATTATAATGGAAATCTGATCTGGCAAAAGTCACTCGGGCCGACAGTTTCAACTCCTCTTTTATCCAAGGACAGTATTTTGTATCTACCCCATGGGAGTGATTATACGGCTTTGACTCAATCCGGAAACTTGCTCTGGAGTTTGCATGTTACGGAGTCTTACTCCCTGGGGTGTAATATTGATAAAGATGGGAATACATACTTTGTTGATAAAAATGGCACCCTGAATGTTGTTGATGTTACAGGTACGCTTCTTTGGACATTGACTGATGATCGGTTTCAGAAGGAAAGCGGTGACATTTCACCCGCGTTTTCACCCGATGGAAAAACCGTATATATTCAGGGTGACAGCGTGTCAATTATTGCCATTGACGTTTCGAGCCACGAGGTAAAATGGACATTCGGTAATAAAATCCTACTGTCATCACCAGCAATAGATAATGCCGGCAACTTATATTTTACACCTGATATGTATACTGCTGGATCCACTCATCTTTGGACCTTTTATTCGATAAATGAAAATGGCGAGATGAATTGGAAATATGATATCAAGAGCCGGTTTGTCTTGGACAATACGGAAGCAACCATTGATTATAATGGAAATATTTATTTTGCTTCCGATACGTTGTATTCTTTCCGAAACGATGGTGGATTGCGATGGAAATATGGCTTTGAAACAGGTTTTAATAATTATTGTTCGCTTGTCAGTGATGTAAAAAACACGATTTATGTAGCTGGAAGCAGGGGAGATTATTCTAACAGTAACAAGGTGATGGCAATCAGTATGGATGGAAGATTGTTATGGTCCATTGACATACCGGATCAGCGTTTACTGGGACCATCTCCCGCTATAACGGATAATGGAAAATTAATTTACCCTGACTGGAATGATGATTCTGGAATTCTGAACATTATAAAATAGGGAAGAAAAAATTTGAAAAAAATAATCGTGAGTCTTATAACGTTATGGTGTTATGGGTTGTTGTATGGAGAAACAACAGCCTACACACTTGAAATATTCCTTACGGCGGACGTTCCTAACAACTCGACAGGAACAACAAGTTTTACTATGACAGCTGAGTCAACTATATGGGATGGAGATTTCAACGAAAACACTATGTGGATGACAGAAAACTACCATATTTTATCGTGCATTGCTGACAACGACTTAACATTCTCTTCCGGCTTTAATAACTGCCTTTCAGCGGGTGGAAATATTGCAGATACATATGGGTATGGATTATATAAATTATATAATACAGATATTCCAGAAGATTATATTTATTTGGATTTTAGAGATGATAATTATGGATTTTATAACTTTTTTGGGGGGTATTCGGGTCACGAAATAGATATATGGATCTGCTATACACCAAATAATGATGATCCCTTTTCTATTTCCAGTATGGCAGGAACTTTACCTTTTGAAGAAAAAGGAACTGGAAGTACAGTGAGAATCTGGGATATTAAATATCCTGGCGGTACTTATGTGCCAAGCACTGCAAAATTTCAGCCCTATGCTCCATCAGACGTCGCGGGAAGCGTGGATACAGGGAACCATCCCTATCTTCAATGGACATATAATCATTCAGATACCTATCTGACCGGTTTTAAAATATACAGAACTGCAGATGGATCCAATCCTCCCGGTGAGCAGCTGGCTGCTACGACCCAGGCTGATGCGCGATCATTCACAGATTCGGATATAGATTTTGATATCAACAATCTACCTTCTTACAGAATTGAAACTGTTAATAATAATGTCGTATCGAATTCGGTTGTCATAAATTTTGCGGGAATGCCTACCAATCCCACCGGATTAACTGCAACCAAAGTAAATAATCACCCCTATTTAACATGGACCGCGAGTACTTCTCAAAATGGCCAGCCGAAATACGATGTATATAGAACCTATAATTCTACGTATCAACGCATTGCACAAAATATAACGCCGGCCTCATATACTGATAATACTGTTGCATATGATCGATTTGGAGATACCTATCAATACAAAATCAGAGCGGTTTCAAACGATTTGTCATTATTATCATCAGGTTATTCAAATGTTGTATCTTTCCTTGGAGACGGCCCGATTGAGAAAAGAACATTTCAAAGAGACACTGATCATATTCCTGCGGCCTTCAGTTTAATGCCTGCTTATCCGAATCCGTTTAATCCTTCAACTACAATTGATTTTGATATCCCGGAAGAAGCTCAAATGAATATGTGTATCTATGATCTGCAGGGCCATAAAGTTTGGGAATATGGCAGGTCCAGCTTTACGCCCGGCAGATACAGTATTGTCTGGAATGGCCGTAATTTGAATGGAGCAGCGGTTCCGGCGGGTGTCTATATCATCAGAATGACTGCATCTGACTTCAGCCAGAATCGGAAAGTCGTGTATTTGAAATAAGAATATGAGCTGAAATACTACTTTAGAAAGCACCTGAGTCCTGGCCCGGTGCTTTTTTTATTTCAACCCGCCAACGATTTCTTCCCAACTCTCTTCTCTCCCAAAACCGATGTATCCCGCGACGATGTATTTCACATCCGCAGGATTATATCTTGATTCCAATTGTACGAAGTGTTACACTTGCAGAAATACGAAAGCATCTGCTTTGAAATGAAATTACCGGGTTATATCGTTAAAAGGAGCTGAAAATGAAGACAATTCCTTTACTGCTTTTTTCCGGAATCATGGTTCTGCTGTCCTGGGCTCATGTTCAGGCGCAGTATGTCATCACACAGACGGAATACAGCGTTCCCGTTTCGCTCGGCCTGATACCGGATGATATGGAATTTGATCAGAACAATGATGAGGCCATGTATATTCTGGAACTGCCGGAAAGCCGGATCCGGGAGGCAGCCGAAGAGGACGGGGAGCCGCTGACGATAGAAAATCTTACCATCAGCATGGATGGGAATAAGCTGGCTGTCGACACCCGATCCGAGGAAGGCCGGACAACCGTAATTTCAGATCTGACCCGAAAGGGTTTTTATTTGATTGCCTGGCCGGAAAAGAAAGTATATGAGGTTTCCTCAGCAGACATGAAACAGATGCAGCAGCAGGCGGAGGCAGCGTCGCAGGCCATGCTGAGCCAGCTTCCTCCCGAACAGGCAGAACAGGTGAGGGCGGCCATGAAAGCGGCCCGGAACAGTTCGTCGGCTAAAATTACTGATACGGGCGAAAAAATGACCAAATATGGTTTTGACTGCGAAAAATATATTATCCGGCGGGAAGCGGAAGTCACCATCGTCTGGGCGGCCGAGGACAGTCACGGATTATCCAGGAAGGCAAAGGCGGTCTCGGGGAAGCTTGCGGAGATGCTGCCCTCCGGGGAGAACGCCGGAAATGACGAATGGGATCTTCTGCCCGGAAAGATTCCGGTTGAAGTCCGTTCCTACAGCACGGTCTCGGAACCGGCGGAACTGACGGTTCGCTGCATCACTCAGATTGATTTTGTCCGGCCTCAGGCGAAGGCCTTTGCCGTGCCGGGTACTGCGCAGGGATTCACAAAAGGGTCCTTCATGGATATGATGCAGGGAATGGCTGAATGAACACAGCGGGCCGCTGGAGACTTCTGGGTGTGGATGCCTTTGCCGGTGAAGATTATACCATTGAGGGCGAATACGATACGGAGGCGAAGGCAGTGGCGGCTGCGGAACAGCGCCTTGCCGAACTGGAAAAGACTCAGCCTTCGGCAGAAAGCGGCGGACAGAACGGTCTGCAGGACCGGGTTTATGTCGTTCGTCCCGACGGATCCTGTTTCCGGATCAGACTCTGACATACTCTCAGAAAGGATTTTCAGATGGAAATGGATAAACTGTCCTTTGAAAAAATTGTGGAAGACCTTCATGACGGGCTGTATTTTGTGGATAAAAACCGGGTTATTACCTACTGGAATAAGGCGGCGGAACACATTTCGGGATTTTCTGCCGAGGAAGTGGTGGGAAAATCCTGTTCAGAAAATGTGCTGACCCACGTGGACGCGGAGGGAAATCAGCTCTGTTCCCGCTTATGTCCGATGGCCGCTACGATCGCTGACGGAAAATCCCGGGAAAGCACTATATATCTGCATCATAAGGAGGGACACCGCATTCCGGTTTCGGTCCGTGTAAGTCCGTATTATGATGAAAAAGGAAACATCCGCGGCGGCATCGAACTCTTTACGGATGTGAGTAACCAGGCCGCCAATGAACTGAGGGTGAAGGAGCTGGAAAAGCTGGCTCTTCTGGATAATCTGACACAGCTTCCAAACCGTCATTACATGGAGAAGGAATTTCACGCCCGCTTTGAGGAGATGAAGCGCTTCGGGGTCCCCTATGGAATTCTCTTCCTGGATATTGATCATTTCAAACTGTTCAACGATACTTACGGCCACGAAACGGGAGACAAGGTGCTGCGTTTTGTGGCGAAAACGCTGGTTTCGGGCGCCCGGCCTTTCGATATCTACGGGCGTTGGGGCGGTGAGGAATTCATCGGTATTATCCGGAATATCAGCGCTCCGGACCTGGAAAATCTGGGTAACCGTGTGCGGACTTTGGTCGGACATTCCTACGTGATGCATAAAAAAGAAAGGCTGAGCGTGACCATTTCCCTCGGTGCGACGCTGGCCCGGGTCGGGGAATCCATGAAAAGCCTCGTCGACAGGGCAGATAAATTTCTGTACCGCAGCAAGGAAGCCGGACGGAACCGGCTCACTCTCGGCTGACCGGACTTTTTTCAATCTTTCAGAATATCAGGAGTAAACGATGTCAATGACGGTTGATTTCAAAAACGTTTCCACAGCCGGCCTGGAATCCTCGCCGGTAGCGGGCGCGCTGGCCGGCCTGCGGGCGAATGAAGCGCGCTATTTCATGAACAAGTACAAACATGTCTATACAGTGGACGAGGCCGGCGACAGCCCGGAAATTATCGGCTATGTACACCGGGTTCTGAAGGAGGAACGGAATATTGAATTTGCCGCCAGGCCCCTGCAATGTGCCCGCTTCCGAGTGGAAAATATCGATTGGGCTTTCGTGTTCTACGAGGACGGCCTGGGCGTGAATGTACTGTATACGCTGGATAATCCCAAAAAACGGGCCGTGGGATTCAAACTCTCCGAAGGAATGGATGTGCCGAAGGAGCTGGAGGGAAAATTCAAGTTTGCCCGTCAGAAATCCAAACTGGCCGGAACCATCCGCGGATCCTTTTTCGTGATCAAAGGAGAATACTGAGACCCCGCGGAGACAGGAATTCTCCGGGAGCGAGATTCTGTTGCCGCGATTGACGGGTAAATAATTATTTATAAAATATTGAGGCCGGAATGACGCAGAAGGTATATCTGAACGGTCGTATTCTTCCCGTGGAGGATGCCAGCATTTCTCCCTATGACCGGGGTTTCAATTTTGCCGATGGTGTGTATGAAGTCGTTCGAAGTTACAGCGGACATCTGTTTTACTGGGATGCCCATATGGAACGTCTGAAATACAGTCTCCGTGAAGTGAATATTCCCTGTGATACCGTTTCCGAATTCGGATCCATTGCAAAACAGCTTCTTGATGAAAATGGTCTCAGAAACGCCGAAGCGACCATTTATATTCAGATTACCCGGGGGGCTGCTCCCCGGTCCCATCGCTATGATAATTCAAAAATGGATGCGACGGTCCTCATCGCCTGTTCCGGATTTACGCCGCATACACGGGAACAGGAAGACGGTGTGGCCGTCATTCTGGAGCCTGATCAGCGCTGGTCACGCTGTGATATAAAGAGCATCGGCCTGCTGCCCAATATTCTGGCTCTGCAGAAGGCGACGGACATGGGATATGCCGAGGCGCTGCTGGTCCGGGACGGTTCGGTTCTGGAAGGAAGCCATTCAAATTTTTTCGCCGTATCCGGTTCAACGGTCATGACTCCTCCCCTCAGTCATTATATACTTCCGGGTATTACGCGGAATATCATCATTGATCTATGCCGGTCCCGGGGAATAGCCCTGAAGGAACTGCCCATTTCCGAAAAAGATATATACAAGGCCGATGAACTCATGATCACGGGTACGACAACTGAAATTACACCGGTCGTTCGGGTAAACGATCATCTCCTTTCCGGCGGACGTCCGGGGGAAATAACCCGCCGTCTTCAGCAGGAATATGAACGGATGCGTCAGGTCCTTGTTGCGAAGTAGCGCGTCATCCGGGGTTCGGGACGCACTGCGGCATGGTTTTTTAGTGGCAATGCTGAGCATAAATCCCCTATCTTACGGTACATGGCCAAATTATACAGCAAGATCAGGATATTCATTTTCGCTTAAACAGGCTGGTTCCTCCATTCGAATACTGGATCCCATCCTTTCCCGCTCCGGCTATGGTGACCTTCACCAGACAACGGGAGGAAAAATGAAAATTTCGCTTACAGCCTTTGTTCTGATGCTGTTTTCGCTTCTCTGCCTGTCCTGTTCGGACGGCCAGGACTACAGTTATGTTCACCCGGATGGCTGGCAGCTCATCACTTTTCCCGGCAAGGCCTACCGGGTCGCGCGCGGTGAACCCGTCAACGGATATGCTCCGACCATCAACGTGCTGGGCGAGGAAAGTGAAAAAAGCCTGTCCGATTATTTGGATGAGAATCTGATGGATATGAGTTCTTCCGCCGAAGGCTTCAGCTTTCTGGGAAAAAGTGAATTCGTGACGGATTCGGGCGAAAACGGATACAAGATCATCTTTGAGACGGATCAGCAGGGGCGCCGGCTGCACTGTACGCAGTATTATATAGGCAATGGCGAAAAGGTGTTTGTCATCTGCTACACCCGCCCTTCCGATGCAGGGTTTCATCTCGATTCGCTCTGTGAGGCGTCCATAAGGACTTTCAGATTTAAATAACTCATGGTCAGATGGCCCCATATCCGACACAATCCACTCTAAGAGAATTACACAAATGATATCATCCTATCTTCTGGAACGTCTGTTTCAAGTCCGTGTTCTGCGCTTTGCGGCCACCTCGGCATTGCAGACAGCCTGGAACGGGGAGGGCACCGGGTCGGTTCAGACGGAATTGACGGATTCGGATGTATTGATTTTCCGGGAAAACGGTGAATGGGCCCCGGAAACAGGAAGACCGCTTCGTTTCCACAACGTTTATCGCTGGTCGAAAACGGGCAGGGACTCGGTGTGTCTCGAGCACCTGCGCTTCGGGCCGGACAAGCCGGTGAAGCTGTTTGAGCTTGTAGCCGAATCGCCTGAGCTCTGGACTTCACCTGCTCCGCACCATTGCGGGGACGATCTGTATTCGGCTGTCCTGAAGGTCGGGGAAGATAAAATAGATCTGCAGTGGACGATACGGGGGCCACGCAAGGATGAACGAATTCATTATATCTACAGCGGTTCTGAGGATTAGAGCTTCAGGCTGCAGAAAGGACTGTTATGGAAAGACATAAGGACCTGCTTCTGCTCGTGGATGCGATCATCAACCTGATTCTGGGGACTCTTCTGCTGTTGTTTCCCTTCGGAGTAGCCGAATGGCTGGGACTGCCGTCAGCAGGGACGGATTTTTATGCCATGATCCTGGGTGGTGTTCTTTTCGGTATCGGACTGGCGCTGCTTATTGAAAAATATGGAGACAGGCACTCGGTTCGGGGTCTGGGCGTCGGCGGCGCCATTGCCATCAATCTTTCGGGGGCTCTGGTTCTTCTCGGATGGCTCATCGCTGCCCCATTTGAGTTGCCGATGAGAGGCTATGTCATACTCTGGACCGTTGCTGTCACCGTGCTGCTGGTTGCGGTGACTGAAATTCTTGCAAAATAACGACAATATGAGTAACATTCATGTGTCGGGCTGTGCGGAAGCAAACCCTGACCCTGCAAATTAAGAATCTGGCAATTCGGAGCTTACATGAGTCCACGGAAACGATTGTTTTTACTGGCAGCGATCATGGCAGTTATTGTCATGACGGTCGTTTCGCTTTCCATCGCGATTCTGTATCATACTGCGCTTTCAGAGGAGACGGCGCGGCTGGTGGAGGCTGCAAAAAGCCAGGCGCGGCTGATTGAAAGTGTGGCCCGTTTTGACCGCGTCTACAGTAATGATTTTCCCCTCGGGGCACGACAGGCCACCCTCGGACAGATCAAGGACGCGCACGCAAGATATCGGGGATTCGGAAAGACCGGAGAATTTACGCTTTCCATGCGGGACGGCAACCAGATCGTGTTTCTGCTCAGCCATCGTCATTTCGATCTGAATGAGCCCAAGCCCGTTGACTGGGATTCGGAGCTGGCCGCCCCCATGCGTCTGGCCCTGTCCGGTGAATCCGGTGAAATCGTGGGCCTGGATTACCGGGGCGTCCGGGTGCTGGCCGCCTATGAACCGGTCGCTGTACTCGATCTGGGTATTGTGGCAAAAATAGATCTGGCCGAGGTTCGCGCTCCCTTTGTCCGGGCTGCGAAAATTTCCGCCATCCTGGCCGTGCTGCTCATCGGCCTGGGCGTTTCCCTGTTTTTCCGGGTGACAAACCCTCTGCTTGACCGCCTGAATGAGACCATCGGCAAACTCCAGGCTACTCTCGCTGAAGTCCGGACTCTGCGAGGAATCGTACCGATCTGTGCCTATTGTAAAAAAATCCGGGATGATGACGGGTACTGGAACCAGGTTGAAGTCTACGTTTCGGCCCATTCGAATGCGGATTTCAGCCACGGTATCTGCCCGGACTGCATGAAAGCGCATTTTCCGGAAGAATACATCGAGTGGAAGAAGAAAGGGTCAGAATCTTCCTGATCTTTTGTCATAAAAAAATATTTTAATAAAACTGCTGTCGCGGCGGGTTGAATCAGCACTTTTTTCTTGACCCGCATATGACCTTTGGATATATTGGTCAAAAGGGGCACATACCACTCACAGCCCCTGAACGTCTTTAAATATAAACATCCCCGGCAGAACCTGCCGCCCAAAGGAGGGATTATTATGAGCACACATGACCATGCCCAGCATTGGGAATTTGATGACGACATTTTCAACGGTGGTGTTCATCTCTGCTATATCTACAATGATGATGAGGAACGCGCCCGTACCATGGCAAAATTTTTCGCCAAGGGGATACAGGCGGGCCAGAAGGCGCTCTGTATCGTGGATACGCTTCAGCCTCATGATATTCATTCCTCTCTGCGCAGAATCGGCGTGGACATTGATGGCCGGGAAGATATCTTCTCCACATCAAAGAACGAAGAGTCCTACTGTCCCGGTGGCGTGTTTGACCCGGATTCGCTCTTGGCAGGCGTTGGCGGGTTCTGTACACAGGCCCGGAATGAAGGGTATTCCGGTGCGAGAATCAGTGGGGATATGTCCTGGGCTCTTCGCAAAAATGTGGAAATGTCCACGCTCATGGAATACGAAACGAAGGTCACCGAGTACCTGCAGACGACACCATTCACGGCAATTTGTGAATATGATGCCCGGAAATTCAGCGGCTCGGCCATCATGGATATCCTCAGTGTTCATCCGGCCATGATCGTTCAGGGGCAGGTCGTGAGAAATCCGTATTTTGTGGCTCCTCAGGAGTATATGAGGCAGCACACGCGGCATTGACAGAAAAATTTATGATACCATCCGTTCCGGAAGTAGATCCGCGTACACTCGGAAAGCTGCTTCTGCTCCAGACAACGCTCCACGCCTTTTCCGGAGCTGAAGAGCTGGCATCCTTTCTGTGCAGGGGCCTGGACCTGTTGCCCGCTACATCTCATGTGGCGGTCCGGATTCAGGATCATGTCGTTTTTTCAGATCCGGATTTTGAAAAGGAATTGCAGGATCATCAGATCTGTGATCTATGTAAAGACGGACCTGATGGGACGGAGGAGGCCCATACACAATTTATTCAGAAGGACCCGGATACCTATTTCTGTCTTCCGGTGAAATCGCTCCATGACTCCTACGGCTGTATCCTGTTCAAGTGCACGGATGTGCATATTCTGTCGTCCTATCAGCCCTTTCTGGAAAATTTTGCCAATACGATTTCTCTCACGATGGAGAACCGCCGCCAGGAGAGGGAACTGAGGGATCTGAATCAGGAGCTTCTCGGGGCCAAGACGCTGCTGGAGGAACAGGTCGCCGACCGGACGAAAAAACTGCGGGAGTCAAATAGTTTTCTCAAAGAAAGTGAGGCCAAGTACAGAGACCTGTTTGAGCACGCCAATGACGCCATTTTTCTGTTGGATATGCAGCGGAATTTTCTGGATGCCAATGTGAAGGCGACGGAATTATTCGGGTTCACCAAGGATGAATTCCTAAAGATGAATTTTTTTGATGTTATTCCGCAGGAGCAGAAGGAGAGGACTGAACGGGAATTCAGGATTCTCGAGGAAACAGGCAGTTATGAAAAATTCACCGGAAGGCAACTGACCAGGGATGGCCGTTTTCTGGATGTGGAAACCAGTTCCTCGCTGGTGGTCAAGGATGGACACATCATCGGTTCCCGGGACGTGGTGCGGGATATTACGGAACGTCTGCGGATGGAGAAGAAACTTCGTCAGGCTCAGAAAATGGAAAGCATCGGAACACTGGCCGGAGGGATTGCTCACGATTTCAATAATATTCTGGCGGCCGTGTACGGTTTCACCGAGCTGGCCCAGAAGGCGTCTCGGGGGAAGGCGGATATGGAGGAATACCTGTCAGGGATTCTCAAATCCGCGAATCGGGCCCGGGATCTGGTCAAACAGATTCTGACCTTCAGCCGGCAGTCGGATCAGGATTTTCAGGCCCTCGAAATTCATATCCTGATCAAGGAGGCCATGAAACTGCTGCGCTCTTCCATACCTACAACCATACAGTTCTGTGAGTCTGTGGATACAAAAGCCGGCAAGATACTGGCTGATCCCAGTCAGATCCATCAGGTGATTCTGAATTTGTGCACCAATGCCTATCATGCCATGCGGGAGACCGGCGGAACCCTGACTGTAAAGCTGGAGCGAGTGAGTATCAATGCCATGGACCGGGAGGTGCGGGAACTGCATCTGCTCTCGCCCGGTGATTATGTGAGACTGACCGTGGCCGATACGGGAGTCGGTATCTCCCGGTCTCAGATCGATAATATTTTTGAACCCTACTTCACCACCAAAGCAAAAGGTGAGGGAACGGGACTGGGACTGGCCATCGTTCATGGAATCGTTCGAAGCCATGGAGGCCAGATCTCCGTTTACAGTGAACCCGGGCAGGGAACCACCTTCAACGTATATCTGCCAAGCGCCGGCACTGAGGCCGCTGATTCGGATTCCTCGCAGGATCAGGAGCAGAATCCGGGCGGGAATGAACATATTCTGATTGTGGATGATGAAATTCAGATCGTCTGGGTTCAGCAGCAGGTCCTTGAATCCTTGGGGTATACGGTTACGGGCCGGACCAGCAGCGTGGATGCGCTGAATCTCTTTACATCCCGGCCTGAGGAATTTGATCTGATTATCACCGACATGACCATGCCGACGATGACGGGAGTGGAGCTGACCAAAGCTGTCAAGACCCTCCGTCCGGACATCCCGGTTATTCTCTGTACCGGATTCAGCGACCTGGTCAATTCGGAAAAAGCGGCCCATATCGGCCTCAGCCGCTTTCTGACAAAACCGGTTACCCTCGATGAGTTGGCGAAGGCCGTCAGGGGTGCTCTGGACGGCCAGCCCGAAGAATTCTGATAATTTAAATTTTTACGCATCTTTTTCAATGTTGCAGCCGGAAGCCTGGCGAATGTGGACTGAGATCCATATATTAATTCGTAAATGCTGTTGACGGGAATAATATACAAGGGACTGAAAAATTTGGGCTTGCGCAGAAATGTGATGTCCTGCAGAATGGGGAGGATGGGATGATACGGAAAACACTGTTGAAATCCGTTTACCTATGGATATGGCCGCTGCTTCTTCTTTTCGCCGGGTGCGGCCGAACCTTCTGGCTGAATGCATTGGAGACGGACATCCGGACGGTGAACCTGAAGCAGATCCCGGATGGCAGTTACGAGGGGGAATTTGAATCCGGGGTGAAAGTCCGGGTTCGCGTGGAAATATCCGGACATCAGCTCCGGGATATCCGCATTCTCGAGCACCGCACTCAATTGGGGAGACGGGCGGAGAAAATTACGGACCGGGTGATCCGGGATCAGTCTCTGAACGTGGATGCCGTTACGGGAGCGACTCTCAGCAGCGTATGCATACTGAAGGCAATTGAGAATGCACTGCTGAAGGGGATGAACCCATGATTCCCGCTTGCCACTGTCAGCGCGGTGGACGTAAATTCCGGGGAGATGGGGCAGTGAGGAATTAAATGAATTCTGATATAAAGGGACAAACAATGCAGGAATTGGTAAAACGAAAATCGGAGCTGGATACGCCCTGCCTGATTATAGATCTGGATAGTCTGGAAAAAAATCTTCATAAAATGCAGGCCATCGTCAATCAGGCCGGAAAGAAAATCCGGCCGCATGTCAAAACCCACAAATGTTCAGCGTTGGCCCGGAAACAGCTGGAAGCGGGGGCTGTGGGCCTCTGTGTGGCCAAAGTTTCGGAGGCGGAAGTGCTGGTGCGGGAAGGAATATATGAAGTTCTCGTCACCGGGCCTGTCGTTACGCCGCGGAAAGTGGAACGGCTTCTGGATCTGCTGGAGACAGCGCCGTCTCTGATGGTGGTGGTGGACCATGCGGAAGCCATAGATCTGCTGGATGCAGAATTAAAGAAAAGGGGCCTGAACATGGGCGTGCTTCTGGATCTGGATGCGGGCCTGAAGCGGACGGGCGTGAAACCGCAGAATGCCCTGAAAATGGCTGATTATATACTGTCCCGGACGAATCTGCGCCTGAGAGGAATTCAGGCCTATGCCGGCCATATTCAGCATATCCATTCCTATGAAGAGCGAAAAGCCAGCTCCCTGTACTGTCTGAAGGACGCGATTCCCGTTTTCCGGAAGCTGCGGGATACGGTGCCGGGCTGCGATATCTTCAGCGCGACGGGAACCGGGACTTTCGATATTGATATGATGATTCCCGAAATCACCGATCATCAGGTCGGTTCCTATGTGGTCATGGATGCAGAATATCTGGCGGTGGGGTCGGCTGAGGATGCGACCCGATTTGCCCCGTTTGATCCGGCGCTGCGCCTGCTCACGACGGTCATCTCCGTGAATCAGGATGATCTGGTTACCGTGGATGCGGGGCTGAAAACCCTGTATCAGGACGGAGGCGTACCGCAGATTCTCACTCCTGCTTACCGGAATCTGAAATATGACTGGTTCGGCGACGAATACGGAAAACTGCTCAGCGATGATCCATCCGCGCTCCCGCCGCTCGGGACGGTTCTCGAGCTCATCACCTCTCATTGTGATCCGACGGTCAATCTCTTCGATAGCTATTATCTGGTCCGTGGAGAAGAGGTGGTGGGAACCTGGCCCATTGATCTCCGGGGCTGCAGTCAGTAATCCATAAATCCGTTTTCCTGCTTAATTCTTCTCCAATTCAGCTCATATGATCCCGATTCCCCGGCAGTTTCCGTCTGATAATTTGAGGTTGAGTAATTTTTTGACAACTTTTTTGTTCCGAATCCTGACTAAAAAGGAGAAAGGAGAATTTAAGATGAAAACGTTTTTAATCGTAATGGCACTGGTACTTACCACGGGCCTGGCTTCGGCGCAGGTGACAGCTCCGAAATGGTCCGCATCCTATGAAATCCTGGAAATGAGCGCCAACAAGTTCAGGTATTTTGCCGGGGACGCGGCGTATCGTCTGAATGAAAAAAATCAGCTGCGTATAGTGGTGATGGAGGTGAAACTGACGGAACGCCATCTCTCGGATGATACCTGGGCAAAAATTGTGGACGGGCCCCACATGACCGGATACATGAGGGGCTATGAACTTAATCTGGACCATTTCCTGACGCCGCGCTTCTATGTGATGGCCAATCTGGGCTACATTCATTTTGATTTTGAGAATGCCGTTTCCCGAGACAGCTACTCGAACAGTACACTGGCGATGGGATCCGGTTTCGGATATCGCTGGAATCTGCCGGTTCTGGACCGGCGGTTTTATGTGAATCCCTCCATTCCCATCCGCTATTTTTTCAATCCTGTCGAGGAGACGCAGCTGGGAGACTCAAAGGTGAATCCCATCACCATCGCTCCCTCCGTCTGGATTTTTCTCGGATACCAGTTTTAGTCCCTTGAAAAAACTGCAGGAGAGAAGGAATGGATTATTTCAATAAGGCGTTGAAACAAACAACTACTGTAATCGGTGTGCTGCTGGCGCTGAGCGGGATCCTGAATCACGGAATCTTTGAAGTGCTGCAGGGAAATACACCGACGAATGCCTTCTTTATCAATGCGATCGGTGCTGAACATCAATTCTGGAGCTATGGCGGCGAATTGGCCTTTACACTGGTTCACAATTTTCTGATCACGGGAATTCTTGTCATTCTCATCGGCATGACGCTGATGGTCTGGTCACTGAAATTCATACATATTCCGCATGCATCCTCTGTATTTCTGCTTCTGATTGTCCTGATGACGCTGTCGGGCGGAGGACTGGCCCATATTCTGATCTTTCTGCCGGCCTGGGCTTTTTCGACCCGGATCCGTACCGGCCTGAGCTGGTGGAAACGGATTTTACCCGACAGGATGATCTCCGGATTGTCAAAATTATGGCCATTCGCACTAAGTCTGACCGCCTTTGCCTGGCTGCTGATCATGGAATTGGGAATATTCGGGATATTTCCCGGGCTGTCTGATCCGGATATGATTATGAATATCGTCTTACTGGATCTGTTATTCTCCGCGATTCTTGTGGTGTTCAGCTATATCTGCAGCATTGGCCGGGACCTTCAGTCTCAAAAAGAATCGGCCTGAGAGAGCTTCGTCACAGTTTGGGTGTCGGGAAGGCTGCATGCTCTGCTTTTAACTTGAGATTCGGTCAGGAATGTTCTAAACTTAGCCACTTTTCATGAAGAACCCCAAAGGACAACCCCGATGAATTTCAAACCCGACGCTGAGCAGCAGGCGAAGCTGGAGCGATTCCGCCAACTGAAACAGGAACGAAATGCGGTCGTCCTGGCTCATTTTTACCAGGATGACATTATACAGGAAATTGCCGATGTGCTGGGTGATTCACTCATGCTGGCCCAGGCTGCTAAAAAGACGGACGCGGATGTGATTCTCTTCTGTGGCGTGCATTTCATGGCCGAAACCGCCAAAATCCTGAATCCGGATAAAGTGGTGCTGATCCCGGATCTAAATGCGGGCTGTTCACTCAGTGAATCCGCCGATCCGGTGAAATTTCGGAAATGGGTGGATGAACATCCGGATCATGTGGTCATCAGTTATATCAATTCCTCTGCGGATGTGAAGGCCATGTCCGATATTATCTGCACCTCGTCCAATGTTCTGGATGTGGTGCGCAGCGTGCCCGCGGATAAGAAAATATGTTTTGCACCGGATAAATATCTGGGATCCTACGCCATCCGGGAAAGCGGCCGTGACATGCTGCTCTGGGACGGAGCCTGCATGGTTCACGAGACCTTCAGTGTGGAAGCCCTGGAAAAACTGATGGCTGAAAATCCGGACGCTCCCGTTCTGGTTCATCCCGAATGTCCCGAGGCGATTGCATCCCGGGCGGATTATGTGGGGTCGACGAACGGGATTAAGAAATTTGCCCATGACAGTGATGCCGATACCTTCATCGTCGTGACGGAGACCGGAATTCTGTACAGTATGCGCAAGGAAATGCCCGGGAAGGAGTTCCTGACGGTCCCGAATCTGGATGGCTGCGCCTGCAACGAATGTCCCCATATGAAAAAAAACACGCTGGATAAAATGATACGGGCACTGGAAACCCTCACACCGGCCATTGAAATGGATGAAGATATACGGCTTCGTTCCTTGAAGGCGCTGAACCGTATGCTGGATCTGCACTGATGCGCTGGTATAAAAAAATTGACGCCGTTCCGGACAAGCTGATTCTTGAAAAGCTCGAATCATGGTTTGCCGAAGATATGCCGAAAGGCGATGTGACCACTGACAGTCTCGAACTGGCCAGCCGGCGTGATATCAGGACCATTTTCCGTACCCGGGAGCGCCTGGTTGTCTGTGGTGTGGATATTATTCGTCTCGCATTCCGCGAACAGGGCTGCCGCATCTTCACCCGCGACGGGGAAGGGCTGCTGGCCGGCGCGGCCATCGCTGAGGTTACCGGGAATGCGGCGGATATTCTGCGGAAGGAACGGGTCGTTCTCAACCTGCTTCAGCACCTGTCCGGAATCGCAACCCTGACGCGGGAATACTGTACGGCCGGCAAGGGAAAAATTGAAATACTGGATACACGAAAGACGACACCCGGCCTCCGGCTCTTCGAAAAATATGCCGTTCACTGCGGTGGCGGCCGTTCTCATCGGCTGGATCTGTCTTCCGGGATAATGATCAAGGATAACCACATTGCTGCAGCCGGAAGTGTAAAAAAGGCGGTCAAAGCCTGCCGGAAAACCTACCCCGATATGATTCTGGAACTGGAAGTGGATAATCTGAAACAGCTTCAGGAAGGACTTGAAGCCGGGATCGACGCGATTCTCCTCGACAATATGAATGGAGAAACGGTAAAGGAAGCCGTTGAGCTCATCCGAAATCATTCGAACGGAAAGAAGATTTATATCGAAGCTTCAGGCGGTATCACCCTGAAGACGATTGAAAATTACATCGACACGGGCATCAACGGTGTGAGTATCGGTGCGCTCACCCACTCTGCCGTCGCCGCCGATATCGGTCTGGACATTCTTTAATTTCTGATATATTTTTGTCAGTCCGGGACTGTTTTTAAGTTCTGTTTATTCCTGAACGGACGAAATCTGCGTCTGTGCGCTTGTGAATTCGGGGGACAGAATTTCTGCAAATTCGCTGAGAATCATGGCTGTGGCGCCCCAGACCATTTCGTTATCCAGGGCAAAATAGGGGACGTTCCGGTTTTTGTAGGTGGTTTCTTTTCTGTATTGGGGCGACAGAAGCTGGTGGACAGGAACATTGAAGACGCGGGCAACTTCGTCGGGATTGATGTGATAATCGGGCTCTGTACTGCAGGTGCCCACGAAGGGGTGGACGAGAAATCCGCTGACAGGTATGGGCAGCGGACTGAGCGCGCCCAGAATGGTCAGTGAATCCTCAGGAATTCCCAGCTCTTCGCGAAATTCTCTCAATGCCGCTGCGTCCGTACTTTCGCCGGGATCCACTTTGCCGCCGGGGAGAGAAATCTGATCGCTGTGACGATCCAGTTCATGCCGGCTGCGTCGGATCAGGGGAAATTCCGGCCCGTTTATTCCATCGAAGAGACAGATGAATACAGCAGCGGGAACCAGCTTGACCGAAGGATTGACCGGGTGCCGGAACTGGGGCATCATATGTTTCTGCGCGGTCAGTCCGGGCAGGCCGTCCCTGCGGCTCGATAACAGCGTATTTTCAATGTGCCGGATTGTCAATTCCATGGCCGGAGAAGGTTCCCTTTTCAGAGACTGTCGTTCTTTTTGATTCCCAGGTTGGGGAAAATGCAGCCCATGATATCTTCCTCGTCATAGAGGGAATCAAGCGTGATGGTCTGTAATGTATTTTTCAGCGATTCCTGAATGCCGCGCCACATGATCTGAGTGTTGCAGCTGCCGCTTTTTCTGCAGATGTCCGGGTTGACCAGACACTTGTAAATGCCCAGCTGTCCTTCCACTGCTTCCACAATATCCAGAATACTGATCTTCGCGCTGTCCCTGAGCAGACGGATTCCACCGGTGAGTCCGCGCTGAGACTTGACGATGCCGGCCTTGGCCAGATGGGCGAATATTTTCCTCAGAAAGGGTTCGGGAATATGTGTCTGCTCCGCGACTTCTCCGATATGTGTCCGGCCCTTTTCCTTCAGATTGGTGGCCAGCTGCAGCATGGCCCGGATACTGTAACTTCCTTTTTTCGTAACGTAAAACATAATCCCCTCTGCTTTCAGTGCTTTTTGATCTGCTGCCAAATGTCTTCGAGTTCATCGAGTGAATAATCCTCAAAGTTCCGATTCTGGCTGTGTATGTGATGTTCCACTTTTCCGAAGCGTTCGGAAAATTTATTATTGGCCTTTCTCAGGGCTTCATCCGGATTGATATGCAGCCAGCGGCAGAGATTGACAATGGAGAAGAGGAGATCGCCCATTTCATCCACCATAGCCTCCCGGTCTCCGTTTTGTCTGGCTTCCTCCAGCTCACCGAGCTCTTCCCGGATCTTCGCGTCCACGCCGTCTGCGGACTGCCAGTCAAATCCGACAGCTGCAGCCTTTTCCTGTATCCGATAGCTCTTATGGAGCGCCGGCAGCTTGTCGGGAATCCCATCCAGTACTTTACGCCGGCCTTCCCGAAATTTCTGCTGCTCCCAGCGCCGGTTCATTTCCTCCGGTTCATGAATGGGTGCGTCTCCGAAGACATGAGGGTGGCGCTGTACCAGCTTTTCGCTGATGCTGTCCAGCGCATCGCCGGCGGTGAAGGATCCTTCCTCCTCCGCGAGGACAGCCTGAAAAACCAGGTGGAGAAACAGGTCTCCCAGTTCCTTCCTGCTTTCCTCTGTCTGGCCGCGGTCCACCGTATCAATGAATTCATAGACTTCCTCGATCAGATAGGGAAGGAGGCTTTCCTTAGTCTGTTCCCGGTCCCAGGGGCAACCGTCATCCGCTCTCAGTCTCCGGACAATACTCAGTAATCGGTCAAATTCTTTCATGGGCAAAAAGATACAAAATTTATCTCAATCAAACAATAAATTACAGGTCTCAATTAACGACAGGGAGAATCAGCTTTTTCCATCCTGAATTCTTTCTGGTTTTTTACGCCGGCCCGGGGGCCGCCTGTCAGGAGAGTTTTTTTATGCGAAGTTTCTTTATCCGTCGTTTCATCATGGATTCGACGGTGAAGGAGAAGCCGCTGTAGCTGCAGCTGTCATGGCGTTTGGGGATCTGTCCCAGGGTTTCCATGAAAAAGCCGCCCAGCGTGTCGTAATTCCGTTCTTCCGGAAAGGCCAGGGATATCATTTCTCCGAAGTCGTCGATATTCATGGAGGCATCCGCCACGAGTTCCGTCGAGGACATCCAGCTCACGGGCGGACCTTCCTGATCCTTTTCATCCTGAATTTCACCCAGAATTTCCTCCAGCACATCCTCCAGCGTGATCAGGCCGCTGGTGCCGCCATATTCATCGACCGCGATGGCGATTTTTGTCTTTTTCTGCTGAAATTCCTTCAGAACCAGGTTGATGCTCTTATTTTCCGGAACATAGAGAACCGGCCGGATCAGGCTGTGAATATCCGGGAAATGGTCTTCATCCGAATCCATGTAACGGAGAATATCCTTTTCAAAAATAAAGCCGACGATGGTATCCATATCGCTGTCAAAAGCAGGATAGCGGGAGTATTTATGGGTCCGGATAAAGGTGAGAAGCCCCTCCCGGGAAATATTGACGTCAATGGCGGTCATATCGGGTCGCGGGATCATGACCTCCCTGACGGCTGTATCGGAAAAGCGGACCAGGGATTTTATCATGTCCTTTTCCTTTTTCCGGATGGCTCCTTCCTGTTCGCCCAGTTCCACCAGCGTATAAAAATCCTCCTCCGAGGAAAAGAGCTGCTCCTTTTCGATCATCAGGAAGCGGGCGGATAATTCGGTGATGTGATAAAAGATTTCGGTGAGGGGCCGAAGAAGAACGGATACCAGAGAAATGATTCGGCTGATACTCAGAGAATAGGATTCAGGCTTGCGGATGGCCAGAACCTTGGGAAGAATTTCTCCGAAAATGAGCACCGTGAACGTGACGGCGATGACTTCAATAAAGAGGACGGCAAGTTCGGAAAGGTTGAAAGCCTGCGCGGCGTCATGGGCGATGGAGGCCGACAGGACACCCAGGCTGATATTGACGAAAGTGTTTCCGGTAACAATGGTGATCAGGAGCCGACGCGGGAAGGCCAGGAGGCGCAGGACCCGCAGCGCTGGAGCGGATTCGTCCTTCTTTCTGTTTTCGATATCACGGCGGTTCAGCGAGAAAAAGGCTGTTTCACTGCTGCTGAAAAATGCCGAAAGGAGTATCAGCAGAATAAACAGCAGAATTTTAAGAACAAGGGCATCCATCATTGGGGGAAAAGGCCCAGATATTTATTTTCAAGTTCTGTCATTTCCTCTTTGTCTTCAGCCTCAATGTCATCATATCCGAGCAGATGAAGGAGGCCATGGATGAGGATGCGCGCAGCCTCTTCCGGCTCTGCGGTATGAAATTCCCGGGCATTGATGCGGATGTCTTCCGGGCTGATGTAGATCTCGCCCTCGAGAAATTCCCGTCCTTCCGAAAGTGGAAAGGTAATGACATCCGTAAAGCGGTCAATTCCGAAATACTCTTTTTTCATGGCCCGTAATTCATCCCGGTCCATGCAGATCAGATTGATTTCGTAGGCCGGGACGGAATAGTCCTTCATGATTTTTCGGGCAATACGCCGGATAAGTTCATGTGGAAGCGGATAGGACAGGGGTTCGGTATTGTAAATATTGAACTTATTTGGCACTTTTTATTTCGCCCTTTCTGCTGCCCGGATAGGCAATTCTCACGTGATACATGCCCGAAAGGATGGGGATGACGGCATTCTGAATCTGATCCAGCTCGGCGAGTGTCAGGGGACAGATATCCAGCTGGTTTTCGGCCAGACGGTTCTTGAAGAGTTTTGTGACCATCTGCTGAATGGCCTGCTGAGTGGGTTTGTCGATGGAGCGGACCGCGGCTTCCATGGCCTCGACGAGCATGAGGATACCGGTCTCCTTTGTGGTGGGCCTGGGACCGTGATATCTGAAATCACTTTCATCCACCGAGGCGGGATTTTCCGCCTGATCCATGGCAATACGGTAAAAATACGCGACAGTCGTGGTTCCGTGATGGGTGGGGATGAAGTCGCTGATAATCTTGGGAATGTTATATTTTTCCGCCATCTCCAGGCCTTCCCTCACATGATTCAGCACGACTTTCGCCGCCATGTGAGGTTTGAGCTGATTCAGCTTGTTGTCCCCGGATTTCTGGTTCTCGATGAAGTATTCGGCCTTGGATATTTTGCCGATGTCGTGGTAATAGGCGCCGACGCGGGCGAGAAGACTGTTCGCTCCGATGGCCTCGGCGGCGGCTTCCGCCAGATTTCCCACCATGACGCTGTGATGATAGGTGCCGGGTGCCTTGATGGCCAGCTCCTTGAGTACGGGCCGGTTCAGATCCGACAGCTCGAGAAGCGTCATATCGGTGGTCAGATCGTAAATTTTTTCAAAAAGGATGACCAGGCTGTAGGTGGAGAGGATGCTGGCGATAGTGTTGAGCAGGGCATAATACAGCATCTGGAGAATTTCGTGATAGCCGGTGTATTTGGGCAGTTCGATGGCTGCAATGGTGACGCAGTAGGCGGCGAAAACCCAGATCATGGCCATGAAAATCTGATCCCTCGTCCTGAGTTTCCGGAAGATCATGATGCCGGTGACAACCGGCAGACTATGGAGGAGAATGAACTGGAAATGATTACCGAGGATATAGGCGAGAATGAGGAGAATGATGAGAGAGGAGATGAAGGCAATCTGAGAGCCGAAGAAAATGGTGATGAGCAGGGCCGCGACCACGATGGGCACGGTGACGGGCGGAAATTTGGACATGCCCACCAGAATGAAGGCGATGCCCAGAATTAGCAGCATGACCAGCAGCAGGAGAGACATGCGCTTCAGGTCACGCAGAAGCTTTTTGTCGTATATGTAGAGAAAGATCATGAGAATGGATACGAGGATGGACATGATCAGATAATCGCCGGCAAATTTGATGAGAAAGCGCCAGCCGAAACTCTGAGCATAGCGCAGGCTGGTTTCCGTATTGAGGGAGGTGAGTTTCTGATAGATATCCGCTGTGATGCGCGTATTGGCATCCACGATCTTTTCATCCTTCAGCACCTTTCCCTGAACAATGGGGATGCGGTTGATTCCGTCATTGCGGCGGGTGGTCGTCCGTTCCCGGTCAAAGATGAGATTCGGTTTGATGAACCGGGGGACGAGCTGCGATATGAGCTGGCGTTTTCCCAGGCTGAGGTCGGGATACAGGGCCGTGATCTGCTTGATCAGCGTATTGCTTGCCTCCGCCACATCGTAGATGGTACTTTGTGAAACAATACTTTCCTCTCCGTCCCGGGAAATACTGATGCGCGTGCTGAGGATTTCCTGTTTGGGAATATCGCTGATTCCGTTCTGGTAGACAGACTGGGTCAGAGTGCTGATGTTCTTTTCCAGATCATTCAGATCAAGAGCCTGATCGTCTGAGTTGAGATAAATTTCCTTCCAGGGATTGTCCCGTACAGAGATGCCCATCTGTGTATTCAGAGTGGTTTCCGCTTCCTCGAAGGCAATACTGTCGGAGCGGGCCTCCTTGACCAGTGCGGGATAGCGGTCCTGAACGTAACGATAGAGTTCGCGGCTGTCGCGGGTTCTCTGCAGCTGGCGGTATTTCAGCTGTACGCTGCGGGCCAGCTGAAAGAAGAAGGTGATGGCTCCCTGCTGATCCTTGATGACGTCCGTATTGTTATTGAATACCTGGGGCGTATCCTTGATAATCTGATCTTTTTCCTGATCGATCTGATCTGCCGGTTTGAGGATATCGAAATCATAGGGAGCGATAACAGTCTGGCGGATGAGATCGCCCACCTGGTAATTGTAAAGCTGGCTCCGGTCCCGCGGCACCATCAGGGTGGCCAGAAAAACGAAAGCGATGAGCATGGCCCAGAACAGAAAAGCATTCAGAGTGCCGGGTTTTTTACCTTTAAAATTCATGTGTTCCTGCCTTGTCAATAACGGATGATATTCGCTCCCCAGGTAAATCCGGATCCGAAGGCCACCGTGACGATAATGTCGCCGCGATGAATGCGGCCTTCTGAATACGCTTCACAGAAAGCGATGGGAATGGTTGCTGCGGTTGTATTTCCATATCTCGCAATATTTGAAACGATACGTTCTGAATCGAGTCCCAGCTGCCGCCCCACCATTTCCGTAATCCGCTGATTTGCCTGATGGGGAATAACGAGACTGACGTCATCCAGGCTGAGGCCGCTGCGGTCCAGGACTTCACGGATGACGGCCGGCATTTTCGTGACCGCATTTTTAAATACGGCTTTGCCATTCATGGCAGGGTAGACTTTACCCGCGTCAATGTCAGCCTGAGACACACGGCCCTGAACCCGGGAGGATGGACTTTCTATCCAGAGCAGGTCCATGAATTCACCGTCGGAATGCAGGATGCTGTCCACAATATCCGACTCACCGTCGTCTTCCGCTGTCAGCAGAAAGGCTCCGGCCCCGTCTCCGAAGAGTACCGCCGTGTCCCGGCCTTCGGTTGTGAGATTCAGGCCGGTTGACTGCACCTCGCTGCCGCAGAGCAGAACGGTTTTGTATTTACCGCTCTTTATGAGCGCGTCGGCCATGTCCAGCCCGTAAACGAAGCCGCTGCACTGCTGGCGGATATCATAGGCTGCGATCTGTTCAAGTCCCAGCTTATGCTGAATCATGACGCCGATTCCCGGAATGAAGTAGTCGGGGCTGAGTGTGGCGGCAATGATGGCATCAATATCTTTTTTGTCAATCCCGGCCATGGCAATGGCTTTTTTCGCCGCCTCCGCCGCCAGATCCGACGCTCCGGCTTCGCCCGGACGGATGAAATGCCGCTCGGATATGCCGCTGCGCTCCACGATCCAGTCGTTGGACGTATCCATCATCTTTTCAAGGTCGAAATTGCTGACCACCTGCTCGGGTACATGGAAACCATGACCTGCGATCCGTGTTTTCATACGCGACCTTCCTGTTTTAATTAGCTTTCCGAATGCTTTCGGATATCCTTGATCACGAGCTGTATGGATTCCATGCCGTTCCAGCGGTTGAGCTGGGGAACGAAGGCAATATCCACCAGTATATTGGGTGACGTGACCAGATCATACTTTTCAGCAAGGTTCCAGGCAATGCAGTCAAGGGTGACGGAATGTCCGGATACTCTGAATTTAAGATGATTGGTACCGAGGATGCGGGCGGCAGAAGCTTTCAGGCCACTGAGAGAAAATTTGGGTCTCATGTTTCCGGGGCCGAAGGGCTGCATATGCTGCAGCAGATCGATCAGAGAGCGGTCCACGGCCTCGATGTCAACTTCCGTTTCAATACGGATCTTGGGCTCCAGCATGTCATCACTGAGCAGGCTGTCTGAATATATATTAAGACTTTCTTCGAATTCATTGATGTTTTCTTCACGGATGGTCAGGCCGGCAGCCATGATATGCCCGCCGAAATTATCCAGATATTCGCTGTTTCGATTCAGGGCCTCGTAGAGGTCGAAACCGGTGACGGAGCGTCCGGAACCTTTTCCCATGCCGTCGGTAATGGTGATAAGGATGATGGGGCGGTTGTACAATTCCTTGAGTTTGCTGCAGACGATTCCGATGACGCCGCTGTGCCATTTGTCATCAGCGAGAACGATGACCTTGGGGATATTTCCGGAATATTTATAACCGATGTGCTTGATGGCTTCTTCCATCACATCTTTTTCGATATCGCGGCGCCGGTTGTTTTCCTCATCGAGAATGGCGCTGTATTCACGGGCGACGGCGATATCATCGGTGGTGAGCAGTTTCACCGCCCGCTCGGCCTCGCCGAGACGTCCGACCGCGTTGAGCCGCGGCGCGAGGATAAAAACGATTTCGGTGACGCTGATGGTCTTGTTATGAAGCTTGGAGATCTTGATCAGTTCGTTGAGGCCGGTGCGCTGATGCATATTGATGCGCTTCAGGCCCATGGCGACAATCTGCCGGTTTTCGCCGGTAATGGAAACCATATCGGCTGCCGTACCCATGGCAATGAGATCGAGAAATTCGTTGGCCTCCGATATGTCCTGGCCCCGGCTGACGAGAAAGGCCTGGATGATTTTCAGGACGACGCCGGCACCGCAGAGATCAGTGAAGGGGTAATTGTCATCCTCCCGTTTCGGATTGACGACAGCTGCTGCGGCAGGAAGCTCTGCGGACGGTTTGTGATGGTCCGTGACAACCGTATCAATACCGAAGCTGTTGGCCAGCCTGATTTCATCAAAGGATGTGATGCCGCAATCGCAGGTGATGATCAGGCTTATGCCTTCCTGACGGGCAAATTCGATGCCTTTTTCGGACAGGCCGTAGCCATCCTTTTCCCGGTCGGGAATATAATAGAGCAGAGTGTTCAGATAACGCCGAAAAAAGAGGTAGAGGGTCGATGCGGAGGTAATGCCATCCACATCATAGTCTCCATAAATCAGGACTTTTTCCTGAGCGCTGATGGCTTCTTCAATGCGACGGACCGCCCGGTCCATGTCCCGGAGCAGAAAAGGATCGTGAAAGGGGATGCTTTCCGGTTTGAAAAACTCGTCAATGGCTTTTCGGGAGTCGAGGCCTCGGGAGAGAAGGATCAGGCTGTGCAGATAAGGCAAACCCAATCGTTCACTGTGCTCGAGGACCTGGTCCGCGTCGATGTCTTGGTATAACCAGCGCATAATTATAATAAAAAATTGCCAGAGCTCTCAATAAGCCGAATTCTGTTTTCCCGAAGGAATGATGATCATTTATCTGGATACATCCTTACGGATGGATTCTAGCTACTACCATAAAAACATATTCGAGCAAAATAATCGTTTTTATATTTGTATTGCTCCGGAAGGGGTTTACCCTGCCCCCGGTGTTGCCATCGGGGCGGCAGGCTTTTACCCTGCCTTTTCACCTGTATCCGTCATAAGGCGGATAGTCTATTCTCTGCGGCACTTTCCAATTATTGCTAATTCCCTGTGTTACGGGGCTTCCTGCTCTGCGGAGTCCGGACTTTCCTCCCTGCCCTCATGGACAGAGCGATCATCTTTCAAGCTCTGGCGATATCCTATTTTTCAAAAATCTTCATTCATTAGCAAAATATATAAATCTGCCGCAAACATCACAAAAGATTATTTTGTTTCCCTTCTGGATTTCCACTCTTTTCTGGGGAATGATGCGGTTATGGCAGCCGCTGCAGGCTTCCCGCTGCATGGGAACCACCGCCACACCCTTCCTGGCCTTGCGGATCCGGTCGTAATTGGCCAGATATTTCTTGGGGATGTCCTTGTTGATGTCATCCCGTTTGGAATCCAGTTCCTGCTTGCCTTTCTGAGTCGCTTCCACGGTTTCTGCCAGATGTTTCTCCGCATCTTCCAGTTTGGCCTTCAGGTCAGTGATGTTACTCTCGCTGATTTTAACCTTTTCTTCCAGGCTTTCAATAAGTTCTTCCGCATTGAGGATGGCTTCCTCAGAGGTGGAAATCTCATTTTTCGCATAATCAATCTCAGCCGTGAGTGCGTCATATTCCCGGTTTGTGGTCACCAGATAAAGCTGTTCCTGAAATTTTTCCAGCTTGGCCCTGTAGTCCGTGATCTTGCCATTGTACTGGTGAATCATGGATTGATTCTTCGTCGTGGTTTCCTCGTGTTCCTTAATCAGGTTTTCCTCATTCTCAATGTCGACTTTCAGCGTATTCACGATTTCGGGCAGGTCTCCCATTTTTCTCTGAATGTCTGCAAGCTGATCGTCGATGGATTGTAACTGAATAAGGTCTTCGAGTACTTTTATCATATTTCACCCCTGTTTTATTTTACATATAAAAAAACTGCACCGTTTTGGGGTGCAGTTTTGAATTTTTCTTAGTGACTGATTAGAGTGACAGGAAATCCGGTTCGTTCGACTCATCAGATCCTTTTTTTTCTTTGTTTCGAAACACTCATAACATGAAAATTTGACCAAAAATCGTACAAAAGTCAAATAGTATTTTGATAATCTTACCCGAAGTTTGGTTGAACTATCGGGGTTGGCACCGAAACTTCTATCTCAGGAAAAAGCGAAGAAGGGCTTCCCTGAAGCGGGAAACAGGGGCGTAGCGGACGGGGATATCCGGAAATCTGCTGTTGATCATGACCGCTTTTGAATGACTGAAGGTGAAGAAGCTGTGCCTGCCGTGGTAGGCGCCCATTCCGCTGCCGCCCACACCGCCGAAGGGCAGACGGTGGTTGCCCAGGTGCATGATGGTGTCATTGACGGTGAAGGCGCCGCTGCTGGTGGAGGCGTTGACATGTTTCCACAATTTCCGGGACGAAGTGAAGAGATAGAGCGCCAGGGGCTTGGGGCGGCTGTTGACGAAGCGGATGACGTCCTCCGGATCCTGATAGCTGAGAATAGGCAGGAGAGGGCCGAAGATCTCCTCCTGCATGATGGGAGAGTCCGGATCCGGATTGTCGATGAGGGTCGGCTCGATATAGCGGGTTGCCGCGTCGGATTTCCCGCCGCTGAGGACAGAGGCATTCCTGAGAAAGTCGGAAAGCCGGGTGAAATGTCCGTCATTGATGATGCGGGCATAGGGCGAAGCCTGTAGATCCGGGCCGTAAAATTCATGGATGGATTTCTGAATTTCAGAAATAAGCTTCTCCCGGATATCTTCATGAACGAAGACATAATCCGGGGCGACGCAGGTCTGTCCGGCATTGAGCGTCTTGCCCCAGGCGATGCGGCGCGCGGCGCTGCGGAGATTGGCGTCCCGGTGGACGATGACCGGGGATTTTCCGCCCAGCTCCAGCGTGACAGGCGTCAGATGTTCGGCAGCCGCTTTCATGACGAGACGGGCAACCGAGGCGGATCCGGTATAGAAAATAGTGTCGAAGGGAAGGCGCAGGAGCGCTTCGGCTTCCTCTTTTCCGCCTTCTATAACCGCCACATGTCCGGGATCAAAGATGTTGCGGATCATGTCCGCGATGAGCCGGGACGTGGCCGGGGCCAGTTCGCTGGGTTTGAGGATGGCGGTATTCCCGGCGGAAATCATTCCCACGAGGGGCTGGACAGAAAGGAGAAAGGGATAATTCCACGGGGAAATACTGAGAATGGCTCCATAGGGTTCGGGATGAATCCGCGACCGGGCCGGGAAATTATTAAGCGCGGGCAGAATTCTGCGTCCCCGCGACCAGGACCGGGCGTGGCGCAGATGCACTCGGAGTTCATTGAGAACCAGTCCGATTTCGGTGATATAGGCTTCCTTGCTGCTTTTGCCCAGGTCGGAGTACAGCGCGGCCGCAATCTCCTTCTCATGTTCCTTTATCCAGCGTCGGAGCCTTCGCAGGGTATTCAGGCGCCGGGACAGGTCTCGCAGGTTTCCTGCGGAAAAATAGTCTTTCTGGCTCTTGAACAGTGCTTTTATTTCATCAGGATGCGGACGGGTCATGGTTTGTCTCCGGGTTAGAGTTGGTGCCGGGGGCAGGTACTATGTGATCACAGATATATTCTGCGAGAGCGGTAATGGTCAGGGATGGATTCACACCGAGATTCACGGGGATATTGGAGCCGTCAATAACGTATAGGCCCGGATAATTATGGATTTCTCCCTTGCGGTTGCAGACGCTGTCCCGGGGGGACTCACCCATGGCTGCGCCGCCGAGGATGTGGGCGGTGGAAGACACATCAAAGAGAACTTCCGTCCAGGCGCTCTGAGCCGTTCCGCCGATTTTTTCAGCCAGACGCCGGGCCGTTTCATTGGCGACGGGGATATAGGAGGGCGTGCGGAGCTGGCCGGGTGCGAGTTCGGAATTCATGGACCGGGCGCCGAGCCGCCACCAGCGCCGGCGGCGCCGAAAGCGGATCTGGTTGTCGGCCGTCTGCATGACCAGCAGAATGCTGGTTCGGGCGCCCCAGCCGAGGGGATTGAGCGCGTTCAGAAATTTGAGCGGATGGCGCAGGATGTTGCCGATGAAGACCAGCGGCCGGGGAAGGCGGGTATGGTCATCGGTGAGCAGGGTGACCAGAGTCCCCATGATGTCGGATCCTCTGTTGTAGCGGACAACTTCAATATGAGTCTGATCATCCGGATAGATTCCCGAGGTGATGGCGATCTGATCCGAATAGTCGGCGTGGCGGTCATCGGCTTTCACGGTGACCAGGGCTTCCGAATTCGTGCGGATACCGTTACCGAGTGCAGCTGACAGATGGGGAAGCCAGCCTTTTTGCCGGCATTTCTGCAGAAGGCGGATACTGCCCATGACACCGCCGCTGAAAATCACCCGGTCGGCGGTGAAATGCCGGTTCGTGTGGCGAAACCCGGTGCTTTTCCGGGCAAAAATTTCATAGCCGCCATGAGTGCCGGGATTCACGCGGGTCACGATATGTTCCGGCAGAATCTCAGCCCCTTTCTGTTCCGCCAGCCAGAGATAATTTTTATCAAGCGTATTTTTTGCATCATTGGGGCAACCGATCATGCAGGCTCCGCAGAAGGTGCAGCTTTTCCTCCGGGGGCCCTTCCCATCGAAATAGGGGTCCGGTGCAGCGGATCCGGGCGTATCATTGAAATAAATTCCCACGTCATTGATGTGAAAGGTATCCCGGCCGGTCATTTCCACACCGATATCCCGAAGCGCCTCATCCGCTTTTCCGATTCCCGGAGAGGGAGTTGCCCCCAGCATTTTCCGGGCCCGGTCGTAATAGGGCAGGATGGTTTCCTTCCAGTCCGAATGTCCCCATCCGGGATGGGTGAGAACGTCCTCCGGCGGAATGAGAAGATTATTGGCGTATACCAGGGACCCGCCGCCCACACCGGCGCCGTGCAATACAAAAACATGTTTCAGCAGGGTGAGACATTGGATACCGTATAGACCGATGACGGGCATCCAGAGGAATTTTCGCAGATTCAGATTTGTTCTTGGAAAATCCGAAGGCCGATAGCGCCGGCCTTTTTCAATGACCAGGACGCGATAGCCTTTTTCAGACAGCCTGAGGGCGGAAACCGATCCGCCGAAGCCGCTGCCGATGATGACCACATCATAGTGAGACGCCGCATTATTCATGGTTTCGATTTTACATTCATCCCGCCCTGAATGCAAGGATGAAAAAGTGGGACTGCGGGCGTCCGCCATCGGAAAAAATGGGGTAAATATAAAAAGAGGGCGTTTCCACCCTCTTTTTACTTATGCCAGCCGGAATGGCTCAGCCTTTTTTGGCCAGTTCTTCCAGCATTGCTGTCGTCAGGGATTTGGGACGTTCGATGGGGTAACCCAGGGCGCGGTCCCAGACCACGTTGGCCAGAACACCGATGGCGCGGCCGATGCCGAAGAGGACAGTATAGAATTCGTACTCGGTGAGACCATAGTACCATTGAATGACACCGCTCTGAGCATCCACATTCGGCCACGGGTTCTTGGCTTTACCATGAGCGAGAAGGATGTCCGGAACGACTTCGTAGAGAGTGCTGACGTATTTGAACAGCGGATAATCGGGCAGATGCTTGAGACAGAATTCACGCTGAGACGCGTAGCGGGGATCGGTCTTGCGCAGAACCGCATGGCCGTAGCCTGGAATAACCTGACCGGAATTCAGCGTGTCTTCCACGAACTTTTTCAGTTTTTCCGGAGTGGGATCCTGGCCTTCCAGCTTTTCCATCACACCCTGCAGCCAGCGCAGAACTTCTTCATTGGCCAGGCCGTGAAGCGGGCCGGCCAGGCCGTTCAGGCCTGCAGACAGTGCATAATAGGCATCGGAGAGAGCTGAAGCGACCAGATGTGTGGTATGAGCGGACACATTTCCGGATTCATGATCGGAGTGAAGAATGAAATACATTCTTGCCACATCGTCATAGGGTTCGGGAAGTCCCATCATCCTGGCAAAATTTCCACCCATGTCCAGATCGGAGCAGGGAGAAATATGGGTGTCGGATTTGAACTTCATGCGATAGATGTAGGCCGCGATGCGGGGAATGCGGGCCAGAATGTCCGTCGCATCCTCAAACATGGGATCCCAGGCATCCATCTTATTGAATTTTCCGCTGAAATAATATTTCGAGAACTTGCTTTCGCGCTGCATGGCGAGAACGGCTGTGGAGAACATGACCATGGGGTGGGAATCTCTGGGCATGGCACGCAGGATGTCAAAGACATACTGGGGAACTTCTGCGCGTTTCTTGAAATCCTCCACAACTTCCCTGGCCTGTTCCTTGGTGGGCACCTCGCCGGTGAGCAGCAGCCACCAGAAGCCTTCCACGTAAGGATAATCCTTGCCATCCGGTCTGGGGAGGGCGGCCATGGTTTCGGGAATGGTCATTCCCCGGAAGCGAATACCTTCCATCGGGTCCAGATACGAAATATCCGTGACTAAAGATTTGACACCCCGTGCGCCACCGATAGCCTGGCCAATGGTAACTTCGCCGATTTTCACATCCGCGTATTCCTTGAGCAGCTTCGTGGTGCGCGGCCGGTGCTCCTGGATCTTTTCCAGGAGTTTTGCCTTCAACTTAGACATTTTTCCTCCATTCTGTTTAAGAAATGCATTGTCGCTTAGCTTGCATAATTATCCATTTTTTAATGTTCTAATATAAGGAGTTCCTCTGAAAAAATAAAGAATTGCTTTCGCTGTAAATTCCGTCTCGGGCAAGGAAATATGAGGCCTGCGAAAGGAATGAAGCAGAGGTCTGACAGCGGGTGTTCTTCTCATTTTCGAATCTCCTGTTACGGTGGCAATTCTGTATGATAGACGCAGTTTTCGGCGAAATTGTTCCGGAGAATTTTGGCTGCGCTTCGCTACGCCAGTAGCGAGTAACGAGTATCGAGTAACCCGTCTTCGTTTCGCTTCGACAGTAACGAGTATCGAGTAACGAGTAGCGAGTAGGCCTCAAGATGGTGCTGCGAAATTCCATAGCAGGACAGTTCCTCGTTTCTTTCACATATACTCATCTACTCATTTACCCGTCTACATTTCGCTCCGCTCAGCTACGACGCGGCAAGCCCGTCTTCGTACTCCTTCGCCGCCGGCAGCGGCTTCGGAGCACTTCGACGCGGCAAGCTGGAAGCCGGAAGTTTGAAGCTTGCGTCGCCGGTTCCCGGCTCCTGAAACAGCCGTTCAAGAATACAAGTTAATGTTCCCGGGATTGCAGGCTTTTCATAACAGGGCAGTTTCTCGTTTTTTCCTTAACCTTAGCCTCAACCTCAACCTAAGTCTTGTAACAGTTTACCGCCCTATAAAACGTATCAACACGCCAATTCACCAACTTGCTTCCTCATGAACGCTCCATCAATATTAATTCCCTCTTTCTTTTTCTGCTTGATCAGAAAAAGAAACAAAAAGAATCCATCCGTCTTCGTCCGCACCTTGGCGGTCTACGACGCGACAGGGGAGCTGAAGAAAAACAGGGACAGGGTCTCCGTTCCGCCTGAATCTCTCGATGCCTGCAAAGCCAGGCCGAATAGATTCTTAACGGCTGCACTGCGACCCTGTT
>JBJKQR010000042.1:0-57512 GCA_046735395.1 Fidelibacterota bacterium | reverse complement strand
GTGCTGACCAGGACATTCTCAAGGATATCCGTACCGGTCTGTTTTGCCTTGTCGCTGTTCCAGTCCCAGTTATCATGATAATCCGTATCCACAAAACTGTGATCCCAGGAAATGTCCAGGAGACTGTTTTCGTCGCTCTGGTTTACACGCCGTGCAGTCTTGTCCAGATCATTTATAATATTATAGCCATCGGTCCGTCCGGTCCAGACCAGCATTTTAATGTCATAATTACCGGAGGGCAGATATCCGTTGGTTTCAATGATGTCCTGAAAATCACTAACAATCTCGAAGGCTTTCATGTTCCCTTCGCCGGAAAAATCAGCACTGTACATCACTTTTGATTCCCCGGATGCGAGATCAATCTGGGATGTCACGCCCCAGACAACGGGGTTTGAAGACGGGTTGATGCCCGCTGCGCCGCTCACATCCAGCCTGAATTCAATAAATGCAGCCGTATCATGATCCGTCTTATTCAGCAGTGTCACCATCCACAGGTTGATGGCCGGGTCGTTCCAGTCAGCCAGATTGAATTGTGCCGTGGGCAACAACTGAACTTCAATATCCAGTTCTTCACCACTGGGAATAGCCTGCAATACCAGCGGGATCAGAAGCAGAAAAAAACATAACAATCTTTTCATAAATCCATCCATCGCTTTATTATTTCATAATATGTTGAAAACCCCTCATACATAAAAGTATGCTCTTTCTTTACCAGAGTTTATGTCCACTGTCACAATTATGTCAAGAGAATAATTCATTTTCCTGATTTTGTTTAGTTGTTTTTACTTTTTAAATCCATAAAATTCAGCTATGACTTTAGGTATACAGAATCAAACCCTTGAAAGTATGACCCGCCGGCGCAGTATTCGGAAATATGACCCGAATTATCAATTGCAGGCTGACGAACTGGACAGCATCCTGAAAGCGGCAATGGCCGCACCCAGTGCCAATAATGCCCGGCCCTGGCATTTCATTGTCGTGGATGACAGGAAGCTATTACTGGAAATCAGTAAAGTACATCCTTACGGAAAGGCGGCGTCCTCTGCGTCTGCAGCGATTGTGGTCTGCGGGGATTCACAGAAATCACCTGCATACTGGGTGCAGGACTGTTCAGCAGCAACCGAAAATATTCTGACGGCGGCCACGTCACTGGATCTGGGTTCTCTCTGGCTGGGCGTGAATCCCAGACTGGAACGGGGGGATGCGCTGAAGAAAATATTTGACATTCCGGAGCCAATCTCCATATTATCCATTGTTTTGCTTGGAAAAGGAGAGGAAGATAAAGAGGGACGCACGCAATACGACGAAACGAAAATTTCAAACAACCATTGGTAGGGCAAAGCTATGGAAAAGACCATCAGAATCACCTTCTGCATGATGTGAAACTACAAACCGCGCGCTGTCAGGTTGGCAGTGGAACTGGAAGGTGAGTTCGGTATCGTTCCCGAATTGATTCAAAGCTCCGGGGGAGTATTTGAAATCGAAGTAGGCAGAGAACTGATTTTTTCTAAACTTGAGTCAGGACGTTTTCCCTATGAAGGTGAGATACAGGAACTGATACAGACTAAAATGTAAGTTACCGGGCAGAAATTATGTTTAAAAAAGTAAAAAAACAGGATTTGCGGATCGGAATGTTCGTTATTCTGCCGCCCGGTTTTATGCAACATAAGTTTCAGAAGCATCAGCTGCTCATAGAAAATGAAGAGTTGCTGGAGAATATGCTGAGGCTGGGACTTGACGATTATACGGTGGATGTGACGCGAAGTCCCTATTTCAAAGTTCGGGAAATTGAAAAAAAGGAAGAGCATATCTATGTCCCGGAAGACTGGGATGCCACCCGCGAACTGATTCCCTACCAGCTGAAGGAAGTGATAAGGGATAAAAAGATTGAGCCGCAGAAAAAGGCCGGTATCGTCTACACGACGTCTGTAAAGATCATGGAAAAGCTTATGGACAGTCCGACTACTGAAAATATCAGGCAGTATAAGGATGGCGTGAATGACATGGTGTCCATGATACTGGGGGAACCGGCGACGTCAAATTTTCTCCTGGGCATCACGTCCCATGACTTTTATACCTATACACACTCCGTCAATGTCGGTGTCCTGTCACTGATGCTGGCGAAGAAACTGTTTTCCAAATCCAGTTCGCACGACATGAATGAACTGGGCGCAGGATTTTTTCTCCATGATCTGGGTAAGACCCGCATACAGCAGAATATCATTACCAAAGAGGGCAAACTCACGGTTGAAGAATTTGATGAGATGAAGAAACACCCGAATTTCGGCTATGTCATGCTGAAGGATGCCATGGATCTGAGTAACGAAATCAAGGTGATCGTACAGCAGCATCATGAGCGCTATGACGGTTCCGGCTATCCCTACGGGCTCTACGGCGATGATATTCATCTCTATGGCCGGCTCTGCTGTATCGCTGATGTGTATGATGCCCTCACGTCACGCCGTCCCTACAAACAGAGCATGACGCCCTTTCAGGCTCTGACCCTGATGAAAAAGGAAATGATTCACCATTTCGATACGGAAATGTTTGAGAAATTCGTCCTTCTCTTTGCCTGATAAATCGTTTATATATTCTTAATCACTAATTATATGACAGCTACGCGCATTACTGTGTTTCAATTCGTGACTTGTTATATTTATGGGATTTACGTTTTTTGCTGTACAATTCGAATGAGTGAGCTTCGGTATTTTTAGGAAATGACCGATGAAACACACAGATCCAGTCATTCGCGATTATAATTTTTTATTCTGGGCATATTAGTCTTAGACTTGTCTTGATTTAATATCTGTCCTGTAATCGTCTGTATAGGATAAATAAATCAGAGCCGTTTGCCAATCACTCAATAATCATCTAAATTGGGTTGTATTATCATTTCCCTCCGGCGCCTGAGCAGCCCGTACAATGCCGACGCCCGAGTAGTCTGTATAATGCCGATGCCTGAGTAGTCCGAAGGACGTATCGAAGGCAAGGCAGAACTGTGATCTCGGTACGACCCTGCGGGTTTACTCGATCACCGGAGCAACACGGCGCGAGATTGGTCCGAAGGATGTATCGAAGGCAAGGAGAACCTAATGCCAAGAGGTTATATGTACATCCTCGAATGTTGCGACGGGAGCTATTACACCGGGAGCACCCGGGATATCGACCGAAGACTCTGGCAACATCAGCATGGTGAAGGCGCCAGACACACAAAAAGACGCTTACCTGTCACTCTAATATATTTTGAAGAATTTGATCGTATTGACGTTGCTTTTTATCGTGAAAAACAAATTCAACGCTGGAGCCGGAAAAAGAAAGAGGCATTGATAAAAGGTGACCTCGAATTATTGTCGGTTTTGGCGAAAAAAGTATTCCGTAAAGAGCCTGCGCCTGAGTAGTCCGTATAATGCCGACGCCTGAGTAGTCTGAAGGACGTATCGAAGGCAAGGCAGAACTGTGATCTCGGTACAACCCTTTGGGTTTACTCGATCACCGAAACAACCCTGCGCCTGAGTAGTCCGAAGGACGTATCGAAGGCAAGGCAGAACAGTGATCTCGATACAACCCTTCGGGTTTACTCGATCACCGAAACAACCCTGCGCCTGAGTAGTCCGGAGGACGTATCGAAGGCAACGCACTGTAGAGTATGTAGGTCTGAAACACTGTCGGGGTGAGAGGATTTGAACCTCCGACTTCTTCGTCCCGAACGAAGCGCGCTACCGGGCTGCGCTACACCCCGAAATTTGCAGGGCGAATATACTGACAATCCCCGACATAACCAAAAGCAAATTTTCAGGAATTTCCCGAATGTTTTTTCAATTCTATAAAAAAGGTTTTGCCGAACAGGGCTGAGAAGCCTTTATAAAGGCCCGTCCGAAAAATAATGCCGCATTCTCTGTAAAAATATTTTGACCTGAACGGTTCAACTCCCTACATTCTTTTTAGGGAAGCTCCTTTTTTTTGGTTTTTTTGATTTTAAGTTTTTCGGGAGCTTCCTTTTTTTCATACAACATATTTTACATAAGCTAAAGGACCTGTAATCTTATTGAGGAAGTTCTGTTCAAGGAAATTTACTTAATTCAGCTTATGATTCTCATTTACAGGAATAATTTCGGGAATGAAATCCGGAATTATCATTATTGATAATGTTTTGCTCACAGAGCGGGAACAAGCTGCTTTTCAATTTGTGTAATACATTGAAATATCAGGGAGTTGTGCGATATGATAAAAATCATGAAAATCCTTATAATTGGCACGGGATTTGAGTATATTTCCGCGATGTACAAAAGACAAATAACAGGAGAAAAATAATGTCCAGAAAAATGGTCACGATCGACGGGAATGAAGCTGCGGCCTATGTAGCTTACAAAACGAACGAAGTTGCCGCCATTTATCCCATTACGCCATCCTCAAACATGGGTGAGTGGGCGGATTTATGGTCGTCGCAGAATCTTAAGAATATATATGGTACACGAACGGTCGTATCCGAGCTTCAGAGCGAAGGCGGAGCGAGCGGAGCTGTTCATGGTGCATTGCAGACCGGTGCCCTGACCACCACTTTTACAGCTTCACAGGGGCTGCTGCTCATGATCCCGAACATGTACAAAATCGCCGGGGAACTGACCTCGACGGTATTTCATATTGCCGCAAGGACGGTGGCAACTCATGCCCTGTCCATTTTCGGAGATCATTCGGATGTGATGGCGACCCGTGCTACGGGCTGGGCCATGCTGAGTTCCTCCTCAGTTCAGGAAGTCATGGATATGGCTCTCATCGCACAGGCTGCCACCCTCGAATCACGCATTCCCTTCCTGCATTTCTTCGATGGATTCAGGACTTCACATGAAGTTCAGAAAGTGGAACAGCTGAGTGATGAAGATATGAAATCCATGCTTGATGAAGACCTGGTTGTCGCTCACCGTCTGCGGGCGCTGAATCCGGACAAACCGGTTCTCCGCGGTACAGCTCAGAACCCGGATGTCTATTTTCAGTCCAAGGAAACGGTGAATAATTTTTATGTAAAGGTTCCCGATATCGTGCAGCGGGCCATGGACAAGTTTGCCGGCATCACCGGACGCCAGTATCATCTCTTTGATTATTTCGGTGCGAAGGATGCAGACCGGGTCATCGTCTTTATGGGATCGGGTGCCGATGCCGTACGGGAAACGGTGGATCACCTCACTGCAAAAGGTGAAAAGATCGGTGTCCTGCAGGTTCATCTCTATCGTCCCTTCGCTGCGGATGTCTTCCTGAAGACCCTGCCTGCAACCGTAAAGAAGCTCGCCGTGCTTGACCGGACGAAGGAAGCCAATGCCCTGGGCGAACCTATGTATCAGGACGTTCTGACCGCCATTGCCGAATGTGAAAAACTTCCCTTTGCCGAGCCTGTTGTGGTCGGCGGCCGTTACGGTCTGTCCTCGAAGGAATTCACACCGGCCATGGTCAAGGGTATTTATGATGAGCTGAAAAAGGATGCGCCGAAAAATCATTTCACCATCGGTATTCAGGATGATGTATCCCACACCAGTCTGGACTATGATGCGTCCTTCTCCACGGAAGCGGATGACGTCTTCCGCGGAATGTTCTGGGGCCTGGGTTCGGACGGAACCGTTGGCGCCAATAAGAACAGCATCAAGATCATCGGCGGTGAAACGGATAATTTCGCTCAGGGATACTTCGTATATGATTCAAAGAAATCCGGATCCATCACGACCAGCCATCTTCGCTTCGGACCGCGTCCCATTACCTCCAGCTACCTCATTACCTCGGCAAATTTCGTGGCCTGTCATCAGTCTGAATTTATCTATAGTTATGACATGCTGCAGTATGCTGCACCCAATTCCATTTTCCTGCTGAATTCACAGTACAGCAAGGATGAAGTCTGGGATCAGCTGCCGAAACAGGTTCAGGAAGATATTCTGAGCAAGAACATCCGCTTTTTCGTCATTGATGCCTACACGGTTGCCAAGAAGACTGGAATGGGTACCCGTATCAATACGATCATGCAGACCTGCTTCTTTGCCATCTCGGGTATTCTGCCCCGTGAGGAAGCCATTGAAAAGATCAAAGGCACCATTAAAAAGACCTACGGCAACAAGGGCGAGGAAATCGTCCGGAAGAATTTTGAAGCCGTGGATATGACGGTCGCGAATCTCTACGAAGTCACCGTTCCCGGTAAAGTGACCAGTTCACTGGAACAGGCCGCTGTCGTACCGGCCAACGCACCTGAATTTGTAAAGAAGGTAACCGCTGAAATCATTGCCGGCCGCGGTGATAATCTGCCGGTCTCCGCCTTTCCGCTGGACGGAACCTATCCGACCGGAACCACAAAATGGGAAAAACGGAATATTGCACTGGAAGTGCCCGAATGGGATACGAACATCTGTATCCAGTGCGGAAAATGCGCTGTCGTCTGTCCGCATCAGGTCATCCGTATGAATGTGGTGGATGAATCACTGCTGGCTGATGCTCCCGCATCTCTCAAGAGTATGCAGGCCAAAGGCCGCGAATTCAGTGAAACAGACAGATATCTGCTGCAGTTTGCTGTAGAAGACTGTACCGGTTGCGAGATCTGCGTGGATGCCTGCCCGGTAAACAGCAAGACGGAAGAAGGCAAACGGGCCATCAATATGGTTCCCCAGCTGCCGATCCGCGAACAGGAACGGGAAAATCTGGATTTTTACCTCAAGCTGCCTGCCTATGACCGGAACAAGGTTAATCAGGGCGCAGTGAAGGGTGTTCAGTATCTTGAACCTCTGTTTGAATTCTCCGGTGCCTGCGCCGGCTGCGGTGAGACACCCTACATCGGACTCGTCTCCAAACTCTTCGGAGACCGGGCCGTCGTGGCCAATGCCACCGGATGTTCCTCCATCTATGGCGGTAACCTGCCCACCACACCCTGGACGACAAATGCGCAGGGGAGAGGACCGGCCTGGTCAAACTCCCTGTTTGAAGATAACGCCGAATTCGGTCTGGGCTTCAGGCTGGCTATCAATAAACACAGCGAATATGCGCGCGAACTGGTTGCATCCATGAGCAGCAGCATTGGCAGTGATCTGTCCGAAGCCATTCTGAATGCGGATCAGAGCACGGAAGAAGGAATCTTCAACCAGCGTGAACGCGTTGCCGCTCTTCGCAGCAAACTGGAATCCATGAAGGATTCGAATGCCAAACATCTGCTGTCCGTGATCGATACGCTGGTCAACCGGTCGGTATGGATCATCGGTGGTGACGGATGGGCCTATGATATTGGATACGGCGGCCTGGACCATGTTCTGGCTTCCGGCGCCAATGTCAACGTGCTGGTGCTTGATACGGAAGTGTATTCCAACACCGGCGGACAGATGTCCAAATCTACGCCCCGCGGCGCTGTGGCAAAATTTGCAGCCGGTGGTAAACCTGCAGGAAAGAAGGATCTGGGCATGATGGCCATGAGTTATGGCAATGTCTACGTCGCTCAGGTTGCCATGGGAGCGAATGATGCCCATACGATCAAAGCCATCCGCGAGGCTGAAGCCTACAACGGCCCGTCCCTGATCATCGCCTATAGCCACTGTATTGCCCACGGAATTGATATGGCAAAGGGTAATCAGCAGCAGAAAGCCGCTGTGGATACCGGATACTGGCCGCTCTACCGTTACAATCCTGAACTTGCCGATGCAGGCAAGAATCCCTTCCAGCTTGATTCCAAGGATCCGAAAATGGATTTCAGTGAATATGCCTACAACGAAACCCGTTACAAAATGCTGAAGAAAATCGACGCGCAGGCTGCTGAAAAACTGATGAAGGAAGCCACGGAGGATGTCCGGAAGAAATGGGATAAATACAGCTATCTCGCCAAATAATCATAAAAATAAAAAAAGGGCTCAGTTTTGGGCCCTTTTTTATTTAAATTCGAAAAATGTCAGTAAGGGTAAATTAAAATGTCAGTGAATAAGAAAGTTCTCATTGTCGATGATGACAAAAATATTCTGATATCCCTGCAGCTTGTCCTTGAGAATGAAGGATACCAGGTTCTGACCTCGGACAGCGCCACGAACGCACTGAACATTATTCAGGAACAGAATCCGAAGGTCATGTTCTTTGATCTGCATATGCCGGAGATGGATGGTGTGGAGTTATGCCGAAAAGTTCGGAAAAACCATCATATGGAACTCATCTATGCCATGACCGGCTATTCGTCTCTGTACAATCTTGCGACCTGTCGGGAAGCAGGGTTTGATGACATGTTTCTCAAACCCTTCAGCATTGTCAAGTTCCGTGAAGTTGTTTCCCAGAGCTTCGAAAAGATCAACCGCTGGGTCAAGGAAAAGGACGATTCGAAAGACTGATTCTGATACTTTCATTTTTTAAAATAATCTATTCGGCCGGGCTCTCTGAAACCGGCCGTTTTTTTATCCCCGGCTTTTTCCATCGTATATCATCCTCAATCTATTTCCGGTGAAATCGGGGTTATAGCTGACGGATTTGTGTCAGGAACAGCTATAGACAGGCCTCTTTGGGGATTCTATATGTTTTCTACACAACACGATAAATCGCGTTCAGGCGCAGTGAACTGCAAAAGGTTTCAGGATATTATAAATAAAACATTTGAGTTGTCGATTTTCACGATCAGCTGATTAACACCCACACCATCCAATCAGCTCATATGATCTGCCTTCTAAAATATCCTTGATTTACAGCTCTTTATTTTATATTATTCAAGTAAAGGTTGAAGTCATTGGCGTAAATAATGGAATTTGCAACCATAAAGAAACTTTATTATTCGATTGGCGATGTGAGTCGGATGACCGGTTTGAAGCAATATGTGCTTCGTTACTGGGAGAGTGAATTTGACGTATTGAACCCGCAGAAGAACCGGGCGGGAAACCGTATTTACAAGGATTCGGACATTCAGCTTCTGCAGTTTATAAAATATCTGCTCTACGAGAAGAAATATACCATACAGGGGGCGCGGGAACTGATAGAGCAGTACAGTGATGAGAAGCGCCTCGGAGAGTTGCTGAGAAATTACCTGACGGTGCTGGACGAGGAGGAAAAGCCTCTGCCGCCGAGCCGGGAAGAGCAGATCTCGGATCTGATACAGAAAATCAAGTCGAACATACAGGATATTATACAGCTTCTGGACTGATGCTGTCATTTACGGGGCTGATACGGCGGGCGGGATTGTTTCCGTTCTGTGATGCATTGCCGGCGGAAAAAATAAAAGCCGCTTGCGCTGATTTCGGGAAAGGCGTAAATTATACTTACGAGCAACATACGAGGAGCGTATCATGCAGCAGAACTTGTCGGAGAAAAAGCAGAAATTCGTGAATTTCATTCGGGAGTACACGCAGAGGCATGGGCAGGCACCCAGTTTTCAGGAAGTGATGGAGGCGCTGGGATTTGCCTCACTGGGTACGGTGAACTGGTATGTAAAGACCCTGGAAAAGGACGGTGTACTCATCAGGGACCGGGGGCCCAACGGCAAGCGTGCTCTCCGGCTTCCGGACGATGCTGAGGCCGGGGAGGGAAGCGTACTGCCGCTCGCCGGATACATTGCGGCAGGATATCCTCTGGAGGCGATCGAAATCCCCGAATATATAGAGGTTCCCACTTCCTACCGGCATCCTGATAATTATGTGCTCCGGGTTCGGGGCGATTCCATGATCGATGATCATATTCAGGACGGGGATTACGTTATTATCCGCCGCAGGGAAGAGGTGGCTCCGGGCCGCATCGTTGTGGCCTATGTGAATGGCGATGCGACGCTGAAACGCTATTATCCCGCGGATGACCATATTGAGCTGCATCCCCGGAATCCCGAGTATGATATTATTCATGTCCTTCCGGACGATGAGTTTCGGCTGGGAGGCGAATTGCTCTATGTTTTCCGGAAATATGAGGCCTGATGGTGCCTGTCGGCCAAATGAGAAAAGAGACCTGAAGCAGATATGTCCCGATCTATTTTTCACATACGGATCCCCGGTTTTGAGGTTCAGAGCGAACGCCTTCTGGACAGCGGACTGCGGCAGCGTTCCCTGGCCATTATTTCGTCACATCATCAGAATGGGACGCTCATGGCCGTGTCGCCGGAAGCGACGGAGGAAGGGCTGTATCCGGGGCTGAGTGTGAATCTGGCCCGGAAAATGTCCCGGATTACCCGTTTTCTCCCTTATAACAAAACTTTATATGAACGGGTCAATAACTATGTATATCAGCAGGTTAACCACTATTCGCCATTAACGGAGCCGGAGCATCTGGGACAGTATTATCTGGATATGAGCGGAATGGAACGGCAGTACCGGGGCCTTCGTCAGGCCGCTTTTTCCGTCAGCCGGACTCTGCGGGATGTGGTCAGCCTGAAGGGACAGGTCGGAATCAGCAGCAGCAAGCTGGTCAGCAGTATTTCCACGGCTGTTACGGAGGAGGAGATTCATGAGATTCCGGGAGGCAGCGAGACCCGTTTTCTCGATCCGCTGCCATCACGGCTTCTGCCGTCGCTTCAGTCGCCCGCGCTGGACAAACTGATTTCCTTTCTGTTTCTGCGTACGATCCGGGATATTCGCAGCCTCACGTCTGACCGGGCCGCGGCCGCGGTTCTCTTCGGGACCGTGGCGGCCGCGCTGCTGTACCGGGAGTCGCGGGGAGACGATCCCCGCCTGGTTACGCCGCCCAGACAGGGAGAGCAGATAGTCAACCAGCTGGTGCTGAATGCCGATACAAATCATGATGACATCCTCCTTGCCGCTGTACGCAGACTCGCGGAGCAGACGGCCTACGAACTGCGGAAACGGCATCGTCTGGCCCGTTATTACAGTCTGGAGATCCATTACAGCGACGGATTCCGGAAGAGCGGGAAAGGACGCCTGCCGGCCAACAGCGATGCGGAGGTGGTGAAGGTATCCGCAGATCTTTTTACAAAGGCCAATGAACGGCGGAACCGGATCCGGAGCCTCATGGTCTGTGCCCGGGATCTGGTTTCCGATGCCGAACAGCTGGGGCTCTTCAGTCAGCGGGAGGATCGTGAGCGGCGCATCTCGATTATGGCGGACACGCTCCGGGAAAAATACGGATTTGAGAGTATCATGACGGCCGCCGGCCTGTTCGGATCCGGCGCGGAAGGGCTTGCCCGGGAGAGGCGGAAATGTTTGCCCATCTGAACCTGCATTCCAGATATTCCCGGATGCGCGGCCTGATGCCGCTGGACGGAATCCTAGAAAAAGTCCGGGCGGCGGGGCAGACCCATCTGGCCCTGACGGATGTGAACGGCATGTGGGGATTTATCCATTTTGTGCAGACGGCGCGGGATTACGGAATCCGGCCCATCGCCGGCGTGAATATTATCAGCGGCGGCAGCGACCTGATTCTGCTCGCGGAAAACCAGGCCGGCTACGAAAATCTCTGCCGCATTGTCAGCCATGTGCATGACCATCCCGGGGACGATGCCCGGCTTTTTATGGAACGGCGTTATGCCGGGGTATTCGTACTGGCTCATCTGGAGCAGGATCTGGAACTGCTGGTCCGTCATATTCCCAATACTCACCTTTTTGTGGAGCTCCGTCCGGGAATGAGCGAGGCGGCCGCCACGGAATTGGGTAAGCGCTTTCAGCTTGAGCTGGTTGTCACCGGAGATGTGTATTTTGCCGAAGAGAATGATCAGCTCTATCACCGTCTCCTGCGGGCCATTGACACGAACCGGACTCTGACCGGGCTTCCCGACAGCGAGTGCAAGCCGAAACAGCATTACTTCCGGGATGAAAAGGCCATGCAGACCCTTTTTCCCAACAGCCTGCAGGCCATCAATAATTCTCAGTATCTTGCCGAGCGCTGTAAATCGGACTGGAGCTATGTAAACACGATTTTTCCCGGCCTGAGTCTGGAGGCGACCCGCAAGGCCAGCACCATGCTGCGTTCTCAGGTATATGCCGGCGCGGCCAAACGCTACGGACAGCTGACCGATGTGATCCGGGAACGCATTGAATACGAATTGTCTCTCATCATACAGAAGGGATTTTCGCCCTATTTTCTCATTGTCCGGGATATCGTCCGGCATACCCGCTCCACCATCGGCAGAGGATCGGGCGCCGCGTCCATCGTATCCTACTGTCTCTTCATTACCCAGGTCGATCCCATCCGCTACCGGCTGCATTTCGAACGTTTCATCCATCCTGAACGGGTTGATATGCCGGATATTGATATTGATTTTCCCTGGGATGAACGGGATCAGATTCTGGATTATATTTTCAATAAGTACGGGAAGCACCGCTCTGCCATGGTGGCCAGTCAGGTGTTTCTCCAGACCCGTTCTGCCATCCGGGAGGTGGCAAAGGTTCACGGATTGTCCAATGATGAGATCAGGTCCGTCACGAAACGGGTCGGCTGGCAGCGGCACCGGGGCCAGCTGCTGCAGTGGGTCCGTGAAGACAAACGTTTTCAGAATCTGGATATGGACGATCTGCTGGAGGATATTCTGGAAAAGAGCGAACGTCTCACCGGCGTGTTCCATGTCGCGTCCGTGCATCCGGGCGGCGTGATCATCGTACCGGATGAAATCCGGAAATACGTTCCCGTCCTCACGGCGCCCAAGGGTGTGCAGATCGTTGAATGGGAAAAGGATCAGGTTGAGGATTCGGGGCTGCTGAAGATCGATATTCTGGGCAACCGGTCCCTGGCGGTGGTTCGTGACACCCTGAAGCAGATCGGGTTGTACCGCAACCAGTATATGGATTATCATCAGATTCATCCTGTGGGTGATGCGGAAACGGAGGCGCTGATGACATCCGGCCGCACCATGGGTGTATTCTATATCGAAAGCCCTGCTACGCGGCAGTTGCTGGCGAAGGCCGGACGCGTGGATTTCGAACATGTGGTCATCTATTCCTCCATTATCCGCCCGGCGGCAAACCGTTTTATCAATGTGATGCTGGAGCGGATACACGGGAAGCCCTGGGCGCTCCCTCATCCCGATCTGGACTGTCTCAGCGAAAGCTACGGCATCATGGTCTATGAGGAACAGGTGTCGATGGTGGCCCGGAAAATAGCCGGTTTCGGCTATGCGGAGTCGGATTACATCCGGAAGGTGATTTCACGTCCCTCGCTGTCCCATCTCGTTCCCCGCTGGTACCGCAAATTCATGCGCGGCGCCCTGAAACGGGGATATTCGAAAGATCTGGCTCAGCAGCTGTGGGAGATGATACAGTCCTTTTCCGGCTATTCCTTCTGCAAGCCCCATTCCGCGTCCTACGCCATGCTCTCCTTCACCTGTGCCTATCTGAAGAGCCATTTTACCGCCGAATTTCTGGCCGCGGTCATTACGAATCAGGGCGGCTTTTATTCAGCCTACGCCTATCTGAGCGAAGCCCGCCGCTTCGGCATCGAGATACTCCTGCCGGATATCAATCTCAGCGACAAGGCCTACAAAGGCAGGGAAGCGCGCATCCGGATCGGTTTTATGGCCATCCGGAATCTGACGCAGAAGGCGGTTGAACGGATTCTGAATGAACGGAAGTCCGGATTCTTCAGCAGCCTGGAAGATTTTTTCATGCGTGTGGATCTGGATCTGGGCGATGCCATGTCGCTGTGCCGGGCCGGCTGCTTCAGGTCTCTGGATCCGGAAACGTCCTACAGGAATATTGCGCTGCGCGTTGCGGCCTATTATCTGCAGAAAGACGACAGGCAGCCGCTGATGCTGAGCACGGGCGGGGAAGATCTGACATCCGAGGAAGAGGCCGATATAGAAATGGAAGCCTTCGGATTTCCGGTCAGCCGTCATCCCCTTGAACCCTGGCTGCCGTTTTTTGAGGGACGGATCCGCAAGGCGGCGGAGCTTTCGGCCTGTGTGGGTCAGACCATCAATCTGGCGGGTGTCTACATCACACGAAAAGTGACACAGACCCGCAAACAGGATCCCATGGAATTTGCTACCTTCGAGGATGAAACGGATATTTTTGAATGCGTGCTGTTTCCGGATGTGTACACGCAGTATGCAGATCTGCTCAACTGGGAAACCCTGTATATCATCCGGGGCAGGGTGGAAGAGAGTTTCGGCGTCTGCAGCGTCACGGTGGAAAAGATGTCCAGCCTGCCGCGCATGGCGGAAAAACTTCAGCTGCAGAAGCAGCTCAGAGGCTCGGGATAGGCCGGGAATAAAGCGTGATTCCGATGAAAAATATTTCATATATTCAGCAGAAAGGAAATGAACAGTATGTGCGGACGTAAAACGCTGACAAAAGGGAAACAGGAAATTATCGAGGAACTTCTGGTGGAATTCTGGGAAGAGGATTTTGATTTTCAGCCCAGTTACAATGTGGCCCCATCGCAGCGGCATCCTGTTCTGCTGTCGGGTGACAAAGGCCGGCAGGTGCGGGGAATGCACTGGGGACTTATCCCCGACGGGCCTGTGGGCGAGAGAAGCGCCCAGAAACTCATCAACGCCCGGCTGGAGACAGTGGAGGATAAACCGGCGTTCAGGGATCTGGTCAGCGACCGTCGCTGCATCGTGATTGCCGATGGATATTATGAATGGAAAAATGTGGGGCGGCGGAAGCAGCCCTATTATCTCTATCGGAAGGACCGGGCCATTCTGCCCATGGCCGGATTATTTACGAGCAGAGAGGTTCCCGGCGGACATACCCTGTGGACCTATACCATCCTGACCCGGAATGCGGACGGGCCGGCAGCTGATATTCATCACCGCATGCCCGTGATTCTCCCTGAAGATCTGACGCGGGCATGGCTGGATACTGCAAATCATGATTATCCGGAACTGAAGGATCGCCTGTCTGACAGCTTTCATGATCTGGATTATCACGGCGTCTCTCCGCGGGTAAACAGCACGGATATCAATATCCCCCTGCTTATCGCACCCTGGGTCCAGCCGGAAAATTTGGAGATCTTTCCCACTTTTCAGGCCTGAGATCTCCGCCTGTCTTCCATCTGTTCTATGTCACCTGAAATATTTTCAATAATCTCTATCTGATAATCAGATCCGGACCGGTCGGGGAAGGATGACGGATCCGTCCTTTCCCAGCAGTGCTTCCTCCACTTTTTCCAAGGATGTAATAACGACTTTTCGGCCGCCATTACGGAGAAAATTCACCGCGCCTTCGATTTTCGGCCCCATGCTGCCTTTGGGAAATTCTCCCGATTTCAGCAGAGTTTCGGCCTGCTTAAGCGTGAGTCTGTCGAGAGCTTCTTCATTGTCCTGGCCGAAATTCCGGTAGATCTTGTCCACACCGGTGAGGATGAACAGTTCTTCGGCGCCGATTCCGTTGGCGAGAACAGCCGATGCCAGATCCTTGTCAATGACAGCATCGAATCCTTCATAATTATTGTTTTGATCCTTGTAAATGGGAATACCGCCGCCGCCGGCTGCAATCACGACAACGCGGCTGTCCACAAGCTGCTTGATATAGCGCCGGTTAATGATTTTTACCGGCTTGGGTGAGGGAACGACCCGACGCCAGCCCTTGCCCGGAACTTCCTTTACCGACCATCCGTTGTCACGGATTTTTTCATCTATTTCCTCCTTCGTGAAGAATTGCCCGATGAATTTGGACGGATCTGAGCAGGCCGGATCATTGATATCAATTTTAACCTGAGTGATCACCGTAACGACATAGCGTTCCGCCCGTTCGCGGCGCAGGATATTTTTCAGGCTCTGTTCGATCATGTACCCGATAGAACCCTGAGTGGAGGCGACCAGGACACCGAGAGGAACGTCCGGCAGGATATTGCGGGCCATTTCCACACGAAGCAGATCGTTGCCCACCTGAGGGCCGTTTCCGTGGGTGATGGCGAGATTGTAGTCATGATGGATAAAGTGCATGATGGCAGCCATGGATTTTCGTGTGTTGGAAAATTCCTCATGAATGTCGGCTTTTCCGCCGGGTGAAATGGCGTTTCCGCCCAGGGCAACAACAGCGGTACGAAATTTAGTCATTCAAAAAGTCCTCCAGTATGGATTGCAGCGTGGGTTCTCCGATTTCCTGCAGGGTATAGCTTACCCGGGCAGTAGCCTGTCTGATATGGATAATACGGTTCAGGTCAATGGGTGTTCCGATGATAACGGTGTCGCAGTCCACATTTTCAATGGTGCTCTGCAGATCGACGACCTGGTCATAACCGTAGCCCATGGCCGGAAGCAGACAACCGATATCGGGATATTTTTTATAGGTATCGCTGATGGATCCGACAGTCCATTGCCGCGGATCTATGATTTCAGCGGCCGCAAATTTGCGTGCCGCGACCGTACCGGCCCCATAGCGCATTTCACCGTGGGTGAGTGTGGGGCCGTCCTCCACAACCAATACCCGTTTATTGCGGATCGCTTCAGGATGGTCCACATGCAGGGGAGAGGCTGCATCGATGATGACCGCCTTTGGATTCCTTTCCTGAATATTGCGGCGAACCCTGTTCACGTCGTCCGGATCTGCCGTGTCGATTTTATTGATGACCACCACGTCTGCCATGAGCAGATTGCTTTCTCCCGGGTAATAGGCGATTTCATGCCCCGCTCTGTGAGGATCCGCGACCGTGATGACCAGATCTGCCTTGTAAAAGGATGTGTCATTATTGCCGCCGTCCCAGATGATCACATCGGCTTCCTTTTCCGCTTCCCGAAGTATGGCTTCATAATCCACACCGGCGTAGATGATGGATCCCATATCAATATGCGGTTCGTATTCCTCCATTTCCTCGATAGTGCATTGGTGACGTTTCAGGTCCTCCAGACCTGCGTATCTCTGAACTTTCTGGCGAACGAGATCCCCATACGGCATGGGGTGGCGCACGGAAACAACGTTCTTCCCCATGGATTTCAATATCTGAACCACAGCCCGGCTGGTCTGGGATTTTCCGCTGCCGGTTCGTACGGCATTCACGGCAATCACGGGTTTTGAGGACCTGAGCATGGTCTCTTTCCCGCCGAGCAGGATGAAATTTGCTCCCAGGCTGTTCACAAGGGACGCTTTATGCATGACATATTCATGCGGAACATCACTGTAGGAAAAGATCACATCATCCACATCCTGATCAGACAGGATGCGGGGCAGTTCAGATTCGGCCAGGATAGGGATTCCATCCGGATAGAGAGGGCCTGCCAGTTCCGGTGGGTATCTCCGTCCGTCAATATCCGGGATCTGTGTTGCCGTAAAGGCCACAACATTTTTCGTTTCGTCCTGCCGGAAGACCGTGTTAAAATTGTGAAAATCGCGTCCGGCTGCGCCCATAATGACCACATTGCGCTTTTTCATTGCTTAGAATCTCCTGAATTTCGCTGCCGTATATGCGCCGAATACCACCAGCTGGCAAATACAACTTTGGACGATTAAATTAACACTATTCGGATTTAAGCTCAAATGTTTTCATTTTTGAAAACATTTTGAATGTCAATGCCTTACCCTGACCTGGCCGGCGTGATCAATCCGATAAATAGGGAACAGCTGTTTCCGGCGGGTAATTATTTATTTCAAGAGCGCGATATGAGCGACATCGTCAAATTTGTTCACGTAAACAATGGTCATGTCTTTTTTCACGTAATCCGGCAGTTTTTCCAGTTCGGAGCGATTTGCATCCGGGAGAATGACGGTTGATATCTTGGCGCGCTTGGCAGCCGTGACCTTTTCCCGGACACCTCCGATGGGCAGCACCCGACCCCGGAGTGTAATTTCACCGGTCATGGCCAGATCGTGCCGGATCTTCCGTCCTGTCATGATGGAAAGAAGGGCTGTCGTGATGGTGATACCGGCGGAAGGCCCGTCCTTCGGAATAGCCGCAGCCGGGAAGTGAATGTGAACATCTTTTTCTGTAAAGAGTTTTTTATCAATATGATATTTCTCTGCGTTGCTGCGAAGAAATGAGACTGCCGTTTCCACGGATTCCTTCATGACATCGCCGAGCTGGCCGGTCATTTTCTGGGCTCCGGTGCCATCCATGAGTGTGGCTTCGACGGGCAGGACGTCTCCGCCCGCGCTGGTGTAGGCCAGTCCTGTCACAATACCGATCTCATCCCGTGTGGGAATATTTTCCTTGAATACCTTCTTCGGGCCCAGATGCTTCTCAACCAGCTTCTGCGTAATGGATACCTTGGTTTTTGAGCTGCTGTCGCTGAATTCACGGGCGAGTTTGCGGCAGATGCTGCCGATGTTCCGTTCCAGAGAGCGGACGCCGGATTCCATGGTATAGTCATCGATAATCTTTTCGATGGCGGCGGGGGAAAAGGCGACCTGTGATTTCTGAAGCCCGTTTTCTTCAATCTGCCGTGGAACCAGATAGCGCCTGGCGATTTCAAGCTTTTCCGGATTGATGTATCCGGGAAGTTCAATGGTTTCCATTCGGTCATAGAGAGCGTCCGGAATGGTGTGGGTCGTATTGGCGGTGGCAATGAAGGTGACTTTGGACAGATCGAAGGACACTTCGAGATAATTGTCACGAAAATCCAGGTTCTGTTCCGGATCCAGCACTTCCAGAAGTGCGGAAGAAGGGTCACCGCGGAAATCCATTCCGATCTTGTCCACTTCATCCAGCATAATGACCGGATTCTGGACACCGGTCCGTTTTATGTATTGAATAATGCGTCCGGGCATGGCGCCGATATAGGTCTTGCGATGTCCCCGGATCTCGGCTTCATCATGCATGCCGCCCACGGAAAAACGGATAAATTTCCGGTTCATGGCCCGGGCGATGCTCTTTCCGAGGGAGGTCTTGCCCACCCCGGGGGGGCCCACAAAACAGAGAATGGGGCTCTTTGCGTCCTTTTTCAGCTGTTTGACTGCCAGAAACTCCAGAATGCGTTCCTTCACATCCTGCAGTCCGAAATGATCCTTGTTGAGGATTTTCTCGGCTTTGGCCAGATTGTGATTGTCACGGGTTGTTTTTTCCCAGGGCAGGTCCAGGATCCAGTCGATATAATTGCGGCTGACCGTGTATTCGGGAGATGACGGGTGCATGAGAGCGAGGCGGCTCAGCTCCTTGCCCACAGCCTCTTCTGCTTCGGCGCTGAGTTTTACCTTCTGCATCCGGTCTTCGATCTCGGTTATATCCGAAATATCCTCTTCCTCGAAGTCACCCAGTTCCTTCTTGATGGCCTTCAGCTGCTCACGGAGGAAAAATTCACGCTGATTCTTGTTGATGGCATTACCCACCTGATCCTGAATCTTGGCATTCAGCTCAATGAGCTTCAATTCCTTTTTGAGAATCTTCACAAGGCGGGTCAGGCGCTTATTGATATCCAGCTCCTCCAGAAACCGCTGTTTGTCACTGATGCTGATATTCAGAGCGGAGACTACCAGATCGGATAATTTGGAGGGATCATCGATACTGGCCAGAACATACTGGATTTCTTCAGGAATGATGGGGGAACTGCTGATGATCTGATCAAAAAGCTCTGTAATGGTCCGGATCAGCGCTTCCGTCATCAGGTTGGCCTTATTCTTTTCCTCCAGAACTTCCACGTCCCCGGTGGCATAGGGCTTGTCACGAATGATCTTCACGAGCCGTACCCGCTGCGTGCCCTGAACAAGAATACGGATACTGTTATCGGTTCCGGCAAAACTTTTCAGGATGGTGCAGGCCACACCGATCTGCTTTACGCCGTCAAAGGGATCTTCATCATCCAGGCTGTCCAGATTCCGACTGAAAATACCGACCATATTGTCGGTGGCCATGGCGTCACGAACCAGCTGTATATGTTTCGTCTCCGTGACGACTACCGGAAAGATGATATGAGGGAAGGGAATATTTCCTTCGATGGGCAGGATCTTCAGTACCGGGGGTACGGCGATGGGTTCATCCAGCCCCAAGGTGTCGATGGGGTAACTGTCTATTGTTTTATTCATTGTATGGGGGAATCCTTTTTCTTTGATTTCAAGGCCGGAAAGTATTTAAAATAAAGAAATCATTCAACTTAAAACTTCAGCATATCCATGTAATCTGAGCTGAATCACGGCAGGGCGGCAAATTAACCGTTGCTTGTCGCCCCAAATAGTCGTAATATTTCCGGCTTTTTGAGAGCAGGAAAGGTGTCCGAGCTGGCTGAAGGAGCACGATTGGAAATCGTGTGTGTGGTCAAAAGCTGCACCCCGGGTTCGAATCCCGGCCTTTCCGCGAAAAACTAAGCCCCGCGCTTCGACAGCGACCGGGGCTTTTTTAGTATACGAGGAATTAGGTATGAGTGGCGAGTTGGTATGGGACTTTCATTTACGGGATGAGAACCCGGGGTTCGACACGTAGTGCGGCGAGGATTCGCCGGCAGGCGAACCGCAGTCAATCCCGGCCTTTCCGCGAAAAACTAAGCCCCGCGCTTCGACAGCGACCGGGGCTTTTATTTAGTAAATGAGAAAATAGTACATAGTAACGAGTAGCGAGTAGCCCGTCTTCGTTTCACTTCGACAGTATCGAGTAATGAGTAACGAGTATCGAGTAGCCCGTCTTCGTTTCGCTTCGCTCAGCTTCGACGCGGCAAGCGAGCTGAAAGGCATAAGGAGCCAGGAGCCAGGGAAAAATGGGATAGGAAGGATTGCGAGCTTTGGCGAGCCCCGCTTAATTGCAGCAATTTGACGGGGAGAACCCCGGGTTCGTGCAGATCTGATAGCTCACTTATGAGTGATTCGGGTACAATATTTTACCTTGTCACGGCTATCTGAATTAAATATATTCTGCCGATTTTAAAAATTATTATGGAGGGGATCAATGAAACGAATTTTCCCGATCATCTTGTTAACGGTACAACTCGGTTTCGCTTTTACTGTGACCGGGAATTTTGTAGACAGACAGAAAAACCCGATTTCGGATGCGATGGTTGACATATCGCGGGGCGGAGAAGTGCTGGGGACGGCACGAAGCGACAGCAGCGGCGGATTTACCTTCGATCTGGAAGATCTGACAGGGCTGCAGAATGAAATGGCGGCTTCGTTTGAATTACAGCAGAATTATCCCAATCCCTTTAATCCGAGCACCCATATCATGTTCAGTTCACCGGAATCGGGGATGCTTGTTATTTATGATATTTTAGGCCGCAGAATCACATCACAATCATTTGAAGCCGGGGCCTGCACGGCGATCTGGGGAGGCGTGAATGATCGGGGAATACTGGTTTCTGCAGGTGTCTATTTCTATACAATGAGAACTGCCTCACGAACAATTACCCGAAAAATGGTGCTCCTGGACAAGGGTGACGGAACCCGGCTGCAGATCGCAGAAAATCAGCTTCCGTCTGAGGAGAAATTGAAGAAAACGGCCGCTGTTGACTCACTGACGCTGAGTTTTACTAAAGAATTTGTAAGCAATCTCAACATGGAGATAAATATTATTGATAATGGAAATGCGGATCTGGGCGAAATCGAGGGAAATATTCTTCCCCATTTTGTTGTGAGCCGGCTGGACTCCTGTCTCCTGCCCGGGACTTCCATTTGGATCAATCTCGACAGTCTGATCTGTAATGACGAAAAGACACGTTATCAGTTGATCGGTGACGTGAGTACCATGTCTGACAGCGTATTTATATATCTCATGGAAACGGATACAACTGCCGATTTCCGCATCGCTGCCTCTGAAGCAGATTCGGACATATCTGATACACTGGATATCAGACTCTACAGTGCTGTGACGGACATTGACGGAAATCTCTACCGAACTGTCAGAATCGGGAAACAGGTCTGGATGGCCGAAAATTTTCGTGCGACTCATTACAGTGACGGAAGTCCCATTCCCAATGTACTCGATGGCAGCGCCTGGGGTGAGATTAATTCAGGAATTCGCTGTTATTATGATAATGACAGCACGGCAAATGCAAAAAAATACGGAGCCCTGTACAACTGGTACACGGTTGTCGACGGGAGGTCCCTGGCGCCGGACGGCTGGCACGTGGCAACAGATGATGATTGGAAAACACTTGAACAGTTTCTGGGAATGGATCCGGATACATCAGACCGGGCGGACTGGCGCGGTACGGACGAGGGCAGGAAACTGAAGAGTGCTAGCGGCTGGGACAATGATGGCTCCGGAACAGATGTGGCTGGGTTTTGCGCTGTACCGGCGGGGCATCGTTCTGATTCCGGTTGGATCTTCAGCGATCTGGGTACGGATGCGATATTCTGGTCGGCTACGGCCATCGACGGGGCCAATGCCTGGGGCCGCAATCTCTTCTCCGGCAGGGATAATATCAGCCGCTACCTCGGGGATAAGGCAGAGGGATTCTCGGTACGGATGATTAAAGGAAATGCACCCAATCAATCTCCGGTCGCCTCATTTTCCATCAATCCGCAAACCGGAAATACGGATACTTTATTTAATTTTGACGCCTCCGGATCATCGGATGCGGAAGATAATATCGGCCAGCTGATATTCCGCTGGGATTTCGAATCCGACGGTGTGTGGGATACGGATTGGAGTTCTGAAGCAACCACGAGGCACCAGTTTGCCGCTGCTGACACCTATCTTGTCCGGCTGGAAGTAAGTGATACACAAGGAGTTTCTGACACAACGGCAAGGTGGCTTATTGTGGAAAATGCATCGGCAGGATATGAAACCATGACGGATATTGATGGAAATGTATACAGGACCGTGACGATCGGCAATCAGGTCTGGATGGCTGAAGATCTGCGTGTAACCCATTACCGCGACGGACGGCCCATCCCGAATGTCACGGACAGCAGCGCCTGGGGAGGACTGACAACCGGAGCACTGTGTTTTTATAATAATGACAGTACTGCAAATGCGAAACTGTACGGAGCCCTGTATAACTGGTACGCAGTGAATGGCGATACGGACGGTGACGGACTCCCTGACGCGGAGATTGCTCCGGCCGGATGGCGCATCCCGTCTCAGGCTGACTGGCTGGAATTGACTGAGTCCGTCGGGGGAACAGCCTTGGCCGGGAAGAACCTGAAAAGTACTACCGGCTGGATGAATAATGGGAACGGGATTGATGCTGCAGGTTTCACGGCCGTGCCTGCAGGCCGCTGTGCCTATGGAAATTTTCTGTTTATGGGTTCTGATGTCTCGTACTGGACGCTGAGGGAGATCGGCACCACGAATGCCTATGCCTTCAATCTGAGTTATGATTTGGATTACGTGCGCTACGTGAACGGCATAAAAAGTGCGGGTTTTTCACTTCGCTGCATTAAAGGGGAGTAATGAATGAGTCCGGCGGCATCCTTCACATAAGCTGCAATTGGTGAACAGGTCCTACACTCTTTCCCGATGATATCAGCCGCAGGAATGGGCATGAAGATGATACACTCAGGCCTTTGTTCAGGCTGGGTGACAAAGTTTACACTCAGGATTTACACACATATAAAAGGTATTTAGAGCGGATAAATGATGATATGCAAATATGTAATATTATCAATGGTATGGATCATTTAGATGTGAAATTATAGTACAGATGGAAGCTCTTGCGGCTCTAAGTTAGTTTGCTACATTAACTTACGGACGATTATTTGCTGACTGTACACTTGACTTCGATCCGTTATTGATGCATATTTTAAGCATGAATAATGCAGAGAAAAAAAGCTGGTCGGGAGGCAGAATGCGAAGATTTGTATTTGGGATTCTGTGTATCATCCTATTCGGTATGGGGCTGACAACCTGTACAAAGAAACAGGAACCCATTAAAATCGGTGCGATCATTCCTTTGTCCGGAGCCGCAAAGCACCATGTTCTCTTTTCCGAGGCAATGCAGCTTGCGGTTGAAGATATCAATGCAGCAGGCGGAATAAACGGGCGGAAGCTTGATCTCATCGTCGTGGACAGTAAAACAGATACGAACGTTGCAAAAGAGGCATTCCGTCAATTGGAAGATCAGGTCCATCCCCTGTTTTTTCTATCCACAACCAGTGATATGTCTTTAGCCATTGCACCGCTGGCGGAAAAAGCCGGAGTCGTTCTCGCCTGTCCGGCAGTCGGCAATCCCGATTTGACCAAAGACCGGAAATGGGTGTTCAGATATTATTCCTCGCCCAGAGAAGAAGCACAGCCGATCATGAAAATTCTGGACCGGCTGCAGGTGAAGCAACTGACTATTCTTTATCAGGATGATTCATTCGGAACTCCGCATAATATAGAATTCAAGCGGGAGTTTGAACAGACGGGCGGACAGGTCATCAGCGTTCCTTTCGGCTCAAAATCAGTTGATTTTTCCCAGATCGTCCCCTCATTGATGGGAAACGAGGCCATCTATCTCGTCGGATTTCGTAACAATGTGGCAGCCGCAATCCGGCAGCTTCAGGGAAGCGGCTACAAGGGCTATATATTGTGCTATTCAGGGGGCGCTGCCTTACCCATCATTATGCCGGATCTGAATGATATATACGTAGCCGCCTCCATTATTTATAATCCGAGTTATGTGTTGGCCAGGGAAGTGAAGGACCATTACGAAGCCAAGCTGGGCAAACCCTTCGGGCACCAGGCCGCCAACGGCTATGATATGATAAAGATTGTTGCCGGCTTACTGGAAGGGCAGACACTGACCCGGGATAACGTGAGAAGGCTGCTTGATGAGGAATTCTCCTATCCCGGCGTTTTTGGTTTTATTGAAAAGAAGGATGGCGAACATGATATTCCCATCCCGCTGTATCCGGCGCGTATTGTCAACGGATCCGTCCAATATCTGCAGTAACACCGGGCCTGCAATTGGCAGTCCGGGTAAGGAATAACTGAGAAACAATGCGAATTCCCGTAAGAACAAAACTGGCGGCATCTTATGCCGTAATATTTATGGCCATGATCGGCCTGACCTACTTCGCCACGCGTGTGACTCAGAAAATATATCTGGACGATGTGGTGCAGCATTCCCACCTGCTTTCTGAGGAAATGTTCATGCGCATGAATCAGCGGATTTTCTATCTGGTAGGCCAGTTGCAGATTGAATCCCAGAGCAGTTACGTACAAGAGTACTTCATTTCTTCCAACAGACGCTTCAATAATATGCCTGATGCGAAGGAATATGTTCTTCAAACCGATGCAGCCTGGATATCCTCATCCGGAAAAATGCCGGCACAGCTCATGAAGTCTGTCTTGAATAATGGGATCGCCCATCATCTGCGGGAAGTATTCATCGCCCGCTTCAGCAAGGAGTACGGGGTCGGATTCATTCGTTCCATTATCGCGACCAATACCTACGGAGCGGTTATCGCATCCTCCGGCAGCGTGGCAAATTATTATCAGGGAGGCAACTATTGGTGGCAGGAAGCCCGGGAAAAAGGCGTGTATATCGGGCGAATCGACTATGATGAAGACAGCGCGAGCTATGGAATAAAGGTCGCATTTCGTGTCACGGATGAAAAAGGCCGGTTCCTGGGGGTCATTGAAGCTGAATTTGATGTAAAGGGCCTCGTTCGAGAGGCGGAAGTCGGAATGCGTAAATATAATTCCACCGATATCTATATTCTGACCCACGATGGCAGACTTGTCTATTCGACCAAACCACATAAATTTCTTGAAGATATCAGTGATATTGACTTTGTGCAACATATTGAGGATGAAGACGGCCATTTTATTACGGGAAAGCCGCAAGCGGCACTGTATGTATCGACCCATTCGAAAGGATATAAGTTCTTTCAGGGATTCGAATGGACTCTGGTTATTTCTCACCAGCTTGATGAGGTACTGGAACCCTATCGAAAACTGCAGAAGGATATCTTTGAAGTCGCTCTGCTTCTGATTCTTTTCAGTGTAGTCATCATCTATTTACTCGACCGCAGCATCACAAATCCGCTGAATATGATGATCGGAAGCGTGAAGCGCCTCGCCGCCGGAGAAATGGATGTATCCGTACCTGTTACCAGTAATGATGAACTGGGTGAGTTATCTTCCGCCTTCAATCTGATGGTCGGTAAACGGCAGCATGCAGAAGAAGCTCTGCGTGAGAGCGAAGAGAGATACCGCAGAATTGCAGAGGACATGCCGGTGTTCATCTGCCGCTTCCGTCAGGATGGAGAGATGATATATGTAAATGACAGCTTTCATCGCTTTTTCAGTAATGGGGAGCCGGATCTGATCGGAAAATCCTTTTTTACACATATTGCCGAAGAAGACCGAGAAAAAGTACAATCCGCTATTTCTGAACTCACGGTCACCGTGCCGTCCATAAGTCTTGAGTACCGGATGATCGGAACCGAAAAGGAACTGTTCTGGCACCGCTGGACGACTCGGGCCATTTTCGATGAGCAGGGCAAGATCTTCGCCTATCAGGCCATTGGTGAGGACATCAGCAGCAGAAAGAAATCGGAGGAAGACAAAGCACGGCTAGAAAAACGGCTGCAGCAAGCCCACAAGATGGAGGCTGTCGGAACACTGGCAGGGGGGATAGCCCATGATTTCAATAATATTCTAGCAGTCATTATCGGGTATGCCGGATTGGCTGACAAGGAAGCACAGGCAGGTTCGAAACTAAAGGGACACCTGGAGAATATGCTGATCGGCGCCAACCGGGCAAAGGATCTTGTCAAGCAGATTCTTGCCTTCAGCCGGCAGTCCGAAGTGGTGCGAATCCCCTTGCAGCTTCAGTCCCTCATCAAGGAATCGCTGAAAATGCTGCGTTCCTCACTGCCGACCACGATCTCGATTCAGGATGACATCGACTCACGGTGCGGGGTTGTTCTGGTTGATCCGACTCAGGTGCACCAGATTATCATGAATCTGTGCACGAACGCCTATCACGCCATGGGCGATCGTGGCGGTACACTGATGGTGACGCTCAGGAATATTTCGTTTGAAAACACACGGCGACTGCATGATCTGCATCTGACTTCCGGTGATTATGTGGAGCTGGCCGTTTCCGATACGGGATGCGGCATTGCACCTGATATCATCGACAAGATATTTGATCCGTATTTTACAACGAAAGAGGCAGGCCGCGGCACAGGGATGGGGTTGTCCATCGTACATGGAATTATTAATGATTACAAGGGAACCATTACCGTCGAAAGCGAAGTGGGAGTAGGAACCATTTTCCGCGTGTATTTTCCGGTAAGCAATGAAGACGCTGAATCATCAGCCGAGCCGGATTCTCAAATGCCGCATGGAAAGGAGAGAATCCTCTTCGTCGATGATGAGGAAATGCTGGGTGAACTCGGCAGGGACATGCTGGAACCTCTTGGTTATACTGTGACAGTCAGGATGAACGGCATGGAAGCCTGGACGACATTTCAGAATCAACCGGATCAGTTTGACCTGGTTATCAGTGACCAGACAATGCCCGGTATGACTGGGATCGAACTTGCGAAACGGATTCTTCAGTTGCGGCCGGATATGCCCGTTATTCTCTGTACTGGATATAGTAATCTGGTTGATGAACAATCCGCAAAGAAACAGGGTATCAGTGAATTTGCCCTGAAGCCGATCGCACCGAAAAGTATTGCGATCCTCATCCGTAAAGTTCTTGATAAACAAGTTGATAAGTCTGCAGATAGCTGATTTGTTCTTCTGACGGAACCGTATTTTTTGAAAACAATTTCCTCCAAGCATCCTTGCGTTGTCTATATCGTGTTTCCAATGAATTCATTCGGGTAGCAGCCCTGATCATATTCATATCAGCACCGCATCTTCAGGCAGACAGGCCTGAAAAATGAGCATCAGAATGAAATTAAAAATACTTTGATTGCAGGGGTATTTCTCGTTAATTTCAATCCGACATTTGAGTGGCTGTAATCTGAAACAGCGAGATTAAATCCAGTCATGATTATTAAAAATTCCTTGCAGAAGAATACCGTGGTTATGATCACGGCAAGCCTCATTTTTACCTTGAGCATTTATCTCCTGATTGGGTATTTTACGCGGATTGAAACCAATGAACTGATTGAGAAAATCAATAATACCCAGGATATTGAACAGGAAATTGACAAGAATGTCGAAGTTGCCAACAAACAGTATCTTTTCCTGGAATCTGTAATTGAATCACTCATAGACCCTCATAACAGCGCCGATGAAAATGAGGAATTCATTTCTATGAGACTAAACTATGAGAAACAGATTTCGGAGAATTTAGATACGATCAGAATGCTTGATGACGGGCGCATATTCGAACCCAAAATAGATCAGATAGAAAACTTATTATTAACACTTGCGGATACCGCAGATATAAAAATCAAAGATGATGAAGCTCTTACTCTGGATACTTATCGGGTTCACATGGCGCGCCTGCATCGGATTGAACGCGGACTGGAGGGGCAGTTTCATGATCTCCACGATCTGAGCCACGTTCAGATGAAAGCCGCGATGGAGAGAATAGAAGAACGCAGTCTGGACTTCCGGAGAATTTCCGCTCTCTTCCTTGTTCTGTTTGTTGTACTTCAACTAATCTTTTATATCATAATCTACCGGCGGATACGCGATATTGAAAATGAAAAAGCAAGGTATCTGAAGGATCTGGAACAGAAGAACGAGGAATACGAGATTCTTGCGGAGCATAACTATGACTGGGAATATTGGTTGTTGCCAGATGGAACCTTCAAATATATCTCACCCGCCTGCCAGCGGATAACCGGCTATACTCCAAAGGAGATTATCGCAGATAAAACACTTCTGTTTAACATGGTCTCAGATGAAGACAGAGAAACAGTCATGCATCATTACAGCTCGGTTTCCGAAACAGACAGGTGTCATCCGCTGCTGTACAGAATGAAAAATAAAGACGGAGATATGATCTGGATAGAACATCGCTGCCGTGCTATTCGCAGTAAAACGGGTCATTATCTGGGGCGACGCGGTATAAACATAGATGTAACCAAGAAACGAAATGCGGAAGACCGATTCACGATTGCTTTCAAAAGCAGTCCGGATGCAGTAAATATCAACCGGATGCAGGATGGATTATATATAGAAATCAATGAAGGGTTTACCCACCTCACCGGATATACGAATGAAGACGTGAAGGGAAAAACGTCCGCTGATATTAATATCTGGTATGACATGAATGACAGACAGCGATTGGTTGAAGGACTTCAGAAGAACGGATTTGTGAATAATCTGGAAGCCCGGTTCGTGTGTAAGGACGGCCATGTCACCACGGCGCTCATGTCTGCCAAGATGATTGATCTGAATGGCGAAATCTGCATCCTTTCCATTACGCGCGACATTCAGGAAATAAAAGATGCCGAAGAGGAAAAGACTTATCTGCTGAATCAATTACAGCAGAGCCAGAAGCTGGAAAGCATGGGACAGCTGGCTGGGGGCATCGCCCACGATTTTAATAATATTCTGACTGCGCTGTATGGTTTTACGGAACTGGCCATGAAAGATGCCGCCCTCGGCGACCGCACACTGAGATTACTGGAACAGATCCGTCAGGGCCATCAGAAGGCTGCAAACCTCGTTCGGCAGATTCTGACCTTTTCGAGAAAGGAAAAAATCGAACCCATTCCTGTAGAGTTGAATACGCTTATTGAAGATTTCGGTAAAATGTTGAAACGAGTGGTTGAGGATGATATTGATTTGAGTCTGGATATGTTCAACGAACCGATTTACCTGTTTGCAGATCCAGGACAATTGGAACAGATTATCATGAATCTTGTGGTTAATGCGAGGGATGCATTCAGAAAATCAGAGCATATAAACCGGAATAAAACGATCATCATCACTACAGGTAAAAAGACCTACCATGGACGAAAAACGGGGCCGCTCTTCTCCATTTCCACCGGAGATTATGCGCAGATTTCTGTTCGTGACAATGGGGAAGGAATAGCGGCTGAAATACAGGACAAGATATATGAACCATTTTTTACAACAAAGGAAAAAGGAGCCGGCACCGGACTCGGACTCTCCACCGTCTATGGTATTATCAAACAAAATCATGGCTACATTGATCTGATAAGTAATGAATCCAAAGGTACTGAGTTTATCATATCCTGGCCGGTATTGAAAAACTCAGGAAGAAGCGAAGATACCGGATGGAATGAAAACAGCAGCGATCTCATGGGAAAGGGTGAACGTATCCTGGTCGTGGAAGATGAAATTACGGTTCGGGAATTGATAAAAAGCATACTTGAAGAAAGCAACTATTCGGTTGCGGAAGCGCAAAACGGGCTGGCAGCACTGGATGTGATAGAGAATCCGGATGAACATTTCGATCTGGTGCTGTCTGATATTACCATGCCGAAAATGAGCGGTTTTGAATTATTCCAGATTCTTCGTGAGAACTATCCGGAATTGCCGGTCATCTTAATTACCGGTTATTTTGAAAATGCTGAACAACTGGAAACGATAAAACCTGCAGTTACGGTGATTAATAAACCCTTTGAACAGCAGGAACTGTTATTAAAAATTTCCGAACTGCTGCATCCCTGACCCGGTATTTGCGCGCCGGGTCCCGCCTGCACGAAGGAGTCCTGAGTTAGTTCGATATTATATCGGTCATTAATAAAAGAAAAAACCTTCACCCGGGACCTCTTCATAGATCCGTCAAAGCTGTATCGTATGAGAGTACACAGATAAAATCAGATATTCCTCAGAACTGTGAGCAAAAGAGTGCTTCTTCGGGCTTTGCTTCGGGAAATCGACTGTGTTCTATGCATAAAAAACCGTATATTTCAGGATCAAAGAAGAGAGGGAGTGTATGAAGGAACAGCGAAAATTCAGCCGTATCCCTTTTAAATCCGAAGTCTATCTTGATGTGGCAGGCGAATCCGTTACCGGCAAGCTTCTGGACATTTGTCTGAAAGGAGCGCTTATCGAGGAATCAAATGACAGGTTCAGTGCCCGGGCAGGAGAGACAGTCGATATGAAACTCGAACTTGCCGATTCTGATATTGAACTGAAATTCTCCTGCGAACTGGTTCATCGGGAAGGGACTCATCTCGGATTCCGCTTTCTGGAAACGGATGTGGAATCCATGACCCATTTGAGAAACCTCATTGAACTCAATCTGGGTGACAGCGGACAGATACATGAGGAATTATCGTCTCTCATCGACAGATAACAGACACAGTCAGAAAAGCTAACAGGACAAAATTTGGAGTCAGAATGGGAATAAAGGAAGCTCTCAGTTACGATGATGTGCTTCTCGTACCGCATTATACGGACGTAGTACCGCATATGACGGATATCGGAACCCGGCTTGCCGGTGATATCCGCTTAAAAATCCCCATTGTATCCGCCGCGATGGATACGGTGACGGAAAAGGATCTGGCCATCGCTCTGGCCCTCGAAGGCGGAGCCGGCGTCATTCATCGCAATCTGAGCCCGGCGGAACAGGCCGGTCAGGTGGCGAAAGTGAAACGTTTTCTGAACTGGATCATTGATTCACCGGTGACAATTGATGCAGCGAGCTCCATCGGGGACGCGAAGACTCTGATGAAACGGCACGGTTTTTCCGGATTGCTGGTTGTGGACGATCAGAATATCATCAATGGTATCCTAACACGGCGTGATCTGCGTTTCTGCCGTGATGACTCCCTGAAAATATCCGAAGTCATGACCACCGAACTGATTACGGAAGGCCGTGACGTGAGTGTGCAGAGCGCCAAGGAAAAATTTGACCGCTTCAAAGTCGAGAAACTTCCGGTGGTGGACGATGCAAATCACTTAGTCGGCCTGATCACCGTGAAGGATCTGGAAAAGCAGGCAAAGTTTCCCAATGCCGCCACGGACACCAAAGGCCGGCTCATTGTGGGCGCGGCGATTTCGGCTTTTGATTATGACAAGCGTCTGCCGCTGCTCATCGAAAATAAAGTTGATTTTGTTGTCATCGACGTGGCCCACGGCAACACCGATTCAGTGAAACGGGCGACGGAAATGATTAAAAAGAAATATGACGTCCTGCTGGTTTCCGGAAATGTCATTGACGGCAGCGGAACAGCAAGCCTCATATCCGCAGGTGCGGATGCCGTGAAAATCGGGGTCGGACCCGGCGCCAGCTGTACTACGAGAGTGGTGGCCGGCGTGGGTGTTCCTCAGTTCACGGCCGTCATGGAGTCGGCGGAAGAAGCCGCGAAACATGATATTCCCATTATCGCAGACGGAGGCATTAAATACAGCGGAGATATTGTGAAAGCCATCGCGGCCGGAGCGCACACGGTCATGCTCGGTTCGGCGCTGGCAGGTCTGAAGGAATCACCGGGCAAGGAAATACTCTACGATGGACGGATTTTCAAGGAATACCGCGGAATGGGATCGGTGGCTGCCATCAAGGACGGCAGCGGAGACCGCTATCAGATGCAGGAAAATGAAGAAATCGTACCCGAAGGAATTGAAGGCCGTGTTCCCTACAAAGGCGAACTGAAAACCTATGTTCACCAGCTTACCATGGGCCTGAGGAAGGGAATGAGCTACTGCGGCTGCCGGACCTTACCGGAACTGCAGGCCTATGATGATTTTGTGAAAATCAGCTCTGCCGGGCTCAAGGAAAGCCATCCTCATGATATCATCATGTCCCAGGAACCGCCAAATTATTCCAAACACTGAGATCGGTTGAATATGGATAAAATCATCGTATTTGATTTCGGCGGCCAGACAACCCAGCTGATCTCCCGCCGGGTTCGTGATCTGGGCGTCTATTCGGAAATTATTCCCGGCGATACGGCTCTGCCTGAGATGGATCTGAGCAGCACCCGGGGATTTATCCTGTCCGGGTCGCCCTACAGTGTTTACGACCAGGATGCGCCGGTTCCCGATGCGGCGATTTATGAGCTGGGCATTCCGATTCTGGGTATCTGTTACGGCCTGCAGCGCATGACGCAGGACAACAGTGGCAAAGTGCACCGGAGCAGCACCCGCGAATTCGGACGCTCGGGTGTACTCTTCAGGGAAGACAGCCCGCTCTTCCGGAATATTCCCGAAGGATTTTCGTCCTGGATGAGTCATGGTGACGCCATTGAAAATCTGGGTGACGGATTTCGGCTTCTGGCCGTCTCGGAAAACAATCTCCCGGCCGTGATCGGCCATCGTGATAAGCCGATTTTCGGAACTCAGTTTCATCCGGAAGTATCCCATTGCGACTACGGATCGGAATTTCTTGAGAATTTTGTGATCGGTATCTGCGGCGCGTCACGGGACTGGAATATGGCCGCTTTTCTTGAGGATGAAAAAACGCAGATCCGGGAAAAAGTGGGAACTGAAAAGGTGCTGCTTCTCATCAGCGGCGGCGTGGATTCAACGGTTGTAGCCGCTTTGCTGCTGCAGGCCCTGGACCATGAACAGGTTCATCTGATGTACGTGGATACCGGGCTGATGCGGAAAAACGAGACAGAGGAAATCAGCCGGAATCTTGAAAAACTGGGCGCAACCCATCTGCATATTATTCATGCCGAATCTGAGTATTATCAGGCATTGGCCGGTGTTTCCGATCCTGAGGAAAAACGCCGGATTATCGGCGATCTGTTCATGACGATTCAGGAACGGGAAGTGGCCCGGCTGAATATCGATTCGGCCTATCTTGCGCAGGGTACGCTGTATCCGGACCTGATCGAAAGCGGCGCCGGTGTGGGGAAAAAGGCAAAAGTAATCAAATCTCATCATAATGTGGGAACGCCATTAGTCCGTGAAAAAAGGGAAGCCGGCAAACTTGTCGAACCGCTTTCCGTGCTCTATAAGGATGAGGTGCGGGCGCTGGGCAGGAGCTTGAATGTCCCGGAAGAAATCATTACCCGCCATCCCTTTCCCGGGCCCGGCCTGGGTATCCGGATCATCGGGGATATTACAGAGGAAAAAATCCGTATTCTGCAGGACGCGGATGCAATATACATGCAGGAATTGAAAAAGCGCGGGCTCTATGATCAGATCTGGCAGGCTTTTTCAGTGCTGCTGCCGGTACGCTCCGTGGGCGTGACCGGCGATGACCGAAACTACGGCTATGTACTGGCGCTGCGGGCTGCCGTGTCCGAAGATGCCATGACCGCAGATGTCTTCAATTTTCCCATGAAGGATCTGCTGGACATATCCTCCCGAATCACGAATAGTATTCCGGATATCGGACGCGTTGTCTATGACGTCAGCTCCAAACCTCCGGCCACCATCGAATGGGAGTAAGGCTTCGGCTCCATCCCAAATCATTAAGAGATCCTTATGCATCATGATTATCTGACACTCATCAATGATGAACTGAAAGTTCAGGCCTGGCAGATTGAGAATACGCTGGCGCTGTTGGGCGACGAAAATACCATTCCCTTTATTGCACGCTACCGCAAGGAAAAGACCGGCAATCTGGATGAAGATCAGCTGCGCCTCATCGAAAAGCATCTTCAGATTTATGAGAAACTGGAAGATCGGAAGTCAACCATTCTGAAAACAATTGAGGAATCGGGAAAGCTGACCGATGAGCTGAAAGCTCAGATCGAAGGCTGCTGGGACGCCTCCGTTCTGGAAGATATATATCTGCCCTACAAACCAAAACGGCGGACACGGGCCTCCATCGCCCGCGAAAAGGGCCTGGAACCTCTGGCTCTGCTTATTCTCGAGGGCAGGGAACGGATCAGCCGGAAACAGCTGGCCGCGGACTTTCTAAATGAGGAGGTTCCGGATACGGACGCCGCGCTGCAGGGCGCATCGGATATTCTGGCCGAAATGATGGCCGAACTGCCCGCCGTCCGGGGATGGGTCCGGGTGACTACTCAGCAGAAGGGCCTCCTCGTTTCGGCGGCAAAGGATAAATCCGTAGCCAGCGATTTTGAAATGTATTATGAATATTCGGAATCTGTAGCAACCATTCCTTCTCACCGAATCCTGGCCGTAAACCGGGGCGAAGCGAAAGAAATCCTGAAAGTATCTGTGGATATGGATACGGCTGAGGTTCAGGAGGGGATTTACGCCCGTCAGTTCAGCAGAGGGCATATTCATGAAGATTTTCTTCGGAAGGTTGTGGAAGACAGCAGTAAGCGGCTGATTCAGCCGTCCATCGAGCGGGAAATCCGCGGATGGCTCACGGAGAGGGCAGAGCAGAAGGCCATTGAAGTCTTTGCGAAAAATCTCTATCAGCTGCTCATGCAGCCGCCGGTCCGCAACCATGTGATTCTGGGTATCGATCCGGGATTTCGTACCGGCTGCAAGGCAGCGGTCATCGACAAGACGGGCAAATACCTTGAGGGCAGCACCATCTATCCCACAGCGCCCAGGCTCGATATCGAAGGAGCCGGGAAAACGATCCTGGCCATGATCTCGCGGCATAATGTGGATGTGATCGCCATCGGGAACGGTACGGCCAGCCGTGAAACGACGGAATTTATCGCGGATCTGATCGAGGACAACAATCTGGGCGTTCAGTTCACCGTTGTCAGTGAAGCGGGCGCTTCGGTGTATTCGGCATCGCCGCTGGCAAAAGAGGAATTTCCCGAACTGGATGTCTCCATGCGCGGCAATATTTCCATCGCCCGACGGCTTCAGGATCCGCTGGCCGAACTTGTGAAAATTGAACCGAAATCCATCGGTGTGGGCCAATATCAGCATGATGTCAACCAGAAAGAGCTGGCTGAAACCCTGGATCATACGGTAGAAATGGCTGTGAACCAGGTGGGCGTGGATGTGAATACCGCCTCGGAGGCTTTGCTGCGACGGGTTGCCGGACTGAATAAAAAACTGGCCAAGTCCCTGAAAAATCATATTGAAAGCAGCGGTGCGCTCAGCAGCAGAGAAGACCTGAAAAAGGTTGCCGGCATCGGCGACAGAACCTTTGAGCAGGCTGCAGGATTTTTAAAGGTTTACGGCAGCAAAAACATTCTGGATACGACCACCATCCATCCCGAAAGTTACGGGATTACCCGGGATCTCTTCCGGAAACTGGATATTCCCATGAATCCGGACAGCCGCTCCGACCTGAAATTCATGGTGGATTCGGCAGCTGTGAATATTCCGGCTCTGGCCGAGGAAATGGGGGCGGGGCATGAGACGCTTAACGATATCATTCAGGCCTTCATTCGGCCCGACCGGGATCCCCGTGAAGATATGCCTCCGGTGCTGTTTAAACAGGGAGTACTGAAAATCGAGGATCTGCAGGCCGGAACGAAGGTAAAGGGAAGCATTCAGAATGTAACCGATTTCGGCGCATTCATGGATATCGGCCTGAAGCATGCCGGCCTCATTCATGTGAGCAAGCTGGCGAAACGCTTTGTGAAAAATCCGCACGACGTGGTGAAAATCGGTGAAGTGTACGAAGCGACCGTTCTGTCCGTCGATATTGAGAAGCAGCGCATCAGCCTGAGCCTGATCGACTGACCGACACATCGAAATATTTGATTCTGACCGAGGATCTGAATGAGTAATAAAACGGGAAAAAACGAGAGTATGACAGGAACAGCGAATCCGGATCTCAGTATTATCATCGCCCATTACAACAATGAAGGACATTGTCATAATGTTCTGACGAAATTATTAAAAAGTATCAGCGCGCAGACCTCGGATATTCAGTATGAAATCCTGATTGCCGATGACGGCAGCCCGGAAAACCGCAGTTTCTTTATTGACAAATCGCCGGAACGGGAAACGGAACGGGGAATTCTGAAGTTTGTATCGGCGCCTCCGGGCGAGCTTACGGATCGCTACGGTCTGGAGGAACTCATACCGGATGGCTGGGCCTATTACCAGAAATCGGATCCTTTTCTCGGTAAGGCCGCCGTCATGAATCTCTGTATTCAGAAAAGCCGCGGCTCGTACCTGTTCTTTCTGGACGACGATAATATTCTGACGGATGTGACCGCATTGAGTTCATTGATGAACCTGTTTCAAAAGGGCTATGATCTGGTCATCGGCCAGATTCGGGACCGGAACGGACGCCTGAGAAGCTATGATTCTCACCGTGTGCAGGGAACGACGCTGGGTATCCGCAGAGAACTCATGATGAAAGCGGGTATATTCGGTGAATGGACCGAGGACATCGGCTGCGCTATTGATTCGGACCTCTGGTGGAAACTCTTTCAGCTGCACGCCATGGTCCCGTACCGGGCTGTGTTTACCGAAGCCGTCCGCAGTTTTGACAGCTGTTCCGGCCGATGGAAAAAACATATTAATGTCATTTTCAAGGATATGCGGGCACGCCGCGCCTTCTTTTCCCGCTACAGCCTGAAAAATTACAAATCCTCATCCCACAATCTCAGCCGGCGAAAGGAATTATGGATAGAAAAGGGCTGAATCCGGATATAGAAGGTTTTCTGCTTTCACTCGGCTGGCTCACGCTGCTGCAGAGTGCATTCCGGCTGGGATTTCTGTTTAGCCATTTCCGGGAATTTTCAGGATCTCTGTCCGTGGATATCCGGCAGGCATTCAAGACCGGATTTCGTTTCGACCTGCAGTTCGCGGCTCTCATCATCCTGATCCTGTATCTTCTTTACTTTCTGATTCGCCTCTTCCCTCAGGCCAGAATCCATATGCGGGCGATTCAGAAATACAGCGTCCTTACCCTGTCCGCGATTCTGACGATCATTTATTTTATCGATTTCAAATATTACGATTACCTGGGTTCGCGGCTGGACGCATCCATTCTGGGTCTGATCCGTGACAGCAGGATATCTCTGGCCATGACCTGGCAGAGTTACAATATTCCCTGGCTGGTCATACTGGCCGGCATCCTCATCTTTTGTTACAATTATATTTTGAAAAGACTTTTCAACTGGCTGAGAGCTGCGAATGAACCGCAGAAGATGACGCGGATGACGTTGGTTCAGTACATTCTTTTCGGCCTGATGCTGCCGGCACTGATTTACGGACGCGTTTCAACCTACGCCCTGCAGTGGAGCAATGCCTATTTTTCGCAGGATCCGCGCGTAAATCAGCTCACCGTCAATCCTCTCAACAATTTTATTTTTACCATGAACTGGCGCGATGAAGGATTTGATACCAACGCGCTGAAAGAGATCGGGACCGGCCCCTCGCAGGCATTCGGCGTACTTACCGGTGTCAGTGATACGTCCGGATACCGGATTTACGGAGACTCGGAGCTTGAGAATCTGAGGCCCCGCAATCTGATTGTGATCATTCTGGAAACCTTTCCCAGCTATAAGGTGGGAATTGCCGGAAATCCCATGAATCCCACACCCGAATTTGACCGGATCAGCCGGAAGGGAGAATTGTATCTGAATCATTATGTACCGAAGGTCAGTACAGCCGCCTCCATCTTTTCTCTTCTCACCAGTCTGCCCGATCTGGCCATCAGCAATAAATCCTCCACGCGGAATCCCCGGCTGATTCATCAGCACATTCCCTTTGCCGACATTGATAATGTGGAAAAATACTTTTTCGTCGGCGGATCGGCAAACTGGGGCGAGCTGAATGGTTTTTTAAGCAATAATGTACCCGGAATTCACATTTTTCAGGAAGGTGATTACTTGGCTAAGCCGGTAAATGCCTGGGGTATCTCCGATTATGATCTCTTCCGCGAATCCTTCAATACCCTCGACAGCTGCAAAGCGCCTTTTATTTCGCTTATCCTGACGGGCAGCAACCACAGTCCGCATACCCTGCCCACGGACAGTATTCCCGGTTTCAACAGGGTTCATTTCAATGATGAATGGGCTGAAAACGGGTTCAGCGGTGAAGCGGAACTGAACACCTTCCGTTTCATGGATTTTTCTCTGGGCTGGTTCTTTGACGAGGTTCAGCATGCCCGCTGGGGCAGGCAGACCACCATCGTTATTCTCGGTGACCATGGTTCGACAAATCACAGCTGTCAGGGAAAATCTCAGCCCTATGCGATTGACCAGGATCTGTATCATGTTCCCCTGGCCGTCATCGGGCCCGGATTTTTTCCCGGCGTAATCCATGATTACTGCTCGGAAAATGACATTCTGCCGTCGGTGATGAACCGAATGGGCTATTATTTCAAATCTATAGGCCTGGCAAATGATCTGTATGACCGGAAATCCCGGCTGCACTATGCTTTCTATTACAGTTCGGCGCTGCGGCGTTATGGCCTGTTTACGGGAGACGGGGTGCTGGCCATCGATGAAAAGACTCACGGCCTGCTGAACGATGAGTCAGATCCGGCCCGGGAATATTATCCCCTGGCCCGCGAAATATACGAACTGGCGCGAAGCCGGCGTTTTTTATTGAATTCACGAAGCAACGAGGCGGGAACACTGCAATGACAAGTCAGAAGGAAGTCTATGTCCTGATCCGGACACATCATCGTCCTGAGGAATTTGCACGCTGTGTGGAATCGGTGAGACAACAGGATGAACGGGCCCGCATTATGGTAATCAGTGATGATCCGGGTGATCGCTATGTTCTCGACAATCCGGAAGTCGACATGATTTTCCGTCCCCACGTCCGTAGACCGCGATGGTGGATCCGGCACCACAATCCCTATAATGATTATTTCAATCAGGCCGCGCTGTCGGTTCCCGACGGACATTTCATTTATTACCTGGATGATGATGACCGGATGTCACACCCTTCCTGGATACGGACAATCAGGGAAAACGATGTTCCCCTGCTCATCGGCCGTTTTCGTCTGGGTCCTGCGCACAACCGTCGAATCATCGGGGAGGAAATCGTCCGGGGCCGTATCGGCGGCAGCTGCATTGCGGTTCAGAGCCATATCCCGAAAATTATCCACTGGCCGCAGCGGGGTGGCGGCGATTTCATGTTTATCCGAAAGGTGGCAGCCCAATATGATCCGGTGTTTTCGGATGTGATAGCCGGAGAGGTGCAGTCCGACCTGCAGCACAGCTGGGGAAGGAGGAAACACTATTAATATTCTCTTTCCCGCATCTCAGCCCATTTATAAGGAAAATCTTCGCCGGCTTCGGGATTATTTCCGGAATGAAGGGCACCTTGTTACAGAAACGGATTCCTATTCGGAAGGCTTTCTGGATGAAGTCCGTCCCGATCTGGTCATAACCAATCAGAGCTGGTGGGACGCGGAAAAGCAGTATGGCGAAGAGGCTATGAAGCGGACTATACCGGTCATCGTGCTGGAACATGGAGCACCGCTCTTTTATCAGAGCCATTATCAGTATTATCGCCGTCAGATCGGCGCAGCTGATCTGAAACTTCTCTGGGGGCCCCATAATCTGGAAATGATGGAATCCTATGGCTGCTCGGCGGACAAACTGAAAGTCACCGGATATCCCCGTTTTGATGAACTGCCTGAGTGTAAAGCGGTGAAAAAACGGGAGGGAAGCCGTCCGCGAATTCTGTTTCTGGGCACCTGGAAGATCGCCGGAAAAATGCATCGGATTTTTGAAAGCGCCGCAGAAGAATGTGACCGGCAGGGATACGATCTCGTTTATAAACCGCACCCCAGTGAATACCGTTCTGAGTTTTCCCTGCTCAGCCGCTGTAAATCTCTTGGAATATCGGTCATTGAAAATGAAAATCTCTTTGAGGAAGTTGCGGCCGCGGATGTGGTCCTGACCTCCCCGACCTCCGTCCTCATACCAATCTATTTCTTTTATAAACCTTTCTTCAGTTATTATCCTGTTTTGATGGGGAAATTCACCAAAGGCCTTCTGAAACTCTATCATGAGTTCCCCATGCCCCGTTTTTCGCTGTTGAGACAGACTGCAAATATCCGGAAATTACTTGATATGAAAATAGATAAGTCGCTGTATGACAATGCCTTTGACCGTCTGGCCTACAGGCGGGACGGTGGAAATACGGAACGGGTCTACAGGACGTGTATGGAGATGACAGGCCGATGATTTCAGTTATTACACTTTCATTCAATGCGCTGGATTATACGAAAAAATTCGTGGACAGCATTCGAACAAATACGCAGGAAGCCTATGAGCTGATCATTATTGACAATGGCTCTGACGCGGAAACGCAGGCCTGGGTAAACGAAGCCGGAGACAAAGTCCGCATCTTCCCGGAAAATCAGGGCTTTTCCGCCGGATTCAATGCCGGTCTGGCATTGGCGGAGGGTGATCTGGTCCTGTTTGCCAATAATGATACGGAATTCCCTGCAGGCTGGGATCACAGCCTGCAGGAAGTATTTAGGTCGCGTCCGGATGCCGGGATCGTGACGCCTGCTTACACAAGCGGACGAAAAAGCGCCCGCCGCGCCCTGCCGGGAACGAAAATCAGGCGCATTCCGGCTTATGGAAATTATCCATCCGGTGTGGCATTTATGATGCAGAGGGATTTCATGAACAGCCTGGGCGGCTGGAATGAGGATTATCTGGTGGCCAGCGGTGAGGATGCGGACCTTTGCTTCTCTGTCTGGAAGGCCGGGCGGGAAATTTATGTGGATGAACGAGTCCTGATCCTTCATGAAGGGAAAGTGACCAGCAGCAAAGCGCTTCCGGACTGGCGCCAGCATTTCAAGAAGAACAGCCGGCAGTTCAAGACAAAATGGAAATTCGAATACAAACATCCGCTGATTGCGAGGCTATTACGGAAACGACAGAGATAGAAATCATTGACAGCGCTGTTCTGATACGGGACATCGACCAGGCTTGGCGGGATAAAAGGCCACTCTCCATCGTGCGCAAAGGAGACGGGGAGAATATTTTTATCAGCTATGGTGTATTTCCACAGATTCCGCGTAAACGTTATCGCAAAAAGCTGAAACATTTCAATATTCTGCCCTGGGATCAGGCTTTTCAGCTCTACCTGCGGAGTGAACTGGTCAAAGCCCTGAACAGCTGTGATTATCTCGGTATCAGCAAACCGGAAGTTCGTCACGGATTCTGGTCCATCGAAGAGAATCTTCTGAATTTTTTCCTGCTGGATATGAATAAGGCACAATTCTGTGATATGAATTTCCACCTGGAACTCATCAAGGAACCGGGGCAGGCAAAACTCCGCAGCGAGGCCTGGGAAAATGTATTGAGACATAAACGCATCGGTCTGGTGTCCCATCGGGACCCCCAGGCCTTTCTGAACGGACTGGACAGTCAGCTTGCAGTCCGATATGACCTGCCCAGGCGCCGCGCCCGCTTTCACTTCATGACCCGAAAACGCTTTGATGCCATTTGCCGCGGATTGACTGAAAATGCCAGGAATGTGGACATCTGGCTGCTGGCCGCAGGCATGTATTCCCTCATCTTTGCGAACAAAATCCGGGAAATGGGAGGAATTGCAATTGATATCGGCTCCTCCGTGGATACCTGGGCCGATGATTACAGCACACGCGGCATCCACCGTAAAATTGCGGCCGCCCATATACAGAAGGGAATTTCATGAAAAAAATAGATGTATTCATTCCCGCCAGGGGCGGTTCGAAGGGTGTTCCCGGAAAGAATATCCGTGAGATCGCCGGCAAACCCCTGATTGTTCACAGTATCGACTATGCCCTAAGTTCCGATGCTGTCCGCAAGGTATGGGTTTCCACTGACAGCGATGACATCGCCGCCATCGCCCGCTCTGCCGGTGCAGAGATTCTGCAGAGGCCTGCGGAGCTCTCCGGCGACACCGCGACCACTGAATCTGCAGTCAAACATGCCCTGGACGTTTTGGATGATCGGAAGGAGGCTCCTGACATTCTTGTCCTGCTGCAGGCCACGTCGCCCTATCGTCCCGCAGGAAGCCTGGATCTGATCCTGAAGCACTTCCAGACAGGCGGCTATGACTCCCTGCTGACACTTTCTCCCACACACCGCTTTTTCTGGTCTCTGAAAGGGGACAGAGCGGAAGCTCAGTATGATTATCTCCATCGTCCCCGTCGACAGGATATGAGCTCTGAGGATATCCGTTATGTGGAGAATGGATCGCTGTATTGCTTCAGCACCGATCATTTCCGTCAGCTGGGCAATCGCCTCGGAGGCCGGATCGGCTATTATATTTTTGATGAGGAATTCGCCTATGAAATCGATTCCGTTTCCGACTTTCTCTTTCTCGAATCCCTGATGAAGAAGGAACGATGAATGAATAAAGGGATAGGGCTGGTGAATCATCGTTTTATTTTTGTAAATTATTAAAAAGACAGGGAGTATCAATGCCCAGAATCAGACTAGGACGACGCGATGCAGGTGACAATGAACCTGTATATGTCATCGCTGAAATTGGAATCAATCATCAGGGCGATGTACAGATTGCCCGTAAGTGCATCGATGAAGCGGCTCGAAGCGGCGCAGATGCCGTAAAATTTCAGAAACGGAAAATTGACCGGATTCTGACCCGTGAAGGACTTGACAAGCCCTATGACAATCCCAACAGTTTCGGAAAAACCTACGGTGAACATAAAGCCGCTCTTGAGTTGAGTGAAAATGATTATCAGGACCTGGCAGCCTATGCCGAAGCTCAGAACCTGGATTTTATCGCCAGCGGCTGGGATGAGGACAGCATTGATTTTCTGGATGAGCTGGGAGTGAACTATTTCAAGATGGCCTCGGCCGATCTGACGAATTTCCCTCTGCTGCTGCATACAGCCCGAAAAAATAAGCCTATGGTGCTCAGCACCGGCATGGCTGACATGAATATGGTGAAGGAAGCGGTGAAGACGGTACTCAGTGTCAACCCGCAGTTGGCCATTCTCCAGTGCACTTCAACCTATCCGTCTCAGTTTTCGGAAATCAATCTGAATGTCCTCACAACGTACAGAGAGGCCTTTCCAGACGCTGTAATCGGTTACAGCGGCCATGAGCTGGGGATCGCCATTACGGAAGCCGCTGTTGTTCTGGGAGCGAAAATCATTGAACGCCATTTTACTCTTGACCGTACCATGAAGGGCGGTGACCACGCCGCATCCCTCGAGCCGGGTGGTTTCGCGAAAATGGTGAGGGATATCCGTCATATCGAAGCGGCGCTCGGAAACGGGATTAAGACCGTGCAGGAATCTGAAAATGCAGTATTTAAAAAATTGGCAAAAAGCATCGTTACCGCTGTCGCCATCCCGTCCGGAACACCGCTGACCCGGGAAATGCTCACAACCAAGGGCCCGGGAACGGGAATTTCTCCCATGCGGCTGAATGAGCTTATCGGGAAACGGCTGAATACGGATCTTGCCGCTGACATGATTATTCCCGAAGGGGCTGTGGAATGGTGACCCGGATAGAGCAGACCCGCAGGAAAGCGTCAAAGATTCGTCTGGTCGTTACGGATATCGATGGTGTCTGGACTGATGCAAAAATGTACTACACCGCCGACGGTGACTTTATGAAGGCATTTTCAACCTATGACGGCTACGGTGTGCAGCGCCTTCGGGAAAAGGGGATTCCTACCGCCATCATTACCGGTGAGGACAGTGAGATCGTCCGGCAGCGGGCAAAGAAACTCCGCATTGAGGATGTGTTCGTGGGAATCAGGGATAAACTGCCTGTTCTGGAACAGCTTATGGCCAAATATCAGCTTCAGCCTGACAATATCGCCTATATCGGCGACGATGTGAATGATATCGCCTGCATGTCTCTGGCCGGATTTACGGCATCTCCTCCAAATTCGCCTGTCATTTCCGTTCTCAATCCGGATATGGTTACCGAGAGACAGGGCGGGGAAGGCGCCTTCCGGGAATTTGCCGAAGTGATTCTTCGATATTGTGACGGTCCGGACAAATAAGTTTATGTCCGTTCCTCACGAACAGAAATCGGACACGCAGAATTTCATGTTCTTCATTCTCTATAATATCCTTCTTTTTCTGGCTGCACCCTTTATTTATCTGTTTTCCGTCATAGATCCCAAGTTGCGTGAGTCCGGAAGAGAGCAGAAAAATCCATTGGATATTGCCGAGGCCTGCCGAAAAAGCGGGAAAGCTGTCATCTGGATGCATGCAGCCTCAGCAGGGGAATTTGAACAGATCAGACCTTTAGCCGAACGTCTGTTTGTCACTGATAAATACGCACTTATCCTGTCTGTTTCAAGTAAGACGATCATGGATAAAGTCAGGAATGACCCACGCTTTACGGTGATTTTCTACAATCCCTGGGATTTCCCGGTTCGTACGCGCAATTTCGTAAAGACGATCAGACCGACTCTGTATCTGAATACGCGGCACGATTTATGGTTCAATCTGCTTCGGAGCCTGAAGAGGGAAGCGGTGCCGGTCATCCAGGTGAATACGAACATGTACGCCGGCAGCCGTCGCCTCAGAGTTCCCTTTAGAAGCTTTAACCGTTCCTTGTTCGGAATGATTGATATTCTGTTTACGTCTACGGATTATAACAGGAAGCTAATTGAACTAGTGTATGACGGAGAGATCATAGTCAGTGGCGATACACGTTTTGATCAGGTGGTGGAACGGAAGAACCGCAATACAGGCAATATATTGCCCGATCAGGCAAAAAAGTCAAAAGTCTGTATTTACGGTTCGCTGGTGGACAGTGATCAGTCGATTGTAAGTCCGGCCGTTCTCGAATCTCTGCAGGCGGATTCCTCGCTGCTTCATGTATTGGTTCCTCATGAAGTGGATACAGAAACACTTGAGCGCTGGGAAGCATTATTTAAGCATTCCATCTATTCCGTTCAGCGGATAAGCACTCTGAAAGAAGAAAAAAAGGCGGATATCCTGATTTGGGATCGGGTGGGACAGCTGGCCGATCTCTATGGTGAGGGAGATTTAGCTTATGTGGGAGCAGGTTTTTCAACCGGCGTCCATAATGTCATCGAACCGGCAGTTTATGGAATCCCCGTGGCCTATGGCCCGCGCTATGAAATTTTATCTGAGGCGATTGAACTGGCTGAACAAAATATTTCATTCGTTATTAATAATAAACATGATTTACTGAACTTTTATAAACTATTGGATCAGCCGGATCGATATGAACAGATTGCCCGGGAAACGCTGGATTATGTCAGAACGCGCAGCGGCGCGTCGGACCGCATTCTGAAAAGGCTGAAACTCATATAATTTCCTCTGAAATCGTATTGCGCATAATGTGTATTATGTAAACCAGTAGATATATTTCGTTCCTTGTTGTTATTTTAGGGGTTACAAATGTATATCTTCCCTTTTGGAATGATCATACCCGTAATTTATTTTCTAATATCCTGAGAATATCAACTGCGTGATTCAATGCGGAATAATTCAATTATAAAGGAAATTATAACGATGATAGAAAAATATTTTAAAAACGATTTGGGATTGATTCTGAAATTATGCTATGTCGTTTTGCATATGTTTTCTGAAATAAACATAAACCGGCATACCGCTCAGGATGAGCACGGTCGTTGCAAGCAGGCCGCCGACTGGATAGGCAACAAAACTGCCTACGAGAAGCGCTGCCTGAAAGAGAACACTGAGCACCGCCATGCTAAATCCGGCCGGGGATTTGAAGAGAGGCTTGTATCCCTCCTGCTTCCGCAGTTTAAAAATGATCACGTAAACGAGAAGATTCTGCAGGATATAGGACAGCGTGAAATAGGCCAGAAGATCTTCAATATTGAAAAGCAGTAAAAAGGCAGCGAACGCAGCCTGAACCGCGATACTGAAATGAGGAGTTCCGAAACGGGGATGGAGCCGGCCAAAGGATTTGAAAAAGAGGCCATCCCGCGCAATGGCGTACTCGATTCGCGGCTGAACCATCAGACAGGCGTTTGCAGCTCCGACCATGGAAATGAATGCGGCAATGGCCAGAAAGGGCGCTGCGAAGCTCTTTGACCAGGTCATGAACGCGAAGGGATTCACAAATCCCTCCTGCTTGATCAGAACGTCGTGAGGGATCAGAGTCGCACTGGAAAGCGCCACACCGCTGTATATGATGGTCACTACAATTCCACTGATCAGAAGAGCCTTCGGCAGCAGGGATTCGGGCTTTTTTACTTCACCGGCCATGTAGAGAATATTCGGAAAGCCCGAATAACTCCAGACCGTCGCGGAAATACCGCCGAGAAGCAGAAGCAGCCAGGGGCCCTGCGGACCGGCGGATACCGGACTGGAAGCAGCCGGGAGAAAATTCCCCGGCAGAAATTTCAGCGCGGCAAAGATGAGAAGAAACAGGGGCAGAAGCTTGAGAAAGGTAAGCGCTGTCTGAACGCGTCCACCCTGCTTTACACTTCGGATGTGAATAAAGGTCATAGCCAGGATCAGCAGCGCGGCTGCGATCCGTGGTGCCGGCCCTGCACTGAGAACGGGGAAAAAGATATCGAGAGCCTGAAAGGCTGCCAGAGCCAGAATCGTGATACTGGGTGTATCGGAAGTCAGAAATACCGTCCACACATACAGAAAGGACAGGCCCGGATAGCCGGCTTCCTTGAGATACAGGTAGCCGAAGCCCTGATCAGGATAGGCTGTTCCCAGTTCGGCCAGAATAAAGAGCTGGGGGATCCAGATCAGTCCGCCGATCAACCAGGCCATAACGGCCATATAAGGAGATCCGGCTGCGTTCTGGACCGTAGAAATGTTAATAAATACACCCGATCCGACGACGGTTCCGAAGATCAGGGCGAGGAGCGTTACGAGTCCGAGCTGTCTTACAGGTTTTTGCATGAGCGGTCCTCTGTATATCGATTAATTAATTCTTAGTGTAAAACCTTCCCTCCCGGTCTGTCATGACAGGAAAGTGTTGATCTATTTCAAAGCCACCGTAATAATCTTTCCGGGAATGATCTTGAGCATGGCCACAGCCTTGTCTCCGCAGTAATGAGCAAACCGTTCATCTGCTCTCAGCTGCCGCTCCACCTCATCGGCGGCCGTTTCGGCGGGCAGGGCAAGTTTGAAGCGAAGTTTGCCATTGAACATAACCGGATACTCCATCACTTCTTCAACAACAAAAGCTTCATCATATTCAGGCCAGGCTGCCGTATTGATGTTTTCCTTTTCTCCGAGCTTTTCCCAGAGCTCTTCCGCAATATGCGGTGCAAAGGGGGACAGCAGCTGAAGGAATCCGGTCAGGATCTGGCGGTTCAGTGTCTGTTCCTTGTAAGCTTCATTCACAAATACCATCATCTGGGCAATGGCGGTATTGAAGCGTGTCTGCTCTATATGCCCGGTTACGACTTTAACTGTTTTGTGGTAAGTTCTTGTCATACTGTCACTTGATGCTGTTTCTGAAATATTCGGATTCAGCGCAGCGTCTTCAATATATAATCTATAGATGCGGTTCAGAAAACGGTGAATCCCGGCAATTCCGCTCATGGACCAGGGTTTGGGGCGCTCGATGGGACCCATAAACATTTCATAGAGACGCAGGGAATCGGCGCCGAAGTCGGCAATGACATCATCCGGATTGATGACATTCCCCCGGCTCTTGCTCATCTTCTCGCCGTCCTCACCCAGGATCAGGCCCTGATTGAGGAGCTTGTGAAAAGGTTCATCGGTGGAAACCACACCGAAATCATAGAGTACCTTGTGCCAGAAACGCGCGTACAGAAGGTGTAAAACAGCGTGTTCCGCCCCGCCGATGTAGAAATCCACGTTCATCCAGTACTTTTCCAGTTCCGGATCAACCAGGGCATCATCATTCCGGGGATCGATATATCTCAGGTAATACCAGTTTGATCCGGCCCATTGAGGCATGGTGTGAGTTTCACGGAAACAGGTTTCGCCCTTTGCATTTTTAAATTCCACCCAGTTGCGGATGGATGCCAGCGGGCTTTCGCCCCGGCCGGAGGGTTCATATTTTTCCACTTCCGGGAGCGTGAGCGGCAATTCATCTTCATTCAGGGCGAAGGTCTCTCCTGCCTCATTCTTGTACAGCGGAATCGGTTCACCCCAGTAGCGCTGACGGCTGAAGAGCCAGTCCCGAAGTTTGTAATTAATGCTCCGCTGTCCGATTTTCTTTTCCTCGAGATATCCGATGGTGGTACGGATGGCGTCTGCTTTATTCATCCCGTTCATGAAACCGCTGTTGATATGGGTTCCGTCGCCGGTCCAGGCTTCACTTTCGATATCACCGCCTTCGATGACAGGAACGATGGGCAGATCAAATTCACGGGCAAATTCCCAGTCCCGCTGGTCGTGGGCCGGTACAGCCATAATCGCGCCGGTTCCGTAGGAAATGAGAACATAATCCGCGATCCAGATGGGGATATTCTCACCGTTTATGGGATTTATGGCGTAAGCGCCGGTAAACTGCCCCGTTTTTTCCTTCGCGAGATCGGTTCTGTCCAGATCGGATTTCCGGGCTGCTTCCATACGATAGGCATCGACAGCTGAACGGTGCTCCGCTGTAGTAATGACATCCACAAGCTGGTGCTCGGGTGACAGGACCATATAGGTTGCCCCGAAAAGCGTATCGGGACGTGTGGTAAAGACGCGAATGAGTTCTGAATGGCCATCGACGGCAAAATCCACTTCTGCGCCCTCACTGCGTCCGATCCAGTTCCGCTGCATTTCCTTCACCGAATCGGGCCAGTCCAGACCTTCCAGTCCTTCGAGCAGGCGATCAGCATAAGCCGTAATCCGCAGCATCCACTGTTTCAGCATAATGCGTTCCACCGGATGATTTCCACGCTCACTCTTGCCGTCCACCACTTCTTCATTGGCCAGGACGGACTTCAGAGCCGGACAGTACCAGACGGGCGTTTCCGCTTCATAGACCAGCCCTTTTTCCCATAATTTCAGAAAAATCCACTGTGTCCATTTGTAATAACCCGGATCGGTGGTATTCACGACCCGGTCCCAGTCGTAGGAAAAACCGAAGAGTTTCAGCTGGCGGGTAAAATTTGCAATATTCCGTTCCGTAGTAATCTTCGGGTGGGTTCCGGTCTGCAGAGCATAGGTTTCAGCGGGAAGCCCGAAGGCATCAAAGCCCATGGGATGCAGAACATTGTAGCCCTTCATGCGCTTGTAGCGGGCCAGAATATCACTGGCTGTATAGCCTTCCGGATGTCCCACATGCAGCCCCTGTCCGCTGGGATAGGGAAACATATCCAGAATATAATATTTCGGTTTTGACGGATCTTCGCCGGTTTTGAAGGTTTTGTTCTTTTCCCAGCGATCCTGCCATTTCTGTTCAATGTCCTTAAAGGGATATCCCGATGCCATTCTTGTTCCTTCTCTTTCGGTTTAAGGCCATAAATTTAGGATATTCAATCCGAAATATCCATGACATAAACAGCTTGTCACAGACGTGCGTTTACGGAAGAATTCATTTGGTGGGCTTATGATGAAATAATTATAATAAACCGCTGTAAAAAGCAAAAGGCCTGACTGATGCAGGCCTTTTTAGTACGCCCAGGAGGACTCGAACCCCCAACCTTTTGGTCCGTAGCCAAACGCTCTGTCCAGTTGAGCTATGGGCGCGTGTCGGGATGTAGCGCGTACGGGACTCGAACCCGTGTTACCGACGTGAGAGGCCAGCGTCCTAACCGCTAGACGAACGCGCCAAATCGTGCTGGGTTGCAGGGATTCGAACCCCGATACTACGGTCCAGAGCCGCATGTCCTGCCGTTGGACGACAACCCATCGTGTTTCAAAAAGCCCGAAAATATAGAAAAAGTATTCGAATAGTAAAACTGTTTTTTTATTAATTTTTGTGCGGATATTTCCCATTCATAATGAGACGGGCCCCTTGGCCCGCTCACTTTTCCCGGCAGAAATGCCAGGATAAATTCCATATTAATTCTGTATTAAAGTCTGGGACCGCTTAATCCAGTACACGCTTGAAATTCAGATAGCCGATGAGGCGCCAGAATCCGATGATGATGATCGCATATATAAAGAAGAGTCCGATGGTGTACCAGTATCCGGGTAATGAATTTGCCCAAAGATTCATGGGAAGGTTCAGAATGATCAGGAGCGGAAATCCAACAAAAATGGTCAGTCCGGCGCCGTAGATGGAATCCTCGGCAACTGCTGTCTGGAACTGCGGATCGGTCACACGGATCAGCACCAGTCCGGAATTGATGGTACCGGTCATTTCTCCGAAGACACCCACGAAGCGTTCGAAGGGATAATCGTCGTAGGAGCGATAGCTGGCCCACCAGATGATGCCCCAGGTGATGAAGCCTCCCACAATGCTCATGATGAGGATGGGCAGCCAGTACATTTTGACCACGGCAATGGATATCGCCGCAATGGAGGCAGTTACCAGATAATCGATAAGAATGCCGGCGCTGCGATTCATGAGCCCGGTATCAATCATGTAGGACCGTTTCGTCACATCAAGAACCTTACGGACTGCAAGTGACAGCAGGATGGCAAAAATGAAATGAAAGGACCAGAGTGTCGCCACAAAGCCGTCCAGATGGTGCGCGTGAAGGACACCGGCCAGATAATTGACCACAATATAGGTCGCCAGATAAACCGTTCCGATGAGGCCTACCTGAAATGCCATGGGTTCGATTGCCTCGGTGGCCATCGTGAGTTTGCCGGCTATCGGAAGCTCCGAATCCTTCAGAATACCCTTCCGAAGATCATCACTGATTTCATCAAGCCCGTTGATGAGTTTTGTCTTATGATTTTTTATACCCCAGGAAATGAAGCCGAGGCCACCGAAAAAGGCCACCAGATATCCGATGGAGGCAAATGTGAGCCCGACCATGCCCCCGCCCGGAAAGACTTCCACGCCATGATACACTTCCCAGCTGCTGCCCATGGCGTACGCGAGCCCCGGCCCCATTCCGAAGCCCAGAGGAACCAGGAGCCCGATACCCGGAAAAAGATCAGGCATCAGCGTTTTGATAAGAAGAATGGCAATGAGCAGGCCGCTGATTCCCTGCCCCAGATAGCAGAGGATGGAAATATTGGTTTTACTCAAGGGCCCTTTGCCCCAGCTGGTTTTTTCCTTTCTGAGGCCCATGATAATAAAGGTCAGGGCCAGGAAATGATACACATAGATTCCCAGTCTTTCCCCGTCAAGAGGAATGATTTTCAGAACCTGTGATCCGACGATCAGGCCGAAAAAACCACCGAGAATATTATTCGGTATGAGAAATTTCTGAAAAACGGTCACATATCGTCTCAATATCGTTCCAACCATCAGAAACAGGCTCAGATAAGTAAAATCAAGGATAACATCTTTTAAATTAACATTCAGCTCCCATGGCATGGTACTATCTCCTGTACTTCGTTAGCATTTGAAGGCAATATAGAACAATCGTTTCCTGATAACAATCACTTTGATGAAAGGGACATTCTCACAAGATCCAGCAGTTCACTTCGGGAAAAGGGTTTGGGCAGGTAAGCCTGTATTCCGAATTCCTTCCTTAACCGGGCTTCCGTTTCATCATCGGGCAGACCGGTCATCACCAATACGGGGACGTCATTTCCATGACATTGCTGCAGTTCCGAAATAACCGAATCTCCGTTTTGCTGCGGTAAAATCATATCACAGATTAGCAGAACGGGTTTCGTATCCTTCAGTATCTCTATGGCGCTTTCTGCGCTGCCGGCCGTTCTGATCTCATATCCCTCCCGCTCCAGAAATTCACGGATACTGCTGCGGATACAGTCTTCATCATCGACGAGAAGAATATAGGGCATGGATGAATTCGCTGTTATGGAATCTGCTGACATCACCGCTAAAATTGCAGCAGCTCAGGCTGGGAATCAACAGATAATTTGCTGAAGCCAAAAATATTCAAATTGTAGTCAATGCGGACTTTCCGTAAATTCGGCCTAAAATGAAGTTAATAAGGACAATGAAATGAAAGCTCTGAATTCTCTGATACATCTCACCATGCCATTATTACCCAGAAAACTGGTTGGAATGGTCGCGCGCCGTTACATCGCCGGTGTCACTCTGGAAGAAGCACTGAAGCGCATCAGTCAACTCAATCGGGATGGCTTTCTCGTCACCATGGATGTATTGGGAGAATCGGCCGTATCTCTTGAACAGACACTGAGCCCCGTTACACAGTACCTGAATGTCCTGGATGCCATCGACAAACAAGGCGTCAAGGGGAACATCTCTCTGAAATTATCCCAGCTTGGCCTGCATATTGACCGGAATCATGCGTGGAATCAGTTACTCCGGATCCTTAACAAAGCCCGGAATCTCAATATATTCGTCCGTATTGACATGGAGGACAGCAGCCTCACCGATGCGACGCTGGATATGTACCGACGCGCCCGGGAGTTCTGGCCGGAAGGCGTGGGGGTTGTCATTCAGGCTTATCTGCACCGGTCCGGGGAGGATGTAAAGGCTTTAATGGCCGACGGTACCAATCTTCGCATCTGCAAGGGTATCTACAAGGAAAGCCCGGCAATTGCATTCAAGGACAAGTCTGAGATCCGTCAGAATGCCATCCGTCTCATCCGGCGCATGCTGGATGACGGACAGTATGTGGCCATCGCCAGCCATGATCTGGAGATCATCCGATCCATTCGTGAATATTGCGAGGAAAAGGCATTTTCAAAGGATCGCTTTGAGTTTCAGAGTCTTCTGGGTGTTCCCATTGACCGAACGCTGCAGGAGCTGAGAGATGCCGGTTACACGGTACGTTATTATGTTCCCTTCGGGACCGAATGGTATGCCTATGCCTCGCGTCGCGTTCTGGAAAATCCCGATATCGGCGGTTATGTTTTCAGAGACTTTTTCAGTTTCCGGCAAAAATAGCATGAACTCCCTCATCCCGGACATCCTGACCTCTGTACGCAGCATAGCCGTTGCCGGCATTTCAGATAAGCCCTATCGCGCCTCCAACCGGGTTGCCCATTATCTGCTGACGGCCGGATACGAAATTATTCCCATAAATCCCGGCCTCGATTCCGTTTTCGGACTCAAAGCCTATCCGGATGTAGCGTCCGTCCCCGATGACCGGAGCATTGATTTACTGCTTGTCTTTCGAAAATCCGAATTCGCGGCGGAACTGGTAAAATCTGCTATCGATGCACGTCCGCTCAAATATGTCTGGCTGCAGGACGGCGTCATCTCCGAGGATGCGGCGGCGCTGTGCCGGGAGACCGGAATCCCGCTCGTTATGGATGACTGCATCATGCGGCGACATATGCAGCTTGGCTTCCCTTCTGTTTCATCATGATTAATAATTGGTATACATTCGAAAAACTCACACAGGTCCTTTCGGATCAGGTAAGAGACCACGTTTTCGACCGTGCATTTTCCTATAAGAAGAATGAATTGATCCTGCATAACGCGAATCCGGACAGGCCTTCCCTGCAGATCACATTCGGGCCGCCCTTTCATTTTATCTTTCTCAAACCCTTCCATATTCCCAAACGTCATATCCGCATATTTCCCGATCTGGAAAATGAAATTCTGGAAAGCTGTGTCATGCAGGGTGAAGACCGGGATATGATTCTGCGGTTTCGGTCCGGAAATCGGCTCATTCTTTCCTTTCGTTCGGGAGCCGGAAATGTATTTTATCTGCGCAGGGACGGACGGTCCGTTCAGTTCAGAAAAGGCCGCTCACTGGATGAATCCTGGACTGAGACAGCAGCTGTCAACCATTCGAATATTTCCGAAGATGCCCGCTTCAACCGGTTCTGGACAGCAAATATTCATGAGGTGTTCGGCTGCGATAATGATGAGGGTCTTTACGATCAGATCAATCGCTCCAACGGGCAACCCTGGCAGAATCGTTTCATCCTGAAGGCAGATAAGGACACGCAGTTCGATCCGGATACGTTCTACGAAAATTACCATCGTTTCATTATCACGACTCTGAACAGCGGAGATATGGAGGAAAAACGGAAACGGCTGAGCCAGGAGCTGCAGCGCAAGGACAGTTACCTCAGCCGGAATCTTGCCCGTATGGGTAACGCGGATGATCTGCAGCGAAAAAGCGCCCTGTACCGCTTCATGGCAGATACACTGAATGGCCTTCGCCACAGCCTGACGGAAGGAATGAAGGACATTGCCGTACCCGACTATTTACAGCAGCCGGGTATGCCGGAAATCATTCACCTGGACGAAGGGCGAAGTCTGAATGAAAACATTGACGGATTCTACCGTAAATCCGCAGACCTGCTTCAGAGGATTAAAATGAATGAGCTGCGGATTCCTGAACTGAGATCGTCGCTTGCTGAAGTTCAGGCCGCGCAGGAGGCTCTGAAGCTCTGCAGCAACAACGCTGACATGGATACATTCCGCAAAACATGGTCATCCTTATTGACAGCTGTTCCGGATGAAAAATCCACGGATTCGGGAGAAGGCCGTCCCTATCGGGAATTTCTGTCTCCGTCCGGATTCAGAATCTGGGTGGGAAAATCCGCCCGGCAGAATGATGAAATGACCTTTCATCTGGCCCATAAGAAGGATCTGTGGCTGCATGCCCGTCATTCCCGCGGTTCGCATGTACTGATTCGCTGCGCTGGCGCAGCGGTCGACAGAAAGGACCTGAATTTTGCCGCGCGGCTGGCCGCCCGCTTCAGCGAGGAAAAGCATTCCGGGCTCGTATCCGTGGTCTGCACAGAACGGCGTTACGTCTCCAAAATTCGCGGCGCCGCACCGGGCAAAGTCCGCTATCAATATGAAAAGGATATTCTCATATCCCCGGAAGAATCATGACAGGTTATAATCCGCTAAAAGTGATATTTCTGCTGATCATTCCGCTATTTCTGGCAGCAGGTGATATCAATATACGATTTTCCAAACATGATCTGATGCAGAACGGAGCCTTATCCGCCGATCTGAGCATTGACGCCATTCGCGGCGATACGGTCTTCGCAGTCCTCCCTTCTCTGAAAAAGACGGCCGCTCTGAATTTTCCCTTTGAAATTCTTCATCCTGCGGCGAAAGGAAGCGTACCCCTGGCCCGAAGTATTGAGGAACTGCGGACATGGAATGCATTTCCCACCTATGCGACACTGCGTGATTATCTGCTTTATCTGGAAAACAGCTATCCCGGAATATGCCGGCTGGACAGCCTGGGACTCACGCCGGGACATCATCAGCTGTATTATCTGAAACTCTCTGACAATTCGGGTCGCGATGAAGGCGAACCGGAAGTGCTGCTGAACGGACAGATTCACGGTGACGAACTCATCGGTTCCATGCTCCTGCTGCAGCTGGCTGATACGCTCTGCAATTCTTACGCAGGCAATTCCCGAATCCGTCACCTGATTGATAACCATGAAATATTCATTCTGCCGCTCATGAATCCGGACGGCTGTTATCTGCCCTCCGATACAAGCATCAGTTACGCATCCAGATATTCGTTGAGCCACAAGGATATGAACCGCATATATCCGGATCCGGACGACATTGCGGATGTGGATACACTTCAGCCGGAAGTGCGGATGATGATGGATTTTATCCGTGAACGGCATTTTCTCCTTTCCATGTCTATTCATGCAGGAGCTGAAGTCGTGAATTATCCCTGGGACCGCAAAGCGGAGCTTCACCCTTTCGATGACTGGTTCCGCGTCCGAAGCAGATCCTACGCGGATACGGTGCACGCATTTTCCGGCCCAAACTACCTGAACCTGAATGATCCGTCAGCAGAATTCGGCATCATCAATGGCTATGCCTGGTATCAGGTGAATGGCGGGCTTCAGGATTATCTGAATTATTATTATCGCTGCCGGGATATCACCTTTGAGCTGAGTAATCTGAAATTCTGTAATCCCTCAGATTTCCGCCGGATCTTCGGCTACAATTTCCGCTCCATGTACCATTATATCCAGGCCTCAGGCCAGGGACTGTGCGTTCAGGCTCAGGATGCGGATACGCATGAGATCATCCGGCCGGATCTCAGTTTCTTTAACGTTTCGGGCGTGGCAGCCGCAGCTGTCCGCAATGATGACAGCACTTCGATCCTGCTCTCTCTATCCGGACCGCAATTCTTTAGTATTTCCGCCCCGGGATACGCGGATACGCTTCTGATAACGGATATTCCGGAAGACAGTCTGCTCTATCGCACAATTCCCTTACATTCACTTCCCAGCGGTTTCAACGAAAAATATATCGTTCATTCTGAATCATTCAATCTCGTCAACAGCTTCCCGAATCCCTTCAATTCTGTCTGTACGGTTTCTCTGCAGATCGAAGAGCCGGGCAGGTATTCCCTGACGGTTTACGACCTGTCCGGCCGTCGTATTCATCATGAAAATCCGGTGGCCCGGCACAGAGGCAATTTGAATATCGAATTGGATTTCTCAGCGGAAAGTTCGGGACTCTATTTCCTGGAAGTAGGCCATGGTGCTCATCGTCAAACCCGGAAAATCGTTCTGCTGAAATAAAAAAAGCCGGAAAGTTCCGGCTTTTATCATCATCATTTTTTTGTTTTAATTAGTCTGCATCATTCGACAGGTGAAAATTTAGTAGGGGGAGAACCCGAAGGCCCTTCGGATTGTTCCGGGCAATATTGATGAGTCCGAACTGAAATCCGTGGAGACGTGCAGCTTTGTTGACAAGACCCACGCTTACCCCCTTCTGTGTTCCCTGAATGTTATTGTAGCCGGATACTGCAATACCGGTAAGTTTCCCGTCATCCATGACTTTCACCGTAGCGATTGCCAGCATAATACCTTTCAGTGACGGAGAACCGACCGCTCCTCCGGCAAAAACAAGTCCTGTAATGGTTTTGCCCGCACCGATTCCTGCGCCGGCCAGAGCAATACCGCGGATATTTTCACCTGCGCCCATTCCAATACCAGATATCATAAATCCTGTCATATTGCGACCTGCTCCCATACCAATTCCGGAAAAGGAAAATCCCAGGAAATCCTGTCCGCATCCGGTTCCGGCCAGACTGAAAGCAACACCGGTAAAATCCTTGCCCGCGCCCAGACCGAGCCCACCGACAGCCATTCCGGTAATATTGTTTCCTGCACCCAGCCCCAGGGCACCGATGGCAACACCAAAAATATCCCGTCCGACTCCCAGACCGGCCAGTCCGAAACCAAAGCCATGCAGATTATGGCCGCTCCCTGCACCCAGTCCGCCAAGCAC
>JBJKQR010000041.1:0-9910 GCA_046735395.1 Fidelibacterota bacterium | reverse complement strand
TCTAAGTGTTTTCATCAGGGGATAATATAAGGCTTTTTTCGTTAAGGTGAAGCAAAATATGGCCGGATTGTTCATTCACCGGATTTTCTGCTCTTCCCAACTCTGCGGTATCGTTATTTATGACCCCACTTCTTCCCCATCTGCGCATTAGTAGTAACGAGTAACCCGTCTTCGTTTCACTACGACGCGGCAGGCGAGTAGCAAGTGTCCCCGTTTTTCATAGCAGGGCGGAGTTTTGGTTCTTCCTCAACCTCAACCTTAATCTCAACCTCAACCATTGCCTTCTTTCGCGCCCTTTATAGTCTCAGCGAGAAACGTTCTTCGGCACCAATGCGGTTGAAAGAAGCTGGAAGCTGGAAGTTTGAAGCTCGCGTCGCCGGTTTCCGGCTCCTGAAACAGCCCCACAAGAGTATAAGTTGATATTCCCGGGATCGCCGGCTCTCACAGCAGGGCAGTTTCTCGTTTCTTCCTCAGCCTTAACCTTAACCTCAACCTCAACCTTCCTTCGCGTCCTTCGCGGTCGGCGTTAACCCCGCTGTTTTAAGCGGGGCGAGAAACGTTCTTCCGCATCAAAGCACAAACCCGCCAACCAGCTAACCATTCAATCATTTTTTCCCGAAATCTGACAACTATTTCCGTTTTGGGGACGTCATATGAACGGAAACGGGAGGACGGTAAAATGAAAACAACATTGACAATAAAGACGCTGATCTATCTCACGACCCTCATGCTGGGCGTATTCCTGACCCGGGCTGCAAGCTATGCCGCCTACGTGGAACCGCTGAATGACAGCACGGTCGTGGTTTCGCTGAGCACGGCGGACCAGAGTTTTGACGAAGCCCTCATGATGGGCCTGAGATTGCTTGACCAGAGTGACCGGATGACCAAGTACGGCATCATCAAAATTTTCTATCAGGACTGCTGTGTCTCGGCCCGGGTGAAGCTGGCGGACTTCAGCAGGGCATCCATGATGGACAGCGCAGAGTTTGTACGAACCTACGTAAAATTCCAATAAGTTTTATCTAATCCTCCTCCAGGGCAATTAGATAAAAATCATACAGGCCGGGGATCCCCTTCCCCCGGCCTTTTTTTTATAGGTCAGGTTCTTTGAGAATTTCGTCCAGACTGATAATATTCGATAGCGGATAACGAATCAGTTTGCGGAGAACGCTGCGGATGACGTCCACCTTCCGGCTGTAGGCTTCCCGCTCCTCCGGTGACGCCATCATGGCTTCGATCTTCAGATATTCCGGTGGAAAATCCCGCATCAGATCCATCATCTGTTCGATGTCACTGTAGTCTTCATTGAACGTAAAATCCACATTCCCGTCTTCATCGAATGTGGCTTCCAGCGGATAATACTTGCAGAGAAGACGCACCGAACTGGCATGAGGCCGGATGCCCTCATTCCTGTACCATTTATGCATGGCTCCCCGGCTCAGGCCCGTGGTCTCTGCCACACTCTGCCAGGAAATTCCGCGTTTCTGCAGCTCAAGCATCACTTCATGAACGGTCATAATGTATCTAATGAAAGTTTGCGGACTTCTCAAAATTCATTAATGTACACTTGATCGAATTTACTGTCTATTTTGGTATACTTTCCTGATTTTTCGGAATTGATGATTCAAATGACCGTCCGCCTCATTGTGGAATATTCCGGGGAAAGCGCAAATATCTGCAAACAGACGTCGAATCGCCGGACAATGGAAATCGGCAGGGCTGAATTAGGATGTCGGATTTATTATCTGTCAGAAACGTATATTGAAGCATCTCATGCGGACGCGGACCGGGGTCAGTCGAGTTTGAGATGAAGTTCCTTCAGCTGGGCATCGGCGACATGATCAGGAGCTCCGTCCATGGGCGACTGAGCCGTCGTTGTCTTCGGAAAAGCGATGACATCCCGGATGCTTTCAGCCCCGGCGATGAGCATGACCATGCGGTCCAGGCCGAAGGCGATCCCGCCATGGGGCGGCGCGCCGTATTCCAGGGCATCGAGAAGAAATCCGAATTTTTCACGGCTTTCCTCGTGTCCGATATTAAGAAGAGAAAACATTTTCTGTTGAATATCCTGACGATGGATACGAATGGATCCGCCGGCGATTTCATTGCCGTTGAGCACCAGATCGTAGGCCCGGGCCCGAACCTGCGCAGGATTGTCTTCCATGAGAGGAAGGTCTTCCACCACCGGTGAGGTGAAGGGATGGTGCATGGCCACAAAGCGTCTGCTCTCCTCATCCCATTCCAGAAGGGGAAATTCGGTCACAAACAAGGCGGAGAAGCGGTCACCGCCGATGAGGTTCAGGTCTTTCCCGAGGCGGACCCGCAATGCGCCCAGCACCGTCAGAGCCGTCGTCCAGGCATCCGAGGCAAACAGGATCAGATCCCCCTTGTCGGCTCCGGTCGCATGAATCACTTCCTTCAGAACTTCATCCGTAAAAAATTTGCTGATACCGCCTGTAGCCCCGTCATCACTCAGTTTTACATAGGGCAGGCCCTTTGCGCCGTATTTTTTCGCGACATCGGTGAGCTCATCCAGCTGTTTCCGCGACAGCGAAGCACCGCCCGGAACCGTCATGGCCCGCACCGCCATTCCCTCGTCGAGGGCGCTGTGAAAGACACCGAAACTGGTTTTTCGGGCGATCTCCTCCACGTTTCTGATCTCCATGGGAATCCGCGGATCGGGCTTGTCCGAGCCGTAGCGTTCCATGGCTTCGCGGTAGGGCAGCCGCGTCAGGGGAAGCTTCAGGTCATAGCCTGCAGCTTCCCGGAGGATCTGCGCTAGGAGCGCTTCCGCCATGCTGCAGACATCCGTTTCGTCCACAAAGGACATTTCGATATCAATCTGAGTAAATTCGGGCTGACGGTCTGCGCGCAGATCCTCATCCCGGAAACATTTCGTAATCTGATAATACTTGTCAAATCCTGACACCATGAGCAGCTGCTTATAGGTCTGGGGCGACTGGGGCAGCGCATAAAATTTTCCGGGATTGACGCGGCTGGGCACGAGAAAATCGCGGGCACCTTCCGGTGTGCTTTTCATGAGCATGGGTGTCTCGATATCGAGGAAACCCCGGCCATTCATAAAAGTCCGGACTTCATGAGCCACTCTGGCCCGCAGCTGAATATTCTTCTGCATTTCCACCGTCCGCAGATCGAGGTAGCGGTAGCGCAGGCGCAGATCTTCCGATCCCGTTTCCCGTTTCGTGATTTCGAAGGGGGTCGTCTTTGCGCTGTTCAGCAGTTCAAAATCCCGGACCAGCAGTTCCCATTCACCGTTGGGGATCTTCCGGTTCACGGCTTCCGGCGGACGGGTCTGCAGAATACCGCTGACGGCAATCACATCTTCGCTGCCGATATGCCGGATTTTTTCCAGCAGTTCATCGGGCAGATCTGCGTCAAAACGGAGCTGCATCAGCCCGCTGCGGTCTCTCAGGTCTATAAAAATAATGCCTCCCAGATCCCGGCGTGTATTGACCCAGCCATTGAGAACCACCGTCTCTCCGGCCTTCGCCTCGGGAATTGAGGAAATCATTCTGTCACGTTTCAGTCTCATGCGTCTCTCCGTTTTTCAGGGCGTGAATTTACATCATTTATCCTGAAATTTACAGTGGTAAGTCCCTGCCTCCGCCCCTTTTCTATCCGCTGAACCTGTGATTCAGGCTCAGAATTCCGAATTCAGGACTTTTTCCAGATATTGGCCATACTCGTTTTTACGGTATTTTTCCGCTAGCTTCACCAGCTGCGGACGGTCGATGAATTTTTTCATATAGGCGATTTCCTCGATACAGGAAATCTTCAGGCCCTGCCGCCGCTCGATGGTTTCGATGAACTGGGATGCCTCCATGAGCGAGGAATGAGTACCCGTATCCAGCCAGGCGAAGCCCCGTCCCATCAATTCCACATTCAGGCGCTCCTCCCGGAGGTATTCCTGATTGACGGTGGTGATTTCCAGTTCGCCCCGTGCGGAAGGCTTGATGGTCTCAGCGACGCGGATGACATCATTGGGATAGAAATAAATGCCCACGACGGCATAATTACTTTCCGGATTCTGCGGTTTTTCCACGATGCTGCGCACCCGCTGCTGCTCATCGAAGGCCACCACACCGTAACGCTGCGGATCCGTCACATAATAGCCGAACACGACAGCTTCCCGTTTTTCCTTCACGATGGCGAGGGACTTATCCAGCAGGCCCGTCAGGCCGTGGCCATAAAAAATATTATCACCGAGAATCAGGCAGACATCGTCGTCCCCGATAAATTCTTTTCCCAGAATAAAGGCCTGGGCCAGGCCGTCCGGCGAGGGCTGAACCTTGTAGCTGAGCGCCAGACCCAGCTCGGATCCGTCACCGAAAAGTGTCTGGAAGCGGGGCGTGTCTTCCGGTGTGGAAATGATGAGAATTTCCCGGATTCCGGCCAGCATCAGCACCGACAGCGGATAATAGATCATCGGTTTGTCATAGATGGGGAGCAGCTGCTTCACGACAGCCTGCGTGACCGGGTAAAGTCGGGTGCCGCTTCCGCCCGCAAGTATTATTCCTTTCATATACACATCCTTTTTCTGATGATTATATCCACCTTATTTTTCAGTCGTTTATTTTTTGTACTTCCGGCTGTATTTCTGATACAATTGTTTATTCCGGTCGTTCAGATCCACCTCTTTTCCCAGAATATAGGCCCGCGTGACCGTGCTCTGCGAAATATCCAGAATATTTCCTTCACAGAATATGAAGGTGGCATCCTTGCCGGCATTTAGGCTTCCCAGGCGGTCATCCACACCCAGAATCTGCGCCGCGTTCAGTGTAATGGATTTCACGGCGTCGGCCTCATCCATTCCGAAAGCAACAGGAGCCGCAGCAGCGGCAGCCAGGCTTCTCACGCCCCAAGTGCCGGATTGAGCGACACAGAAGGAAATGCCGGCATCCTTCACCAGCAGCGGCAGCCGGTAAGCCTTGTCATAATCATCGTCATTGTGCGCAGGCAGGGACAGCGGAGACTGGAGAACCAGCGCCACACCGCTCTGCTTGATTTCGGGCAGCAGCGCAGCCGCGGACGAGGCCCCCACAATGACGGTGCGGATTTTGAATTCGGCGGCAATGGCCAGCGCCTGGCGGATGGCATCCTCATCATCCGCGTGAATAAAAAGTGAACTCTTTCCCTGAAACAGAGGCAGGGTCGCATCCAGCCGCGTATCCGGCTTCAGATGTTTGGGATCATGCTTCTTCAGATCCGCATAGGCCTGCGTATCCTTCAGAAAGCTTCGAACTTCAGCAGCCCGGCGGCTGATATCATCCAGCGTGGATTTTTCATTTCCGGCCCGCCGTCCCCAGCGGCTGATGGTGAAATTCACATGAATTCCGTCGGAGGCCCTCAGTTCGCAATCCTTGAGGGACCAGCCGTCCATCGCCATAATGGCGGAGCGCCCGGTGATCAGACTTCCCTCCGGAACCGTCTGCGCAACCAGGATACCGGCGCTTCTCAGCGTGGGGATGATTTCGCTGTCCGGATTATAAGCTTCGTCAGCCCGCACTTCGGGATTGAAATCACCGATTTCCCGGTTGTCATTCGTGGCCCGCACCGCATCAATCTCACTGAGGCCCACCTGTGTATCGGCGGCAATGAGTCCGGGATAGATCCAAGCCCCCTTCGCATCAATGCGGACGGCATCCTGAGGAATCCGGCCGGCATCGTTGCCGACGTAAACAATTTTTTCGCCTTTGAATACCAGAATTCCGTTTTCAAGAGGCTCGGAGGAAACAGGGCAGATGGTGGCATTGACAATAGCCTGAGGCTGGTCTGAACCCGTCCCCGGCACCATGTCATGCGCCTGAATGGCCACAACGGCCAGAAACATGAGAAGTTTAATCCGCTTCATTTCGCACCTCCGTTTCCGTGTCCGCTCCGGCCGCTTTTACCGGCCCTGTAATATCTGTCAATAAGTTCCGATTTCAGAGTATCGCGACGCTGACGCAGCTCCTGATCGCGGTCAATATCGAAATAGCGCACCCCTTCGATCCAGGTTTGGAGCACCCTGGCGTCAGCATGGGTCGGGTCTGTATTCCAGACGACAAAATCCGCATCCTTGCCCGTTTCCAGGCTGCCGGTGCGGCCGTCGATATACAGCTGTCTGGCGCTGTTCAGCGTAATCATCCGGAAGGCATCCTCCCTGGGAACACCTCCGTATTTCATGGCCTTGGGCACTTCGTGGTAGAGACGCCGGCCCAGTTCATAATCATCGGAATTCAGAGACACGACAATGCCTTCTTGATACATCATGGCCGCATTGTAGGGAATGGCGTCATAGACCTCAAACTTATAATCCCACCAGTCGCTGAAGGTGGTGGCCATCCAGCCGGCCTCCCGGATATCGTCCGCTGCCTTGTAACCTTCCAGCACGTGGACGAAGGTTCCTCCGGGCAGGTTGAATTCTTTGCTGATCCGCGTCATCATCTGAATCTCGGTCTGAACATAGGAATGACAGTGAATCTTGATTTTCCCGTCCAGCACCTCCGCCAGATGTTCCATCTGAAGATCCCGGCGCGGCGGCAGCACCGACCGTTTTTCACGGCCGGACAGGGCCTTGTATTCCGCCTGCCTGCGGGCATAATCCTGAGCCTGAATCAGCGCATCGCGGATAAGGGCTTCCACACCCATGCGCGTCTGGGGGAAACGGGTCACATAGGCATCACCCCAGTTGCTCTGCTTCACATTTTCACCAAGGGCGAACTTGATGGTCGCATGCGTCGGATTGGCTATTTTCATTTCGTCCGGCAGAGCGCCCCATTTCATCTTGATCACCTGATTCAGGGCGCCGATGGGATTTGCCGAGCCGTGGAGGGTCATGATGGCGGTCACGCCCCCGGCCAGCTGCCGGTAGATATTAATGTCATCACTGTCGATCACATCGCCGATGCGGGCTTCTGCCGTAATGGCCGTCGTGCCTTCATTCACACCGCCGTCAATGGCCACGTGCGCGTGGGCATCAATGATTCCCGGCGTCACGATTTTTCCTGTCAGATCCAGGACCGTCGCACCGGATGCGGACAGATTGGGGCCGATTTTCGATATCCGGCCGTTCACCACCAGCATATCTTCACCCCGGAGCACCCCGTCACCGGGCTTCAGAGTCCAGATCTCGGCATTTTTCAGAAGCAGCGACGTCGCGGCCGCGGGACGGGTCTCGAAACCGAAGGCATTATCGGGATAAAATACGGGCAGAAGCGATTCCGCAGCCGGGGCCTTTTTCTTCTTCTTATCCGCGAATCCCTCCCGGGAACGGCGGGATAAGTTCCAGCTGCCGGCACGGGCGCTTCCCTGCTGTGTCGTCCCGTCAAGGCGGGTGCCATCCGTCAGGAAGCGGAAGGAGGTCAATGCCGAGTCCGTTTTTCCGTACACGCCGCTCACCACATTGCGCAGCACGCTGAGGTCCCGGGCATCCAGCGTATCCCCGTTTACATAAACCTTCCCCCGGGGCGCCTTCCGAAAATCGAACTGAATGGCCAGATCGCCGCCTTCGGCTGTCCACAGGCCGGTGAGTTCATCCAGCAGCGGATTGCGCAGCTCATGTTCCCTCCCGCGCACATACACCGAGAGAATCATGGATTCAGGATCCTTCAGGTCGCCGCTGAAGACGGTAAAATTTGCCCGATAGCCTTTTTTGATTTTGCCATAGCTGCCGGACAGGCCCAGCAGTTCAGCCGGAACCGTCGTGAGCGCTGCCAGGGCATCCTCCTCATTCAGCCCCCGTTCCATGAGCCGTCTCAGGATATCAGGAACCTTGTCGGCCGGCGTCAGGCCTTCGGTGGTGAAGGCGATGGTCCCCTTCCCTTTTGCCATCAGGCCGGCGTTGAAGGGTGCGCTGTCCCAGTGTTTCAGAGTTTCGAAGTCCATATTTTCCGCCGGGGTTCCTGCCGGATATTCCGGCGCATCCGGAAGTTTCAGGGGCAGGATGAAGGGCAGATGCAGCGCCAGAATGTCATTGAGACGGCGATATTCGTAATTGCTGCCCAGGATCATGGCCGACAGACCGAATTCATTGACAAGGTCCCGGATGCGGAACACATCCAGCTCGTCTCCGGCACGAAAACAGAATTTTTCGCCGCTCTGCAGCGCCCGGCCCAGCGCGTCCAGAGCCGCGTTGGCTTCGGGCATGGCCACATCCGGATGATCCCGGCTGATGTCCTGACATTTCCGGTACCAGTCCGCATCCATGAACGTCTGACGGATCAGGGCAATGCTTCCCATCAGAGACGAGGGATAATCCAGTTCGGAGCTGCCCCGGGAAAAACTCAGCACCTGAGGCGTGCGGGCATCCGCAAGGCCCTCGGAAACGGGTTTCACTCCAAGATCCAGCACCGCGCCCTGACCCTGAAAGATACCGTCTTCCGGGAGAAAATGGACGGTGGTATAGCCGTTTTCTATATAAAATTTTTCCGCCTTGTCCGAAAGCTCCAGCTCATTCCGCACTGAAAAGTCGGGATGAATAGCCGGATTCCAGTGTTCGTCCCCGCTGCGTTCCGTCTCGTAGACGGGGCCGCGGTCCCGGCGGCGGCCGAAGGCTGTTTCCGATTTGTCCCCTTCCGGGCGGGCACCCATATCGATGAAACCCGGATAAATCCACCGACCCTTCATATCCACAACCTTTGCACCGGCCGGAAGTCCCGTTTTTCCCACATCCAGAATCTCTCCGTCGCGAAAGACGATATTTCCCTTTTCGATCACCGTTCCGGGCTCGGTCACAATGCGGGCATTGGTCAGCACGGTATAGTCCGGCCTGTGTTCCTGAATCCCATAACGGGGCGTGGTGCCGGCAAAGCACAGGGAAAACAGGCCGGCGACCAGAATGGCACGATATCTCATACTTATCCTCTTCATTTTCGAAGGGTAATTTATAAAATGCTCACACCGAGTAACATGCTTTATTTGTGCATTAGGATCCGTGCAGAATTTCGTATGGGAATGATTTTTTTTTGGGGGGGAAAGTTTTCCCCCTGGGCTGAGCTGCGGCCGAAGCCGCGATCTCAGCCACACCCCCTTCTGCGGGGGACACCCCCGCAACGCCCCCGCGGCTGAGGGAGGGGGCACTCGGGCAGGAAGGATAGTTGGCGGGCTGGCGCGAAAGAAAACTTCTCGCCCCGCTTAAAACAGCGGGATTAACGCCGACCGCGAAGGACGCGAAGGAAGGCTAAGGCTAAGGTTAAGGTTAAGGTTGAGGAAGAACCAAGACTCCGCCCTGCTGTGAAAAACGTGGATACTCGCTACTCGCCTGCCGCGTCGTAGTGAAACGAAGACGGGCTACTCGTTACTCGCTACTGTCGAAGTGAAACGAAGACGGGCTACTCGCTACTGCTAATGTGTAGACGGGTAAATGAGTAGATGAGTATATGTGGAAGAAACGAAACTCCGCCCTGCTGTGAGAGCCGGCAATCTATGGAATATCACCCTTCCTCTTTCTTCCTGGCTCCTGGCGCCTTGATCCTTATGCCTCTCATCTCGCCTGCCGCGTCGAAGCTGAGCGAAGCGAAACGGAGACGGGCTACTCGCCTGCCGCGTCGTAGTGAAACGAAGACGGGCTACTCGTTACTCGCTACTGTCGAAGTGAAACGGAGACGGGGGCGATCCGGAATCTCCTTAATTCTGTTGTACCCCGGAATCTTGTACACATCACACCTCGCCTTCAACGGCAAGAGATTGCGGATCAGGTCCGCAATGACATTTGAGCAAGGATTTTGTGATTCCTCTTCGTTTTGGAGCATAAGAAAAACAGGATTTTAGAGAAGGAGCGTTTCACTAGTGTTCGGTTGTTGTAGAAAAAATGTCGTATAACCTAATAAATAACAGAATGATAAATAAGGAAAAAATATTTTTGCATTTGAACTTCGTATATTTCCTCCAAAAATACTGGATAATTGGA
>JBJKQR010000040.1:0-7271 GCA_046735395.1 Fidelibacterota bacterium | reverse complement strand
TCCTCAACGATTCGGGTATCCACGGCATCCCGTCTCGGCAGCGAGGCGCCCACATGTTCCAAAACCCTGTCGTAGGCTTCCTGCGGAGTGTCCGTATGGATGGGAGCATAGGGAAAAGGTTCGGTGGCCCGGATTACATTGGGATTGGCATAGCCGCCCTCCACGCCGCGGGGCGCCGGGCTTCTGTACCAGTTGTTTGCGGACACATCCGGATCACCCTCCACATAATTATCCTCAATGTACCAGCGGCCATTGGAATCGTAGGGCTCGACGATGCGGGACTTCACGGAACTTTTCGTGGCCGGGCCGGGCTTGTAGTAATTGGCCACCATATTGATCTTGCCGTTTTCGCCGCCATAGGCGGAATTGAATCCCCAGTTATAGATGACATTATTACGAAAATCCACATTATCACAGGGTTGGGTCTCACCACCGGAAAAGCGTGGATTGCGGCTGCTGTGGTGAGCGAAGAGGTTGTGATGGAAGGTGGCGTCCGTACCGCCCCAGATACCGCCGTAGCCGTGAGCGCCCTTGATATGATGGCTCATGTACAGACTTTCAGAAACCAGGCACCATTGGACGGTGGAGCTGTCATTTCCATAGAAGGACAGGGCTTCGTCAATGCTCCAGGATGCGGTGCAGTGATCCATCATGATATTTTTCCGGTAGCGGCCCCCCACGGCATCATCCTGAACCAGCGTATCCTTGTCACCGAGGCGGAAACGAATATAGCGGATAATCACCTGGTTGGTCTTGATCTCGGTCCAGTGGTCGGCGAGGCAGATGCCGTCACCGGGTGCCGTCTGGCCGGCGATGGTGATGTAGGGCAGGCCGATATCCAGATCTGACAGGAGATGAATGGTTCCGGACACGGCAAATACCACCGTCCGGGGTCCGGAGGCCTTCACGGCTTCCCGGAGTGAACCGGGGCCGTTGTCATTCAGATTGGTCACGATATAGACATCACCGCCGCGGCCTCCGCGGGTGTACATGCCGCCCCCTTCTGCTCCGGGAAAGGCCGGAAGCGCGGAAAAAAGGGAGGTGCCGCTGAAAAGGAAAAACAGCAGGGCAAACAAAGCCCTGCTGTATGAAAATTCAGGTTTATCAGGTTTCATTCAGTCTGTATCCTGTCTGTCGCTTATTTCAGTAAGGCCATTTTTATACTGCGGCTGTGGCCGTTGGCCTCGAGCGTACAGATATAGAGTCCGGCAGCTTCATTGGCCATGGAAACCGTCAGGCTGTGTGCGCCTTCACTCATGGACCGGTTTACCAGCGTCCGGATATGCCGTCCGTTAATGTCGTAGAGATTCAGGCGGACATTGGATTCGGCGCTGAGATCAAAGGACACGGTTGTTTCCGGATTGAAGGGATTGGGGTAATTCTGATTGAGAGCGAAGCGGGCCGGCAGAGTTTCTGAGCTGCTGATGGAAACAGGGACAGCATTTTTTGCCCATCTGGGATCACCGATAGGCCCGCCGGTGGTACCGGCAGTTTCGAGAGGCGATCCGTCGGGCAGTGAAAAGTCACCATTAACCGGATCGGTAAATCCGGGATCAACGTTCAGAGTGTCATACACCGTGTGGGATCTCCAGTTTGTCGGGCCCACACTCCACAGATCAATACTGCGGATGGTGGCCATGGCGTCACCATCGGTCTCCTTGATATTGATAACAGTCTTGGTATCACTGGCCATATTTGAAAAAATGGAGTTGTAAACAATCCAGGGATTCATGAAGGTACCCTTTTCAGCCAGAATGATTTCCCGGGGATCCTCCGTCCCGATATTGTACCAGGTGGTCTGGTTGATGAGTACCGTGGGAGTATTGTCATACATGAAGGTATATCCCGGGCCTGCAATACGCATTCCGTAGCTGTTGATCGTGTTGAAAGTACTGTAGGTCAGTTCGATATAATTTGAACCGGCATATTTGTAATACACGGACGTCCCGGTCCGCTCCACAATGGTATTATGAATAATGGTGGAATCCACGATCACATACCCGGCCATATCACTGTTACCGGCAGCGATGACATCAGACGCAAAATCATGGATGTAGCAGTCATTGATACGGATTGTGCCCACATTCGTCTCGGCCGGATACGCACCCATATAGCAGATGATCAGATCCTTGGCACTCGGAGTGTCATTCAGGGATCCGTCAAGTTCGATTCCAAAGAGAGACAAGCTGGAATTATTCCCGACTTCAAAAAACGTCACATCACTTTCGGTCGTCGGTGCATTCAGAATGCGGAGAACGGCCTTATTGCTGCCATCTCCGTCCACTGCGATGGTCAGGTTTTTATCCACCAGGGTTCCGAACTGAAATTCGGTCGATTCGGTATAGACGCCCGTGGGGATGAGCAGGAGCACGTCCCCGGAGGCAGCATTCGTAATGGCTGTTGTCAATGTTCCTTCTCCGGGATAAACCGTTGTCTGGGCCATCAGTCCCACGGCCAGGAAACTCAGCAGTCCCGCCAGTAACAATCTCTTCATAACAATCTCCTTAATTTGGGTCAGACGGTACAATTCGAGCCCGTCTGTTTATCATTTTCGCTTAAAACTTAATTTATAATCACTGAGGATACAATCCGCGATCGTCCGGAAAGGGTTCAATATCGTCCGGAACACCGATTAATCAGGCTTTGCGGATCCATAAAATCAGGATTTCCCCTTTTCATTCTTCCGGAATTCCGAAGGGCTGAGGCCCATATCCTTCTGGAAGGAGGAGGAAAAATATTTGGGATAATTAAAACCCAGAGAGTAGGCGATTTCTGAAATATTCAATTCCGTGTCCGCAAGCAGTCTTCGGGCTTTTTCCAGGCGTATCCTGCGGATGAATTCGTTGGGAGAAAAACCGGTGAGCGCTTTGAGTTTATCAAACAGTGCCGTCCGGCTCAGGCCGCATTTCACGGCCAGCGCGGAAACATCGAGGGAGGGATCGGACATATTCTCGATAACAGCCTGACGAATCCGGCCCAGCAGCTCCTCGTCCTGCGATGCAGGCACATCACTGCCGCCCGGTTCCAGTATGAATTCCCGGCGGTAGCGTTCCTTCAGCAGATCCCGGTTTTTCAGAAGATTGGCGATCCGGGCGCGAAGAAACTGCAGCGAAAAGGGTTTGTCGATATAATCATCGGCTCCGGTTTCCATACCGGCGATCCGCTGTTCCACCGCCGATCTGGCCGTCAGCAGGATGACGGGAATATGGGAACTTCGCAGGTCCGCCTTCAGCCGGGCGCAGAGATCCAGCCCGTCCATCTCGGGCATCATGACATCGGAAATAATCAGATCCGGTTTGACCATGAATGTTTTATCCAGTCCGGCCCTGCCATGCGCGGCCGTGATGACGTCATATCCTTCCGACAGATTATCGGACAGAAAAGTCCTGAGATCCGGATTATCTTCCACAATCAGCAGCCTTTCCCCCGCTCCGGCGCGCGGCAACTGATCACCCGGCTCTTCATATTCCGTCTCATCAGCAAGGAGCCAGGGACGGTGCAATGGCTGAATGTGCCCGTTCCCTTTACCGGTTCTGATATTTTCCGCGTCATACGACTCTTCATCTATGGGCAGAATTACCGTAAACCCGGAACCTGTTTCGGGAGAAGACAGAAGTGTAATCTCACCCCGATGAAGTTCTACAAGGCGTTTTGTGAGAGAAAGTCCGATTCCGGTACTCGCTCCACCCGGTCTTGCCGGCCTCTGATCACTGAAAAAGCGTTCAAATACATGCTCCTGCTGTTCCGCTGTAAATCCGGGCCCGTTGTCAAATACGGACAGGCTGATACAGGATTGTCCATTCCGGAGAATTTTATCCAGTTCGACACGGATAACCGGGGAATTTCCCGAATATTTGAAGGCATTATCCAGAAGGTTGATAAATATTTCCTCATATTTATCCTGATCAATCAGTCCCGTTACGGGCTGCTCGATACATTTCAGGTCATAATGCGCATTCAGCTTCACGGCCCTGTCGGCGAAGAGCTGAAACAGATCCGCGGTCAGCGCCGTAATATTCTGTTTCTGCAGACTGAGTCCCGCCTTGCCCGATTCGGCCTTGCGGAATTCCATCAGCTGCCGCACCAGCCGTACCAGATAATTCACATTCCGGGTCATGATGCGGATTTTCCGGCCTATAACCGGTGATTCGCTCAATTGGGAATAGATATCCTCCAGCGGTGCCTGTATCAGCGTCAGGGGCGTCTTGAATTCGTGGGCAATGTCCGTGAAATACTGAAGTTTCATCCGGTTCAGCTCTTCCGCCCTCTCCTTTTCCATCCGTTCAAACTTCAGGTCATGGCGTGTGCGGATCAGGCCGAGGACGTAGACATTGACCGACCAGATCAGAGACACCGTGATGATGAAATAAAAAACAAAGGCGTACCATCTGCGCCACAGAGGGGCCTGAATATGAAAATATATCCCATTCACCACATTATTCCAGCGTCCGTCACGGTCGGCTCCCCGCACTATAAAGCGGTATTTACCCGGATACAGGTTTGTATAATTGAGATAATGGCGGTTCCCGCTGTAAACCCAGTCGTTATTGAATCCCACCAGCCGCGACGCGAACTGGTTCTTGTCGGGCCGCCTGAAATCGAGAACGGAATACTCAAAGGCCACCTGATTCTGGCCTGAATTAAGAATGAGTGGATGCTTTTGGTCTGTGCCGCGAAACTCAGACACGGGTATTTCTCTGTCATTCACAAACATGGCCGTAATGACCACGGATGGCTGTGAGCGCGGGCGGCGGGTTTCCACATTCTTCGGTGAAAACACGGTCAGACCATTATTACCGCCGAAACAGAGAAGCGTATCCGCAAAGGATGTACAGGATCTGGGCCAGAACTGATTCCCGAGCAGGCCGTCCTCCGCATCATAGGATACGATCAGATTTCTGTCCTCCCGATAGCGGGCGAGTCCGTTGCTGGTGGAAATCCAGAAACTGCCTTCGTGATCTTCCAGAATGCCGGTGATGACATTTCCGGGCAGAGCTGACTCCCGGCTGTACTGTTGAATGACTCCGGTCGTGTCGAGACGGTTCAGGCCGTTCCGCGTGGCAATCCAGATTCTGTTCCGGGTATCCTTCATGATGTACTGGACAAAATTTGAGGTGATCCGGTAGGGTTCAGGGGCATCAGACCGGTATTGATAAGTGTGGTCTGTTTTCAGATCGATTTTCAGAACGCCCGAACGCAGATACGCCGCATAGAGAAATTCTCCGGAAGGATCCGAATACAAGGATACCACGTTTTCATTATCAAGCACAGCGCTGCTGTCTGGATTCCATTTTGTGAAGGTTCGGTTTAAAGGATTGAAAATCTGCAGGCCGTTATTGGTACCGAGGACAAGCCGTCCGCCGGGAAATCCGGCAATGCAGTTTATGAAATTATTGGCGATGGTGGGTGTGGCGGCATTCCGGTAGGAATAAAATCGTTGAGTGCTCCCGATATATGCGGCCAGACCGTCCTTGGTTCCGATCCAGATCGTGTCAGCAGCTTCATGGAAAGCGGTGATCTGGTTGCTGGGCAAGCCTTCCCCCGCTCTGAAGTGCCGGCAGGGGCCGGTAAAATCCTTCAGCACGTCGATACCGCCGCCCTCCGTACCCAGCCAGAGCTCGCCGTTTTGCCGGGCCAGCATGGCCAGAATGGTATTGCTGCTCAGATCCAGGGAATTTCCCGGCTGGTTGCTGTAGCCGGAAAAGGGTTTCAGGGAGGCATCCGTGTAATCAATCCCGCTGCCGTCCAGGCCCAGCCACAGAATTCCGGTCCGGTCCTGATAGATGCAGCGGACGCTGTTATTGCTCAGGGTGGACGCGTCCTGGGAATTATGACGATATACGCTGAATTCTCCGGTTTCCGTATCAAAGCGGTTCAGTCCGCCGTGCATGGTCGCCAGCCAGATGCTGCCATTTTCATCCTGGTAGATATCCTTGATTTCATCATTGCTCAGTGAGGATTCCCGGACCGTATCGTGATGATACCGGGCATACAGGGTTAAATCCCTATCAAAGACAGCCACGCCGTGATAGCGCGATCCCACCCACATGCGACCGTTTCCGTCTTCCGTAATACAGGTAACACGAAAGGGCGACTCATCGGCTCTCAGGAACTGAAGGGTCTCCTGCCCGGGTGTCCAGATGTAGACATGGTCGGAAGTACCGATCCAGAGTCTCCCCTGCCGGTCACGGGCAAGCGTGGTCACATTGTCCCTGAATTCCGCGAGGCTTCCGTCCGCATTCCGGGTCTTCCAGGTCCTAAATATTTCCGAATTTTCCTCAAAGATGGACAAGCCGTCCCGAGTTGCGATAAGAAGCCGCTTTTCATCAAGGCGGGTGACGGAGCGGACAAAATTATCGCTTAAGGAAAGCGAATCTTCAGGATTATATTTCCAGGATCTGAATTGTTCAGTTTCGGGGTCGAAACGGTTCAGGCCGCCGCCCTCGGTTCCGATCCAGATAAATCCCCTGCCGTCCTCGTACAGGGCCCGGATCCAGTTTGATGACAGGCCGGCCGAATCTCCGATACTATGGTGAAAGACCTTGAAAGCATAGCCGTCATAGCGATTGAGGCCATCCTGAGTTCCGATCCAAAGGAATCCCGAATGATCCTGAAGGATGACATCGACGCGTCCGTCCGACAGGCCGTTCCGGTTTCCCAGATGCTGAAAACGCAGGGGTTCCGCCGCATTCAGACTCCGGGGTAAAATCCAGAAAATCACAATAACAGTCAGGACCTTAATGATTCGCGTGCCGGCAGGAGATTTGAATTTTTTCATCATCATCTGTGGAGACAAACTTAGCACCTTCACGGACACGAAGCAAGCAGGACTTGCCGAGTGAAAATCCTGCTAATATGATTGAGCAGATAAAAATTCGAAGGCGGAGTCAGGACTTACATCCAGAGAAGCGGGAATCTCAGTGGGAAGTTCCGCAGGCCTTCAGCAGTTGTAGGCAGAGCCGGCAGATTTTTCCACAACGTCAGATATTCGGGTTTATCGAGAGCCAGACCGGCAAAGAGCAGAGCCGGCTGTCGGAGCGGCCATTCGTCCCAGTACATCACATCCGGTGGTAAGGGCCAGGTGGATTTATCCGCGATATAAGGTTCCATATAGGCTGTCGCCTTTGCCAGCGAGCCGCCTTTTTCATTCGTCAGCATCCAGAGCTTTGCAGAGCCCGGATCAAGTATCCAGGCTGTTATGGCCATGGCATCCAGATTAAAGAGGCTGTATCCGTAGGGTTTCGTTCGTTCCAGTTCGAGAGGAAAGGATC
>JBJKQR010000039.1:0-3027 GCA_046735395.1 Fidelibacterota bacterium | reverse complement strand
ACGGAAGGGCCTTCCGGAATTAAAATACTTCAGGTAAAATTTGACGGTATTCTTGACAAGGTGACGGAATTAATATCAATCGCGTCTAAGAAGTGACGGTATTTATGATGCATATACAAAGAGATATAACAGAAGAAATTGTAAAAAAACTTCAGCCAAACAAGGTTGTCATTGTATATGGTGCTCGAGAAGCCGGTAAAACCGTATTAGTCAGGAGCGTGTTTCAACTGTTAAACCGCGGTCTTATTAAGATAGCATTTCCTCTCGAACCCGGGATGAACGCGATTTCCAGTTTATAGGAAAAAATACAGCGATGTTCCGATGTCATTGGCTGATGCGTGTATAGTCAGAAGATGTGAACAGATTTCAGACAGTATTATCTGTACCCTGGATAACGACTTCAGGGTGTACAGAAAAGATCAACAAAAAGTAATCACTGTTATTTTGCCTGAATTACTATAATTTCTGTTATGATCTATGCGCCCAGAATTGATTTTACTTATGGATCGGCGATCTGGATTTTACCCCTTATCCTGCTTTTGCTACTGAGTTGTCATTTGACTGCATCGCTGGCAATAATATTTATCCTAAGCATATTATTATCAATATGGATATGGGTTGGAACGGTCTATATAATCGAGGGGGGCGATCTCTTTATCAAATGCTGGATTTTCCGGAGAAGAGTAAAAATTGCTGATATCAGCAATATCGTTAAAACAAAGAATATCCTTTCCTCCTATGCTTTGTCGGTTGAAAGATTATGCCTCACAGAGAAGGGAAAGGGGCATTTTTATCTCTCTCCAAAGAATGTTGACGATTTTATTGAAGAGCTGAAGAAAAGCAATCCAGGAATCAATTTTTCATGACAAGGTGACTCGATCCGGATTCGGAAAATGATAGGTAGGACATCCTGAATAATTCTGAGTATCTTCCTGTGATGAAGTGTTATATGAGCAGAATGGATCTGCATCTGTCGGCTCTGATCTTCATGCTGTGTCTTCTATCGGATCCGCTGCATTCTGCCAGCTATTATGTGGATGCGACTCAGGGGCTGGATACAAATTCGGGCCGAAGCGCCGCTGAATCCTGGAAAACGGTTGCAAAAGCCACGGACTTCGCGCTGCAGCCCGGTGATTCAGTTCTGTTCCGGCGCGGTGAGATCTGGCGTGAAAAATTCTATATTACTTCTTCGGGAACGCAGGGGAATCCGCTCTATTTCGGTGCCTACGGTGATGGTGAGAAACCGAAAATCAGCGCGGTGGATGAGATTCCGGGATGGACTATCAGGGAAAACTGGGCTTACTTCGGACAGAATATCTGGATTATGCAGGGCAGCATGGACCCTCAGCGTCTGCTGATAGACGGGGAGGAGGTGCTGCGAAGCTATCCGGTCAGCAATATAGACGGTGTGGAATCGAAATGGACGTATTCCAACGATTCGCTGTATGTGTATGCGGAGGGTAATCCGGCGCAGCAGTTTCAGTCCATGACGGGCAGTCAGCTCTACTACACACTTCGAATACGGAATCAGCAATGGGTGACTCTCGAAAATCTGGATATGGAGGGCGGATCGGGAAACTGCATCGCCCTGTTTGCTTGCCGATATGTGGATTTTCGCCATTGCAGCATCGGGCGCTATGCCTGGCTGGGAATCCGCTTGAATGCCGAGGCGGGCCAGCCTTCGGAATACATCACCATTGAGGAAAATGACATCGATTCCGGATTTCATTTCTACTACGGCCCGCCGGAAAAGCGGGGAGTTGAAGACGGTATTCTGCTGGCGGGCGGCGCGCAGAACTGTATCATTCGGAACAACCGTGTTCTGGACTGGGCTCACTGCGGAGTTTACTGCTATGCCCTGGACGCAACAGATCCTGGAGTTTATAATAATATCATTTGTAATAATTATATTTCTGGTGAAAATATTTCATACATGCACGGGATCGGTACAGACGGACAGGAAGGACTCTGCAGGGATAATTATTTTTATAATAATCTGATACAGCATACGACCGTGCGAAATCAGATCAACGGAAATAATAACCGGGTATCTTATAACATCATCGATGGAATGACTAATTCTCCGGTGAAGAGCGGCGGAACGGCGCAGGGATTCATGCTGCAGTGCTACGGCGCCGAGAACGGGCTGGTCTGCCATGATAACCGGATCGAAAATAATACCATCATGAACTGTGATGAGGCCGGAGTCCGGCTTGAATACAATGGTGGTGATAAAATAAATAATTATTTTCGTAATAATATTATTTATAACTGTGGATTAAACTCAAAGGACGGACAGGACAGCTGCGGGATTGTCATTGATGATCATGTTTCGGTCAGGGGAAATTGCTTCGACAATAACTGTATTTTCGGAGAGAATGCGGAGAAAGTGATCTTTTACAGGGGAGACCGGCTTTCCCTGTCCGAATTTAACCGAAGAGATGGAGAGAATGGAGATGAGATCCGGAATAATATTCAGGAAGATCCCCTGTTCATGACCGGCAGTGGGGATCCCTGGCGACCGGACAGCACATCTCCCTGCATTGATGCCGGACTGATGCTGGGATATGACAGCGATTTTTACGGAAATCCGGTTCCGGCAGGCCTTTCGGCAGATATGGGCGCCTGTGAACTGCAGGCCGCCACGACGGATCTGCTTCAAGAGCCGTTGATGGGCGAAGACTTTGAACTGGACCAGAACTATCCCAATCCCTTCAATTCATTCACCACACTCACCGTTCATATATCTCATCTGATCCCGACGCGGATATCTGTGAAAATCTTCACGATCCGGGGTGAATGTCTCCTTTCCCTGTCGAAAAGCGTTCCGCGTGAGGGGGACGTAGCTATCCGTTTCGACAGTTTGCTGCCGGATGGGTCCCTTCTTCCGTCTGGCGAATATCTTTATCGGTTCGAATATGGAAATACGGTTAAAACCGGGAAAATGTGCCTGCTTAAATAGAATTGGTCAGGTCGGAGCAGGCCCGTCTTCGTTTCGCTACGCCAGTAATGAGTAACGAGTATCGA
>JBJKQR010000038.1:0-10823 GCA_046735395.1 Fidelibacterota bacterium | reverse complement strand
TATTGTCAGGTATCGGACTCGTCGTGGGTTCCATCATGATGAACAGCGGCCTGGGACTTTTCTGGAATGCCCCATCCGTCATGATTGTAGTCGGTGGCACCTTTGCTTCGACCTTTATTGCCTACCCGCTCAAGGAAGTCGCCTCTGTATTCGGACTGTTTATCCGCGTCTTCATTTTTAAAAGCCAGGATCCCATCAAACTCATTGAGAAACTGGTTGAATTATCCAAGGTCGCTAAAACCGAAGGTGTTCTTGCCCTTGAAAAGAAAATGAAGGACATCAAGGATCCCTTTTTCATCAAGGCTCTGCAGATGACAGTTGACGGACTTCGGACAGCGGATATCGTCAGCATTCTGAAAAAGGAAATCAGCATTCTGCAGAAACGTCACAAAGTCGGCTGGCAGATATTCACCACCATGGGTGATTTCGGCCCGGCCTTTGGTATGATCGGTACCCTTATCGGCCTTGTGCAGATGATGGCGGACCTGAAAGATCCCTCCACCATCGGTCCCAAGATGGCCGTAGCCTTGCTGACCACGTTTTATGGTACGATCATGGCCAACCTTTTCTTCCTGCCCATGAGCACAAAGCTTCAGCGGCGCAGCGAAGAAGAAACACTGAATATGAACCTGCTCATGGAAGGCATCCTGTCCATCCGCAGCGGTGAAAATCCGAATTTCATGGAAGACCGTCTCAACATCTACATACAGAATGCCAAGAAGACCAAGAGTAAAAAGGCAGATAAGAAAGACGGCGCGAAAAAAGAGAAAAAAGAAAAGAAATAGACAGAAAAATTATGTCAGAAGAAGAATTTGATGAAGATGAGCTAGCCGCTGAGGAGGAGGAAGAAGAGGAGGAGTGTAAGAAGGGGCTCCCTAACTGGATGGCAACCTATTCAGATATGGTGACCCTGCTCTTTGCCTTCTTCGTGCTCCTTTTTGCCATGTCATCCATTAATGAGATGAAGTTTGAACAGCTGATGAAATCGCTGTCCACGGCCATCGGAGTTGATAAAGTTCCGGAAGCCGGTACCCGCGAGGGATTGAAAATGGCGGATGTGAAGACTCCGAAACAGGAAGTGAATGCCGTCGATGAACTGGGCGGAATGGTACAGAAGGAGATGGATGATATCGTTTCCGATGTGGAAGAACTGGTCATGTTCAATGAACTGCAGGGAGCGGTGGATGTGGCACAGAATAAGGACGGTGTCGTCATCACTCTCTCCGATGTCATTATCTTTCAGACCGGGGATGCGGCGATGAGTGAACAGGGAAAACGCATCATTCGTAAAATTGCTGAAATTCTCAAACAGTTCATTTATACCATTACGGTCGAAGGCCATACGGACAATCTGCCGGTCAAATCCGGAAAATACCGTTCCAACTGGGAATTATCCGGGCTGCGGGCCATTGATATCGTTCATATTCTGATTGATGCGGGTGTGGATCCCAAGCTGCTGTCTGCCCGCGCCTATGGCGAATACCATCCGTTGGTTCCCAATGACACACCGGCCCACCGTGCGAAAAACCGGCGTGTGGAAATTATCTATGAACGGAAAACCATCGAGCAGCAGATCAAGGATTCCCGTCCGGATACGCTTATTTTCCGACAGTCCTGATTTTATGAAAAGACTTTTTTCACGCAGTATTATCCTGATTGCGGTTGCTGCCTTATTTCAGTGCAGTCAGGGGCCTGAGCCCGCATTATCCGAAGCGCGGCTGCTGCCCTCTCCCGTTCAGGGCCTGGCGCCTGCCCGGCTTTCGGCCAGTGAAGACTCTCTGAAAATCCGAATCCGTGACCTGCAGACAGCTGATGCGGTGGCATCCCCGGATTATTCCGCGACGCTGAGAAATCTTGCTCTCATCCTGGATGCGGAGAACAAGGTTACACTTGCCGGGCACTTCTTCCGCAGAAGCTGTGAAAACAGCCAGCAGTACAAATGCAGCAACGACTATCGTGTTCAGCTTCTCGATGATTATCTGAATTTTATCCGCAGACGAAATCTCAGGCCTGAAATCCGCTACGTCAAGCTCTTTGTCGCCCAGAGCAGCCGGCTTCCCTCCCGTTATTCCGATAATCTGAATTATTCACTCGATGTGCTGATTAATCATTACCGGGATAATAAATTGCCCGAGTATTACCTGTATTACATCAAATGGAAAACAGCGCTCGCCGGACCCTCCCGTTCGCCGGAACTCCTGTATGACCTGGCTCTGGCCTATTATGACAATGATAAACTTGAGCTTTCAGACCGCACGCTCGAACAATTACAGAATAAACCGGATCTGACTCCGGACCTGCAGATCCGTATCCTGCTGCTCTCGGCAAAAATCGCGAGAAAGCAGAAGGGCATTCTCAAATCAACGGCTCTATATAAAAAAGCACGGACACTCTGCGAAAAGAACCCCTATTATCTGGATATCTGCGATTTCGGCCTGGCAGAGGATTTCTTTGTCCTGCGAAATTATAAGGAAGCGGAATTTTATGCCCTGTCTGCCCTGCAGGCCAGTGCTGATCTCTACGGTAAGAATTCCAGGGCAACCCGGAACCGCATCCTGCTGCTCCGGAAAATTTATGACTTCAGCGGACAGTATCATAAACTCAATGAAACCAATAAACTGATGGTCCGGTAGATGACGGGGCGGTTTCCGCTTTCCGATAGACCCCGGGTGGATCTGTGTCCCTTTACTGAAGCCCATTTCCCCGAATTAGCCGGTCAGATTGCCACGCCCCAAGACCTTATGCAGTGGGCGGGCCGCAAGTATGACTTTCCACTGGATTATCAACAGATGGCTGCCTTGATGAACCAAAAGGATTGCCGTGGACTGACAATCCACCGCCTGTACAGTGCAGAGCTTCCGGAGACAGGCCAGATCATCGGACACATACAGCTGAGCATTCTCGACCGGGACGCCGGATTGGGTAATGTGGGAAGCGTGATGATCTACCGCAATTTCCGTGGCCAGGGACTGTCCGTCTCCCTGATGCAGTCCCTGATTCATTCCTGCGTCCGGGATGGGCTGCTTCAGGAACTCCGACTGGCAGTCTTCAGCTTTAATTCAGCAGCTCAGGCCTGTTACGCCCGCTGCGGTTTCCGGGAAATCCCCGGCAGCCGGGAAGCACGGCCGGTGGCGGGTGAAACCTGGACGGTCCTGAAAATGAGCCGGAAAATCCCCGCCTTTCAGGCATCACCTCACTCGTCTATTTATCCGATCTGAAATTTTCAGTATGTATCAAAATTCTCTATAAGTCTCAGCATGGTAGGAACGATCTGATCTTCAGCGACCTTATCCGCTTTCTGTCCCTTCACATAGAACAGGGCGCCATCCCTGCCGCAGGCAAGCCCGATATCCGATTCACTGGCTTCTCCCGGCCCGTTGACGGCACAGCCCATCACCGCAATTTTCAGCGGACGGGTGACCTTTTCCAGAACCGGTTCCAGTTTTTCCACGATTTTAAAGAGATCCACCTGCAGACGCCCGCAGGTCGGGCAACTCACCAGCGTCACACCCCGGCTCACCAGATCCAGGCTTTTCAATATCTCGAAACCGGCCCGGACTTCCTGAACCGGTTCGTCCGTCAGGGAAACGCGCAGTGTATCGCCGATTCCTTCGGATAACAAAGTTCCGATGCCGATGGCGGATTTGATCGTGCCGGAGAAACGGGGACCGGCTTCCGTGACACCCAGATGCAGCGGGTAGTCAAATTCCCGGGCAAACTGGCGGTACGCGTCCAGCATCATGGGTACATTGCTGCTTTTCAGGGCAACAATAATATCCTCAAACCCGTACTTTTCACAGATTTCGATATGGTGGCGGGCACTCTCCACCATTCCCTGAGCGGTCGGAAAACCGTATTTATCAAGAATATGTTTTTCCAGTGAACCGGCATTGACGCCGATACGGATGGGAATCCCGGCCTGACGGCAGGCATCCAGCACGGCAGCAATCCGTTCTTCGCTCCCGATATTTCCCGGATTGATACGGATCTTGTCCACACCTGCTTCCACGGCCATCAGCGCCATCCGATAGTCAAAATGGATATCGGCAACCAGCGGGACGGACATGGCCTTTTTGATGGCCGCCAGGTTCCCGGCAGCTTTCATACTGGGAACCGTCACCCGTACGATCTGACAGCCGGCCTCCTCCAGCTCCACTATCTGCCGGATGGTGGCATCCGCATCTTCCGTATGGGTCGTGGTCATGCTCTGAACCGGTATGGGATGGCCGCTCCCGATGGGTACACCCCCCACCTTGACCGTTCGTGTTATTCGTCTCTCAATATTTGTATTCATTCAGACTGTCCTTTTAAAGTATTTTCCCGGATACTGACGCACATAGCCTTTCAGTTCCAGATTCAGGAGTGAACTTAATATTTTAGGAATGTTTAAACCACAGGAATGTTTGAGCTCATCAATGTACATAAGCGTATTCTGCATGCAGTCGAGGACCTTGCGTTCATCTTCGCTGAGCGCTGCGCTCCGGTCGATCCCGGATAGCCAGCTCAACTGTGGATCCCGCTTTTCACTCAGATAGCTGTACTCCTGTATGATATCCTCAATGGATTCGGTCAGCTTTGCTCCCTCACGAATCAGTTTGTGGCATCCGGCCTGACGCGGAGAGTTCACCGGGCCCGGAACGGCAAAGACATCCCTATTCTGCTCCACGGCAAAATAGGCCGTCTGTATGGCTCCGCTTCCCAGAGGAGCCTGGGTGACCACCACACCGCGGCTTAATCCGGATATAATACGATTGCGTCGTATAAAATGCGCAGGAACCGTAGCGCTGCCCGGTGCAAGTTCGGAAATGATGGCACCCCCGTCATCCACGATCTTCCGGGCCAGAGCGCGGTTTTCTGCAGGATAGACACTATCCGGCGTCGTCCCCAGTACAGCCAGGGTGGGAGTTCCGGCTCTCACAGCTGTCAGGTGGCCGATGGTATCGATACCCCGGGCCAGTCCGGAGATGATGGTGGTACCGAGCATGGCAGCATCCCGGCACAGCTGTTCCGTAATCTCAATGCCGTATTGGTCGCAGTTCCGGGTGCCCACCACAGCGAGCGCAAAATTCTGCAGAGCCTCTGTCCGACCCCGAATGAAAAGGCCTGCCGGCGGTTCCGGAATCTGTCGGAGAATGTCCGGATACTCCGCATCCCAGAAGCTAATAAAACGAAGGCCTTCCTTTTCCAGGTATTTTCTGACTGTATCAGTTCTGGAATTCAGGGTATCCGCCTTCAGGGCCGCGACCTGAACCTGATTCAGATTACAGCAGAGTTTCAGCCTTTCTCCATCCGCCGCCTGCAGGTCCTTCAGGCTGACAAATGTATCCAGCAGACGGAAAATGCTTTTTGGCCCCAACGTCGCGACACAGCACAGAGTCAGGACAAATGCCCTGTCTTTCATTTTATCTCCAGAACCGAAGTCGAAAATAGTATAGGAATTTCGCCGGGTAATTGCCAGGCTTAACGAAAAATATTATCCGGGAAGGTCAGAAAAAATCCGGATTCCCCGGATATAATGCCAGTAGACGAGCAGACGTGGGTAGAGGGGCAGCGCTGTTTTCCGGCCTGCAACCGGAATTCGCTGGTGACGCCGACGCTTCGCCAGCAGATATGCGGGATGTGCAATACACCAGGCCTGAGCCGCAAATACGGCGGCAAAGCGTTTAAAATCGCCTTTCAGCAATGCATAGGCAGCAGAAATATATTCGAGAAGGACCCGAAGCGGCATCCGTTTCAGCAGGGACGCCCGCGTATAATTGGCAAAAAGCATGATGAGATTGTTCCGGTGATTCAGATACTTTTTCAGGTAGCGGTCCGGCGGAAGCGTCCATCCCGACATGTGAAAGATACGGGCCGCAGGCTCAACGGCAGCCTCGTAGCCGGCGAGGTGGAGCCGCCAATGCAGGTCAATCTCCTCCATATGCGCAAAAAAGCGTTCATCAAAGAAGCCGGTGATATCCAATACGGCTCTGCGGATCAGGAAGGCGGTACCGCTGCACCAGAAAACGGGGACAGCAGCATCATACTGCCCCTGATCCTTTTCGAGTTCCTCGAAAAGGCGTCCGCGGACAAAGGGATAGCCGTACTTATCCAGGAATCCACCGCTTCCCCCGCTGTAATCGAAGGTGTCTCTCTGATGATAGGAAAGTATTTTCGGCATCACCGAAGCTACATTCTCGTGTGAATCCAAATATTCGACGAGAAGGGTCAGCCAGTTCGGATCGTGTATGGTATCATTATTCAGAATACAGATATATTCACTGTCGCTGGCGTCTATACCGGCGTTGCACCCTCCGGCAAAACCCCGGTTTTCCTCCAGCGCCAGGATGCGTACCCGGGGAAAGTCCTGATGAACCATGTCCATACTGTCATCCGTGGAGTGGTTGTCCACCAGGAGAACTTCAAAATCCTCAAACTCCGTGGCCGCCAGAGACTGGAGACAAGTCCGGAGGATTTCACGTCCGTTATAATGGGGTATGATGACCGTTACTCGAGACATAAAACGGAGTACGGTTCTTATTTTTTCTTCATCTTGCTGAGGATATTCTGTTTGAGAGAGCGAATCTGCGAATCATCTGCAGATCCCTGATTCCAGTCATCCAGAAGTTTCAGCGCCTTGTCATATTGCCCGGATTTATCATAGATCTGATAGAGCAGAGATACGAATTTCGCATCATTGGGCTGGCCCTGTGCAGCATAGAGTACGGATTCTTCAGCCTTGTTGTAATCACTGAGGTCAAAGAAATACACCTGAGCCAGCAGATAATAATCCGAGGGCCTCAGGTCCGGCCGCTGCTGAAAGCGATCGAGACGGTTTCTGAAGGAAGTGGTGTCCCCCAGCTCAAGATAGAGGCGGCCCAGCTGAAGACTGAGTTCCTTATGCGTCATGGGAATCACCGTTTCGGGGATCTTCTCATCCATGGCGTCCAGAAGCGTTTTCGCCTTGTCATTATCCTTGTCCTGAATGAATTCAAGCGCAGCCTGCATGAATCCGGTGCGGTAGTTCTGCATCAGCCGCTTCGTATTCGGCTCGAAAAAGACTTTCGGGTTGTCCAGGTTCCGGAAATGATAGACATTCATCACGTTGTTGTAAATGGCATTTTCATCAATATATTTGACTTTCCGGGGATTGACCTTGTGGACCAGCCCTTCCATGGAAAGATAGTCATCCAGGCCGATCTTGTTATCATCGGAAACGGTGACAGCCAGATATACGGGGCGCTCCCACTGTGCAGCACTCAGAATATACCAGATCATGAGATCCTGCACCCGGATGCCCATATTGGCATAGGTGGGTTTCATCTTCCAGCGGATCTCTCCCTGTGGATTCAGATTCTCCGGAACCTTGACCTTGACTTCCCGTTCCTCCCAGGGAATGAGCGTCAGCCGGTCAATATCCGCATCCGGTATGGGAATATTGATGCGCGGTTCAATATATTTCAATTGCTTGATATACCACGGTGTATTGAGCAGGCTGAGATTGACAACCCGCACATCTGTACGGACTTTCTCCACTTCCTGCAGATACCATAAGGGGAAGGTATCGTTATCGCCATTGGTGAAGAGAATGGCATTGGGTTCGCAGGAATTGAGCAGATTATAGGCATAATCCGAGGCCACGTAATTTCCCCAGCGGTTATGTTCATGATAATTGGCCTTCAGAACATGAACAGGCATGAGGAAAAGGAGCACGACGGCCAGGCCCGCGACCGTATTCCGGCGCAGCTTTTCAGATTTCAGGCGTTCAGTCAGAAAATCGAGTATGGCTACAGCTCCGATCCCGATCCAGATGGAAAAGGCCAGAAAGCTCCCCACATAGGAATAGTCCCTCTCTCTCGGCTGTGGATCCGGCTGGTTGAGATACAGAATAATGGCCAAGCCGGTCATAACAAACAGAGCCAGCACCGAAAAAGCCCTGTTTTTATCCCGGTAGAAATGGAAAAACATTCCGATCCATCCGATAATCCAGGGTATGCCGTACAACTGGCTGAAATCCGTGCTGACATCATTCCGGCCGATAAACTGCCAGTTGAAATAGCGGATATACATTTTCTTGACCTGATAGCGCCAGAAGAAATCCATGGGAGATGAATACAGGCGTCCGTTGGGAGACTCCTTCAGACGTTCGCTGCGGCTGAAGCTGTACTGTCCATACTGTTCCCGGTCCAGGTAGGCGACAGCCTGATGAACCGTCTCCGGATCATTTTCATCAATATTTGGATCTTTCAGCGAGCGGATGAAAATGGTTTCGTAGCTGCTGTAACCGATGGTGATCAGCACCAGACCGATGAGGGTGATCTGAATGCCCTTCACCACATTGGGAGAGCCTTTGAAGACTTCACTGAGGATCCAGTACACAACCAGCATGACAACCAGGATGGTCAGCAAAGCAAGCGGAATGGAAACGGCCGCCGGATTGATATTGATCTCGGAGGCGAGACGGGGTGTTCCCTTGATCACGCCCCAGTAGATAATGCCGAAAACCAGCGCTGTCAGAGAGGTCACACCCAGAAAGGGCATAACTTCAAATTTTTTGTAACGGAAAAAGATGATGAGAGCAATGAAGGGCAGGGCCAGCAGATTGAGAAGATGGACTCCCATGGCCAGTCCCATCAGGTAGGCAATGAAAAGCAGGTGCCGTTCCGCATGTTTGTCCTTCGACACATCTTCATTCCAGCGCAGGATGAGCCAGACCACCAGGGCGGTGAAGAACGTGCTCATGGCATAGACTTCTGCCTCCACGGAATTAAACCAGTGGCTGTCCGTAAAGGCAAAGGTCATGGCGCCCAGAAATGCGCCGCCGTAGACGATCCACGCGTCCGTCCAGCTTTCCACCTTGCCCCGGAATTCTTCAACCAGAAGAATAATGATATAGAACAGAAGCGCGATGGACGCAGCGGAGACAATGGGACTCATCAGGTTCACCCGGTGGGCAATATCACTGCTGGTGGGAAGCATGGAAAAAATGCGTCCGAGGATAAGATAGAGCGGTGATCCCGGAGGATGGGGCACAGCCATCGTGTAGGACGTGGCAATGAATTCACCACAATCCCAGAATGATACGGTCGGTGCAATAGTCAGCATATAGACAATGAAAGCCCAGATAAATGCCAGCCATCCCATAAGGAGTTTTGTTCGTTGAGTCGTCATACCTATCCTTCCTGCTTTTCCATTTTCAGACCGGGAATTTACTTCCTATTTTTTCAAATATAAATGATTAAGATTCATTCCAGTGAGAATTTAGGCGATTTTACTTCAGCTGATTCCGGCATAGTGGAGCTTTTCCTGAAAATGAGATAAGAGATACCGTTTCAGTAACTGATTTTCCGGAAGGAGCAGCTGAGGATCGCCATGAATCATCTGAAACGCCGCCTTCCGTGCCCGGCTCAGAATATGGCCGTCCAGCACCACATCCGCCAGCACAAATTCCGCATCACCATGCTGTCGGGTGGAAAAATAATCACCCGGCCCCCGCAGTTTCAGATCTTCTTCGGAAATTTTGAATCCATCCCCTGTTTTTTCCAGTATACGCAATCGCTGCAGTCCTTGTTCCGAATTTTGTCGGGCCACAAAAATACAATAGCTTTTTTCCGAGCCGCGCCCCACCCTGCCCCGCAGCTGATGAAGCTGTGTCAGTCCGAAGCGTTCGGCATTTTCGATGAGCATGACCGTCGCATTGGGGACATTCACACCCACTTCGATGACAGTCGTGCTGACCAGGCAGCTGATCTTGCCGGATTTGAAGCCGGCCACGATTTCGTCCTTATCCTTTTTGGGCGTGCGGCTGTGGAGCAGCGCCAGGCTGTAGTTGGGAAATACCTTCGCGGAAAGTTCAGCGTAGCCTTCCTCTGCCGCTTTCAGATCACTTTTTGACGATTCCGAAATAAGGGGATAGACAATGTAACACTGACGGCCCGCCTGCATTTCCTTTCTGAGAAATCCGTACACATCCGGCAATTTCGCCGGTGTCACCATGCGGCTGACGATCTTCTTCCGGCCTTCCGGGAGGGAATCGATGACCGACACATCCATATCACCGTAGAGAGACATGGACAGCGTCCGGGGTATGGGAGTGGCAGTCATGGCCAGAACATGGGGATTCAGGCCTTTTGCCATGAGTATACCCCGCTGATCGACACCGAAGCGGTGCTGTTCGTCTATCACGATGAGGCCGAGGGACTTGAAGGCCACGCCTTCCTGCAGCAGAGCATGGGTGCCGATGATAATCTGAATATCACCGCTTTTCAGCATCTGCTGAATCTGATCCTTCTGCTTCTTGCTCTGTTTGCCGATGAGCAGCTGGGAGTGGACGCGCAGAGGCCGGAATAACTCCTGAAAGCTGGCAAAATGCTGTTCCGCCAGAATTTCCGTGGGCGCCATGATAGCGGTCTGAAACCCATGCGCCGCCAGAATGGAAGCCGTCAGTGCGGCCACAATGGTCTTTCCGCTTCCCACATCCCCCTGCAGCAGCCGGTTCATGACTGTTTCGGATTTCAGGTCGGCGTAAATCTCATGCATGACCTTTTTCTGGGCATCCGTCAATTCAAAGGGCAGCCGTTCCACCATTTCGAAGATCAGGTTCCCCGCACCGGGCACGCGACAGCTGTTCTGCCGGCGGCTGATCCATTTGCGCCGGATGGCCAGCAGCAATTGGAATAAAAGGAATTCCTGAAATTTCAGACGATAGCGCGCAGCTTCCAGCCTGTCCATGGAATCGGGAAGATGGATATTACGGAGCGCAGTTCCGTAGGACATGAGGCCAGTGGCTGAAACCAGGCTATCGGGTATCATATCCCGGGGCGGATCCCAGCCTTTGTCGAACA
>JBJKQR010000037.1:0-10344 GCA_046735395.1 Fidelibacterota bacterium | reverse complement strand
AACGGATTCATATATTAAAATGTGTTTCCTATACTTATTTGTGTCAATTCGTGAAATTCGTGGATAAATCAATCTTGTAAAGTTGTATAGTGGCAGAATCGTAAAGTTGTGAAGAAATGAAAATCTGTGCCCTGAACGGAATTATGATCTGTGTTTCAGGAATTTTCGTGTCAATTCGTGAAATTCGTGGATAAATCTTGATATCCGTGTTCATTCGTGGCATTCGTGGATAAATCTGAATATCCGAGCTTATCGGTGGGTCTTGTCACTCGTCAGGCCAAGTTTTCAGCAGCCTCTTCGTGGTCAGCCCGCTTCAATTCATCCCTGGCATTTTTAATCATAAAGTAGAGCCGGTTGTGGATATTCACACGGCTCACGTCCGCATCGAAATCCAGAAAGAGGAGATTCATCCGTGGATATCGCTGTTTGATCCTGGTTTCGATCCCCTTGGCAATAATGTGATTGGCAATGCAGCCGAAGGGCTGGAGGCTGACGACGTTATGAATTCCATGTTCAGCAAATTCGGAGATTTCGGCCGGAATCAGCCAGCCTTCTCCGAAATTATTGGCCAGGCTGAGGATTTTTGACGCCGCATTAGCTTTCTGCCGCATCGGCCATTCTCTGTGGACAAAGCGGAATTGATCCATGATTTCCCGAATCGGGCGATGCATCCGGTCCACGAGTCTTTCCAGAAGCTTATTGACCACGATCGTCATCCTGTTACCTGCCAGATGCTCCTGATTTTCAACTTCCGTATTGATGAAATACTGCAGCACAAAATCCAGCATGGGGGGAAGCTTCACTTCCACGCCCTGTTCCACCATCCATTCGAAGATATTCGCATTGCTGAATTCATTGTATTTCAGGAAAATCTCACCGACGATGCCCACGACCGGAATGGCCTGATCATGGCAGGGAACCGCATTGAAATCCTCAACAGCCTGACGCAGTAACCTCAGAACGGCGGATTTATCCGGGGCCGGGATCAAAGCCTGAACGTCCCGGATATAGCGCTGCTTCAGGCTCAGGGCGCTGCCCTTCACCAATTCCCTGGGCGCCACACTGGAATACATTTGTGAAATGGCATCGATATACATGACCGACAGCAGAGCCGGTGTAATGATTTTTCTCGCATTGATATCGAAACCGGGCTGATCGTTGATGGGGCCCTGGCCCAGGGCGGCTGCCACCACCGGAACATCCGGATAGCCGGCCGCCACGATGGCCTGTCTCAGCAGGGCAATGTAATTCGTGGCCCGGCATTGTCCTCCTGTCTGGGTGATACCGATAGCGACCTCATCCGGCTTATAGTCGCCGCTGCCCAGAGCTTTCAATACATCGCCGATAACCACGGTGGCCGGATAACAGACCTCATTATTGGAATATTTCAGGCCCAGCCGGACCGATGCCGTATCACTGGGCGGCAGAAAATTAACCTTATAACCGGCCGTGTTGAATATGGTTTTTACGAATGGAGAATAATCCTGTGAGAAATGGGGGAAGAGAAGGGTGCGCTGCCGGTCCTCATTCATGAAACGCGGAGTCTGCACAACGCGTGTCACCCGGGATTCGCGTTCCTCCCGGGACTGATGAATGGATTCGACGAGAGAACGGAGACGCAGACGGATGGAACCCGTACTTGCAATGTCGTCCACTTTGATCAGGGTGAAGGTTTTTCCGGCTGCTTCCAGATGGCTTTTTACCTCGTCGATCAGGAAGGCATCCGGCCCGCAGCCGAAGGAGGTAAGCATGACGAAGTGTACATCGGACTCTTTTTGTTCAGCCACCCACTGGGCGGCATGCAGAAGCCGGTTCGGATAGGTCCACTGGGTGATGGCCACGAATTTGTCAAGTCCCGCTGTCGGAAGCTTGGTCAATGCATCCACCGTCAGCACATTCACGCCCAGATCGCTCAGCATCCGGGATGTGTTGCTTTCAATCATGGGATCATTATGATAAGGATGTCCGGCCAGAACTACCATGGGGCGATTTTCGGATTGTGAAGTATGGATAACGGACTGTGACGCCGTTTCGACGGCTGAACTGAACCGGGCCTGTTCATCGAGGGCATTTCGAAATGCCGATGTGATCTTCCGCGCCGGGATTCGGTACTTTTTCAGATACTGACGGCAGGCTTTCTCCAGAAGTTTGTCATCGTGGAATCCCACAGTCGGGCTGTCAAGTTGGATTTCATTACGTCCGGAATTCTCCAGAGTCCCCCGCAGTACTTCCGCGTAGCTGGAAACAATGGGACAATTAAAGCTGTTTCTGGCTTCCTTCTGCTCACGGCGTTCGTAGATGCCAAGGGGATAAAAAATGCTTTCGATGCCGCGGGCAATCAGGTTTTCCATATGCCCGTGAGCGACTTTTGCCGGGAAACAGATATTGTCGGACATAATGGCCCCGGTGCCCAGTTCGTACAAACGCTGATCTGAGGGATCGGACAGCACGACCTCAATGCCACAGTCCGTGAATAGGGTATGCCAGAAGGGAAATTGTTCATACATGGCAAGAATGCGTGGAATCCCGATGCGGGCGACCGGGTATTCCGGTGTCCGTTTGGCTCTGTCGAAGAGCAGATTATAGCGGGTTTCCAGAAGATTGCTTCCGGGAAGTTCCTGATATCCCTTGTTCGAAAACATTTTTTCACATTTGTTGCCCGTATAAAAGTGCCGGGAACCCTCGAACGTGAATTTGGAAATAGCGCAGGAATTGGTGCAGCCGTGACAGGTGAGTGTCCGGATTTTGTACTGATTTCCGGCCGAATGTCTGTCAAGCCCCACGAAGCGTGTGGTGGATCCGCGTTGCTGATAATGTTCACGGGCATGCAGGGCGCATCCGTAGGCACCCATGAGTTCCGGAATATCCGTCCGGGAAATGGGCCGACCCGTAACCTGTTCCATGGCGCGGAATACGGAATCGTTCAGAAAGGTACCGCCCTGAACCACGATGTGATCCCCCAGCTCATCCACATTCCGCAGCTTGAGGACTTTATAGAGACTGTTTTTGATGACCGAATAGGCCAGGCCGGACGCAATGTCACCCACGCTGGCGTTTTCCCGCAGGGATTGTTTAACCTTTGAATTCATGAATACGGTGCAGCGTGTGCCCAGATCACAGGGGCCTGAGGCGGAGCAGGCATGCGAACTGAATTCAAGCGGACTGAGATCCAGCGATTTGGCAAATCCCTCAATAAAGGAACCGCATCCTGACGAACAGGCTTCATTGATATCTATGCGGGTGATTTTACCGTGTTTGATAAAAATCGCCTTCATATCCTGGCCACCGATATCCAGAATAAAGGAAACCTGGGGATCGCAGTGGCGGGCGGCGTAAAAATGAGCGCTCGTTTCCACGATGCCGTGATCAATATTGAAGGCAGCGCGAATCAGATCTTCGCCATAGCCGGTGACGGCACTCTGTGAGATGCGGGCACCGGGACGCTGTCTGTCGATCAGGTCCGCGACCTTGCTCAGAGCACCGGAAACCGCCTGAAGCGTATTGCCGTTATTGTGGATATATTCCGAAAATACGATGCGGTCCGCTTCGTCACTTACGACGACTTTTGTCGTGGTGGACCCGGCGTCAATGCCCAGAAACAGGTCATCGTTCAGGGCCTCCGGGAGACTGATCCGTTCAACCTTTGTCAGGCTGCGTGTATCGCACCAGTCCGTATAATGGGCCGGATCCCTGAACAGCGGTTCAAGGCGTGTACTGGATAAGGTGATCTGTCCCGATTCGTCCGGATCCAGAAAGGGAGTCCGCCGTGTTGAAAGCGTTTCGGACCGGGTTGATGCCTCATCGGCAGCACCGAGAGCTGAGATATATTCACCGCTGCCTGTGGCAACGATCTGATCCGGGTGGATTCCGATATTTGCAATGAAACGATCCCGCAGGCTTCCGATAAAGGAGAGCGGACCACCGCTGAAAAAGATCTGCGACAGGATTTTCTGCCCGCGTGCCAGGGTGTTTATGGCCTGCAGGGATACGGCATTGAAGATGGATCGGGATATTTCCGGCAGAGGCACTTTCCGGCTGATCAGATTCTGAACGTCTGTTTTTGCGAAGACGCCGCAGCGTGATGCGACCGGATGGATGATATCTGTAGTGCGCGCCAGTGCATCCAGTTCCTCTATGGAGAGATTCAGCAGAGTGGCCATCTGGTCGATAAACGCGCCGGTACCGCCAGCACAGCTGCCGTTCATGCGGATATCCGGCTGGCGCTCGTCATTGAAAAAAATCATTTTGGCATCTTCGCCTCCCACATCAATCAGGGTATTTACCAGAGGAAAATGACGCCGGATGTACTGGGATGCGACAATGACTTCCTGGGCAAAGCGCAGATTGAATTTTTCAGCCAGGCCCATTCCCGCTGACCCCGTGACGCAGAGCCGGTACTGAAAATGGCCCAGCTTGTCGATGGCATTCTGCATCAGAGACCGGACACAGGGCAGAATGGCTGTGGCATGGCGCCGGTAATCCTGCCAGACCGGTTTTTCGTCGTGCCCGAGGATGACGGCCTTAGCGGTGGTGGAACCGATATCCAGGCCTAAATTATAAATGACATTATCCATTTTTATCCTACTATGTGAAAAAACGCTTCATGATTTGAAATACATGGTCTTTGCGGGCCTCGATGAAGGTGTCGTAATTGTCCTCATCTGCCAATAGCTGGTCTCTCAGAAGGGGCCGGGCCATGATCGGAAATATGAGCATCCCCATCAGGTCCATGATGAAATTCAGTAACGTGTCGTGATCGATGTGTGCTCCCATCTCCAGTTGCAGAAAACCCAGCAGGCGATTGAAGTTTTCACCCAATTTGATCTGGCGGATCAGAACCGCCTCCTGACGGCTGTGCAGTGCGCTGGCAATAAACATGGGGAGATAAGGGTGAGCCTTGAGCAGATTGACATAATTCTCAATGAAGGCCTTAAGCTTTTCTTCCAGTGACAGTTTTTCGTCCATGATAATATGTGTGATCCTGGGCAGAAAACGATCCAGTTCATTCACCAGAACCGCCTGAAACAGTTTGTGTTTGCTGCGGTAGTAATAATGAAGAGCCGTTCGGCTTATCCCGGCCTCATCGGCAATCTGCTGCATCGTCGTCGCATCCAGGCCATTTCTGAGCAGAACACGCGTTGCCGCCTGAAAAATAAGCTTTTCCGTGTCGTCATTAAGTTTTTCGAGGGACGGTGTATGTTTGTTGATGTTTTTAATCCTGACACCTGTGTTTGACACTATTGTCAAATTACGGGAGATTCGGATTTGAATCAAGCAGAAATCATGTTGAAATAAAAAAATAAGCACCTGTGTTTAATGGGTATAGATCTTTATCTGCTTCAGCGAACCTAAACAAAACAGGCACAGTGCCTCATCCGTGAATTACCTGAATAAAGTCAAAAACGAAGATCCTGATTATTTATTCTGAATTCGTGTTTCTTCGTGTCCTTTGTGGAAAATAAATGGATTCGTGTCCATTCGTGACCTTCGTGGATGATCTTTGTTGGCGGGTTGCTGCGTTAATGAGTAAAAGTGTAGACGGGTAGACGAGTAGACGGGGAAGAAACGGGAACGGATTCGTGGTCAGGTAGACGAGTTGACAGGTAGACGAGTTGACAGGTAGACCGGGAAGAAACGAGGATCTGGGAGTGGACTGATGTTTAACAGTTGTGTTCCATTTATTCGTGTTTATTTGTGTTCTTCGTGGAGAATTCTTCGTGTCAATCCGTGTTCTTCGTGGAAAATACGGAAATTCGTGTTCTTGGGGAGAGAGCTATAATTAATTTGTTATTCAAATTTCCCTTCCCTAAATTTCCGCCCTTACAGCTATTGTACTATAGTATTTGGAGGAAGGATATTTTACGACCATCTGGGCAGAATATGTCCGGGTTCAGGATTAACGAAGTATGCAGAGGCGAGGATATTCTGCCGTCTGCAAACGATCAAGGAGGTAAAATGAAATCAGGTGTCCGTATAATTCTTTATCTGTCCGTTCTGGCACTTCTCGTCAATCCGGTATATGCCGGAAACACCAATGCATACGACTACGGAAAATTATTCAAGGGCGGTATGTCGGTCGCTCCTTTTCCGGAAAACCCGGGCGCGTCGGCCTGTGTTCTGTTCGAGAAAGCGAAAATTTCCATTTCACCCAACAGTTACGACTATACGATGGAACATCACGTGAGGATTGAAATCTACAATTCAGCCGGAAAGGAACAGTATTCTGATATTACTATTCCCTTCTATGGTGATGAAAAAGTGTATGGTATCAAGGCTCAGACCTATCTCCCTGACGGACATATCGTCAAACTGAAACGTAAAAATATTTTTAAGGAAGGTGAGAAAAAGAGATGGCAGAAGATGGTGTTTGCCATTCCCGGCGTTTCGGATAATTGTGTCATCGAATATACATATCAAAAGGACTCGCCCTATATCGCCGGGCTCGATAACTGGGTGTTCCAGTGGGATGTGGAAGTGGATTCCACTTGTTTTCAAGTTAATTTGCCGGCAGGATACAGCTATATATCCAATCTCAACAATTCGCCGATTTTCGGGTATACAGCAGAAAAATCCATCGTTCTCGGCGCGAATAACGTGAAGGCACTTCAGTATACCTGGAGCTTCAGTCATCTGGATCCCTTTGTCGCCGAACCTTTCATGTTTTCCAAGAAGGATGCGATGATGACCCTGGATTTTCAGTTGCAGTTCTATAAGGATAACTTTAATTATATTACATTTGTGAAGGAAATGCCCGATTTTCATAAGAAAGTCATCGAATATCAGAAGGATTATCTGGACCCGGGCAGACAGATAAAGAAGCTTGCCGACCGTCTGTCACAGAATGTGGATCCTTCGGAGATGGTTCGGACCATCTATTATTTTGTGAAGGATTCCATTTCGGATGGGAAAAGCACTTCCTATACAAGCAGTGAATTACAGACCCCCGGTGAACTGATCAAAAGCCGCAGCGGTAACAGATATGAAAAAAATCTGCTGCTCATGGGGCTGCTGCGGGCGGAGGGACTCCGGGCAAATCCAGTCCTGATTTCAACTCGTTCGAATGGCCTCCTGAAAAACGGAGATTTGCGCCTGGCAACCTATGACAATATTATCGTCGAAGTCAGAGACGGTCTGAAGCTTCGCTATCTGGATGCCCGTAACTCAAATATTCCCTATGGATTGCTGCCATCCGGCGACATCAGTTACCGGGGGCTTCGATACGAGCCGGATCAGGAATTTATTGATACTCCGCTTCCGGAGGAAAGCAGCCGGATTGCCAAGCTTATTGATGCGGAACTTCTGCCGGACGGCACCCTGACCGGAACGGTTCATATCGACTATACTAATTATGATGGGATATCACAGAGAGCGAAATATAAGAAAGCAGAAGACCTGGAAAGTTATATAAAGGATAACGTGGCATCCGCCGTTGCCGGCATTGAGTGGAGTGATGTTTCCCTGTCCAATGAAACAGATCCAGAAAAACCCTTCGGAGTGGAATTTCACTTTACGGTTCCCCATTTTGCCGAGCTGGGCAAGGATAAGATGTATTTCAACACACATCTGTTCGACCGGATGAAGGAAAATATCTTCAAACTGGAAAAACGCAGATATTCGGTTGATTACAATTATCCCTGGGAAAACGAGGAGACCCTGAATATTATTCTTCCGGAAGGCTTCGTAATGGATCAGCTATCGCCCAGGGATGAGTACAGCATCGGAGGCCACGATTTCACGTCACTTGCTTCCGTGCGAGGCAGAACGCTGACCTCCAGCCGTCTCCTGAAGATTTCCGGTATTTTTTTCCGGAGCGGCAGTTATAAGGGTATCAAGCAGTTCTTTGAAAATGTCGTCTCCTCGGATAACAATCAGATCGTTATCCGCAGGGCCGATAGCGGCAAGTGAAATGAAAAAAGTAATTTTTGGAACAAGCCTGAGTCTGCTTCTTATGGTTTCCTTTGCCTTAGCCAGTAAGCTGGATAACCGCTATGAACGTATTGAAGAAAAAGTTCGTATTCTGTCAGACGGTTCCATGGAAATCCATTCATTTTACCGGATAAAGGTTGCAAACCGGGAAGGTCAGGATCTGGGTGTTTTTGTCGCGTCCGACGAAAAGGGGGTGATGAAAGTCAAGAAAATGAAAGCCCGGATTCTGGATGCGCAGGGAAAAGTTCTCACGAAATCCCGGAAAAAAGATCTTCGAAAGATAGCGGCGTCTCCCGGTTACGCTCTGTACAGCAATAATCTGTTTTCCATCCTTGAAATGCGTTCACAGAAATTCCCTTATTTTCTGGAGTATGAAGAGGACATCAGGCTGAGTTCTACCTTTCTCTGGCCGGATATCATTTTCCGCAGAAACTTCCCCATCCGGGAATACCATTATGAATTGAGCCTGCCGGCAGGCTATGATTTCTCCTTTCATGGCGGAGATTCTCTGCCCCAACCGATCATTGAAAAGGAAGGGCGGGTGTACAGCTGGACCATGACGAATATTGCACCCTGGCCGGATGAACGACGGTCCGATCCGCGTATGTCCGAAGCGTACACCCTGATCTTTGCCCCTGAAAAATTCCGTTACGTGGGCTACGAGGGAAGCATTCAGTCCTGGAAGGACTATGCTGCCTGGTATGAGGGAATTATTTCCTCAAAATTCGACCTGTCACCGAAAGATCTGGTCATAAAGAATCCTGAATCCCTGAGTAAAAAGGAAATCATTGCACAGCTGCTGGAATACATTCAGAAAAATATGCGCTATGTTCTGATTGATAATAATAATTTCGGAATCATTCCTAATCCTGCATCGAAAATTCTGGCTTCGGGCTATGGGGACTGCAAGGATCTGGACCTTTTCTTCATCAATCAGTGCCGTCTGGCAGGGATCGAAGCGTGGCCGGTTCTGGTAAAGACCCGCGTTGAGGGCCTGGTGGATACGACGATCGTTGCCTCACAGTTCAATCATTTCATTTCTTGGGCTGATCTGGGCGATACGACGATGTTTGTTGACTGTACGGCGCCCCTCGGATCCATAAATAATCTTCCGGAAATGGATGAGGAAGGGATGGGCCTGCTGGTATGCGGCCCAAATTCGAAAATTGTTCGTCTGCCCGGAAGCAGGGCGGACCAGAATCGTTTTTCCCTGACCGGGACGGGAAAAATTGATGTCGAGGGGAACACTCAGCTTCAGCGGGAGAATGCTGTGGACGGGTGACGCAGCTCTGCCCATTATCAGCAGTTTTCAGACAAAAAACAAGACTGAACGCCGGAAGATCCTCACACGCTGGTTCGGAGATTATGCACCACATGTCAGCATATCCTCCTTCAAACTTTCTGATCTGAGCGGAGCCGCCGATACTTTTTCCATCCGGATTGCCTTTGAAAGCCGGAATTACGCCACGGTGCAGAGGGGAATCATCAGCTTCAATCCGAACTTCTACGGGCGAAGCCGCAATGCCTACAAGAAGCCGGAGGACAGGGAAACTGACCTGTATTTCGGCAGCCCCTGGTCCAATATTATGAATATCCGCTATGAATTGCCGCAGAATTGGGCCGAGGAATTTCTGCCGCCACCGGTGACTGTCCGGAACGCGGTTTCCTCCTATGTACAATCAATTATTAAGGATAAAAATATTCTGAAATTTTCCCGGGAGTTCAGCGTCGGGAAGGGAAGCATTCCCCTGCAGGATTATGAGAGCTATTACAATCTTGTCAAGCAGGCAGAATATCAGGATGACCGGAACTGCATGTTCATATTTGAAGTAAAGTAACGGGTTCGTATATCGGGGAATTCCCAATTAATTATGTAATTTTCCCAGTGCCAGTGTGAACATAATTGCAGTATAATTCTGCTCAGCATTCAGATTTATAAAGACATTGAAACCAAGGCCTGCATAGCGGAAAGCCCGGAAACCCTGATAATCCAGAACGAGCCCGTAACAGTGGATTGTGTGGATATCAAAAGTGTAGGAAAACCAGCCGTCAGACCTGAAATTTGACCGTTTTTCTCCGTCAATGCGGGATACTCCGGCAGACAGGATCTGAACCCATTTTTCATCCGTATCGTAACGTTTACCTACCAGAACGGTCTTTTCATTGATAATGATGGAAGCCGGTTTGAAAAATGACTCCGGATTTTCACCGGCCTTGCCGACCCTGAAAGTCACCGGAATCGCTCCGAACTGCAGGACAAGATTCAGATTTCCGCCCAAACCGCGGTTATGTCCCAGATTAGGCAGAGGCCCGGCCCCCATACTCAGCCAGCCGTTTGCTCCCTGAAGAACAGAAATTGTGAAAACAAGCAGAAATATTCGTTTCATCAGCAGCTCCGGTTTATGGATTTGAACTTCA
>JBJKQR010000036.1:0-86230 GCA_046735395.1 Fidelibacterota bacterium | reverse complement strand
GGTTTTTTCCGATGCCTATATTCTGACAGGCGGGCAGTCACGTCGTTATGGCGAGCCCAAGTGCAGGGCGGAACTTGCGGGAGAGGCTCTGATAAGCCGATGTGCCCGTACCCTCGGTTCCATTTTCCCCCACGTTGCGAGTGTGGGCAAAGATCCTGTTCTGGAAGGTCTCGGGCATCTCCGGGACCGGGTGGAGGTTCAATGTGCTCTGAACGGCCTGGTCACGGCTCTGAGTGATGCGAAGGGGAACTGGGCTTTCATTCTGCCCTGTGATATGCCTCTGGTCTCTGCGGATGCGATACACCGGCTCCGGAATGCAGCACAGGAAGAGCAGCTGTCCGTTTTTGCGGAAACGAAGGGAAATGTGCACTACACCTGCGGTTTCCTCCATCCGGATCTTCTGCGGCCACTGGCGAAAGCTCTTGATGGCGGACACTATGCACTGTATCGGTTGCTGAGGACCTTACCTCACCGTACGATATCATTTTCAGATGAATCGGAATTCATCAATATCAATAGTCCGGAAGACATGGCGATGGCTGAAGGGATACTCACAGATCGGCAGAGGATGGCGGATCGGTAGCAGATCAGCCCGCGGTCGCGTTGGATTATTACAGGACCTGTTTCGGCAGCGTCTCAGATCAAAGTCTTGTCGAAATGACAAAATCATTCTAAATTTCATTATGCGAATCATTCTGCTGGTTCTGGCCTCGTCCCTCTCTCTTTTTGCCCAGGGCATCTTTGTCGATGCCGTTTCATCTGTTCACAGTCTGTATCTGAGAAATGGTGACGTGATGGGGCGCGAAAAACCCGGATTATCCCAGTCCCTGATACTGGATACGGAAACGGGGCCGGTCTGGGCCGATCTGTGGTTCTACAGCGAGATGAGCGGAATTCCCTATAATGAGGCTGAAGCAACGCTGCACTATGACAGGGATCTTTGGAAGGAATCCTTTCTAAGCCTGGGACTGCGAGGACGCAGTTGCCGGTGGACATCCCCTGCAGCGGAGTTGGAGATGTCTCTCGAAACCCGTCTGTTACGGCCTGTAACCGGGAAGATTATTGCAGATCCTGTCCGGAAGGATGTGTATGCATCCGTGGACACCTGGGTCGGTTATGATCCGGGCCTGCCGATCTATATGAGTTTCAAATACGGTCTTCGAATGCCCGAAAATACCTGGGATGCGGAACTTGCGCTCAGCAGCGGGCTTTCTGTGGGCTCCTACAGCCTGGAACCCTACATAACCCTGAGTTATCCCCGGAATGACACCCGGCTCCGGGCAGCGCTGAATCTGAGTTTTACATGGGAGCTTGTCAGCCAATGAAAAAAATGTTCTCACCCCTTCTGACCGGTATTCTGCTGGCTGTCATGGTTCTGGCAAATACCATCGCCTATATCGCGTTGATCCATTTTCTGAAATTACCATACTGGACTCTGATCGTGGTCGCGGTTTTTACGGTCGTGGCGCTTGCCACCGTTATGTATATTGTCCTGCAACGAATCAAGGAACTCCGGGAAGGATACGAAGATGATCTTAGTAACTACTGAAACGATCAGCGGAAAAAATCTCGAGACCCTCGGCCTCGTAAAAGGGTCTGTCATCCAGTCCAAGAATGTCGGACGGGATATCATGTCAGGCCTGAAGAGCCTGATCGGCGGTGAACTCACCAATGACTCGGCAATGCTGAATGAGGCACGGGCCATTGCCACCAAACGCTGTATTGAGGATGCTGAAAAGCTGGGAGCCGATGCGATTGTCACTGTTCGCTATGCCAGCAGCAGTGTTCGGCAGGGTGCTGCCGAAATCCTCGTTTACGGTACGGCTGTCAAATTTCGCTGAGACCCCGTTTTACAGAAAATAAGCTGCGTCCGGTCATCGTGGACAGGAATTGTCGTAATTTTGTTCGGATGAATACATGCATTTCCTGGAACTTTTTAGTATTTTACCCGGAAATAAATTGGAGCCGTATATCTGTTAAGCGATTCCATTATGAATTATCCCCATTTGTATATACCTGATTCCGTCGTCATCTCGCTGATCTCGGAGGACCCGGATTTCACCGATAATATTTCGGAACTGCTTTCGGCCTTTTTGACACCCGGGAGCCGCGGTGTTCTCAATTACTGGGGGCCGCTCCATTCCTTCCCCGAAGACCTTCTTGAAAAGGAAAGCCAGCTTATCATACTTGATATACGGACCCGGGATCTGGAAGCCTACCTTGATTTCATTCGAAATATCAAGACCCGTGACAGCTTCTGTCTCTGTATGGCGGTACTTCAGGCGGACAGCGCGGACAAACTGGATCTTCTGGAATCGGAAACGACGATCGATGATGCCGTTCTCGTGAGCTCTGCAGATGACCGGGAATTATCCAGGCATGTTTACAAAAATCTCAAGATCATCCGGAATTTTTCAAGTCATGTCAATTCTTCAGCTCCGCTTTTTCGCAATACGGACCATTCAAATGATGAACTGGCACGACTGAAGGCGGCATTGGACAATACCAGTGAAGGAATCCTGATCACGGATATGGCCAATGCCATCTGGTATATCAATGAAGCCTTCGGATATCTTTTCGGTTATACGGCAAACCGGATTGCTGAAATCGGACTCAATTCCCTGGTTCAGGAGGATCTGGATCTGCAAAAATTGACATCGGATTCAGATATTCAGGCGCTGCGGAGAGACGGATCACAGTTTCCCTGCAATTTGAAATACACGGAAATTCTGAATAATGAGTATGAACCGGTCGGGAAAATATTCATCTTTACCGATCTGAGTGATCGGGTACGGGCGGAGGAAAAACGGCAGGAGATGGCCCGGGCCTATGGTGTGATTGAGATGGCGGGAGCTGCTGCCCATGAGATAAACCAGCCGCTGCAGGCTATTTCCCTGATCAGTGAGTGGCTCATTCTTCAGGGCGGGACTGACGATGCTGCGTATCCCTATTTACAGAATATTCATTCCGAGTGCCAGCGTATCGGAAAAATAACTTCCAATATTCAGAAAATTGCCAGATCCGGCAGTTATCAGACCAAGGATTACCTTGCTGGTGAAAAAATCGTTGATATTTTTTCGGTGGATAAATGATAAAACGCAAATGTATGTGCTGAGGTAAAGAAAAAACATGCCGACCCGACTGAGACCCTCAAAGCAATTTATAATCTTCACATTAATTCTGATCAGTGTGCTGATCGGATATAATATTATCACCGGACGGCACTGGTTGACGCAGGAACTGCAGGGCAGACGAAACACCTGTACCGTGCATCTGGAAAATCTGGCAAGTCTTCTTGATACCGTGGTTACAACGGATGCGGCTGCCTCCCGGATACTGACCGGTTGGACCGCCGGTCTTCGCAGCGCCATGCCTGCCTATCATGTGTCCGTTCGTGTTTCCGACGGTGACAGCATTCTTTTCAGCAATATGAGCGGCGATATTCCACATTTCAGTGTTGCCGACACACTGCACATGAGATCGGCCGGAGGTGATTCCATTTTAGTGATTCTGCAGCATGACACGGAAGATATCATTCACACCACGAGCAGCAGCTTTCTGACCCGAAATGCGCTGGTCAGCATCCTGATCCTCATTCTGGTGTGGCTGTCGTGGATGCTGGTAAAAAACCGCCGGCTTGCGCGAATCCGTGAACGGGAGATTATCCGGCATCTTGAAATCGAACGGGAACTCAAGGAAAGCCAGGCCATTTTTACGGCCTTTATGGATCAATTTCCGGCTCCCGCCTTTTTCAAAGGCAGTGATTTCCGGGTTATGTATGTGAATAAATATCTCCGGGACTGGTTTGACGGTGATAATGCCATCGGAAAAACCATGCAGGAAATTTATCCCGGAAGCTCGGGCGAAACCATGATCGAAACGGACCGCCTTGCCATTGAGAATGGTGTCCATATTTACGATGAACTCATGGAGGATGTGGAAGGACAGGAACATCACTACCGTACTCACAAGTTCAGCATGGCCACGCCGGACGGGGATATGCTGATCGGCGGACTTTCCATTGATTTCAGTTATCGGGCCCGGGCGGAGAAACTGCTCAGGGATAATGAGGAAAAATACCGTCTCCTGGCAAATTTCAATTATGACTGGGAATACTGGTTAAAACCGGATGGGAGTTATGCCTATATATCCCCTGCCTGTGAACGGGTCAGCGGATATTCCGCGGAGGCGTTTATGGAGGATGCGGTTCTGCTGGAAAAGATTTGTCATGATGAAGACAAACCCTATCTCATTCATATTCCTCAGGGTGAACCGGAGGAAATCCGGGAATTTCCCCGCATCGATTTTCGTATTATTCATCGTCTGGGCCAGGTGAAATGGCTGCAGCATCAGTGCCGGCGGGTCTATGACAGTGACGGCGTCTGGCATGGCATCCGCGGATCCTTCAAGGATATTACCACCGAAAAGGAAGCGGATCTGGTCCGGATTGAAAATCAGGAGAAATTCACACGGCTCTTCAACAGTATGGACGACGCGGTTTTTATTACCCGCATCGTTGATAATAATCACGCCTATATTGTAGATGTCAATATTGCGGCCGAGCAGCACACCGGCTATACCCGTGATGAACTGCTGAACCGGAATATCATGGAAATGATTACGGATACGGTCGGCCCGGATGACCAGAAACGCAACAGCCGTGCCTTGAGAAATGGTGAAACCGTCCATGTCACGGAAAAGAAGATCCGCAAGGATGGGAGTTCCTACTGGACCGATGTCATTATCAGTACGATGGAGATCCAGGACGAAAAGTTCGGTGTATCCGTGAACCGGGATATTTCCCACCAGCTCAAATTTCAGGAACGGCTCAATATCATGACCCAGGCGGTGGAGCAGAATCCTGCCAGCATCATTATCACGGACAGCAAGGGTGATATTGAATTCGTAAATCCCCGGCTTGTTCAGAGCAGCGGATATTCCTTCGATGAAGTTCGGGGCCAGAATCCCCGGCTCTTCAAATCCGGAGAACAGAGCGTCAGCTTCTATAAGGATTTGTGGGATACCATTACCAGCGGCCGCAACTGGCAGGGAGAAATGAAGAACCGGCGCCGGGACGGGTCATTTTACTGGGAGGATGTGATCATCGGGCCCATTCTGGACAGCAGGGGTGAAATCACGCATTTCATGGCCATCAAGCTGGATATCACCGAACAGAAATTCATGCAGGACCAGCTGCAGCACAGCCGGCAGATGGAAAGTATCGGAAAACTGGCCGGCGGGGTTGCCCATGATTTCAATAATATGCTCACGGCCATCAACGGATTTGCCGATATCGGTATCATGGAAAGCGAAGCCGAACCCATGACCCACATGCTGTTTACCAATATTGCCGAAAGCGGCCGCAAGGCGGAAAATATCGTCCGGCAACTGCTGGCTTTCAGCCGGAAACAGATTATCCAGCCCAAGATGGTCGATGTGAATGCCCACCTTCAGAATCTGCATAAAATGCTGCGGCGGCTCATCGGCGAAGATATCCGGCTGGGTGACGAATATGCGGAAAAGCTGCCGCCCATCAAGGTGGATCCGGGCCAGCTGGACCAGACGATCATTAATCTGGTGGTGAATGCGCGGGATGCTGTCAACGAAAAGACTCAGATTGCCAGTGAAAAGCAGATTCTCATTCGCACCAGCCTGAAAACGCTCGATGAAAAGTTTACGCGGAAAATTCATGATCTGGCGCCCGGCCGTTACGTCTGTATCTCCGTTGAGGATAACGGAATCGGTATCAGCCCGGATCTGCAGAAGAACATTTTCGAGCCCTTCTTCACAACAAAAGGCCAGGGGAAGGGAACCGGGCTGGGCCTGGCGACGGTCTACGGCATCACCAAACAGAATCAGGGCCATATTCATCTGGAAAGTGTGCCGGGACAGGGAAGTACCTTCTTTCTGTATTTTCCTGCGGAAGGCACTCAGGATGTGACTCCGGGGCAGGAATCCATGTCTCTGAAGAATCTTCCGTCCGGAACAGAACGCATTCTCATCGTGGAAGATGATCAGTCCGTCCTTCATTTTGCAAAAACCATTCTCAGCAATCTCCATTATACGATCTACACGGCGTCCGACGGCCGTCAGGCCCTGGATATTCTGGAGACGATGGACAAAAAACCGGATCTGATGATTTCCGATATCGTCATGCCCGAAATGAACGGACAGGAGCTGGCGGAAATCGTGAGCCGGAAATATCCGGAGATCCATATCCTTTTTGCTTCCGGATACACCGATACCTTCGTGGAGTCGAACGGAACGCTCAATGATTCCATCAATTTCATTCCCAAACCCTATAATATCCGGGATCTGGCCTTCATGCTCCGTGAAATTCTGGATGGGGGCAAAACCCAGTCCTGAACATTCCTCCCGGCTATTTTTTCTTAGGAAATCTATAAAATTCCCGATAAATTTTAACAAACAACAGGAGATCATACATGAACGTAAAAAGTACCATTCTGACTAAAGGAAAAAACCCGGTTCACCCGCTGGCCGCCATCGGGGGAGCTTCACTCTTCCTGGCGCTTTTTGCACAGATCAGCATTCCTGTTCCCTTCAGCCCTGTTCCCGTGACGGGCCAGACCCTGGCCCTGCTTCTTATCGCAGCATGGCTGACGCCGTCCGCTGCCGTCTATGCTGTCTCTCTTTATCTGCTGGAAGGCGCTGCCGGACTGCCGGTCTTCGCCGGCTTCAGCGGCGGTTTTCAGCATCTGATCGGCCCGACAGGCGGTTATCTGCTGGCTTTTGTTCCTGCCGCCTATGTCATGTCAAAACTGACGGCGGGATTGAAGGTGCGATCACTGCCCGGATTGATTGCCGGCGGAACCCTGGCGCTGGCCATCGTATTTTCCGGCGGCCTCCTCTGGCTCAGCCGTTTTGTTGACGCCGGGCTCATTCACGCCGGACTCACTCCCTTTATTCCCGGCGCCCTGCTGAAAATTTCGGCCGCGGCCATCATCCTGAAGGCATCTCTTCCCCGGTCCTGAAAAAACACTGTTTACGCCGTCCGGGCGACTCGACATATGCGATGTATTCGCTGAAACGGCAATGGAATAAGGTCTAAGGCGCTGGAAAACAATTTTAAATCGGAGAGAAAGGGATCAGTATGACGGACGCTCACCATGACTTTTACCACAAGCTCAGGGAGAAAATCGCCGGCAAGCCCCTGAACAGCCCCGCCCTGAGTAAAATCAGGGAATTTCTGCTGCTGGCTCCGGATCTGTTCTATCTGTTGATACAGCTGTTGAGAGCGCCGGAAATTGAAATTATTGACAAGGGCAAAATCCTTGCCGCCGTCACCTATTTCATTTCTCCCATTGACCTGCTTCCTGAAGCTTTTCTCGGCCTGGCCGGTTACGCGGATGACATCGTGGTGGCCGCCATGATCCTGAATCCCATTATCCGGAAATACCCGGACGTGGTGGAACGGGAATGGGCCGGAGGTGGTGATGTTCTCTCCGTGGTTCGGACGATTCTCAGCAAGGCGGATGAGCTTGTGGGCCAGAAAATTCTGAACGCACTGAAAAAACTGTTTAAATAAAATCAAGGCTGGGCTGCCCTTGGCTCGGATATTAAGCATGCTGCGCCGGATTTTCCCGACGCTTTTAATTTCTGCTGCACTCGCTTCGGCGGCCGGGAAGGCATTGTTCAGCGGAAATTCCTTTTTCAGTTATTGGGTGCTTCCCCGGGTCTGGATGACCGTCCTGTTCGCTCTGATCGGATTTATCATCCTTCGGAAGTCGCTGGTGACGCGACAGGTACGGCTGATTCTGCTCGCTGCGGCTTTCCTGATTTTCGCCATTCTGCCATCGCTGCCTCTCGGTTGGCTTGCCGAGGGGATGGGCATGCATCCCAGCCCCATGTGCACCATTACCAAACCTTTTCTCTTCATCCGGGCGGGAAAAGCGGTTCCGATCCTTTTTATGTCCCTGCTCTTGGTTTTTCTGCTCATTTCCTGGATCAGCAGCAAGAGCTTCTGCTCCTGGGCCTGCCCGGTGGGAGCGCTGCAGGAACTGGCCCACCGCATCCCGGGGCTGAATCGCTTCAGACGCCGGATCAATTTTCGTTTTGCCAATACGCTTCGCATCGCGGCGCTGCTGCTTTATCCCATCCTTCTTTTCAGCCTGGGGCTAAGCCTCTATGATTACATCAATCCGTTTGAAACACTTCACTGGGGACTGGATCTGTGGGGCCTGATTCTGTTATCCGGCCTTATCCTGCTGTCCCTGTTCTTTTATCGGCCCTTCTGTTACGGCCTTTGCCCCCTGGGGCTGCTCAGCTGGCTGCTGGAACAGGTGTCGCTGTTCCGCATTCGCGTGAACAGCGAAAACTGCAATGACTGTGGCCTGTGTCTGAAGAAAAGTCCCTGCCCCGCCGTCAGGCCTATGCTGGATGGTAATAAAATTATTCCTGACTGTCACGGCTGCGGCGACTGCATCAATGCCTGCAATCGCGATGCACTGCATTTATCCATCAAACGTTAGAGTAAATTATCGGCTTCCGTCTCATCCCAGTCCGGGAAGAGGCTGTTGAATTCCAGGATGACGGCCTGCTGTATATCGGTGCGGGATGTCATTCGCAGAAGTTTATTGCTGAAAATGCGGCATTTGCTGAAATCCAGACGGCGTACAATGGAGCGAACCCGGTCAAGCGATATGGGGCTCATGCTCAGTTTTGTGATACCCAGGCCCAGCAGGACTACGATGGCTTTCGGGTCACCGGCCATTTCACCGCAGACAGAAACGGGAATTTTTCCGGAATTGGCCGCATTGACGATCCAGCGGATGGTACGCAGCACCACCGGATCAAAATAGCTGTAGAGATGGTTGACTTTCTCATTTCCGCGGTCCACGGCCAGCAGGTATTGGGTCAGGTCGTTCGTACCGATGCTGAAGAAGTCGACAATAGTCGCCAGCTCCTCCGCCATCATGGCTGCAGAGGGTACCTCGATGAGAATTCCAACGGGAATATCCTCCGCGAAGGGAATGCCTTCCCTGCGAAGTTCCTCCTTGGCGATATCGACGTATTCGAGCGCCTTGTACAACTCGTCCGTCACCGTGATCATGGGCAGCATGATGCTTACCTTTCCGAAGGCTGACGCACGCAGAATGGCTCTCAGCTGTGCGATGAACATGGGTGGCTGATCCAGTGAAATCCGGATGGCGCGATAGCCCATGAAGGGATTGCTTTCCTCCCGGACTTGACGTGCCATGGCCGCCGAGATCTTGTCGCCTCCCAGATCAATGGTCCGGATCACCAGCGGTTTCTCCTGCATGCGGGTGACCACGGATTTATACTCCTCAAAAAGTTCATCTTCCGTGGGAAGATTCTTTTTCATCAGGTACAGATATTCACTCCGGTACAGTCCCACACCTTCGGCCTGGAAAGTCTGAACCTGTTGTGTTTCCACCGGCAGTTCAATATTTGCCAGAAGCTGAACGTTCCGGCCGTCTGCTGTTTTGCAGTCAACGGAGCGCTGTTTTTCGAAGTCGGCCGTCATGGCGGCGTAACGACGGATTTCGCCCTGATAATGCTGTTCCGTTTCCTGATCGGGCTGAAAAATGAGAAAACCATGATAGGCATCGAGAAGAACCCGGTCACCGTCATTTACATTGTAGGTCACATCCTGGACGCCCAGGAGGGTGGGAATGCCCATGGCCTTGGCAAGGATGGCCGCATGGGAGGTCTTGCCGCCGGTTTCAGCCACGATACCCACGATGTTTTCGGAACTGAGGCGGATGACGTCCCCGGGACTTAAATATTTGCTTACAAGGATGCCGGGGCCGTGCAGAGAATCAAGAGAAAGGGCATTCTCCACGGATAACAGGCATTTCAGCACCTGCTGTTTCACATCACGGATATCCATGACCCGTTCCCGGAAAAATTCCGAATGTCCCTCATCCATCATATCGATATACTGATTGATGATGATCCGGTAGGCGAAGGGGACATGGACCCGATATTCCTCCATATAGGCCCGGACCTGCTGGATAATGTCCTCATCTCGGACAATGGCGATCTGGGCATCAATGAGCTCTGCATAATTTGCACCAAAACGTGATGAAATGGTCTCGCGGATAAGATTCAGATCCTGTTCCACCTGCGTACGGGCGGCGGCGAAGCGTTCCATTTCCGAAGAAACATCCTCAGGGCTGATTCGGGTCCTGGGCACATGCAGAGCTGTATCACTGCGGTGCAGATAGGCCCTGCCGATGGCAATCCCCGGCGATACGGCCAGTCCCGGATATTTCTCGTTATTTTCGTACAAGTTATTCGTCTTTCATCCCGAATTTATTCAGAGCAAGCTCCAGAACACTGCGTACGGCATCTTCCGCATCTTCTCCATTGGCCTGAACCTTCAGGCGGGCGCCCTTTTCCGCAGCCAGTACCAGAACGCCGAGAATACTCTTGGCATTGATTTTTTTGCCCTGGCATAGAAGGAATACTTCCGATTTATACTTTTGAATGGTGTTGACCAGCGCGGTTGCCGGCCGGGCATGCAGGCCCTGTTCATTCAGTATTTCAAATTCCTGTTCAAACATTTACTTTTTCCTGTTTAATATGAATTGTGAAAAGCTCTGCAGATGCGCCGCCAGATGGGGGTTCATTTCCAGAGTCAGCCCTTCGAGTTTTGCTATCTCGCTGTGTATGGTGCCCATGATTCCTTCTCTCATGGCCGGCTGTCTGAATACATCCTTCAGGGCCTCAATCTCACGATCGGAATAATCATGTCTGTTTAATAGATTCAGCAGCTCCTTGTTCCCGTCTTTTTCCGCCAGTTCCCGGGCAAAAATGAGCGGGAAGGTCTTCTTTCCGGCCTGAATATCCGAATCAAGGCTCTTCCCCATCTCCTCGCTGGAGCTGGTGAGTTCCAGCATGTCGTCCTGAATCTGGAAGACAATCCCCAGCCGGATTCCGAATTCATTGACGGCCATGACGGTCTTTTCATCCGCGTTTCCCAGAATGGCTCCGGCTGTCATTGCCGCGCTCAGCAGTTCGGCTGTCTTCAGCCTCACCATTCGGAAATAATGTCCCTGAGAAACGGTTCCGGCCTTCTCAAACTCCATGTCGTAACTCTGGCCTTCGCAGACGGCCAGGATTTTTTCCCGGAAAAGCCGGGAAATGGGCCGGTACCAGCGGTCTGACAGTTTTTCCAGTTCCATGAATGCGAGGGCGAAGAGTCCGTCGCCGGCAAGAATGGCCGTATTCACATCCCATTTGACATGAATGGTTGCCAGCCCGTGACGGGTCTCATCATGGTCCATGATATCGTCATGAATCAGGGTAAAGTTGTGAAGCAGTTCCATGGCCAGCGCTGCGGGAAGGACATCCTCACGCCGTGCGCCGAGAACCAGGGCCGTTTCCGTGAGAATGGCCGGCCTCAGCCGCTTTCCCTTTCCCTGCAGATGATAGCGGATCGGATCATAAAAGGAATTGGGTGTCCGGGGAAGGTCGAGCTCCCGATACAGGGGGTCGAACCATTTCAGAAAGGTTTTGTATCTGTCGCTAAAGGATTTCATCCGTTCTCCGGCTTAAATTAATGACCGCCTTCACGGAGAGTACCGAATTCTGCCAGCTTATTCATGACAAGCGTCCGTATCCGGTCCAGGCCTTGCTGATCACGGGCTTCGAAACGGCAGACGATGACCGGCTGTGTATTCGAGGCGCGAACGAGCCCCCAGCCCTCCGGGAAACGGATGCGCACGCCGTCCACCGTGATGCAGTCGTAGTTTTTCGTGAAAAAGTCGAAGGCCTTCCGGGCAATGTCGAATTTTTCAAGATCGGATTCGGCTTCGAGACGGAGTTCCGGTGTGGAAACAAACGTGGGAAGCGAATCGAGGTACGCCGACATGGGTTTGTCGCTGCGGGACAGCATGCGGGCCACGCGTGCCGAGACATAGATGGCATCGTCATACCCGTAATATTCGTCAGCGAAAAAGATATGGCCGCTCATTTCTCCGCCAAAGGGAGCCTTCAGATCCTTCATCATCTGCTTCAGGATGGAATGTCCTGTCTTGCCCATCATGGGTTTGCCGCCATGACGAATGATTTCATCTTCCAGAACCTGGGAACATTTCACGTCAAAGATAATGGGTGTGTCCTTCTCACGGATGACTTCAGGGAGAAAAAGGCTCATGAGCTGATCAGCCCAGATAATCCGGCCTTTTTCATCAATGACGCCGACCCGGTCCGCATCCCCGTCATAGGCGATACCCAGGTCATATTTTCCGGTTTTCATTTCCTTAATGAGGACGGCAAGGTTCTTTTCCACCGTCGGATCCGGATGATGATTCGGGAAGCTGCCGTCCACGTCACAGAATAGCTCCGTGACCTCGGCGCCGATGCGTCGGAATAGTTCGGGGGCTGCGAGACCTCCGGCAGCGTTTCCGCTGTCCAGTACAACCCGGACAGGCCGGTCAAGCTTGATTTTCGCAGACAGTTCGTCTATATATTCGCCGATGATCCGGGTATCTTCGATGAGACGTCCGTCTCCGGTTTCGAAATTTTCAGCGAGAATGATGTCCTTGATTTCCTGAATCTGGGATCCGAAGAAGGCGCTGCGCTGGTAGGAAAGCTTGAAACCATTGAATTCGGGCGGGTTATGGCTTCCGGTGATCTGTACCGCCGCGTCCACTTTTCTTACGAACATGCTGTAATAATTAAGCGGAGTAGGCAGAATACCTACATCCAGTACATCAATACCCGTCGACAGCATGCCCTCGGCAAAATTCTTCTTCAGTTCGGGCGTTGTCAGCCGGACATCACCGCTGAGGGCACAGGTTTTCGCGCCTGCCCGTCTCAGCCAGCTCCCGTAGCCCTTGCCCAGATTGACAACCACATCCTTTGTGAAATCCTCTGCCACCACGCCGCGAATATCGTATTCCCTGAATATGAATGTATTCATTCTCCCCTCATATTTTTTAAACTGTTAAAAATTATCTTCATCGAGCGGAATATACCAAATACGCATTCAATTATCAAATTCAATTGCCTGTCTGAAAGGTGGTCCCTCCGTCTCTCCCGGGCTGCTTGTTGCCACTTGCTTTCACATTTATGGAGAATAAATTCTGCCTGCGGCTGCAACAGCGCCCCGGAATTTATATTGCTTGTATTATCAATTACATAAATCTAAATTAATTTAATTATCATTAAGCACGAGAGGGAAATTATGAATTCTGTAAAACTGATTTTTGCCTTTAGTATTTTTATGGTTCTCAATCTGTCAGCGCAGACAGCAACGCCAGTTCTTCCGGGCCAGCTGGTTGCAATGAATCAGATCTGTGTGGCAAAAGGTGTTTCTCAGAGTGATCTGAACCGTTACAGTCAGGAAAGTTTCGGGAAGATGCCCTCACTGCTGAGCCAGCAGGAGGCCGCTGAAATGATCGTATTTCTTCAGCAGAACAGCAGCACCGCGATCAGACGCGCTATGGAAACGAAAACGGCTCCCGGCATAACCCAGATCAGAACCGGTCAGGAACCCATTCTTGCGACGATTCTGGAGGTGGGAATGACCAAGCGCTTTCACCTCACGGATGGAAATATCATTTTCGGTACCATCACAAAGGTGGATGATACGGAGTGTCACATCAAGACGGATGACGGTGTGCTGATCATTCCCAAGACCGATATTCTAGAGGAGACCGTCCATATCACGAAAAAGGATGATACGCGCTATGTGGGGCCGGTGCTCTCCGAAAGTCCGGAGGATATCAATATCCGGACAAAATACGGTGATATCACGGTGAATAAAAAGGATGTGAAGGATATTGACCGTTTTCACGGCGGCGTCATGTCGCCCATGACCGAGGAAAAGAAGACCTTTTACCAGGGCGAGGCCGTACTGACTGATATTTTCACGGATGCCACCGCCTTTCCGCTTGCGGCCAATACCTTCTACGTCAGCGGGCTGTCCATCGGCTACGGATTCACGGACCGCATCATGATCCGGACCAGCTTCGGCAGCGATTTTTCCGGGGATCTGAATGTGCATCCCTTTTATCAGCTTCTGCATGAACAGAAGGGCGGCAAGGAAAGCGCCCTCGGAATCGGTTTCAAACTGTTCAACCGCCATCCGGACCGGACGATCGCAGGAATGTACTCCCAGTTTATCGTGAACAAGACAAGCGGCCAATCATTGAATGAAGCGCCGGCAGATCTTAATGATGTGCTGTCAGACTATGAAAGCAGAGAGGTTTTCGGGGAAATCTACTGTGTGTATTCCCGGCGGTTTGCCATGGAATCCGGACGGGGAAAGGCCGGGTATCATCTCGGTGTGAAAACCAATACGCTCATGCTGCACCAGCCGGGACTGAAATCAGAGTATAAATACGATAATCAGATATATTATCCGCTGAGGGTCTACTCAGCCTTTGACTATGACCTGTCGAAGAACCTGAAACTGACCGGGTCCATCTGGTATGACAACGGAAACCGGGCCAAGACGCTGTCGCAGAGCCTTGAGGATTATTTTGATGATTTCACTATGAATGATCCGGGGGGTGATTACCGGCCTGTTGATTTTGATTTCGGATTCATTTACGCCGTGAACAAGACCTTTCGGCTGGGGATTCATTTCCAGCAGCCGTTTTTCGTTATCTACTGGGAAATGTATGAGCTATGAAAAAAGGTAAACAGCGATACAGCGGGGTGGCTGTTCTTGTGGCGGCCATCCTTTTATGGGGCGCTTCGGCATCGGCTCAGCAGGCTCTGAAGTTTGATCCGCTGACCGGTGAACCCATTGCCGGAAGCCCGGATTCCGCGGCAGTGCAGGTGAATCAGAGCCAGCCGGAATTCGACCCCCTCACGGGAGAAGAAATCCGAAACCCGAAGAAAACTTAGCTCACGCTGAAAGCAGAGTCCGGTGTAAAAAGCGGATTTGATCCGCAGACCGGAATGAAAAAAGCGGGTCCTGTCAGCTCCGGGAGCCCCGAAACCAATAAATTCGGGACCGGGCAGCGATGGACACCTGTCCGGCCTATTCTGATAAGACCCTCGATGGGCATCCGCCCCATGACATCGTCCACCATACGGGAAAATGCCATCATGGATGCACAGTTTGCCCATAAACCTGTGACAAATATATTATGGGGAGGGGCCTGTGCGGGAACGGCGGGTCTTCTGGTCGGCCCGCTTCTTTCGATCGCAGTGGTGGAATCGAATGGAGGAACGAAATACAATTACTATCTTGACCGCTATTATACTGATTTTACCGGTGCTGACAGAAACGTCTATATTCAGGCATACCGGACAGAACAGAAACGTTTGCGGCGGGTATATGTCTATGGTACCGAGGTGGCGATCATGGGAAGTGTTTTGTTTCTGATTATGATTTTCAGCTGATAACGGGATTCCAAATTATTCATCGACAGTTTTTATAATGGATTATTCCGGCTGAAAAGCCGTTCCGATAAATTTATCTGAATAAACCGGATGAGCCGGAACCGTATTTATCCTGCCACGGTGAGGGTGGTTGCGGTCTGCAGAAAATAATACTTGTCGGAATTCATTGAATTAATTACATTATTAAATGAGCAAATTAAACCAATCTATTAATACGGATGAAGCCATGGAGGAAAAACCGAAGAACATGGAGGATCTCATTCTGGAAAAGGGTGAGGGCCTGTTCATGAAAAAGGGTTTTGCCCTGACGTCCACCGGTGAAATCGCCCGGGAGGCGGGTTGTAACCAGGCTCTGGTTCATTATTATTTCCGGACCAAGGAGAAGCTCTACAATGCCATCTTTGAACGTAAATTCCAGGAATTCGCCACAGCCATTCTGCCTATTTTCAGCCGAAAGGAAAAGACCTTTCCGGAACGGATCCGGGAATTTGTGAGTCAGCATTTTGATTTTTTACAAAAGAATCCCCTGCTTCCGACCTTCATTATCAACGAATTGAATCTTAACACAGAGCGGCGGAATCTGATCATTGACCGCTTCAAGACACTCACCGGAAATCTGTACCAGTCACTGCAGCAGGAGATGGATGAGGAATATGAGGCGGGACATATTGCCCGGCTCCGGGCCATTGATCTGATGCTGGACATCGTTCTGCTCAATATTTCCGTATTCCTGGCTCAGAATCTTGCAGCGGAACTCTATACTCATCTGGCCGGCGATGGGGATTATTTTGAAGACCGGAAACGGGAGAATATCGAAATTATTCTCAATCGTCTGAAAAGCAATTCATAAAAAAGGGCCTCTGGAATGAAAAACAGGATTGTTCTTTTGCTGCTTCTCGGGTCAACGGTTCTGCCGGCCCGGAATCTGACCCTGGACCGTTGTCTGCAGGAAACACTCAGCCGCTATCCTCTGGCGAAGCAGAGCGGACTTCTGGATCAAACTGAGGACCTGCAGCTGTCCGACATCGGGAAATCCCTGCTGCCGCAGGTGAGCCTGTCGGCGCGTGCCTCTCTCCAGTCGGATGTGACAGCGATACCATCATCGCTGGAGACTCTGCTCAGCCAGCTGACGGGACAGCCGGTGCATTTCGAGTCACTGGGCAGGGATCAGTATCAGGCCATGGCGGATATACAGCAGACCCTATGGGACGGGGGCGTGGCCAGAGCCCGGCGTGCTGCAGTTCAAAGCAGTACAGAGGCAAGCCGCAGGCAGCTTGCCGCCGACCTGTATACACTGCGGGAAAAAGTGCTGAGACTGTATTTCGGTATATTGCTTATCCGCGAACAGCAGGAACAGGTTCAGCTGCTTCGCCGGGAGCTGGAAACAAATCTGGATCGTGTCAATGCGGGAATGCGGAATGGTGTTGCTCAGCAGTCGGATGCAGATGCCATCCGGGTCGAAGTGGTCAAAGCCCGGCAGCAGCAGACGGACCTGGCTGCCTCGGACCGGTCTATGCGTCAGCAGCTTGCCGCCTTCAGCGGACTGGCCGTCCCCGACAGCTGTGTTCTGGAAAAACCATCCATCCCAGGTATTGCTGCTGATGCGGAGATCCGTCGGCCGGAACTTGCACTTTTTGATGCCCGGATCCGCGTTCTGGATGCAGGCAAAATGGCTCTTCAGGCCGCGAACAGGCCGAAGGTCAGCGCCTTTCTGCAGGCCGGATACGCGAACCCCGCCCTGAATATGTTCGAATCCGGATTCAAACCGCTCTATATCGGCGGTGTCCAACTGGTATGGCGACTCAGTGAACGGTACACGCGTTCGAATCAGCTGCAGAGCATTGAACTGGGGCGGCGCAGTCTTGAGCTGCAGAAAGAGGCGTTTCTCTTCAACACGAATCTGGAAAGCATTGCCCGGCGAAATGAGATCAGCAAACTGGAGGAAACGCTGCGGAATGATGAAGAGATCATTTCTCTGCGTGGGGACATAAAGAAGGCGGCACAGGCCCGCTACGCGAACGGTACCATCACGGTGAATGACCTGCTCACCGATATCACGGCTGAAAACATGGCTGCCCAGACCCGGCTTCTGCATGAAATTCAGCTGTATCTGGCATATTATGAATTGTCATACAATTTAAACCAGTGATCCTTATTCAAGGGAAACCCGAAAGACTCATTATGAAACAAGTATCAATCCTATCATTGGCTGCAATCCTGGCCCTCATGACGTCCTGCGGTTCCGGTGACGGCAGTTATGACGCGTCCGGCGCATTCGAGGCTACGGAAGTCATCGTATCCGCTGAAACCAGCGGCCGCATCCTGAGTTTTAGTCCGGATGAAGGAAGCCTTATCACAGCCGGCCAGAACCTGGGCTGCATCGACAGCATTCAGATTTATCTGAAAAAGCGGCAGCTGGAGGCTTCGCTGGACGGACTCGAAAGCCGCCGGCCGGATATTCCCGTTCAGACGGCTGCTCTGGCCCGGCAGATCGCCACGGCGAAAAGCGAACGGCAGCGTGTGGAAAACCTGCTGGATGCGAATGCCGCGAACCAGAAACAGCTCGATGACCTCAACGCGCAGATTGAAGTGCTTCAGAAACAACTGGCAGCCACCCGGACCGGCCTTACATCACAGGATGAAGGCTTGAAACGGGATGCGGATGCTCTGAAACTGCAGATTAAGCAGATTGAGGATCAGCTGTCGCGATGCCGGCTCGTTGCGCCCGTGTCCGGAACCATCCTGGAAAAATATTCCCGGAAGGGTGAAATGGCCATGCCGGGAAAAGCGCTGTACAAAGTGGCGGATACGGGAATCATGTATCTGAGAGCCTATGTGACGGCGGATCAGCTGACCAGGATGAAAATCGGCCAGGAGCTTACGGTCTCGGCGGATTTTGGTGAAAAAGATGCAAGGGATTATCCGGGGACTATCACCTGGATTGCATCTAGGGCGGAATTCACACCCAAGACCATTCAGACCCGGGATGAACGGGCTCACCTGGTTTATGCCGTCAAAGTGAAGGTCGTCAATGACGGCTATCTGAAAATCGGCATGTACGGCAGCCTGAAACTGAAATAAGCCCTTCTGTTTATGATACACTGCGCAAATCTGTCAAAAAGCTACGGAAAGGTTCCGGCCCTTCGCGACATCAGTTTCGAGACGGGGCCGGGGGAGATTTTCGGTATCATCGGCCCGGACGGGGCAGGGAAAACGACCCTTTTCCGAATTCTCACCACGCTGATCCTTCCTGACAGCGGCAGTGCGGATGTGGACGGGTTTGATGTCATCCGGGATCATCGTGAGATCCGGCAGCGCGTGGGCTATATGCCCGGACGTTTTTCTCTCTATCAGGATCTGACCGTGGAGGAAAATCTGAATTTCTTTGCCACGGTATTCAATACAAGCATCGAAGAAAATTATGATCTGGTCAGGGACATCTATCAGCAGATCGAACCATTTAAAACGCGGCGGGCCGGCAAACTGTCGGGAGGCATGAAGCAGAAGCTGGCTCTGAGCTGCGCCCTGATTCACAAACCATCCGTACTTTTTCTGGACGAGCCGACCACCGGCGTCGATGCCGTATCCCGGCGGGAATTCTGGGACATGCTGAAAAAACTCCGGGATCAGGGCATCGGCATCCTGGTCTCCACACCCTATATGGATGAGGCGGGGCTCTGTGATCGCATCGCTCTCATCCGGGACGGACGTTTCCTGAGGATTGATACACCGGAGACTATAGTCGGGCTCTTCGGTAAAGCACTGTGGGGAATCCGCAGCGACAGCATGTCACGATTGCTGAAGGATCTGCGCGCAATTCCCGGGATCAGCAGCAGCTTTGCCTTCGGGGACAGCCACCACTGCACCATTTCCGATCCGTCCCTGAATCCGGAGACACTGCAGCAGCGCCTTGCTGGTTTGGGACATTCCGGGATTGAAATCAGCAGCATCAGGCCCACGATCGAGGACTGTTTCATGGATCTGAGTGCAGATCCGGAGGAAAAGTGATGGACGCGGTCATCACCGTCAGGGATCTTACCAAGAAATTCGGAGATTTCACGGCTGTGGATCATATCTCCTTCGAGGTGGGCGCGGGGGAGATCTTCGGTTTTCTGGGTGCCAACGGTGCCGGAAAAACCACCGCCATGCGCATGCTCTGCGGCCTGAGCCATCCCACCTCCGGACAGGGTTTTGTCGCCGGCTATGATATCCGCCGCCAGTCTGAAATGGTGAAACGGAATATCGGTTATATGAGTCAGAAATTCGCCCTTTATGAGGATCTCACCGTAGCGGAGAACATCCGGCTTTACGGTGGGATTTACGGGGTTCCGGACAGGGAAATGAATAAACGGATCAATGAACTTCTGGGCCGTCTGGGCTTCGGGAGCGAGCGGGATACGCTGGTGGCCTCTCTGCCTCTGGGCTGGAAGCAGAAGCTGGCCTTTTCTGTAGCTATCTTTCACGAACCCCGCATTGTGTTCCTCGATGAACCGACCGGAGGCGTGGATCCGGTCACGCGGCGGCAGTTCTGGGAGCTGATTTACGAAGCCACCGACCGGGGCATCACGGTCTTTGTCACCACCCATTACATGGATGAAGCCGAATACTGCGACCGCGTTTCCATCATGGTGGACGGGCGGATAGATGCCCTTGATTCACCGAGAACGCTGAGGGAACAATTCAATACCTCCAGTATGGATGGAGTATTTCAGCAGCTGGCCCGGAAAGCTCAGCGGGGAGCCGACTGACATGCGTCAATTCATATCCTTCATCCGCAAGGAATTCCATCATATTTTCCGTGACAGGACGACCATGGCCATTCTGCTGCTGCTGCCCGTCATGATGCTGCTGCTCTTCGGCTACGCCATCACCACGGAAGTGAAGGAATCGCGGATTGCAATCATTGATCCCTCGCAGGATGCGGCCACCCGGGCCATGATAGAAAAATTCCTCCACAGTGAGTACTTCAGCGTGGAGGAGATAACGGCTCAGGTCACTGATCCTGAAAAATTCTTCAGGGAAAACCGCTATAAAATGGTCATGATCTTCAGTGAGCATTTTCAGGAAAGCATGGATCACGGAGGAGACGCACAGGTTCTGCTTCTGGCTGACGCCACCGATCCGAATTCAGCCAAATCCGTCGTGTCCTACGCGACGAATATCCTGTCCGGAAGCATGCGGGAGCGGGCTGCGGGACAGAATATTCCCTACCAGATCCTGCCGGAAGTCAAGCTGCTCTACAATCCCCGCATGAAGGGAGCCTATAATTTCGTGCCCGGTGTAATGGGAATGATCCTCATGCTCATCTGCGCTATGATGACCTCTATTTCCATCGCGAGGGAAAAGGAGACGGGTACTATGGAAATCCTGCTCGTTTCTCCGGTCAGGCCCTTCTATATCATCCTGGCGAAGACCGTTCCCTATTTCGTTCTGTCACTCATGAATCTGACGACCATTCTGCTGCTGTCCGTCTTTCTGCTGGGGGTTCCGGTGGCTGGAAGCCTTTTTGCTCTCATCATTCTGTCCCTTATCTATATTTTTGTCAATCTTTCTCTCGGACTGGTGATCTCATCTGTCGTGGATACACAGCTCGTGGCTCTGCTCCTCTCGGGAATGGTGCTCATGATTCCCGTCATCATGCTGTCCGGCATGATATTCCCGGTTGAAAATATGCCCCTCATCTTTCAGTGGATTTCCCATATCATCCCGGCGCGCTGGTATATCATCGCCGTGAAAAAGATCATGATCAAAGGGCTGGGATTTCATGCCATTCTGGGTGAGGTCGCCTTTCTCTCGCTGCTGGCACTTGCTCTGGTGGGCGTGAGCATCAGGAAATTCAAATACAGGCTGGAATAGCTGCATGAGACAAACGCGGAACAAATTATCTGAATCTGAATTGGGAAAGGCCGGCATTCTGAAATCCAGGCCATTGACCGGGCTGCGCTATCTTCTGGAGAAGGAATTCCGGCAGATCCGGCGGAATCGCGCTCTGCCCCGGATGGTGGTGCTGCTGCCGCTGTTTGCCCTGTCCATTTTTCCGCTGGTGGCGAATTTTGATATCAGGGATATCCGCCTGAATGTGGTGGACAGGGACCATAGCACGCTTTCAGCGCGTCTGGCCCGAAAAGCTACCGCCTCCGGGTATTTTCTGCTCAGTGACAGTCCGGACAGTTATGATGAGGCTCTGGTCCGGGTTGAGCAGGATGAGAGCGATATCATTCTCACCATACCGCCGCATTTCGAACAGGATCTGACCGCAGGCGGCCACGCTCAGGTTCTGATCGCAGCCAATACGGTAAACGGCATGAAGGGCGGGCTGGGGAGCGCCTATCTGGCCGGTATCATCGCGGATTTTTCCAGTGAAGTGCGGGCGCAGATCCTGCCGGGAGCGCCGCGATATCAGACGCCGGCCCTGGATATTGTTCCCCGCTATGTCTATAATCCGTTTCTGGAATATAAATTTACCATGATCCCTGCCATCATGATGATGATCCTGGCCATGGTTGTGGGATTTCTGCCGGCCCTGAATATTGTGGGGGAAAAGGAGAAGGGAACCATCGAACAGATGAATGTGACGCCGGTTAGCCGCATCACTATCATCCTTTCCAAACTCATTCCCTACTGGGTTATGGGATTTATCGTGCTGAGTATTGCTTTTCTCGTGGCCTGGGGCTTTTACGGCATGGCAGCGAAGGGAAGCTATGCGCTGCTTTATCTCTTTGCGGCCATTTTTACTCTGGCGTTTTCCGGATTCGGCCTCATGATCTCCAATTATGCCTCCACCATTCAGCAGGGCATGTTCATCATGTTCTTTTTCGTCATCAGCTTTATTTTTCTCAGCGGCCTCTATACACCGGTCAGCAGCATGCCGGACTGGACACAGGCCGTGAGCCGCTTCAGTCCGCTGCGCTATATGGTGGAAGTGCTGAGATCAGTCTTTCTCAAAGGCTGTGGCTTTTCCGATCTGAAATGGCATTTTGCCGCCCTCTGCGGCTTTGCCCTCTTTTTCAATGGCTGGGCCGTCTTTTCCTACCGTAAAAGCAGCTGACGCCTGCAGATCACCTAGTAGCCAATGCATAATATTTAACACAAGCTGTTTATCATCGTAGCCGGGCGTGTTGAACCCGGCATGAAGTGTTTTAAAGAATATCCTCACTTCCTGTGAGGTGAAGAGAGCTGCCTCGCCGGATATGACAATCCGGCCCCGGCCGTAAGTCCGGGCGGCCAGCTGGCAACGGCCCGAGGCCGGGGACCAGGCCGACCTGTCCTGAGTACAGGCTGCTGCATCCGAACGCTGGGTATAGTCTCTGGCGGCTGAGGATAATTTAAGGATGGGCGTCCAAGCGCTGTCAATATCCAGAGACTGGCCGGTAAAGGTGAGGACACGGCGGACAGCGCGGTCCGGGCTGTCCCACTGCAGAATGGGATGGGGCTGAAGCCCTCCGTTGTTCCGGCTGTATTCCAGCCAGGTCGGCCGGCTGATTGCGGGATTCCATCGAAGCGAATCCACAGTCCAGACCGATGCCATTCGGACTCCGAAGGCAGCTGCCAGCGGCGCGGCGGCCGATCCGAAGGGATCATGGTCGGCGATAAGCAGGAGGCCACCTCCCTGCTGCACATAGCTGCGAAGTGCGGCAATTTCTGCTTCGGTAAAAGCGGAACCGGATTCATCGGCCGTCGCGTTGGCAATGATGAGGACCTGCAGATCCCGGAGATTTTCGGACGTAAACCATCCCGAACGGGTCTGAAGGTGAATGCCGTCATGTTCCATCAGCAGAGCGAATGGACGGTAGGTGCCGGCCGGATCATGAAATTCGCCATGTCCGGTATCGAACAGTATCAGGGGCATCCGATCCTTGGTGTAAAAGGGGGCGGGAACCGTCAGATCCGTCTTCAGGTCCGGACGCTGGTACACGACACAGGATGCGAATACCAGCGCCGAAAAGGCCAGATGTCCGAATTTGCGAAACAGCATTTCAAGCTCCTTTTTCTCTCTATGAGGGCGCGAGTACTCTGAAAGTTGTCAGCAAATACAGCAGAAATAAAGACAGAACGAAAAAGAGGAAACGATCACTCCGTTTAATGAAAGAAAAAGGCCACTCCGGCTCTCGCGTATCCCTGCATATCCCAGTAGAGTCCCTGCAAATCTTTTGAGATTGTATGGTGATAATAATTATTCGAATAGGAAACATAGTTTCGAGTATTTATTGTCTGGGTCCATCCCAGCTTGATCAGCGTATAATATTCAGCGAAGACACTCACATTTTTGTGAAGAAAGCAGTCCACACCTACGGAGGGAACGATTCCGGTATAGAACGTTCTTGCATTGGATTCATTTTCGGAGGTATAAGACGTATTCTCCGGTACAGCACTCGGATCGTATGTGACATAATTCCTTGAAACGGAGAATCCTAAAACTGGGCCGATACCGTAATACAGGGACAGTTTGTTGTAGGGATGCTGATAGCACAGTTTCTGAGCAGAGATCATAATCTGGCCCGACCAAGCTTTGGACGAATTTTGGAAATCATTCTGTAGAAAGAGTGAATCGTTGTCGTCGACGTAATGATCCGTTTCGGACCCGTTCTGATTTTTTCCTCCCAGATCTGTCAGGAGCGTGAACCGATACGCCGTGGTCGGGGTCTTGAAATGTTTGAATGCGATACTGTTGCCGATATATCCGGACAGATTGAAAAGGCCGCTCAGGCCGAAATCGAGTGAACGGGCATCCTGATGCGGCAGAGTGCAGCGGCTGGAATCAGCCGGCCCGGCCAGGGCGGTGAGGGTTACTGTGAACATCAGAAGCAAAATTTTCAGACTTGTTTTCATGACTACTCCTATCTGTGTATGGTTACGCTGTATCGATGGTGATGCCCCCGTCAGGAGTAACTGCCTCTCATCACCCGTCGATGTCATGCTATCATTAACAAATATGCATCAGAAGAATGTTAGCAGAAATTCGTTTTATTTCCAATTGTTTTTTTTCAGCGGCGAATTTGAGGGAATATTGAGGGGCCTGTGCCTGCTGTATTCCTGCCAGGTGTATTCAAATACCTCAATACAACGGATGGATTGCAGAAATAATTTGTCATTTAAATAGTTGATACAGGATATTATCTAAAATATCATTATCATATATAATATTATAAGTATAGTATAATAGATAAATTATACTGAATAAGCCAAATAACGGTAAGAATGCGAAAAGTATTGCGGACCAATTGGAATAGGACGGTTGGATTTTCCGGAAAAACTGCAGGGCAGAATAGACAGGAATTCCGGGCTCTACACCGCTATCGGTGGCGCGCCCATAGATATGCTTTATTTCAGATCAGGAAAATATTTTTTCATGCAGTCCGGGCAGAGTCCGTGGGAAAAGCGGGCATCGGTCTGTTCGCTGAGATAGTCTTCCACGCGCCGCCAGTAGCCTTCGTCATCCCGGATCTGCTTGCAGTAGGAACAGATGGGAACGATTCCGCGCAGGGTCCTCACCTCTTCCAGCGCTTTTTCCAGCTCCCGAATCTTCAGTTTCAGAATATCTTCGGATGAGTGCTGTTTGGTAATATCGGAGGCGACGGCAAAAACCAGTTTTTCTTCGGGAACGGCCACGGCGGACCAGGCAAAGAATTTGTACATTCCTTTTCGGTGACGATAGCGGTTTTCAAAATAGAACACCGTTTTCCCCTGCTCCAGCTTTTTCATTTCCTCCTGTGTGGCGGCCACATCCTCGGGATGAATGAATTCAAAGAATGTCCTGCCGGTCACCTCGTCCTTTGCATACCCCAGATGATGCTCCCAGCCGGTATTCACCCGGACAATCCGACCCTGCAGATCGGCGATGAGATGGATGTTCAGGGGCTGGTCAAAGAATTTTTCGATAATGATCTCATTATTCCGTGTATGGGTAATATCGCTGACGATTCCCATGTTGTACTGCTGCCCCTCAAAATCGATGGGGAAACCCTTAATTTCCGCCAGAAACAGAGTGCCATCCCTTTTCTGCAGATAGGTCTCCCGGATGCCGGATTCCCGTTTTGTAAGTTTGGGAAAAAGCAGAAGTTCGGTATCGGAGGGAACGATATCCCGAACCTTCATTTCCAGGAGTCTTTCCTCGCTGTAGCCGGTCATTTCGCAAAAAGATCGATTTACGTAGATATAGCGGCCTGTGGATATGTCCGCAATGGATATTCCCTGTCCGGTCTGTTCGGCAATGGCCCGAAAAAGCTCACAGCCATTATCGGATATGATATCCTTTATCATGCGCATCGTTCCGGATTTGCGGAATACGTTGCTGCAGCTGGAAGGAAGATCATTCTTCCGGATTCCTTCGTTTCTGAGCTACATTGATCAATCTGCACATTTTTGTAATCATTTCATTGAAATCAATCGGTTTCAGAATACGGTCGTTCATACCGGCATCATATATTTTCTTTTCTTCCTCGGGGAGGGCATTGGCCGTAAGGGCAATAATCGGAAGCTGCTTGAAATTTTCCCGGCTGCGGATCTGCCGGGTTGCCTCGCAGCCGTCCATCACCGGCATCTGCACATCCATCAGAATCCCATCGAAGTCCGTTTCCCTGTCCAATATTTCCAGCGCTTCCCGGCCATTATTCGCAATGAAAAACTGTATTTCAAAATCGGCAAGCAGGTCCATGGCCACTTCCTGATTGATCTCATTATCCTCAACCAGAAGGATTTTCGCGCCTTTCAGATGATTTTTTCTCTCTTCCGATTCCTGTACGCTGTTCAATTCCAGATCCTGTGGATGATTTCTGTCAATATCCATCAGGACAGTAAAATAAAAGGTTGATCCGGAGCCCACAGAGCTGTCGACCCAGATCTGCCCGCCCATCATATGAACCAGCCGCTGAGAGATAACCAGACCCAGGCCGGTTCCGCCGTATTTACGGGTGGTGGAAACATCCGCCTGGGAAAAAGCCTGAAAGAGCCGGGCCTGCTGTTCCTCACTGATACCGATACCCGTATCCGATACGGAAAAACGGATCTTTACCCGGTCTCTGGTTTCCCGGCCTTCCAATTCCGCATGAATGATGATCTTTCCGCCTTCACCGGTAAACTTGAGTGCATTATTGCATAAATTCGTCAGAATCTGACTCAGCCGAAGTGCATCACCTGTCAGGAATTCGGGAATTTCATCATCAATATCAAAGATCAGATGTATTTTTTTCCTTTCCGAACTGAATTCAAAAATTCCGGCCAGATTATCAATGACATCGTGCAGCCGGAAGGCTTTTTTCTCCATCGTGAGTTTGCCGGCTTCGATCTTGGAAAAATCCAGAATATCATTCAGAATACCCAGGAGTCCTTTCGCTGACATGAGAACCTTATCCGAATAATTGCGCTGTTTGGTGTTGAGGTCTGTCTTGATCATCAGTTCGGTCATGCCGATGATGGCGTTCATGGGTGTGCGGATTTCGTGACTCATATTTGCGAGGAATTCACTTTTTGCCCTGTTTGCCTTTTCGGCCTCCTCCCTGGATTTCAGGATTTCGGCTTCGGCTTTCTTTCTTTCCGTAATATCCTGAAGGATTCCTTCGATAAAGGGCACATCCTGCCCCTTGACCCAACGGGGATGTGATATGACATAAATGCTTTTCTCTTCTCCGTCCGGATGCCGGAATCTGAGCTCAAGCCGTGAGATATCCATCTTACCCTCAACCAGATTCTGTATTTCCCTGACAGCACGGTCAAGATCTTCCGGATTCCAGTCAATTTCATTGATCCACACCTTGCCGATGATGTTGTCTTTCTTAATTCCGAAGATGTCCTGCATTCCATCACTGGCGTAGGTGATGACACCGGTGTCCCCGATGTAGGAAAAAATGACGTATTCATCGCCGATATCATTGACAAGATTCTCGTAGCGCTGCCTGCTTTCCGCAAGGATCCGTTCCTGCTGTTTTCGTTCGGAAATGTCCCGTACCACCACCAGAATCATATTTGACCCGTCTTTGAAGGGACTGAGGATGACTTCGGATATAAAGGGGTGGTTGTTGTCTACCCGGATGTGCAGCCATTCAAATTTTGAATATCCTTTTTCAAGAACTTCATCAATATGAGCCATAGATAATTTATGGGAATCCTGTCCGTCCGGCTGTGTCTGGGGTGAGATCGCGGCGGGCTGCAGGCCCTGAAACCTGGATACATCGGGAACGCCGAATAAATTCAGCGTGGCTTCGTTACAGTCGATAAACCGCGAATCATGAAGGAGCATGATGGCATCAGGGCTGCTCTCAAAAATATTGCGGAAGCGTTCCTTGCTTTCTCTGAGTTCCGCTTCTCTTTTCTTCCGTTCAGAAATATCCGAAAAGACTGCGGTGAAGAAGGTTTCATCATTCAGCTTTACATCGCTGATAGCGATCTCAATGGGGAAGATGTCGCCATTTTTCCGACGGGCGTTCATCTCCATGCGCCTAACTGCATTGTGTTCTCTGCTGTTTTCCGTACCACATCCGGCAAATTCGAATTTCTCCGGTAGATGGGTTTCATCAATCAGGATGGATAGATTTTTCCCTGTAATTTCCTCAGCGCTGAATCCGAAAATCGTTTCGGTTGCCCGATTCAAACTGATGATTCTGTCGTTGCAGTCAATGGTGACGATACCGTTGGTTGTGGCATTCAGTATGGCCCGGCTGCGCTCTTCGCTCAGATGAAGCTTATTATGCGTCTTTTCCAGATCGCTGGCTTTTTTTCGTACTTCCCGGGAAAGGTTTTCCGACTGGCTTTCCAGCATACTGTTTACTTCCTTCAGAAGGTATCCGGAGGCGAGCAGAAGGAATATGAGAATGGCGAGGCTGGTTTTCTGGAGATTTTCTTCCCGCAGGATTACAGCGTCTGTTCTGAGTCTCACTCTCTTCTGGAAACGGGAAATGGGTTCCATGATCCCGGCTTTGTAGCGATGATAATTCTCATCAAACAGAAGATTGATCATTTTCCGATGATCCTCTTCAGAACAGGCCGGGTTTTCGATGGTTTTCATGGCAAAAAATTCAATGGAAGTCAGAGAATCGGAAGCATGCCGGGCCTTTTCAAGCAGATCAAACTCCTGTTCGGTGATTCCAGACTGCCTCATCAGTTCTGTCAGCGCGATCTTCGGGCCGCTGCGTTTCGGTTGCTCATCATCATTCAGCACCAGATCCCAATACACGTCCCCGATTACATCCGGACGTGGTGATTTTCCATTGCGGATATCCAGAATTTCCTGATAATAAGTCTTATATTTCAGGTCTCGGGTTACCACATAGGTTCTGACCATTCGGGTGAGGTCATCCGAAGATTGCTTCATTTCGGTGGCGAAGGCTCTCGAAACCTGAGCTTTCTGATAGGTATTCTGTATTTTAAATCCGGAATATATATAAAAGCCGAATCCGACAATGGTCAGCCCGATACTGATCAGGAGAATATCACCGATGGAATCCTTGATAAATTTCAACATTGCTGCTCTACCTTCCAGAAGAATGAAACAAGGCGGAGAGTTATCCGACCCGGGCGATCATGGATCGGAGAAAGAATTCGGATGTCGGTGACAAAAACGGTCATGGATGGCGTCAATGTGTTTCTTTTCGGGAGGCATATGATCAATGCGGACCGGGATTTTCCATTTTTAGGGTTTGCTCACGGGATCGTTTCTGATACAGGTTGATTTCTTTGATGACCATTTCAAATTCGTGTCGCATGTCGCGGATCTTCCTGAGTATTTCGGATTTATCCTCAGGGTGGTCATGGATGTTAGTCTGCAGATGCCGCGCAATTTCGTACACTGTATCGGCACCCACCGTACCTGCATTTCCCTTCAGTGTGTGAGCGGCCCGTTCGGCAGATTCATAATCGTCTCTTTCCAGTGCGGACAGACATTGATCAATGAGGTTTCCGTTTTCTGAAAACCTCGACAGGACTTTCGAATAAATTTTTTCATTGTTTCCGAGACGCGCCAATGCCGCTTCGAAATTAAGAAGAATGAAAGTTCCGAATGTTTTTTCCATTTCCCGGCTCTATTTATAGGTTTCACCTGAGGCCCAGGGAGAACCGTGTTACAGCCTCAAGTCCAATATTGGATATTTCAGCCCAAATTTCAAGCTCTATTTCCTTCTGTGATCTGCCCGCGGGATAGAGGGAGGACCTTGGGTAATCAAGGGCTTATATCGGGGATTCGTAAGCGTATCAAAATAATCGGATACACCGTTAATAACAGCATAAAATCGGGTTCTGCAGCCATTGAGTTGTGCAGGATAGTGATAATATTTATTCACCAAGATCTTCCAGTTTTTTTCTTATTTCCATCGCGATGATGACGGCATTCTCGAAATCATAGCCCGAGATATATTTTTCCAGATTTTTCATCTCATCCATAAAACCGGACGCTTTCAAAATGGTTTTCAGGCGCCTGAAATCATCGCCGGCCCTTGTGCTGTACTGCTCAAGATGGTTTGTCATATCATCAAGTGCGGCAGCAACTGCCTCCATATCCACGTCCTCCGTCGGTTCTTCCCTGACGGTATCGCGTCTTTCGGGGAAGTTTTCCCAGATGCTTTCGATGCTTCGGTTCAGTTCCAGGGAGACACGCCTGAGCAACTCCTGCCAGCTATCCTGATCACTGGCCGAAGTCCGCAGGACAGCTTCCAGATCCCGTGCTAAAATGAAGATGCCATCTGCCCCCAGATTGCCGGAAACACCTTTTAATGAATGGGCCAGGCGAATGGCCGCCTCAGTCTCATTCGACTGAATAATGGCCAGAAGGGACTTTTCAAAATCAGAATAATCGGCTGCAAATTTCCGCAGCAGGTTCCGGTACAGGTCCTTATTCCCTGCTATCCGTTTCAGTCCTGCGACAACATCAATCCCGGTAATGGGCGGGAGATCCTCACCCTGCGCAGCGCTATCGGAATTGGATTTCTGTCCTTTCCCTGGTCTGTGGCTTCCAATGGCAGATTCACTCCGGCCGGGTTTGATCCAGCGAATCAGCGCTGTCAGGACCTCGTCCTCATTAATAGGTTTGGTGATATAATCCTGCATCCCGGTTGCGAGACATTTTTCTCTCACACCCGTCATGGCATCGGCAGTCATGGCAACAATGGGTGTTGAATCGAAAAAGGGCAGCTTGCGGATTTCCTGAGTTGTTTTGTAGCCGTCCATGATGGGCATCTGAATATCCATAAGGACTATGTCATAGGGTATGGTTTCCTGAGAGGTTTTAAGCATGACGAGCGCTGCCAGGCCATTTTGGGCAATGTCAACGGAAAATCCGTCATTTTCCAGCAATTCACCGGCAACCTGCTGATTGATTTCGTTGTCTTCAACGAGGAGAATCCGTGCACCCTGTATTTTGTCCAGTTTCGCCTGATATGGACGCCGGTCTTCATTTTTGCCCTTACTGGTGCGGGCATCCTTCCTGAAAACATTCATGATGGTATCAAACAGCATGGAGTAGGTAACCGGCTTTTCGAGATAGCCTTCGATTCCTACATCCTTCGCCTTGGCTGCGATTTCATCGCGGCCGAAAGCGGTAATCATGATAATCGTGGGGATGTGGATGCCCACCTCACTTTTTATGATTTCAGCTGTTTCTATCCCATTCATTTCGGGCATCTTATAATCCATAATGACCAACTGAAAAGGATCCTTCCGTCCTGCCTTAATGGCTTCGATGGCTTCCTTTCCCGACTTTACGGTAGTCACCGCAAATGAAAATGCGGTGAGCGCTTCCTCGAGTATTTCCCGTGCGGTTTCATTATCATCACAGATCAGCACATTCATATTAGTAAGTTCACCCGAAGGCTTGAATTCCTTTCGCCATTGCTCTTCCTGTTTTTTCAGGGTCGCGCTGAAATAAAAGGTACTTCCGAAATGATACCTGGATTCGACCCAGACTTTTCCGCCCATCATCTCGGCGATTTTTTTACTGATGACAAGTCCCAGGCCGGTACCGCCGAAGCGCCGGGTGGTGGATTGATCTGCCTGTGAGAAGGATTGAAAGAGCCGATCCTGCTGCTTTCGCGTCAGGCCTATTCCTGTGTCCTGTACCGAGAACTGCAATGTTACATCATCATCCGTTTCCTCCAGCAGGTCCGCACGCAGAATTATTTCCCCCTGATCTGTGAATTTCACCGCGTTGCTGCAGTAATTGGTAATAACCTGGCCGAGACGGACCGGATCGCCCACAAGATAAAGGGGAATATTTCGGTCAATGTGGATGGAAAATTCAAGTTCTTTTTCCTGTGCTTTCTGGGAAATGAGATTGGTTACGGTGGCGATGACCTGCTCCAGATCGAAACTCGCATCTTCAAGGGTCATCTTGCCCGCTTCAATCTTGGAAAAATCCAGAATATCATTGATAATTCCCAGCAGCGACAGGGCGGAACGGTCAATTTTCTGGAGATAATCCGCCTGTTTGGGGTCAAGCTGGGTTTTGAGCGTGAGCGCCGTAAGGCCGAGAATGGCGTTCATGGGCGTGCGGATTTCATGAGACATGGATGCGAGGAACTGGCTTTTGGCCACGGTGGCAGCTTCCGCATCCTCCTTGGCTACAGACAATTCCTTCTGAATATTCTTCAGTTCCGTAATGTCGATAAAAGATCCGAGCAGGCAGTTTTCTCCCATGAAACGAATGGGAACAAAGGAAAGCAGAGTGTAGCGGATTTCACCGCTTGTACTTATCTTGAAGCGAACTTCCTCATTTGATAATTTGCCGTATGTCTGCATTTTTGAGATCAGGGCCTGCCGTTCATCCGGATTGGCATACCAATCATAAGCGGTCATGGCCATGACGTCCTTCATATCGATCCGATGGAAGTCGGCCATTGCCTGGTTCGCGCGAAGGATTTCGCCGCTTTTGATACGGGTTACGACGGTGGGGATCTGCATAGCATCCACAATGGTGTCTGCCGCCTGTTTGCTGGCAGCCAGATCCTCTTCCATCTTTTTCCGGTTGGTAATATCCGTGAAGCTGATGAGGACCGCCGGTTTTCCTTCGAAATCGATGGGGATCATGGAAAAGACAGCCCAGAAATCCTCACCGCTCTGCTGCCTGCGAAAAAGGCGCTCCTGCCCCAGAACATGACCATTCGTCATCATGGATTCCTTCACGTCTGTGGCGCTGTCCGGATCGGGCAGAATGCTGAGTGTGGAAAAATCAAGGGCGTCCCGGTAGTCAATCTCCAGGGCCTTGCAGATTTCCCGGTTGACGAGAAGTGGTTTGAGTGTATAATAATCCAGAATTGCAATGCCGACAGGTGCAGATTCAATAACTTTGCGAATGTTTTCCCGGGACAGGGTCAGCTCGTTCTCCATTTTTTTCCGGTCGGATATGTCAATGATGGTTCCGTCCAGCATGACGGCATGATGATCCTCATCATACTCCGCCTGCCCTTTCTCATATACGAAGACAATCTCTCCATTTTTCTTAATGACCCGGTATTCAATGGTATAGGGCCGGTTCTGCTCGATGGCGGCGTGGATTGCCTGGTCAACATTTTCCAGATCATCCGGATAAATAATGCTGGAGTAGCTGCGGACTGCATTGTCAACGAAATCGGTTGCCGGGTATCCGGAAAGCCGTTCAATTTCGTGACTGATGAATTTCATGGTCCAGTGTTCATCGATCAGGCAGCGGTAGGCCGTTCCGGGGATGGTATTGATCAGAATTTCCATCTGCTGCTGCTGCTCTGCAATGAGCCGCTCGGCTTCCTTTTTTTCCGTAATATCATTTTTCACGGCCATGAAACTGCTGATGTCGCCATCCTCATTGAAGAGGGGAGAGATAAAGACATTTTCCCAGAAAAGTTCACCGGATTTCTTTTTATTGATGAATTCACCCTGCCAGGATTTCCCGCTGATTATGGTTTCCCACATTTCCTTATAATATTCCGGTTGCTGCAATCCGGAATTGAGTACACGAGGATTCTGCCCGATCGCTTCGTTAAAACTATATCCGGTGACATCGCAGAATCTGCGATTCACGTACTGAATAGATCCGTTCACATCAGTAATAACAATGGTAACCGGGCTCTGTTCGATGGCCAGATTCAGCTTTCGGATCTCATCCTCTGCTTGTTTGCGGAGCGTAATGTCCGTCATGGAGCCGGCGGTCCGGATAGCACGTTTATCTTTGCTGCGCAGGGATTTACCGCGCAGGTTGACCCAGCGCCAGATACCTTTTTTATTTCTGCATTCCACATCGAGATTCAGAATGCTGTCATATTTTATGTGATCCCGAACCGAAGTTCGGATCATATCCACGCGCTCCGGCCGCAGGCAGCTGTAAAACGAATCTTCAAGGTTCGGGAAATCCGTTTCATCCCGAAAACCCAGCATCTGCCGGAAACGGTCTGAATACCACATCGTGTTTTTCACATGGTTGTAATCCCAGAGCCCGTCCCCGCTGCCGTCGATGGTTAGGGCCAACCTCTCCTGACTTTCCTTCAGCTGGTTTTCTGCTTCCAGCCGTTCGCTGATATCGTTGAAGGTGATGACGGCGCCCAGAATTTCCCCTTCTTTCAGAATGGGCGTGGCGTTATATTCCACCGGCAGTTTGGACTTGTCCTTTCTCAGGAAATAATCAAATTCCACATGAGAGGATTTTCCCAGGCTGTAGGCGGCATTCAGCGGGCAATCGTCATCCGGATAGACCTGGCCGTTCACAGGATTGATGTGCGGATGAAAATCATGGGCGTCCATATTATAGATTTCACCGGGGTTATAGCCCAGCAGAGAGGTTACCATGGGATTTATGAAGGTGATAATTCCCTTCTCATTCAGGCCGAAAATCCCCTCGTTGGCAGAATTCAGAAGCAGCCGGCTCTGTTCTTCCGCGTCTCTCAGCTGTTCTTCAGCCAGCCGCTTTTCGGTAATATCAAAACGGATGGCAAGCAGTTCTGTGACCTTTCCCTTTTCATCACGAACCGGCGTAATGACCGTGTCTGCCCAGAAGAAGCGGCCGTCTTTACCTTTATTCTTCACATTGCCCCGCCAGGTATGTCCGCCCAGTACCTGGCTCCACATGGACTTCCAGAATTCAGGAAGATGGTAACCGGAATTGAGTAGTTTGTGGCTGTTTCCCAGCAGTTCATCTTTTGTATAGCCGTACAGTTTGATAAAATTATCATTGACGCTGATTATTTCACCATTGATATTTGCCGTGGAGACAATGGCGGATTCATTCAGCGCCATGATATGGCTGATCAGGGAGTTGTTCAGGATTTCCATTTTATCGAGCGTGGCTTTCTGCTCCTCCGTACGGGCGCGAACCTCCCGTTCAAGCTCCTCATTATAGCGGTGGATCTTTTCCCGGGCTTCCACGATCTGGGTGATATCCACGGCCGTAACCGCCATCTCGGCAGCCTTGCCGGCATTGTCCTTCAGCAGGACGCCGTTCATCAGCATCCGGAAACTATGGCCGTCCCGGTGTACATGTTCAAGCTCCAGTTCCTGGAATTGTCCCGTCTCGATCAATTCGTCAATGGAATCCTGGATCAAGTCCTGCTGAGCTTCGCGGTGAAAGATCATTAAGCTCTGACCGGAGAGTTCTTCCGGATCGTAGCCATGGATGCGGGCAAAATAGGGATTGACGTAAAGCAAATGTCCCTGCAGGTCGCTGATAGCCAGGCCATGAACACCCGTATCGGCGAGGGCCTTGAAGATACTTGCTTCGCTTTCGGCTTTCTGGCGGTGATAGTGCTGGATAATGCCTGCACCAATTCGTTCCAGAAGCGTTGTTTCCTCTTTCAGAAATGGATTGACCTCCGAATCCGAAATCGCTTCCGGGTAGCTGACACGGATGCGGCCGCGCTTCTGCTCCCCATCCATGATGTCTTCGATGAGCATCCACCGGCCATCCTGCCATGTGGGTGTACGAGCCGAAAGGTTGTCAAATTCGATGGAAGCCACAGCCTTATCCGGATACTGAAAAGCAGGCGGTAATTCCAGAACGGCTCTCTTCAGGAATTCTTCGAAGCTTAAGTTCCGGTCATCCATGAGCCTGCTGATGGCATACTGACAGCGGATCTCCTTCATCCGTTCCCAGGCATCGTGCGCGGCGATTTTGAACTCCCGGGTCCTCTCCTCAATTGTATTTTCCAGAGAAATGTTGATTTTTTCTATTTTTCGGCGGGCTCGAAACGCCATCACTGCAAAGAGTAGCGCCAGCGCAAGGCCGATGACGGCACTGCTCTCGAGGAGGGTATGCACGGCGAGATTTCGGTTGCTTTCCTCAAGTTCACGGGCGAGGTTCTGGGTTTCCTGCTCCCGGGTCTGAAGCTCGTATTTCGCTTCCAGATCGGCCATGACATCCAATTTTTCAGCGTGATAAATGCTGTCCATATTTGCCAGGTACAAATCCGCCCAGGCGAGGGCCTCCGGATAATTGGCTGTAAGCGTGTGGATCGTGAAGAGATTTGCCAGAATTTCGTTCTGCAGTGAAAGCAGTCCTAGTCGTTTTGCCGCCTCATATGCTTTCTGAGAATGGAAGAGAGCCGAATCGAAATATTCGGATCGAAGCCGGGGATCGTTCTGAAGCCGGGCCATATCCAGATAGGTTCCGGCGATATGGTTCATAACCCTGGCCATATTCTTTTCATCAGAAGTCCGTTGAAAATTTTCCAGGGAGTTCTGGAAATATTCCAGAGCCTGCCGGGTGTTTTTCTTCAACTTCTGTAATTGTCCAAGATTATCCTGGAGAGTTGCTGACAGGGAGTTGTCTGTCTGCGATGCTGCGTAGCTCATGGCATTCTGAAGATGCTGTTCCGCCTCCTGCAGCAGTCGGGGGCTGAAGTGTGCAGGATCTTCCGAAATCCGTGCAATCAGAATTTCTCCCAGATAATTCTGACAGGTAGCCACTCCGGCCTCATTTTTTAATTCCCTGTAATAGACCTGAGCTTTTCGAATGGAAGCGGCCGCCTTGTCAAAATTCCCGAGATGAATATGGGACAATCCGATGTCATTCAGACAGCGGGCCATCGTCTGGTGGAGCTCCGTATCGGATTCGGTCTTACGGGAGGAATCTGCCTGCAGGCAGAGCGCATAGGCTTCATGGAAACAGGCGAGGGCTGTATTATTACGGCCTTCGTCCAGGGCTATATGTCCCAATTTCCGGCTGAACCGGGCTTTCAGGCAGATGATTTGAGACCAGCGTTCATCTTTTTTCCCCTGAAGTATGATGAGGGAATCGACAATGTCAAGGCCTCTATCCAGATATTCCCGGGCCTGAACCTGCTCGGCGGAAGTACAGCCTTCTGCAAGATTGCAGAGAAATTCGGCATCGGGCAGTCCGGCGGCTTTGCTGAGATTCGGCAGTAAAATCAGCAACCCGACCAGTAGATATTGCTGAAGTTTATGAATCATCTTCGTCTATGTCCTGCTCTGTGTTTATATCCCGGGCAATTGGAAAAGCCCTGTGTCCTGACTTCGGAGAGCCGTTTCCTCAGTTATCCGATTCTTTATAAAGGGGAATGGAGACCGTAAAGGTGCTGCCCTTTCCCTCGCTGCTGGTTACAGCAATTTTTCCGTGGTTCAGTTCAACGAATTCCTTGGTAAGGAGGAGGCCCAGGCCGGTGCCTTTTTCCTTCGCAGTCCCCGCGGTACTGTTCTGTTCTCCCACGGAAAACAGTTTCGGAAGTTTTTCCGGCGGTATTCCGACGCCCGTATCCCGAATGCTGATTTCCGCGAACTCCGTATTGCTTTCAATACCGATGAAAATGTCTCCGCCGGGTTCGGTGAACTTGATGCCGTTGGTCAGAATATTGCGGAAAATCGTGTTCAGCAGGTCCCGGTCAGCGACGATGGGAACGGTGTTTGGGGGAGGCATGGAGATGGAGATGTCCTTTTTCTCGGCCAGTTCGGAGATCAGGGCAACATTTTCTGCCAGAATATCGTAAATATTGTAGGTGCTGAGACGGACTTCAATTCGTGACGATTGAGCGCGGGCCCAGGTCAGAAGATTGCGGTTGAGTTCAAAAATGCGGTGCGCGGATTCGCTCATCTGTTCCAGGCTGATCCGGCGATCCTGGTCGCTGAATTTTTCGAAGCTGTCTTTAAGCAGATCCACGGACATAAGCAGGGATGAAAAGGGATTGTTCAGATCATGGGCAATGATGGAAAAGAGCTTGTCTTTGGCCTTATTGGCGATCTCAAGTTCCTTCTGCACCTGCTTCCGCGTGGAAATTTCATTTTTCAGCTGATCGCTGCTGTGTTTCAGCATGATATGGTTTCCCACACGGCTGATCAGTTCCCGGCTGTTGAAGGGCTTGTTGATGTAATCCTGTCCGCCCGCCTCGAAACCCCGGACAATATCGGAGACTTCAGACTGGGCTGTCAGGAAAATAATGGGAATGTCCGAGTTCGTTTCACTTTCTCTGATCATCTCGCAGACCTGATAACCGTCCAGGTCGGGCATGATAATATCGAGCAGGATGAGATCAACAGGGAGTTTTTCAATGCGCGTCAGCGCGTCCCGGCCATTGGTCGCGAAATAGACGTTGTAACCCTCATTCCTGAGCAGAGTGGAGGCCAGTTCGATAAACGAGACATTGTCATCTACGACCAGAATGTTCTTGCTGCCCGGATCAAACGTGTTCTGTGTTTCCATATCTGGGACTCCTGGAATTAATAGTAAATGTGTACAGATTTACCTGATTTCATTTATTCAAAATTCCTCTCTGACTATTCTCATTCCCATTTCCCGCTTCAGAGGGTTTCAGGAAAATATCAAATTACTGTAAACAATTTAAAACATGTTCGCGCCTATAACAAAAACATTTGAGGAACAGGGTTAAAAAGTGCTGAACATGAACTCTGATGACGTCTGAATTATACTGCAGGCAAGAGGGCTTCTTCATGAGATCAACACTTTACGCCGGGATTTATCGCTTAATCTTTGAATTCGCTGCGGATGCTAAGGGCCTGCGGCAGGATACGGAGGAAGGCGTCAACCAGCTTCGGATCAAAATGTTTACCCTTTTCCCGAATGATGAGTTCCACTGCGTCATCCACCGTCCATGCTTTCTTGTAGGGACGTTCGCTGGTGAGGGCATCAAACACATCGGCAATGGCCAGAATCCGGCCGATGAGCGGAATTTCCTCTTCTCCCAGTCCTTTCGGATATCCGGTACCGTTAAATTTTTCGTGATGATTCAGAGCGGCTGCGCGGGCGTAATTGAAGATGGGAGAATTGAAGTCACCGATTATCCGGACACCGTTTTCACAATGTTGTTTAATGATCTCAAATTCACCGTCATTCAGGCGTGCAGGTTTGAGCAGGACATTGTCCGGTACGCCGATTTTGCCGATGTCATGCATGGGAGCCGCCTGCAGTATAAGTTCCGCTTCCTGGGGATCCAGGCCGATCTGCCGGGCGATCAGTTCGGAAATTTTGCTCATTCTGATAATATGCAGTCCCGTTTCATTATCCCGGTATTCGGCGGCGGAACTCAGACGGCGGATAATTTCCAGGCGCGTAATTTCCAGTTCATGGGTTCGTTCTCTTACAAGATTCTCCAGCGCTCGGGCTTGATCGTGCAGAGCCAGGTGTGTCCTGATGCGGGCTTTCACGATGACGGCCGAGACGGGTTTGGTGATGTAATCCACAGCTCCGACCTCGAAACCAAGGGATTCGTCCACGACCTGATCCTTTGCGGTGATGAAAATAACAGGAATGTTTGCGGTCTCCACATCCTGTTTCAATCTGCGGCAGACTTCATAGCCATCCATACCCGGCATCATGATATCCAGCAGAATGATATCCGGCCTGTGCTTCCGGGCGATCTCCAGCGCAAGTTCTCCATTAATGGCGATTTTTACCTTATAATTATCCTGAAGGATGCCGCTGAGAACATCGATGTTCATGGGCGTGTCATCTACAATAAGGACGGTCTGATCTTCCATCGGCTCACCCCTGAAATCTTTGCTAAAATAAGTTAATCAGTTCGTCCCCTCGTGAAAAAGGATTTTTTTACCTGTTCCGCCGGGGGGCGATAAGCGATGCGTCCATTCAGTTATCAATAAAAATATTTCACATTCAGTTCGAGGAAGAATCCGGAAAAATCGATGGGGTAACCGGCCAGATCAAAAGCATCTCCATCACCGATTGTACATCTGGAGGATTCGGCATAGGATTTAGTATAACCGATCCCTAGCTGTTTTGACTCATCAATTTCATATCCCAGATAGAAAGAATAAATAGTGTCAGATCCTGAATAGCTTATAATGTTTTCCGGGTTGCTCGTGTCTGCAAAGATCCACCAGCCGGTTTTGCCGATGAGGCTTTCGTCCCATTCGCTGTACTGAATACCGGCCATCATTCCAAGTGAGAGGGGATGATTCCGGATCCTGTATGGCAAGAAATAATTCAGATCAAGCCGCAATGGGATACTCACCGCACTTGAAGTAAGGTGAATTTCATCATAATTCCAGTCGTCGGATGCGTTTGTAATGCTTTCGGAATACACAGACCGGGCTCCTGCAAAGATAATATCAGTTCTGACAGACAGGCCCAGCGTCCTGTTCAGCTCGATACCCGTGAATAATCCGATATTTGCAGAAAAGGGGATGTAGGTCAGGTCAATGATTTCGTCACCCACGAGCTGATCGGCAACATCGTGTTTTACCTGCTCAAGTTTTGGCATGCTCGTACCGGCAGTTATTCCCCAGCCTTTCCTCATTTCCAGGCCATGAGCAAGTGAAAAATAAATCAGTATCAGTGCAATGCTGTACTTTTTCATATCGTCCCTCGTATCTGCTTAGTTCTTTTCAGAGAGGATTCACTCTCCGGAATATCTCTGTTTTTTATTCAGGTGATTGTATATTCATTCTCTGATTCACAAATCCGAAGGGAATATACCATACCGCCATCACCGCGACCGACAGTCCGATGACGCCGAGGAGATACAGCGCATAGCCGTGGCCTTCGAACATGGAGAGGGGCGTGCCCTCCGAGTTCAGCATGAACATCAGATTCCGGTGTGTGAGATTGCTCAGAATGATGAGAATCAGGGTCACTGCCGATAAGGCCAGCACGCTGCGGCGCCAGGAGGTCCAGGTCGGGACCCATCGGTAGACGAAGATCATATACATGTACATGATGAAAAAGAACATGTGCCCGATCATGAACTGGTAGAAGCGAAAGCGGTCGAGAGAGTAGCTGATGTCAGGGAAGAGCACGCTGGCGATAGCCCCCCAGGTCCAGAAGTACCCGATCTCAAAGACAGCTTTTTTGCGGAAAAACAGCGCCGTCATGCCCAGATACAGCGTAAAGCCGCAGAGTCCGATGGGAAGGATCTCCGCCCAGTCGTAATGGCCATTGCCTACATGCCAGGCATAGAGAGAGAATTCCCAGAACAGCGCAAAGAGCGCCATGCCCTTCGCAAGACGCCGCTCGTATCTGAAGCTGCGGATCTGTTCGCGAAAGATATAAAGCAGCAAAACTCCGGCAATGATCAGGATGAACAGGGAAAAATGAAGGATGCCGAAGGGTTTGAATGCAATTCCGACTTTGTCTGAAAAAAACATCGAGTGGCCCTCCTGCAGTTGCTTGCTAACATCCATTTCAGGATCAGTGGATAAATATACGCGGCCTGTTTACGATTTACAAGGTCTGGAGCCGCAACGGATAAGTCCGGTTATCAGAATGAGGCCGATGAAAATCCCGGGAGCCTGTTCCGGAACCCATAACCGGCGGTTCCGGCCAACAGGGACGGGTCAGATATCAGGCTTCCTGAAGTTTTGATGTTATGAAATTCCGAAGCTCAGGCTCTATATTCTGACTTTCACGGAGAAACATTTCCAGTAACAGTCCGGTGTCCGCCGGGCCATCTGCAAGCAATATCGGAGATTGTTTGTATTTTGTGGGCAGCGTTTCGCCACCGTCGATCTTTGTATATTGAGGCGCCGCGCCTTCTCTCCATGTGAAGGCCTTCTCCTCCTCATCCAGCCGATAACACAGCTGAAATCCCTGTATGTCATTCATTGTCAGATCATACCAGATAATGAGGTCGATACGGTCATTCCAGTACCAGCGCCGTCTGGAATTCTCATCGTTCTGGCTGACCTTGGAGCGTTCATTCAGCATAGGAATTCAAACCCTATCCCGGTTGTATTTATGATTGAGCCGGATTCTTAAATTTTTCGACCACATCCCGCAGAACCTGTATTTTTTCCGCTTCCACACCGGGAGCGATGGAACAGGCCGTGCTCAGGATGAATCCCGGCTGCTGACGGTTTTTCCGCAAAATCTCCGAGACCGTATCGCGGATGGTGGGGACATCCCGGTTCAGCAGGAGATGGACAGAATCCAGGTTGCCCTTGATGAATCCACGTGAACCGATGCGCTGAAAGGCCTGATCCAGTTCCACATTTCCCAGCGGCGGCGGGTCCAGACATTCGATGCCGCTCACACCGCTGTCGAACATGTCTTCCAGCCGGTCGTCAATGGCTCCGCAGGTATGCAGATAGATATGAGTTCCGCGTGCCCTCACGGCCTGAATAATCTGTTTCTCATAGGGCAGGACGAATTCCCGGTAATGATCGATGGAAATGAAGCCGGATCCGGCAAAAGGCGACGAGACCTTGATGGCATCCACGCCCGTATCGGCCATTTTCAGGGCCAGATCCATGATCAGTTCCGTAAAATGTGCCAGAATGGTTTTACATGCGTCCGGGGTCATGATCAGGCCCAGCAGAGCCTCCTGATAGCCGGCCAGATCCAGCAGATAGTCCAGAGGCGAGGTAATCTCGCCGTGAACCGAATAGGTGGAGCCTGCCTGCGCCATGATGTCTTCTATGGCTGCAAACGGATGTCCGGGATCGATCCTGAAATGCAGGTCCGTGGAAACAGGGATATAATCCAGAGACTCGGGCAGCTGAAATCCGGCCGGATTTTCCAGATCAATCTTTTTCCGTGGCGTCCTGTATTTATAATACGGCAGTTCATCGGGCGGGCAGAGGGTCAGATCACCGTTTTTCCAGACTACCGTTTCCATCCTGTCGCGGATTTCAATCTTTTCAACGTCCTGCCGCCAGTCGGGAGAATGCCCGTGCAGGCTGACCAGAATCCCGTCAAAATCATAAAGATCCCGCAGATCCAGCAAACCCCGGACAAAGGTCTCCCGGTCAAACCAGAATTCAGCCGGTGATACGTCCAGCTGGGTCAGCATGTGGCCGATGCTCATCTGACACATGAGCGGAATCCGGTCTGTCTTCCGGCCTTCCATGGCAGCCTGTATCCGTTCGCGCGGCAGCATTTTATTCATTCGAAATCCTTTTCTCTTCAAATATTCCGGAACCGGGTTCACGGCATAAAAAATTGCGGTCAAACTCTGTATTGCCGATTTTCGATCCGGCGGAAATTACAGTTTATATGAATGGTGAAAAAGGATTATTTCGAAAACAGGAACAAGGAAGAAGAGGCCGGATGTCGGCAGGCCCGTTTTCGTTTCGCTTCGACAGTATCGAGTAACGAGTAGCCCGTCTCCGCTGAAGCTTCGACGCGGCAGGCGAGCTGAAAGGCATAAGGAGCAAGGAGCCAGGAGGCAGGGTTCTGTTTCTCCGCACAAACCCGCCAGCCCACAAACACCGCAACACTCCATCCAGCCCGCCAACCATCCAACCAACAAACCCGCAAACTTGCTTCCTCATGAACGCTACATCGATATGAGTCCCCTCTTTCTTTCTCTGACTGACCAGAGAAAGAAACAAAGAGAGTCCTGGAGCTGAAGAAAAACAGGGACAGGGCCTCCGTTCCGCCTGAATCTCTCGATGCCTGCAAAGCCAGGCCGAATAGATTCTTAACGGCTGCACTGCGACCCTGTTAAAATTCATAAACGCTCCTTCTCTAAAATCCTGTTTTTCTTATGCTCCAAAACAAAGAGGAGGTACAAAGTCCCGGCCCTTCTGGCCTTGCGGACCTGATTCGCTGCGCGAGTATCGAGTAGCCCGTCTTCGTTTCGCTTCGCTCAGTAGCGAGTAACGAGTATCGAGTTGCCCGTTTGTGCGATATTCCATAGCAGGGCAAAATCTTGTTTCTTCCCAACTCTACCACTCTACAACTCTACCGCTTTACCGCTTCCGTTTCTTCCCTGTCTACTCGTCTACCCGTCTACGCGTCAACTCATCTACGCATCAACGCATCAACCCGCCAGCCCGCAAACCCGTCTACGCTTTAACGCACATACGCATCCCCATTCTCAATCCGTGAGATTCCGGTATTTTTCCACGCTGCGGAAGGCATCATGGAGCATTTCCACATAAAGCTCCTCGACCTTCCGTTTTTCCGGGTGGAAGGGATAGGCGAAGATCAGCAGGGCTTCCACCCATTTACGGGTATGGGCTTCCCGGATGTAGGTTCCCAAAAGCTGTCGCTCCGGATTTTCGACGGTGACGGTGATGCGGTAGAGATGCGTGTAAGGCATGGGGGCGAGGGTGGCAGTGACAACGGAACCCAGAATCGCCAGGATGCGATGGCTGAATACATCCTGATTGAGGATATCCACCCGGACCACATAGTCGCTGTGGTGAATGAGGCTGTCCTTCCGGGCCCGGCGTTTCGGGTCATGGACATCTGAACTGAACACCGTGTATGCCGTGTAAGTGCCCACATTGCTGAACTCCTTCATGGCATCCTGAAAAAAATCATCGAATCCCCGGATGATCTGATATTCCTTTTCGAGCTTGGGGATGGCATCATAGCCCAGTGTCTGCCGGTAATGAGAAAAAATAAACAGGACTGTTACATCTGTCTGATTTCCCTTTTGCGCTGCGTCCCGTCCTGTATCCGGTTTAGCGAAGGTTTTATCGCTGCCCGTCACATCACTGCGGAAAGTGGCGCAGCCGCTGCCCAGCATCATGCCTATGAGCAGAACCAAGGTCAGTAAATACTTCATATCCCCTCCTTCGGGAGAATGTGTCCCCCAGCTTCATAATAGAGGAATATGGCCGTGAAATCAAGATCCGGCGGGTAAAACATACGCCTTTCGAAAAGCGAAAGTTTTACACACATCAAAATTTAGCGGGTTAACTTTTTTATACCATTTTCACGGCAATTAGTCATAAAAGATATTCGCTGAGAAATTTTCCTTTGCAGTTTCCCCCCTATTTTGGTATTATCGTGCCGGTGCTTGAAGGAAGCACGCTTTTTGAAAAATGTGAACAGTGGAGATTTGTGATGATTGCAACCACGGTAAAAATGTGCTAAACCATCGATGAACAGAATACCCCATTCCATCGATAACCAGTTTTCCGTGCGCTTTTAGCGCAGGTCTCTGTCATTACACCCAGAAAAAGGAGAGGTAAAATGGCAGTAAAATTGAAGAATTTGTCGCGGATTACATTTGTAAATCCATCTGCAACACGGCTGGAAGCTGAGGACACCTTGAATTCCGATTATGATCATCTGTTCGGAAATGACGAGGACTGGAACTTCAAATTTTTGGAGCAGGAGAGTGATGATGCGAACCGTCCGTTCATCCTGACAACATTCAGGGGCATCACCTATAAATTGAGAGTCCGGAAGGAAAGCTCCATCCAATCTGTTTCGGCAGATTGGCTTGAACCCCGGGAACTCAGGGGAAAGATTATCTACGCGCCCTATATTTCGGCGATGGCCTTGATGTACAAGCATGTCCCATATTATAAAAACGGTAAAATGACAGACCAGGCGATGCCGGGAATTCTCGATGCCTTTGACCGGGAGCTCAGTGTCTATCTGTTCCTGAAAGAGCACAGTGCCGAACTGTTGACTCAGATACGGGAAGATGTGCGCCGGCAGCTGAACAGGACCGGATTAAGCGTCAAGCAGGCGGATGCAATGATGCGTAAATTGGATCGCTGGCGGTTTTTTCTCGGCCGTCTCATCTATTCGAAATTTCTGAAGAAATTCAAGTTTCTAAGAAATAAACGATGGCATGATCTCGTATTTAAGGCCGTGTTTAATGTTAACGAAAAGATAGAAAATGCACACTTCATTTTCAGGGAATCCCTAATGATCGAAGACTATTTTTTGAGTGGCCGGAAGCCCAAATCCCTGGTCCGGCAGTATACAAAATGGTGATCCGGGATCCGGGCAGAGCGAACCTTCAGGAAAATCGCTGAACTGTCTGACTACAGAGTCACCGTATCGTGCCGGTTACTTCAGAAATATCATCTTCCGGCCAGCCCCAAAATTTCCGGCCTGCATACGGCAGATGTAGAGTCCGGAGGCGACCGCTTCACCGTATTGGTTCGTCCCGTTCCAGATGATATCATGCATGCCGGCGCTCTGACTCTTCAGACTCCATTCCCGGACCCGCCGGCCCGACAAATCATAGATTGTCATGTGAACATCCGACAGTTCGGGAAGTCCGTACCGAAGGTGGGTGAGTGTATTGAAGGGATTGGGGTAATTCTGATGAAGCTGATATTCTGCGGGAATGGTCTGTCCGGAATCTGAAGTGCTTCGCTGCATTTTCAGGACGCGGGTTTCGCTTTTCATCAGGGCCAGGGTCAGGTGCTTGCCTGACGTGAGCGTGTTCCCGGTGACGGCGTCTTGAACCGCGATGACATCCGGATCAAAAGCCAGCGACACCGCTCCGTCCCGGACGCCGTGAAGAGCGCAATAGTCCGGCGATATCCAGAGCAGGACACTGTCAGTGGTCACCGGGGTGATACCGGCGAGTCTGACCAGGGACCGCATCAGCTCTTCCGTGAACATGGGGACACCGACAAAGATGTCCCGCCCCGAATCGGATTTGGTCACGGCCATGGCGGGGCTCCCGTCATCATAGCGGGCCAGAACCGTACAGGACGCCGAATCGACCGTGAACAGCGGACGGATCCTGTCACTGAAGCCCCAGGAGGAGGCCAGGCCCGCCGCCCTGCCCGCATCCGTCGCGGTGGCCATTCCGGTATTCGGATCTGCTTCCCGGAATTCAAATCCTGTCAGGGCCCGCATGCCCGCCGGATCGGTCCGGTCATCCACAATATATCCGGGCGCATAAAACCAGACACGGGTGCTTCCGGCTGCTCTGTTCCGGATCAGCGCCTCCCGTTCGTCAGCGCTCAGGGCCCAGGCCGAGAGATAGATGATCAGCTTCGATTCCGATCCCTTTCGAACCAGATCCTGAAGCATATACTGGCCGAAGCCTGTTCCGCTCTTCGGGAAATATTTGCGGGAATTATAGACGAGATATTTCCCGAGTGTGGCGGATCCGCCCGAAACATGCAGCATGCTGTTTTCACCGAGGACAACAGCTATTTCCGGTTCATAAAGCGGGGAAGGCGTCAGCATAGTCTGGTCAAGCGGGGCTTCCCGGTTCAGGACGTCCCAGAGCCCGCTGTCTGCGAACCATCCGCCGCCGGTGCCTGCGCCATGGTCCATCCACCAGCTGCCGTAACCGCGAAGAGCCGATTGGGCCAGATTCCGGAGCAGGACATTCTGCGTTTCTTCCTGCGTATCACAGCCGCCGTAACGATCGTGATCCGCCTGATTCGTACTCAGGTACGTCCGCGTATCATCTTCATTCAGCCACATTTTTCCGGCTCTCAGGACGCTTTCGACCGAACTCATGTCCGGGCCACTTTCGCCCGGCCCGCGATCCGTGTAGGAAATGGGGCTGCAGAGCACATCAATATTCGGTGCATCAAGGATCTTCTGCAGGGCGTAATGTCCGCTTGCGGCCGGACTGTTGTAGAGGCCGGCAAGTTCATAATGGTAGCCGTAAAAAAACATGATGAGTTTGTCATCGCCCAGTCCGCTGCGGGCCGCATCGCTGAGTTCGATGATAAAATCCGCCATTTCGTCCTGAAGAAAATGATTGAAGGCAATGATCTGCCCGTCTTCCGCCGGATCCAGCAGGAGACGTTTCGCTGCCGGCCGCCGGGCCGCCGGTGTGGGAATAGGGACGGCCTCACCGCTGTAATCCTGCCAGGCCTGCAGCGTCGCCGCGTCATAGCCGCTCAGTTTTGCCCCGCTGGACTGATTATAGAACCATTCCCCGGTATTCTGTCCGCAGGGATGAACTCCTGCCAGGTTGTCCGGAAACTGTTCGGCCAGATGCCGGCAGAGCTTTTCCAGATGCCGGGCGGCCTCTTCCCGGTATGTCCGGTCGGAGATGGAAGCCATGCTTCCCGTGCTTCCGTCTTCATATACCATCGCCGCATCCGGATTCCGCTGCAGCCACCAGGTCGGGGCATCCAGGCTGACGCGGGGAATCAGCAGGGCATTCGGGTTGCAGCTGATCACGGTCTGGCAGGCAAAGTCGAGGGGCGTCCAGTCCTCCGCGTCTTCGGGAGGCAGCCAGCAGTTGGATACATTGAAGGTGATGAAATTCACGCCCACAGCTGCAGCCATTTTTATCTGTTCCTCAAAATTTGATGGAGGCCCGCCGATATAGGTCCAGCCGTTATTTACGTGGTACACGGCCGGTTTGATGTTTCGGGCCGAGGAGGCTCTGGCCCTGCAGGAATAATGATAGGTTTTTCCGACGGGAATGGGAATATAATCACTGTAGATATGAAAATCCGGCCAGCTGCCCGTAGGCGGATCTGTGAGGGTGACGTGAAGGCAGGAATCGATGAATTCCAGGCTTCCGACCGTATTCTGGTCACCGGGAGGATAGACATTCCAGTTGCTGCTGAAGGAGGCCTGATTCATAAAGGTGTTCTCCGGAAAAACGGGTTCGCCGCTTTCGCTGTCCGTGACCCGCAGATCCTTCAGCCACACCTCTCCGGGAATGGCGCCGAATCGGAAGTGCAGAGTGGAATGGGCATCGAAGAGCACCGACACATCAAAATCAATATCGGACCAGTTTTCGCTGATCTCCACATCGCGGCTGCGGCTCGCTCCCCAGAACATGCGGGGACGGACCGCTTCGCCATTTACAATGATCTGCGGCGTGCTGCCTGCATCCTGCCGCTCCACCGTCACGGATAGTTTCGCGGTGAGGCAGAGGGGTAACAGCAGAATGTACAGGAGTATTTTTTTTATTATTCGGATACGGCAGCTGCCTTATAGAATTTTCCGAATATACACAATTACAGTTACAGATAAAACCGCCGCATCGGGTATCAAATGCCGGAATGTCCGTTATTACGCTTCCCGGCCATCGGATATATTCTGTGCTTTAGCGTGAATATCCGGGAGACCCGATTATTCAGTTTGAGCCGGTTATCCTTCCGTCACGCCATGAATTTGCGTCATACGAGTCGCCTTCTCTGACAAAGAAACGTGTAAGTTTATTGCTGTCAATGTTGAATCCCACACGGAATCGCCGTCTGTCGATTTGAGTGCCCCGCCCGATCCTGGATTTTGTGGGGCGGGGGAAGGTTTACTTCATGAAGATCATTTTTTTTAACTCCATGAAAGCCCCCGCACGCATCTGGTAAACGTACAACCCGGCAGATACTTTCTGGCAATTGTTATTGCTTCCATCCCATACCAAACCATGCCAGCCAGCCGGCTGATTAACCAGCCGCCATGTCTTAATCTGCCGGCCGGATATATCATAAATGAAAATCCGCACGGTAGATTGTTCGGGAAGGCCGTATTGTATGAGGGTCGTGGGATTGAACGGATTGGGGTAATTTTGTTGCAGAATAAATGTATTTGGAAGCAATGCATCTTCAAGGGCTACAGGTTCAATAACTCCGACTCCCAAGGCCCCCATAAACTCTCCTTCCGCTCCTGAGCCAAGGCATGGGCTTGTTGCTGAAAGGAAATAGTTGCCCGATTCTGGATGAATAAACTGAGGATCGGCATCCAAATTTCCATCCCCCCAGTTCAGGCTTCCATTTTCACCGAGAACGGATAGAATTCCCCCCTGAATATCAGAATGGGAAACGTTCAGAGTATTGGGATCGTAATAATTGTTAAAATATATCGGATAGCTTGTATTATCCCAGACAATGCTGTTCTGAAGTGATATTTGAGAGTTTCCCAGCATTACCGCAGGTCCGTATTGGGCGTTATTATCTGCAATAGTGACATGATTCATCCGCATATCGGTACAGTTTGACAGTATAACAGCGCCACCTCCAATGCTGGCAGAGTTTTCACTCAGAACAGCATATTCAATCAGGATATTTGATTGAAAACAATCCACGCCCCCTCCGTTTTGTGACGTATTATCAGTAATACGCAAGTGATGAAGCCAGGCAGATGCGTCATTCAAACAGGCAATGCCTCCTCCGTAGTTTACTGCTTCATTTGCAATTATTTTACAATCAGCAATGACCGGGCTGGAACCATAGATCAGAATCCCACCTCCGGATCCGGGTGAATAGCCGTTTGTAATCGTAAATCCACTGAGTACAGCTAATGACGTCTCATTTGTATTCATGGTAACGACTGCATCTCTGTGATTTCCATCGATGATCGTCCGGGAAATGTAGCTTGTGTCCTTCGTAGTCAGGTACCGGGAGGTGACTGTGATATTCTTCCCTGAAAAGTTTATATTCTCCACATAGGTGCCGGGATGGACAATAATAATGTCACCATCCTGAACCTTATCAATTCCGGCCTGAATGGTGGTTGCATCTCCGCTTCCATCTTTATTTACAAAAATAGTATCCGGCTGAGATATTACAGAGATAAAATCCGTTTTGACAACGGTATCAGCTCCGGCAGTGTTGCTGACTATTAATGATACACTATAGACACCGGCATCATTGTAGGTCCATTTCGGATTCTGCTCATCACTGTCGATGGTTCCGTCATTTTCAAAATCCCAGGCCCAGGTTTCGATGTCGCCTTCGGAAAGATCGGCAAAACTGACCGGAAGAGGACGTTCACCCGTAGTGACATCCGCTGTGAAATCTGCCTGGAGTGAAACAGCAGGAATCTCCACAGAAATATATTCTGCAAAAATGGCTGTATCAGCTCCGGCAGTGTTGCTGACTATTAATGATACACTATAGACACCGGCATCATTGTAGGTCCATTTCGGATTCTGCTCATCACTGTCGGTGGTTCCGTCATTTTCAAAATCCCAGGCCCAGGTTTCGATGTCGCCTTCGGAAAGATCGGCAAAATTGACCGGAAGAGGACGTTCACCCGCAGTGATATCCGCTGTGAAATCTGCGCGAGGCGGCAGGATCGGACTTTTGGTAGAAAAATGCCAGGGCCCGCTCCACACCGTATCCGTCACCGATGCAGCCCGGACCCGCCACCAATAGTCTGTGTCGGGCTGCAGCGTCGGCTGAAATGAAAGGAGGGTATCATCCGTTGCTGAAGCACTCCCTATTTTGATCAATTCATCGGGTGAAGTTCCCAGCCAGAGCTCATGGGTGGCGGACGCGCCATTATAATTTCCCTGCCATTTCAGTGCTGCAGAGGCCGGGACATTTTCAGCATCTCTGGCAGGCGACGGATAACAGGGAGCCAGTTCATTTGCCACCGGGGGAAGCATGAGCATGGTAAAGTTTCTGGATGCCAGAGCCGTGGCGTGAACATCCAGAGCTTCGTGCGAGAGGGGGTTATTATAGTCCATGAGTTCGTCGTATAGCACTAGGATGTTTTCCAAGACATCGCTCTCACCCAGAGCAGAATTATCCACAAGGGGAGCAATATCAGATATTCTGTTGCCCTGAAGATATGCTTGAGTCAATAAGGGTAGTGCTCTCAGGGCTGACAGGTCCGATACCAGATTATTTTCGATCCAAAGACAATATAAAGATTGCAGGTCTGAAAGTGGTGAGATATTAGCGATCCGGTTGTTGGTCAGGTAGAGGCTCTTCAAGGATGGGATGGCCGATAAGCCGGATATATCCTCGATATAGTTATCCGATACATCAAGTAATGATAATGCCGGTAGATTAAATATATTTGATAAATCTGTTATCCGATTCTCATCAGCCCAGAGATAGATGAGCTGATCCAGATTCGAAAGTGGACTAAGATCAGAAATTGAATTCCCCGAGAGGTACAGGATCGTCACATTGATCAAATGCTGCGCCCCTTCAATGGAGCAGATGTTTTGGTCTCTCGCAATCAAAGATCCAGAAATTGAATGCAAATCATCAATTGTCGGCTGATAGTCGGTGGGTTGTCCCAGAGCGCTGTTGATGACGTTTCTGAATTGATCATCCGGAATTATAATTTCAAAACCCACAGAAATATAATCTGCACGTAAATATGTTACGGTATATTCACCATCGGAAATCGTTAGTTTTACGGTCTGGAGCCCAGGTTCAGAGTAAGTCCATACCGGGTTCTGAACGTAGCTGTCAATGGTGCCGTCGTTCTGAAAATCCCATTCCCAGCTGATGGGATTGCCCAGTGACAAGTCCGTAAACCTGACGGTCAAGGGGGCTTCGCCGGAAAGTGTATCGGCAGTAAACCCGGGTGTGAGCGGGCCAGCCTGCCCCAGTCTGGCGAGATAAATGTCCCGGGAACCGGCGCTGGTAATCGACTTGCTGTCAAAAACTGCCGTATCATAAAAAAGGCCTGTGATCCAGGTGTTTGCGTCAGGATCAGTTGCCAGTCCGTAGGCTTCGCAGCGTCCGGAAATCTGTCGGGCCCAGATCCAATTACCATCCCGATCCAGGCCGGCTACAAAGCCGGTTTCAGAGCCCAGTTCATTCTCGTTTGTGAGTGATGTCGGACCCATAACAGCCGAACCGGAGTAGCTGCCTGTAATGCGGAGTTTTGAGTCTGTACCGACTGTGATATCATGGCCGCAGCCATAGCAGTCACCCAAAAGCTCCTGGACCCACAGAAAGGTTCCATCGGGTTTTATTTTTGCCACAAAGGGATGATTATAAGGCCCGCTGATATAATTTTCCCCTCCGAAGATGGCTCCGCCGCTGCTTCTTCCCGTAATATATCCATTCCCGGCAGCATCCACATCAATCGCGGTGGCCTCATCGGTATCAGCGCCTCCTCCGCGTCTTGCCATGTTCCAGGTCCCGTCGGGTGTAATCGACGCCACAAATACATCAGCCCCGCCGCTGCTGATCAGCCCCTGGGATCCAAACCAGGCGGTCCCCTGGAAATACCCCGTGACGTAGCAGTCACCATTGCTGTTCACGGCAACAGCATTGCCGTCATCATTGACCTCGCCGCCCCCTTGAGCGGACCAGAGCAGGTTCCCGTCTGTATCATATTTTAATACCAGTATGTCCGTGGGGCCCGAACTGCTTCTTTCCACACCGCCGAATGTTGCGGTTCCGGCAAATTGACCCGTCACATAGGGATTCCCCGCCGCATCAACTGTAATACCATTTCCGTGATCGATTCCGGGACCTCCCGCGCCCCGGGCCCACTGCCAGATGCCGCTGGGGGAAATTTTAGCCACAAAAATATCTTCAGAGTAGGCGTTGCTGGTGAAAGCGTGACCGCCAAAATTACCTGTCCCGTTCAGGGTTCCTGTAATGTAAAGGTATGTATCGGGAGCCATGACAATTGCTGATCCCTGGGAATGGTTCATGCCTCCGGCACAGACAGCCCACATCCAGTTGCCGTCCTGATCGGCCTTGGCAACAAACAATTCTCTATAAAGACTGCTGTTGAGCGTGATGGATCCGAAGGTTGCGGTCTGGTAGAAATGACCGGTCACATAGGTATAACCTGATTCATCAGTCACCATGGCCAGACCCTCATCGGCATCTTCTCCTCCAGCTGAAATGGCAGTAATCCATTCCGGGGTCTGTGCAAATGCGAAAGCAAAGCTGATTTGTGAAACGATGAAAAGCTTGATTAGATGTCTCATGTGTTTTCCCCCTTGAACAGTTTGACTGACGGACTGAACTGCTACGACGGCAGCATCAGTTTTGCAAAGAATTATGAAGCTTTATAGCATGCCATAAAAATCCACACATAAATCAGATGTCCTCAGGACAAGCATTGTTAAATTCAACTATGGTTTATCATCATTTTCCATTTAATCTGTTTTAAGATCCGGATACATGGATTTCATGAAAAGATCCGTATGAGGCGAATAATCTCATATCAACATGTATGGGTTCCCGTAAATTGTCAAGCCTTTCTGCAGATCGCATATTGTTTTTTGCAACTCAACAGTTAGTATTTTCTTTATTTTTAATATATTATGAATATAAGGATAAATTCTGGAATTGAAAGAGAAAAGAATGTGGGTGATCCGGACACCGTTCCATTTTGAATCCATGCAATAATCTTTTCGGAAATTCCTGCAACCCCCGTCGTATATGCAAATATTAATCATTTTATTTTTAATTATCTGTGATTAGTACCAGCGGGTATTTAACGGATTTTAAAGGTGTCTATGACAAAGGATTTTTATTTCACCTGGGAAATCGTCCTCAAATTTCATAGGATTCGGGATGTAGAATGAATGGAGAGAACCTTCATCCAGCAAACCTGTGAAACTGGAATAATGGGATGTTTCCCTCTTTTGTCCGCCAACCGGCGGATGGCCTTTTTTGATGATTTTTTCTGTTGGATACTTTACTTCATAAACACCATCTTCTTCGTTTCAATAAAGTCGCCAGCTTGCATTCTGATGAAATAAATACCAGCAGATATATGAAAATCATCCACATTAAAAACTATCTCATAATGCCCGGGACTTTGTATTCGGCTATTTACAAGTTTCGTAATTTCCTTTCCATTAATATCGTAAATGACAATGCTTACAATTTCCATGTCAGGAATATTATAGCTGATTATCGTAGTCGGATTGAATGGATTGGGATAATTCTGTTTAAGGATATATTCTTCAGCATTCATATTATCACTGATTTCAAGAGTGTTTCCCGTGTGAATATCGTCCCAAGATCTGGGCATGATCTGATAACCTGAATTGTATGGTTGTCCCGATTTGAATTGTCCGGAAATTCCGGAAACTGCGATATCACCGGAAGGAATCTCCTGCCCGGTAATGTCTGTCACGTCAGGATCTAGACGGACGATTAAGCTGTCTGTCCCATCTGTAATATGATAATTAGTGTTTCCGACAAATGTCCCGGTTTCTACAAAATGCACATTTTCAATCTGTATCAGCAACCCTTCGTAACGTTCAATGCCATTCCATTCCTGAGAGAGCATTTCAGAAATTGTAATTACCTTTGGAGTTATATCAAGTTCCTGTCGATGTATCTGTATGTTCGAATAATCCAAATTAATTATCTCGGTAAGCCCGTTATACTGTGTAACTGTACCTCCGATGGTGATACTGTCGCCAATCTGTAAATTATCGATATAGCTCCCGAATAAAGAAATTCCTGCAATCTCGTCCTGTATAAATGCCGGTCCCGTACTTCCGAATTGGTTTGAAGCTGTAACAACACCGCTGACGCTTACTATTTCGTCCAAATGAACAGGAATACCCTGTGCATCATTTTCTCTCAGGACAATTATTCCGCCCGGCTGCTCTTCATTTACAGAGAAATGATTATCTGTCAAATCAGAGACAGAAGAATTTTCAACGGAAGTAACTTTGATTGAATAATTATCGGAAGAAATGTCCGGAACAGTCCATACATAAAATGTGTCGGAAACATTTTCCACAATGTTCTGCCAGCTGTATCCGGCATCTGTGGAATAATCAATATCAGCAGCTGAGACCCGGTATGCTGACCATAGGATTTTTACTGTTTCCCCGTAATTGAACTCTTCTCCGCCATTGGGATAAATAATTGTGACCCGGGGAGTGCTGACAATTGTAAAGCTTGCATCTCCGGTATCGTAAATGCTGTCGTCGCCTGCATCATAGATCCCGATGGTACAGGCACCCGGCTTGTCGGGAATCGTCCAGGAGTAACTGCCGCTGCTCGGGATCTGTGACGCAATTAAGGCATTTCCGTCTTCAAAGTTGCCGTAAATATTCACATAATCCACATTTGTACTTGTCCAAGTAACAGTCTGCTGCGACCCTACCTCCCAGGATTCACCGCCATTGGGCGAAGTTACCGTTATGCTTTTTCCTTCATATATCTCAAAAGCTGTGTCACTCTGGTCACGCACATTATAATCATCAACGTCCCATATAACCATCGTGTGATTACCAATCAAATTCGGAACTACCCATTCAAATTGTCCATCATTTGGAGTGCTTTGGGTCAGGGAAGTTGATTCATTGGTTTCCGATACAAACCCGATTCCAACATTCGATACGAGATTGTTGGAATTCCACCTCACAGTTTGAGTGCTGCCGACTGCATATCTTTCTCCTCCAATGGGTTCGACTAACACGAGTTCCCTGCCGACAATTGTAAAAGCATTGCTGATATCGTAATCGAATTTATAAATATCAGCGTTCCTTATAAATATTTGACATGTTGAGGATGGAATGTTTGGAATCGTCCAGGAATAACTTCCGCTTGAAGCCGTAACCTGTGTAGCGATTGTATTGGAATTTTCCGCATCTGTAGAGTATAGAATATTTACTTTTTCAATATCACTCGCTGCAGTCCATTTGATAGTTTGCACCGTTCCGGACTGCCACTGTTCGCCACCGGCGGGACTGCTGATAGTAATTTTCGGTACTGCCTTTGTCACCGTAATTTCCATATCATCAACCAGCAGATAGGTGTTCCCAGTGTTCAGTACACCGCTTGGAATGTGAGCCCGAATCCCGATGAAAACGTTACCGGAAGTTACAATATCCTCACTCGTAGTTGTCCAGGTGGACGAGGCGTAATATCCATTCCACGCACTGAGTCCGCTGGCATCGGCGTCCAGAGGTTCCGGGATCCCATTGCCGTTAATATCTCGCAGGGTGTAAATGTAGGCACTTCCCTGACCGACCGCCGTGGAAACCGCCTGGTAAATCGCCTTCTTAAATGAAACATGAACTTCATCGCTTGAATTTACATCGTCAATTCTCGGTGAAAAAAAGTAATCATAGGCAATTTCATCATCCTTTTTACCCACGATGATACAGTACGGTGATGAAGGAGCTGAAAGCGATGCTCCGATAGATGAAGGTCTGGTTACCTTCCAGGTTGTTCCGGTAACGGATACATTGTTATTATCATCACCTTCAGAACCGGATCCGCCCTGGGTTATGGTCCAGCCGCTCATGGAACCGTCAAAGTCCTGCTGTATTGTCTGTGTTTGAGCACTTAACTGAGTAAGAATCAGTAAAGATAATAGAATAATAGAAAATAAATGTCCAGATTTTGTAATCTTACTTTTTCTTGTAGAAATCATATTTTACTCCTATAAATATTTTCAGTATCAATTATGATGTACAACAGCTTTTATTCGTCATATTGGCGGCCCGGTTAGATTTGATTATTTCCATTATTATCAGGTGTTTCAGCTTTGTAAATTTATTCCCCCAAAACAAAATGACAGCCTTGCCAACAGATTTTATTGAGCCCAATTACATAAGTAATTTCAGACTGAAATCAATATACGATATAACATAAATGTTTTCAAGCTATTGTATTTGACATCAAGGTTTTACGGGTCACAGTTCGGTGATGGGGACGGAGAACTTCTGTGCAGGTCTGATGAACGAAAATCTGCACGAAGCTGTAAATATCTTGCTCTGAGATGCATCGAAATCGCAATGAAAATGCCTGGGGAAACCCGGGCATTTTTTTATGGGACACTTTTATTTTCGCCATGCGTTCCCACAGGTTTTGTATCCAACTGTTTTATAGGGTTTTGGATACATTACCTGAAAAAGTTAGTGACCATGATTTGTCCAGGTTTGTCCATATTTGTCCTTTTGGATACATTTCTGGAGAAAAGCACCCACAAACAAAAAGCCCCTAAGTCTTTGAAACTTAAGGGCTTTAGCTGGTACGCCTGGCCCCGCCCGATCTTGGATCGGGTTCCCCGCCTTGCGGGGCGGGGGAACCTTCAACCAACAGCCTGTCCCGCACAGGCGTGAGTTTTATCCTGCTCTATGAAACGGGAATGTAAGGGTTTGTCCATATTTGTCCTTTTCGCTACACTTCTGGAGAAAAGTGGCCCAATGCAAAAAGCCCCTAAGTCTTTGATGCTTAAGGGCTTTGGCTGGTACGCCTGGAAGGACTTGAACCTTCAACCAACGGATTAAGAGTCCGCTGCTCTACCAATTGAGCTACAGACGCAGAGCGGGCCTGTCTACGCGTTCGGCATCCGGCCGGAACCGGAACGGGATCGCCTTGACGCGGCCTTGTACGCACGGAAGGATTCGAACCCTCGGCCTACGGAACCGGAATCCGTCGCTCTATCCAACTGAGCTACGTGCGCATCCATATCAAAAAGCTGGTAAATATATCTGTATTTCCAAATAATTTCAAGCGAAATTCTTTGCTCTGAGATCCGCGCATGAATTCATCCTGAAACGGGTTCAGGTCTGCCAGGCCCGTTTCACTTCGGCGGCGCCCAGCAGGAGCAGGAGGGTGAGAGTGGGAAAAAGGCCGAAAATCATAAGCCCTGATGCAGTTTCCGGAAAAATTTCTGAAAGCCCGGTTACAAGCACCAGGAAGAGCCGGCCTATGCCGGGCAGGTTGAAGGCGGCAGTGAGAACCGTGAGCAGAATCGCTGCAATGTCCAGCCACTTTTCGACCGGCCAGGGGGCAAAGCGCGGAACGGATTGGAGTACCTGACTGCGTACATGCTGCGGCAGCCCGGGAGTTTGTGTCCGGGCCAGTGCCCGGTCCATTCTTTCCGCGGCGTCAATGCGGCTCCGGCAGGTATCACAGGTGGACATGTGGCGGGCCACTCTCCGGTCTTCGGCGCCGTTCCGAACATAGTATTCCAGAATATGATCACAGTTTTTCATGATGCTCCTCCCAGTTTGACGGCTTCGGGTGCAGCGCTGCGCAGCAGGCCGGCCAGCGCCAGCTTGGCCCTGCGTATCCGGGCCTTCAGGGTATTGATGGGAATGGCCAGGATGGCGGCGCTTTCCTCATAGCTGCAGCCCATGTAGTAATGAAGCGTGAGGGGTGTCTGCAGCGGCGGAGACAGTTGGCGGATGAGGGGTGTGATGCTGTCCTTTTCGGTAATGGATTCCGCTTCGTCATCCGAAAACCTGCTCTGATCCGGCGCATCATCTGCCTGGGATGTCCGGAAATTTCGTGTCTGCATCCAGCTGAATGCCGTATTTCGGGCTATGCTGAATATCCAGGTCCGGAGCAGGCTGTCCCCCCGGAATCCGGAGAGATTCCGATACACTTTAATCAGGGTTTCCTGACTCAGGTCGGCGGCATCATCCTCATTATTCACCAGCGTCAGAATATATCTCCACAGGTCATCCCCGTAATGATCCATCAGCAGGGCCATGGCCTTCTGATGAAAGCCGTTTCGGTACAGGCTCAGTATGACCGCATCTCTGTCCATATCTCTTAGACTCGCTCCGGGCCGCTTCGGTTGCCCGCAAATCGTATTTTATGGAATTTATTTTTCATTCCGCTACGGAACCAGAGGAAAAACACCGATAGTAAAAAAGCCTCCGCGAAGGAGGCTTTCTGTACTTTATGTTCTGTGCCGACTATTTCAGAAATACCATTTTCCGTGTCTGAACAAAGGGGGATCCGGATGCGGGGTCTGCTTCCATCCGGCAGAAGTAGATACCGGCGGACAGAATTTTGCCATGGTCGTTGCGGCCGTCCCATACAAGGTCGTACTGTCCCTGCATCTGTCCGGTTCTCGCCCAGCTTCTCACCAGCCGGCCGGACACGTCAAATATAGCCATCCGCAGGTTCGCCTGTTCCGGGAGGGTATACCGTATGTGGGTGAGCGGATTGAAGGGGTTGGGGTAATTCTGTTCCAGGCGGAAGTTTTCAGCCTTCGTATCCGCGACACCGGTTACCGTCATCTGCACCGTCAGGGTATCGCCGGCGATCTCGCGGGGCATGTCATTGAACTGTGTTTCCTCCAGTATGATGCTGGATTCTAATTCTGTCTGTCCGTCAGCCGGGGCGAAAATAAGTTTTGAGAAAAGAAGATTGCCGTTCATGGGTGTACCGGAGGCTCCGGAAACGATTATTTCACCATTGCGGATGTCGTTTTCCAGTGTCAGGCCATCCAGCCCTTCCGCCCTTTCCACGCCGAGGCACTGAAGCTGCGACGGATCATAGCTCAGACGGTAATACAGGGAATACAGGTCGCTGTTCGTGGTAAGGGTCAGGGGTACTTCAAGCTGATTTGAAAGGGTCTGCTGTCCTTCGTTGAAGCTCAGGCTGCCTTCACCGGCAATGCTCGTATCGCAGGGAAGGGAATCGATGATCCCCACTAAGTACTGAAGAATCAGGGCCGCGTCGAAGGCCGATACGACCGAATCTTCATTGATGTCGGCGTTGATCTTCTGCAGCCGGTTCAGTCCTTTCCGGCCGATTTCATATTTCAGGATCTGGGAGGCGTCATAGGCCCGGATCTGTCCGTTCAGATCCGCATCCCCGATACAGACGGGATGAATAATGATGCGTCCGGGCACATTCACCGCCAGTGTATCATTATTGGCAATGATCCAGTCCACCGTCAGAATCAGCGTGTCCTTTACATTTGATTCAGGAACAATAGCCGTGATATTCATCAGCGTCCCGGAATCAATGATGCTGTCTGCGCCGGCAGCGGCTACATAAAGCAGGCCGTCACTGTAATGCCGGGATAAACTCCAGTTCAGGCCGGAAAACATCACCGAATCCAGATTGCAGCCGAGATATACGAGGTTGGTGTCAAAACCGCTGGCTCTCAGCTCAAACGAGGATATGGGCGTTTCCATATTTCCCTGAAGGGATATGCTGAATTCATAATCCTCGGTTTCGTTGATATCAGGAATTTCAAATTTTGCACTGCTGCTATCATTTGCGGTACCGAAATCAACATTTGAGTCATAAATGACCAGATTGTCCAGGCTGCCACGGAAGGAATATCCGAATTCGGGTGACGCGCCGAGGTAGAGACTGTCGGCGAGTGTCATATTTCCACCGCTCCTGACCTTGGATTCCAAGCGGCCGTCAATAAATATTTTCTCAATATTTCCATTCCAGGAGCAGCCCAGTTGAAACCACTGATTTCGTGGAAAGTTCAAAGTGTGGGCATGATTCAGGTCGTCCTCACCGGCAATGAAATACAACGCGTCCGGCACAAGCCCCGGCTCTTCCCCGGAGTAAATGATGCCGAACAGGGGCGCCACTTCGCCGCTGCCCAGTATGAGGCTGTAGTTCAGCGAATCCGGAATGTACAGCATCATTTCAATACTGATGACGTCCCTCCGAACGCCGCCTGCCAGCGAAAATTGCGAATAACTGCTGTCTCCGCTGAACTGAAGGCCATCTCCCTCATAGCCTTCTGAAATCGCGGTTCCGAAATGCTCAATTATCAGGCCCTTGCTCCCGACAGTCACCAGGGAGTCGGACCCGTTGAAATCCCAGCAATCGACAACCGAACCAAAGGCACTGCTCACAAGGACAAACAGTGACAGCACCCATAATTGTCTTTTCATCGTCTTCCCCCTGTAACTAAAGCAGTCAAAATATACTCCTGTTCATGACAAAATAAGGTCAATTTAGACCCCATGCAATGAAGCTGTTGATTTTTTTTGAATTATCCCCTGAAAATACTTTGCGCAGAAACAGCAATTCCCGATATATATCCCTATTATTCGGCTAATTATGTTAAAATTGTTGCGTACGGGCGGCACACGAAACTGTCAATTGTTAATTTTGTCATTGTGATCCAGCGCACACGTGACGATAGAATAGAAAGGAGGTAATGAAACGAGAATTTCTGTTCAGAACGAAAGCATTTGCCATGTTTCAAAGATACATCGGTTTGCTTCGTACACGGATGGTTGGGAGGGGGGAACCATGATTTACCGCATTTTGAAAAATATATATTATGGATGCTTGCAGAGACGTTGCATGCAACGTCTCTACCAATTTCAATTACCGCCCCGCCGCTCTTTAACTCGTCAACTCGTCAACTCGCTACTCGATACTCTTTACTCATACCTAAAAAAAAGCCCCGTTCACTGAGCTTGTCATAGTGCGGGGCTTTTGCCTGGTGGGCGATACGGGATTAGCTTGCGGTCCGCCGGCTGGCGGATCCTCGCTGAACTCCACTTCGTTCGGCTTTGCCGAACAGCGTTTCGTTACGAACCTACAGGTTTTTTCCGCTTCACTTCATTCCGCGGGACGCCTGTCTCCGTTTCACGAAGACAGGGCGCGAATCCCGGTGATGAAGCAGTTTGACCGCCCCGCCGCTCGTTAACTCGTCAACTCGTTACTCGCTACTCGTTTCTCATACCTAAAAAAAAGCCCCGTTCACTGAGCTTGTCATAGTGCGGGGCTTTTGCCTGGTGGGCGATACGGGATTCGAACCTGTGATCTCCGGAATGTGAGACCGGCGCTCTAACCAACTGAGCCAATCGCCCTTTTCGGAGGAGAATTTACGCCAATTCCGAATAGAATGAAATGGGAAATGACGGCTATGCTAATTTTTCCCGGCCGGAGGGTCAGGCGTCTGCTTCGGGAAAGGCTGCATAAACCTCGGAGGCGATATAATGGGAACCGAAAATAAGGAGAAGGTCATTGTCCGACAGTCCGGGGATCAGAGAATTCAGTGCTGAGCTGCAGCTGCTGTGCAGGTGGGACGCGGAAAGGCCGGAACGCTGCATCAGTTCTTCCATGCTGAATGCGCGATGGCTGTGCACGTGGCAGAGATGAACCGCATCACTGTGCCGGCGGCAGAGCCGGAGGATGGGGTCGAACTGTTTGTCCTCCAGCAATCCCAGGCAGATGATGGGCTTTTTGCCCGGGTAGAATTCATCCATGGCTTCAAATAGACGTTGGGCACCATCCAGGTTGTGAGCCACGTCGTAAATGATCCGGGGCTTTTCGCTCAGGATCTCGAAACGGCCCTTCCAGCGGATGGTTTCCAATGCTTCCGCCATCCGGCCCGGATCCAGCGTGGAGCCGAGAAACTGTTCCGCGGCTGTGACGGCGATGAGCATATTGTCCAGCTGATGCCGCCCGGCCAGTCCCAGATGAAACGTATGGTCATAGGGCGCGAGCCGGAATGTACTGCCGGTCGGTCCGACGTCAGGATGGCTGATTCGTTTCCAATTGCAGTGAATAAACGGGGCCGATTTCTCCTCCGCGACCTGTTTCAGCACGTTCAGAGCGCCGGGAGACTGCTGTCCGGTGATAACAGGCCGGTGAGCCTTGATGATACCCGCTTTTTCAGCGGCGATTTTCGGCAGTGTGGAACCCAGAATCTTCATGTGATCCCGGGCGATGTGAGTAATGAGAGAGAGTTCGGGATCGAGCACATTCGTGCTGTCCAGCCGCCCGCCCAGGCCGGTCTCGACCACCGCGATGTCGACCGACTGATCCGCGAACCAGGAAAAAGCCAGGCCGGTGGTGATCTCAAAAAAGGAGATGCCCTCGCTGTCGATATACTCCTGCCAGTCTTCCAGACGGGAACGTATTTCCGCTTCGGGAATCATGCCGTCGTCAATCCGGATGCGTTCATTGAAGCGAAGCAGATGGGGCGACGTGAAACGTCCGGTCCGGTAGCCGTGCTTCTGAAGGATGCGGGCGAGAATAGCCGTCACCGATCCTTTCCCGTTCGTCCCGGCAATATGCAGGCTTTTGAATTTGCTTTCGGGATGTCCCAGCTTTTCCATGAATTTCCGGGTCCGGTCCAGGCCGAACTTCATGGTTCCGCCAATCCGGGCGTAGAGCTCGCCGAGATAGGAAGGCAGACTGTCGTGTGTCATGATTTTGTGGCGTGAAGGCCGTATGATTCAAGTGTTTCCACAGAGACCGTGTGGACGGATTCAAGCGGGTAGCCGAGAAAACGGCTGCTCAGCTCGTGAAATTTGGCAGCCAGATCCGTCACATAGAATTCACTGCGGCCCGAGGCCTGCGGATTCGTGCAATGTGTATCCGTCAGCAGCTGCCGCACTTCTTCTGCAACGGCATGAGACGGATTTACGATCTGTATTCCTGCGGGAATTGTGTCCCGGATGAGGGATTCCAGAATGGGATAGTGGGTACAGCCCAGAATGAGGGCATCCGTATCGCTGTCAGTGAGAAAATTCAGATAATCGCGGGCAACGAGGGCTGCGGCGGGATGATCCGAAAACCCTTCCTCCACGAGCGGGACGAAAAGAGGGCAGGCGCTGCCCATCACCTCTGTGCCGCCATTCAGGGCCTTCATGGTGCGCGGATAGGCTCCGCTGTCAATGGTTGCCCGGGTGCCGATGACGGCGATGCGTTTGCTCCTGCTGGCCGCTGCTGCACTGCGTACACCGGCCTCAACCACACCGATGACCGGAACGGGACAGAGGGACTTCAGCGTATCCAGAGCCAGGCTGGAGGCCGTGTTGCAGGCCACGATCAGCATCTTGATCTGCTTATCCAGCAGGAAGCGCGTAATCTGTACGGAAAAATTAATGATGGTGGCCGGGCTTTTGGATCCATAGGGAATGCGGGCGGTATCGCCGAGATATAGAATGTCTTCACCGGGAAGAATTTCGCGAAGCTGCCGGTACACGGTCAGTCCGCCCAGTCCGCTGTCAAACACTCCGATGGGAAGACGGCAGTCCGTCATTTACTGCTTGACCTCTTTTTCATTATCAAATTTGAAATCCCGGATCGCGTTGAAAATGGATTCGGCGACCTTCTGCCGATATACAGCCCGTTTGAGATTGCGGAGATCGTCCCGGTTGGAGATGAAACCGATCTCCGTCAGGACATTGGGCATGGATGCGCCGACCAGTACATAAAATCCGGCCTGCTTCACGCCGCGGCTGTTGCCGGGCAGATTCTGGTGCAGGGTTCTGTTGAAATTTTCCTCGATAAGTCCGGCCAGATTCTCGCTTTCCTTCATGTAGGTGCTTTGGGCGAGTGAGGCCAGTATCCGCTGCTCGGACGTGAGTTTATCGTAAAATTCCTGATTGTCTTCAAACTGGATAACGCGGTTTTCCAGTTCGGCCACCTGCACTGCATCCGCATTTTTTTCCAGGCTCAGCAGATAGGTCTCCGAGCCGTTGATATTCCGGTTGCGGGTGGAATTGCAGTGAACGGAAATAAAGAGTTTTCCGCCGGACTTATTGGCGATCTGTGTGCGCTGCTGCAGGGGAATGAAGGTATCCGTGGCACGTGTATAAATGACTTTCACTTTCAGATTCCGCTCCAGGAGATCTCCGAGGCGCTTGACCACATCAAGGGTGATGTCCTTTTCCCGGGTGCCGTCATAGCCGAGAGCGCCCGGATCCTTGCCGCCATGGCCGGCATCCAGAACAATGGTGTCGATGAGCCATTTGGAGCGGGTTTCCATCAGTTCTTCCTTCAGATCGCCCGTGATGGGCTTGCGAAGATTGATGACGATGGATGAGGGATTTTTCTCAATGTAAAATTCGCTGCCGGTGATGCTGTGCCGCAGCCTGAAACTGAGCTGCAGTGAATTTTCGGTCTGAATGGGTTCCACGTAGCGGATGACTCCGCTGTCAAAGGATTTTTTCAGAGCGACGGTATCGCAGGTGCCGCCATAGATGGTGAAATACAGCCATCCGTTGTTGTTATTGCCTTCCCAGAGGCTGCAGTGCTTCTTTGAAAAGGCCTTGTTGGTGTAGATGCGCACCATGGATCCGTTCTTGAATTCCTTGATTTCAATATCGGAAATGCTGTAATTCGTCGGTTCCAGAATATAGAGATTTTCCAGTTCCTGATATTTGATCTGGGGAAAAAAGTGGGTCTGCAGCAATTTCAGAAATTCGGACGTGGGCATGAACAGTTCGTCTCCCACATGTTCGACGGTGGTGGGAAGATGATAGAGCCCCTTGTCAACCTTGTAGAACATGGAGCCGGCGAAAAATTCCGCGGACCGGTTTCCCAGGCTTCCTCGCAGGGTCCAGCTGTCCTTGTCGAGGGCGACGCCGCTTCCGAAGGTATCCATGAATTCGCTGATGCTGATCCAGGACTGGTCATAGAGCTTCAGTGTCTTGATTCCGCGCTCGGTCGTGAAGCCGTTGGCCTTGAAGGACAGCGTGCTGGCCTGGAGCGGGATACTAACAAGGAGCCATAAAAAAATTATACGAATAAGGGAAGGTCTCACCATAAGGCTTAATTTAGGAAAAAATTACCTTAAAACCATTTGCAATTGACATTGAACGGAGACTTCTTTGGAAGAAATGCCGCACAACAGTGAAAGCAGGAGGAATTTTCGCCGTGAATTAAGTCGGATATCAAGGGCCTGCGTGGGATCGGATATACGCCGTGACAGGACGGCGGAGCCCAGATAGGGCCGGGGTAGATAGAGGGGCTGATCTGAGGAAAAACCTTCCGAAAACTGGATGAGCCAGCCGAAGGGACGGGCTGTTTTCTCGAGGCGGAGCGCCCAGGCGAGGGCCTCCGTCTGTGTCCTGAGCCAGTGAAGATCGCTTCGAACCGTGATCTGCGGCCGGATCCGGATCAGATGCATGAGAATGAGTTCAGAACTTGTGCTTCGGGCGCGGACCGGCAGAAAAGGCCAGGCCGGGCTGTCCTTCTCCACGCTGAGATGTTTCTGCTTAAAGATTATACGCAGTGTATGGGGACGCCGGGCCCAGCCCATTTCCAGCCACAGGGAGGATTGAGGCCTCTGAAACGGGCTGTGAATGGAGATAAGGCTGCCGCCGATGTGAAATTCCGGCGAAATTCGTTTCCACAGTCCCGTATTGATCCCGATGGACGCGGGGGGCAGGAGCCTGCCCCAGGGAGAATCATCCGTTCCGCTGTCGGAAAAAGAGTTGCGGAAAAGCAGGTTGATGCCCGCATCAAAGGTCCGGCCGCGCACTCCGCCGGCCAGATTTGCATGACTCAATCGCCCGGGTTTTTTCATGGCGAGATCCACACTTACATACCGGGGATTACTGCTGTTGTGAGCCCAGATCTCCAGACCCGGCGACTCTCCGCCGAGACAGGCTGTGCCTATGGCCAATCTCTGATTTGTAAAAAGCATTGCGGCCATTGGATCTTCATCATAGCGGGCGGCAACTGCTGTAAGATTCGCGGTTCTGAGAGTGAAGGACGTCAGCGGCGGATTCCAGAATGAGGCATCGCTGACGGTGCGCAGGCCGTTTTTCAGAAGGAAACGGCTGATACGGCTTCCCTGCCGGGTCATGGTGCGTCCGGCCAGCAATCCCTGAGCAATATGGACATATCCGTAGCCATGTATCAGTGAGAAATTGCGGCCGCGAAGCTCCATACTGAAACGCTGGGCCATATCGTCATCCCGAAGTGGCAGGGTGGAGCGGCTGCTGAACTGAAGAAAATCGATAGGATTCAGTCGCAGTGTCTGTTCAAATCCGGATTCATTCAGCCTAAGCCTCAGAACCTGTTTGCCCAGGCCTTCCTCGCTGTCGAGATATTTTGTGAGATCCGCGATTCCGGCGGCGAAGAGACTGGTATCCGGCGCTTCAGGCTGGCTGAAGCCGGGAACTGCAAGTGTCAGTAACAGACCGAAAAGGACGCCGCATGCAGATCCAGAAGAAAAGGATGCCATTGCATCACCTCATTATAGATGTAGCGCTTGTGAAAACGCAGTTCGAGCGAACAAGACAGAAGAGCCGGTTCCTCCACATAGGACAGGGTGTTGGTCACGCAGCCGAACCAGATTTTCCTTAGTGTCATGCCGGCTGAGGCGGGGTAATTGCCTTCCCGGTTCACAGAAAGCAACAGCTGCAGTCCCGGAAGGGCTGTCCATGCAATGCCCGCTTCAAATTCGGGCAGCAGGGTGCGGTTCCGGTGTCCGGCCGGGGAGATCCAGGCATTTTGGTAGGAAAGTCCTGCTTCGAGCTCTGATGTGATATGTACGGAAATGCCTGTGCCGAGAGAATAGCTTGTATAGCGGTAATGATCCAGAAGCGTCAGATGCTGACAGCTGACGGCAACGCCATAACGAAAGAGCGAATCCGGATGAAAGCTTTCGGAAAGGGTGGCCTGCCAGGCGGACAGGAATTCGTGGTGCTGGGCCAGCAGATGAATATCCGGCCAGGAACTGCGGCCGCCGGGACTCCAGCTCAGGGCTGCCGCCTTCAGTCTGTATTCCCGCCATCCGGGGCTGAATGTCATCATAATGCCCCGATTTTCCACCCGGTTTGCAGGATTTCTCAACGATGACTGAATACTGGTGGCGCAGACCGGATTCAGCAAATTCATTCCTCCGTCCAGCAGCGGTGTCAGAAAAAATTCCGAAGCCATCAGGGGCGCGCACAGACAGATGAGAAGACAGTGCTTCATCATGATCCCTCGATTTTATTTTGATACCAAGTCAGAAAAAGTATAGGGAGCTTTCGGTTGGAATTCAAGGCCGATTTCAATATTTTCGATCCGAAACCATACGGGGAGGATATGAAGAAACTCGATATCACGCATATAGAACTGGAAGCAGTGGATCTGTGGAAAAACCAATGGCTTCTGCTGACGGCCGGCAATATGGAAAATTATAATATGATGACGGTGGCCTGGGGCAGTATCGGCTGCATGTGGAACAAGGCCTTTGTACAGATCGTGGTCAGGCCCCAGCGCCATACCTGGAATTTTACCGAAAAATATGATCATTTCACGCTCTGCGCCTTTCCGAAGGAATTCAGAAAGGATATGAATTTTCTGGGAACGGTCAGCGGCCGGGACCGGGATAAACTGGCGGAAACGAAACTGCATGCCATCGCGTCCACGAAGGTTGAGGCGCCGTCCTATGCCGAGGCGTCCCTGATTCTGGAATGCAAAAAGATGTATCGCCAGCAGATGGATCCGGCCGGGTTCATGGATCCTTCCATTCAGAAAAAATATCCCATCAATGATTATCACACCATCTATTTCGGCGAAATCGTCGCCGCTCTGGGTGAATGATACAGATTAAATATTGAGAAAGGCCGGTCAGGCATGGGAATCAGATCACTGCAGCTGAAGCTTCCGACGGATTACGGAGACGAGGATGTGAGAACGCGGATCCGGCGGGAGCTGAAAACGGATGATTTTACCTGGGTGACAGAGAGAAAGAGCCTGGACGCCCGCAAGAAAAGCGATATTCACTGGCTGCTGACGGTTCTGGTTTCATCCGCATCACTTCCGGACGGAGACGAACAGACGGTGGAAAGCCTGGATATCCCGAACTGCGGAAAAGGGCGGAAGGTCGTTGTCGCCGGCAGCGGCCCGGCAGGATTTTTTGCCGCCTGGTATCTGCAGAGCGCAGGATATGAAGTGACGCTGCTGGAGCGGGGTGAAGATGTGGATGCACGAAGCGGGGCCATTTCCGCATTGAATGAGAAGGGACACTTCAATCCCTCCTCCAATTATGCCTTCGGGGAAGGCGGCGCCGGAACCTTTTCGGATGGAAAACTTACATCCCGCTCCAAACATATTTCGAAGGAACGAAGATTTATTCTGGATCTCTATGTGAAGGCCGGCGCTCCCCGGGAAATTCTTTATCTGGCCCATCCCCATCTGGGAACGGACCGCCTGCGCGTCATTGTTAAAAATCTGCGGATGCTGTTTGAAGAGATCGGGGGCCGCATTCTGTTCGAAACCCGGGTTGAGGATCTGCAGCTCCGGGGGCAGACGGTTCGTGAAATCCGCAGTTCGTCCGGGGACCTTGAGGCGGACTTTGTCATCATGGCCACCGGGCATTCCGCCTATGACAGCTACCGCATGCTGATGGAACGGGGTGTCCTCTTCCGTGCTAAAAATTTTGCCATCGGACACCGTGTCGAGCATGCGCAGTATCTCATCAACCGCGCCCAGTGGGGCGTTGAGTCACTGCCGGGAGTGAAGGCTGCCGAATACCGGCTGACGGCGCACAGCTCGACGGGCCGGCCCGTCTATTCATTCTGCATGTGCCCGGGCGGGACGGTTGTGCCGGCCGGCGCCTATGCCGGACGCAGCGTGGTCAATGGTATGAGCGAATATGCCCGGAACGGACGTTTTGCCAATGCCGGCATCGTCGCCGGTGTCCACCCCGATGATCTGCTGGGCCATGCGGCGGAGCCCGGAGAGATTCTCGATTATATGGACCGCCTTGAAGAATCCTTCTATCGCTTTTCCGACGGATACCGCATTCCTGCCCTGTCCGTGCAGGATTATCTGCAGGGACGCCGGGACGGAAAACCGGGGCCGGCATCCTATCCGCTGGGACTGGAATCGGCAGCCCTCCACGCCATGATTCCCGACTTTCTGGCATCCACCCTTCGTGAAGGCCTGAGGGATTTTTCGGAAAAGCTGAAAGGCTTCGAACGCGGTCAGCTCATGGGTCTGGAGAGCAAGAGCAGTTCGCCGCTGCAGGTTCTGAGGGACGCGGAGCTTCGTTGTGACGGATTTGAAAATCTGTATGTGGCCGGAGAGGCCGGAGGGTATTCCGGTGGCATAATCTCCAGCGCGGCAGACGGGATACGCTGTGCCGTTGCTCTCGCCGGTGTCAGCTGAATCAATTTATCTGAAAAATTTACTATTATTTCGGTCCTGACGGCAGTTTGACCGGATAGGCGGGCGTTTCCCCCGACAGGAGAGCCTTCATATCCCGGGCGCTCATCATGGCCATCTTTTCGCGGGCCTCAATGGTGGCCGACCCCGTATGGGGTGACAGAATGACATTGTCCAGACTGATCAGGCCCTCGGTCAGTTTCGGTTCGAATTCATAGACATCCAGCGCCGCGGCGTGAATCTGCCTGTTTTGAAGTGCGGTGAGCAGATCCGCTTCCCGGATGACCGGGCCCCGGCCCGTATTGATCAGAATAGCGTCCTTTTTCATCATTTGCAGTTCGCGGGCTGTAATGAGGTGGCGGGTCTGAGGCGTGAGGGGGGTGTGGATGCTGATAAAATCCGATTCGCGCAGGAGCCGGTCCAGAGGAACACATTCCGCATCACAGGCATGATCTATCACCGCATTGGGGCTGCGGGTATACAGCACTTTCATGTCGAAGCCCCGGGATTTGAGCGCCATGGCCGTGCCGATGCGTCCGGCGCCGATGATGCCCAGTGTCTTGCCCTGAATTTCGCGGCCGAGAAAGAGATCGGGCGCCCAGCCTTTGAAACGGTTTTCACGAACGAATTCGTGGGATGCGGGGATATGACGGGCTGCGGCGAAGAGAAGGGCCCAGGCAAGTTCAGCCGTGGCGTCGCTCAGGACGCCGGGCGTATTGCAAACCGGGATTTTTAATTCCGCGGCGGCTGCCAGGTCAATATTGTCCGTACCGGCGGCATAATTACAGATACCTTTCAGCTTGCGTCCCTTTTCGAGGATACGCCGATCGATGGGGTCATTCAGCAGGCAGATGAGGCCGTCATATTCGGGAATGGCCTCGAGGATTTCCGCTGTGGGCATATTCCTTTCATTCGAATATATATGGAGATCCACCGGGATGGATCTGAGATAGTCAAGCGCCGGTTCGGGCAGTTTTCGGGTCATCAGAACTTTGTGCATTTTCATCCTCCGTTTATGCCGCATGTTTATGCCGATTTTCAGACTGATACAAGCAAATAGTAATAAAAATAACAAGATAAAGACTTGGAATTCCCTTCCATTTGCCGTAATATTGGCGCTCGAAAAAAGGAGGAGGAACCTTGCAGAACAAATGGGCACTTATACTCGGAGCAAGCTCAGGCTTCGGGGCTGCCACAGCCAGAAAGCTGGCTCAGGATGGCTTTGACATTATCGGAATTCATTTAGACCGGAGGCCGACCATGCCCCTGGCGGACCAGGTGCGGGACGACATTCGCAATCTTGGCCGCAAAGCCCTGTTTTTCAATATTAACGCGGCGGATTCCATGAAACGGCGCGAAGTGATCGGCGAACTCAAAATTATTCTGGGAGAAAATAATGAGAAGATTGCCGTCATGCTGCATTCACTGGCCTTTGGCGCGCTGAAACCGCTTTTCGGAGAAAACGCGGAGGAGAGCCTGCAGCAGAATCAGCTGGAAATGACCCTCGATGTGATGGCCAACAGCCTGATCTACTGGACTCAGGATCTGTATTTCAGTCAGCTTTTTGCCGGGAAGGCACGGATCTTTGCCCTGTCTTCGGCCGGATCGAAGGTGCAGTGGCCGGCGTACGGAGCTGTCTCCGCCGCTAAAACCGCCCTCGAGAGCTATTGCCGTCAGATCACCTTTGAACTGGCATCTCAGGGAATTACGGCCAACACGCTTCTCGCCGGTGTAACCGATACGCCTGCGCTCAGAAAGATTCCCGGAAACGAGGATATGATCAATACGGCGCTCAGTCACAATCCATCCCAGCGGCTGACCAATCCGGACGATGTGGCCGGAGCGGTATCGGCACTGTCCCGGGAAGACGCCTTCTGGATCGCCGGTGATACCATCACTGTCGATGGCGGGGAACTGATCGGCGGATAGCATTTTTTCATGATTGTCCGGGAAATCGCGGGATAGCACCTGCTTTACTGCCCGGATTTTAGTAATATAGTCCATGATTCACGAAAAGGGTGACGGGGTAGAAAAAGACGTATCCGGAACCGGGGATGCGCCGCTGCTTTATGCCGAAAATATTCGGGTTCAGCGGGATGGCCTGACCATTCTGCAGGGGCTGGATTTTCAGCTGGACTGTGGCGAAATCCTGGGAATTCAGGGTGAAAGCGGTGCCGGGAAAAGCACCCTGCTGCGTCTGCTGAACCGCCTGGATGACGCAGACGGAGGTGAAATCCATTTTCACGGAAAAGACCTCAGAAGCTATTCGCCGCCTGAACTGCGCCGCCGCATTGCCATGGTGTTTCAGCGTCCGGCGGTGGTCAGCGGGACCGTCCGCGATAATCTGAAGATGATCGAAGCGTATTCGGGGCAGATCCTGACGGATGAAATCTGTTCCGATATGCTGGGGCGTGTCAATCTCAGTCCGGCCCTGCTGTCCCGGAACGCCTCCGCCCTCAGCGGCGGGGAGATTCAGCGCTTGGCCCTGGCGCGAACTCTCCTGAACCGTCCCGAAGTGATTCTGCTGGATGAGCCGACGGCGTCTCTCGATGCCCGGAACCGGGAAACGGTACTGAATACACTTGCGGAAATATTAAGCGATGAAAAGCTGGCGGCCATTCTGGTCACCCACAACCGGGACGATGTGCTCCGGCTGCAGGGGCGCACCCTGCATCTGGAAAACGGGTGCCTGACGGCGGACAACTGATATGCAGAATTTTGATCCGTCCCTGATCTCATGGACTGACCTGCTCTGGGCCTTCAGCCTGATCGTGCTGACCCTGGGTATCGTCCGTTACCTGAAGCTCGATCTGGAAAAGGTTCTGGCCATCGGAGCGCTGCGAACCTTTGTGCAGCTCATTGCTCTCGGCTACGTCTTTCATTTTATCTTCACCATCGACAGCCCCCTGCATTTTTTTGCCCTGCTCACGGTCATCAGCCTCTTTGCCGGGTTTGAGGGACAGCGGCGCCAGACCCAGGCCATTCCCCGTTATTTTCTCCTTCAGGTTTCTGTCGTCATTTTCAGTACTGCCATTGTTCTCGGCCTGATTCTGGGCGTCATTCTCGATCTCCATCCCTGGTATAATCCGGTGGTGAGTATCCCGCTGGGCGGGATGATCATGGGACAGGTGCTGAATTCATCCTCTCTGGCTGCAAACAACCTGAGCCGGAGCCTCCGGGACCGTCAGCAGGAAATCGAACTGAGGCTGGCCCTGGGTGCGAACCGGATACAGGCCACGCTGCCCGTGCTCCGGGAATCGGTGCATTCCGCCATGATTCCGGCCATCAACAGCATGAATACGGTGGGCATCGTGAGTATTCCGGGCGTTCTGGTGGGAAGTCTGCTGGCCGGACTGCAGCCGCTGGTCGCCATCAAATATCAGATTATGGTCATGTACCTGTGGGTGGCGGGAACCGCCATTGCCACCGCATCCATGGGCTTTCTCATCTGCGTGACCTATCTCAATGCACATCATCAACTCAGACGGGATCTGCTCCGTCAGGAAAGGTGAGCCATGTCCGATTTTTATAATGATTTCGACCGGGAAACGCTGGGAACGAAACCGCCTGAGGATTACCGCTCTGTGTTTCAGGTGGACCGGGACCGCATTCTCCACTCCAATGCCTTCCGCCGCCTGCAGAACAAGACGCAGGTCTTCGTGTCCGGAGACTATGATTTTTACCGGACCCGTCTGACCCATTCGCTCGAGGTGTCGCAGATCGGCAAGTCTCTCGTCAATTTTCTCAATAAACATATTCTGAAGGCTCCCGCTATTGACGGGGATCTGGTGGAGGGCATCTGCCTGGCTCACGATATCGGCAATCCTGCCTTCGGACATGCCGGGGAACAGCGGCTGAACGGCCTCATGAAGCCGTACGGCGGTTTCGAGGGAAATGCCCAGACTCTGAAGATCGTGGCGGAGACCATTCATGAATCCGAATCTGCCTTCGAGGGTATGAAGCCGAGCCGGGCCTTTGTGGACGGCATCATGAAGTACAAGATTCTCTGGAGGGATTCGGAGAAGAAGGGGAAGTTTCTTTACGATGATCAGCAGGCCTATCTGGATTTCATCTACGGCGGCCGGGACAACGGGCTGCGGGAAAAGAGCCTGGAATGCCAGATCATGGAATGGGCCGATGATGTGGCCTACTCCCTGCATGATCTCAGCGACGGCTACATTGCCGGATTCATCAATGAAAAAAATATTTATGACTGGGCTGTGGATCATCATGCCAGCGGCCAGGATGAAAGCATTATCAATGCCCTCATCACCAAAGTGGAACGGCGGGAAAAATTTGACCGCTATATCGCCAAGCGCATCGGGCAGTTTATTGAGCATGTGACTCTGCAGATCCGGGATAATGCCATGAGCGACCGTAGCAACCGCTATCGCTACGGCGTGGATATTCCCCTCTCCATCCGTCAGGAAGTGGCCCTGTACAAACGCCTGTCCTTTGAAATCATATTCCGCTCACCGCAGGTGCAGCAGCTGGAATTCAAGGGTCAGCAACTGCTGGAGCGTCTGTTTCAGACTTTTTTCATGGAAGATGCGGGTGAAATTCGCAGCGAGCTGCTGCCGCTCAATATCCGCTCCTTCATTCGAAAAAATCCGCCGGAATCTGCCCTGGAAAAAGCGCGTCTCATCTGTGATTATCTGGCCAGCCAGACGGACCGGAGCATTGTCCGGCTCTACAAACGGCTTTTTGATCCGGATTTCGGTTCCATGGTGGATATCGTATGATAAGGCCCTGCAGGCAGATCCGGAGTCTGAACGCATGTCTCTGACAATTATGACACCGGGCCTCATGGACTACCGGGAAGCCTGGGACCTGCAGAAACGGATACACGCGGATCGGACGGAGGGCCGCTGCGGCGACACGCTGATCCTGCTGGAACATCCGCCGGTCTATACTCTGGGCCGGAATGCGGATGCGGAGCATATTCTCGCCGATGAGTCCTGGCTTGAGGAGGCGGGGATCGATGTGGTTCAGAGTGACCGAGGTGGGGATGTGACCTATCATGGCCCGGGTCAGCTCGTAGGCTACCCCCTCGTGTCGCTGGAGGACCGGGCGGTTTCGGTGCGGCGCTTCGTTTCTGTGATCGAGGAAACGCTCATTGCCGTTTTAAAGGAATTTGACATCGCGGGCGCCACCCACCCCGAATACCCGGGCGTCTGGACGGGACAGAACAAGATTGCTGCCCTGGGCCTGCGTATTCATCGCCAGGTGACCATGCACGGCTTTGCCCTCAATGTCTGCCCCGATCTGCAGCATTACCAGGGAATCGTGGCCTGCGGCATTGCGGACCGTGGCGTCACGTCCATGGCTCTGGAATGCGGCCGGCCGGTTTCGGTTGAGGACGTGATTCCGGTGGCCATCCGTGAATTTCAGGCCAGGATGGCCGGCGTGTGGGATGGATAGGATGTAGACGGGTAGACGGGTTGACGAGTTGACGGGGAAGAAAGGTAGTCTGATTTTAGCGGGGAAGCGATTATCTATGATAACAGGAACGCAGAGCCGCCGTCAGGAATCTCGTCAGTTTGCTGCCGGCAGATATGGGGAGATTCAGGGTGAACGAAAATTTCAAAACAATAAATAAATTAAATAGTAATATTAACAATAAATGTTAATTACAATAATTATAATAATAACAAATAATTCGCAAAGAAAATCGCTGAATGCTGTATTCGGGTCAGCAGACCAAAACTCAGGCCGAATTTAGAACAGACATCTTTGGCTTCCTGATAAAAGGAATTTTCAACTCTTATGCTGGTCTGTATTTTCATACCGTGCTCCTCCGAGAAAGATACACTTCAATTGGAGTATGATATCGAATATTTTAAATATAATAGAGACGGAAAGAGGATTCAGTCCTGCAGTCTCAGGGTAACGAGGAGCGCGCAATGGTCCGAGGCGAGCGAATCCTGGATGACCTGGCTGCGGATAACAGTCCAGCGCTTCAGAGGGGCGAAGAGGACATAATCGATTTTTCTGTCGGGATGATCGGAGGGGAAGGTCGGTTCGGGATGGCGCGGATCATAGCATCGGCCCCAATATTGTTCCAGTAATCGGATGGGCGCACTGTCGGGGACGGCGTTAAAATCCCCGGCGAGAATAACCGGACAGTCGGACCGGATGAAGGTATCGTTGATTTTTTTCACCTGGGTTCTGCGGTCATGGTCGTCCTTCAGGTGATCCAGGTGGGTACCCACGAATGCGATGGTATCGCCGGAAGACAGGACGGTCTTTACTTCAATAGCCGCCCGTGGTTCGTGCCCCGGCGTAAAGGGCAGATCGACTTTGCGATATTCCAAAAAGGAGCTTTTGGACAGGATGGCTTCGCCGTATTCGCCGCCGTCGTAATCCATGGCCTTTCCGAAGACGGGGTTCATTTTTACACGAAGGCCCAGCTCCGTGGCCAGGTCGTAGTGCCGGGCCCGGTTGGTGCGGACGTCCACCTCCTGCAGGGCCACGAGGTCCGGATCCGCATCCCGGATCACCTTTGCAATGACGTCCAGATCATAATCTCCCCGGGTTGTGGCGCCGTGAAGAATATTGAAGGATAAAACCTTCACAATCCGGCTGTCGTCATGTGGGCCTGCGGGAAGAATCCGGGTACAGACAAGAAAAAGAGCGAGAATGAGCATCGTGATGTGTTTCATAGGATAACCTGTCTTTTATGAATGGGATTCTATCTCGGATCTGAAGGATCTGAATCCGTTGATTTATCGGGCTGGGCGGGGTGGCTGTGCGAATGATGTGGCTTGTTGAAATAGTCCGGGTACAGGTCATGGGCGCAGTCGGGACAGAGGCCGTGGGAAAAATCAACTTCAGAATGCTTCCGGATGTAGATTTCGATCTGATCCCAGTATCCTTCATCATCGCGGATTTTCTTGCAGTGTGAACAGATGGGCAGCATGCCCGACAGAGTCTTGACCGTGGCCAGGCTCTCCTTCAGTTCCTTTACGGTATTTTCCAGTTTCGCCTGCAGGCCTTCGCTTTCCATTCGTCTTGCGTTCAGCCGGCTGTTCAGATCGATATATTTCCGCAGAACAAAAAAAGAAGTAACAGCTGCAATAGTTGTACTAAAAATAATTGTAACAATATGCGATTCCCAGACAGTGATACCGGGAGAAATGAGCTGTTTGACCGATTCATAGAGCGTCATGCCTGCGGCCATGGTGAAGACGATCCGGATCAGCTGCCGGGGCAACCGCCGTTCACATTGAATATCTCCGTTTAATAGTGCTGTATTATTGTTTATATCTGTCTGCATTCTGTCACCTTATCATGTATTGGTTGGGTCTGCACGTCTATTCCGGAGCAATCCTCCGCCCCGTTGTGCAGCTGTACAGACAGATTACGGAATTTCCGGCATCCGGGCAACAGCATTATTTCCCGGACCTGTCCTCCGTCACACGCAGCCGGTGACCTGCCTCACGGACGGGAAGGATCAGACATGTGTCGCTTGCGAATAAAGTCTAATTGCAATAATTGTTAATAATAAATATTATTATTTCAACATAAATGAATTCTGTATCAGAAGTAATGGTGGCGTCGGGTAAGTTGCCGGGATAAATGAGTATTTTTGCAGATTCATGGAGATTAAAACCGGAGCAGGTATGCTATTTGAACTTAATTAAGTCAGCCGATACGTTGACATTATAGGTAAAGGTCAACCATGGCCTTATTAAATATATCCGTGGAACTCATTGGCAGAATACCCAAAAGCGCTCTGTATGTCCCTTCTCCATTTACATGTTTAACAATTTCATAATTATTTTGAGAAATTGAAACATTTGAAGTATTTACACCCCCACCCGTAACTGTTGCACAGCCTGAGAATGCAATAACCATGAATAATGTTACAAATAAGATCTTTTTCATTTTCTTTCATAGCGTGTTTTTTCTCTCGTGTGACGCTCCGGTTTTAATCCCAATTATTAGAAAATTCGATTTATAAATCCAGCTATCCGACTATTTTTCATAAGATTTCCCTTTTAAAGTCATCTGCAATAAAAAATCGTGAGGAGTTTAAAAAATATTTAGGGATTTAAAAAGAATAAATAGTATTTATTGATAATTGTTGACAAGTGCTGAGTTGTATTTCGAATATTTTTACCATATCCGGAAATGGATTATTTCACCAACGCTTTCAGAACCTGCGCCAATGCAGGAAGCAACAGCGACGGGAAGGTGTCTGGCCCATAGGAAACAGATTTTCCGGATAAAATTGTTGACAACCTTTATTTCGTTTTCTAACCTAAATTCAGTAAAAACCACGTACAGCCCCGTCCGGCGCCTTTGTTCTTTTTGATGACGCCAACATACAGAGCGTCCGCGGTCCGACCCATTTCACATCTCGTAAGCTGAGGAGGGCTTTCATGGGTTTGATTGATCAAGTACTCGGAAAAAAGGAACCATCCAGGTTACGCATTAAGGAACTCGAACGCGAGCGGGACAGGCTCTCGGCAGAGAACAGTGCTCTCAAAACCCGCATTGAACTGAGTCGAAGCGGCACTGACAGTCTGCGGAATTCCTATCAGAAACGCTTGAAAGACCAGACCCAAAGCACCGGGGAACTTTCGGAAACCGTCAATTCCGTTCTCAAATCCGTAAAAGAAATCTCAAGCTCCTATGAGGAAATGCTCAAAGCTGTACATTCACTTGCGAACATTACCAGAGAGCTGGGAATCAGCTTTCAAAGCCAGTCTGAAACCCAGGAAAAAATCAACCTTCGCACAGTTGAAGCAAACAGCGCATCCGAAAATGAAGTTGTAAAAGCCAAAGCGCTCAAGTCGGAACTGGGGCACCTTGAATCTATCCGGGTGTTTATGGCCAATGCCATAGATACTATCGATGAAGTCTCAGGTCGATTGAGTCTGCTGAGCATGAACGGCCGAATCGAAGCGGCTCATGCCGGCACGGTGGGTCGCGGGTTCGCTGTCGTTGCACAGGAAATGCTGCAGCTGCAGCAGGAAAACGGCAAAGTCATCGCATCCCAGCGTTCCCAGCTGGAAGGCTTCCTGCCGGTCATGTCGGCCATGCAGAAAGAAAGCGACGCGGTTGAAGCGCAGGCCCGTGATCAGCAGGAAATAATCCGTGAAATTTCCAATGGAAGCAATGACCTCGGCGAACAGACCAGAATTAACCAAAACAAGATTGATGAATTGATCTCCGCCGTAGAAGATCTTGCTGCTTCCATCGAACAGGGAAGAAAGACAGCCCAAATCATAGAAGAAGAGACAACAAAGCATGAGTTCATCTTCAAGGAAGAAGTCTTCGTCAGCAACAAGATGAACAGCATGGACAGCTTTCTCTTCGGCCTGTCAAAGAAAGCCGACACCCTGGCGGACGCCGGACACCTGTTAGTGAATGAATACCAGAAGCTGTCTGTCCTGAACGGAAAAAGCTATGTCTGGCAGGCAGATTCCTGGATCGTGACCGATGCCAAAAAACTGCCTATGGGTGTACAGGAACACCTTTCCGGCATGGGAGACCGCGTCCTGGTCTGCATCGGGCAGACCGATAACAACCCCACCTTTCCACAGCCCTTATCCGCCGCTTCGGGAATACTTGCGGTACGCCCGATTGATGACATAACAGACCCCACAAGCCCGCTTCAAAGCCTTCTTCCATTGATTGAGCAGATAGGACTCAGCATTGGCGACCTGAAGAATCCGGAAAACATTGATTTCGAACGCTGCCACGGAACGATGATCGCGATTGCGGCTTTTACAGGAAGTTACAGGAAGGTCATGCAGGAAAAAATAGACGCTGGAAAACTGATCTGCACCTTCGGTTTCGGCGGCCCCTTCCAGAACGGCGATATCATGCTCAACAACTTCCTTTCAGATTACCTGCGCACCGAAAAGGACGCCATGAAATTCAGAATGCTCGGAGAAAGCATGGTTTTCGCGTTTCAGTCGATCGTTGAATCCGGAAAATACTGGAAGAATTAGGATTCCTGCCGGCAGGCCTTCGGGTGAGCACTTAACATTCAAAATCCCCCTAAACTGCTGTGAGTCAGCTACAAACTTTTGTTAGAGAGGTGTGGATTCAACATCAGTGACACTTGAATTCAGTGCCTTCTCTACCATCAGAGGTCCATCTTCAACAGTTCGAGACAAGTAGAACGCTAGGCCCCCACTTGCTATGGTAAGCAAAATGCTACCAACGAATATTAGGTTCGCCAAGAAATCTCCTTTTGGAAGACTCCATTCGACCTTATTCAAGGACCAAAGACAAAACATCATAATCAAATAGTAATTCAATTTGCCTGGTCTATCAGTAAGCATGAGACCAATTATAATCAGTGATGGTCCTACCAGTAATAGACCAACCAGGCCCCAAAGTGGAAAATCCGTTACCATTAAAAATGAAGGTATGTTATTCGCTTTTATAAGTAACATCAACCAAAGCGTTACCTTTAGCAGCTTTGTGTAAAAATTGATGTGCTCATGATCCACTCCCTGTTCCAACCAATGAAGTATTTTAGCTGTTTCAGACTCCTGATATTTGTGTTTGAGATGATCAACAATCTCCTGATTCCCCATACCATTCTTGACAAGTTGGGCTATTTCAATTGTTGCAACTCTGAATCTAGATTTATTGGATATAATTGTTTTTCTAATCATTGTTCATCACTCTTAATCTGAATAGAATTTATGAATTTATCTACTTTTTGTGCATCGAAGCGATCCAAAGGACCGTACGCAATAACCACTAGTGGTTTCTCCAAATCATTGAAAACCCCAAAAAATTCATAAAGTAATTCATCCTTACTTTCCTTAAACCCTTCACTAAAGATGAAATCATAATCATGCTCTTCGATGGTGTAAGAGGTATCCCTTGATGATATGGTCTTAAAAGAGTCCGTCAATCTCATCATCTGTCGAAGTGCCGGGGTTGTAACCCCTTGAATTCCTTGATTTTCAGATTCCAATAGGAGTATCATTTGACTTCTATCTTCAATTGATAACAATTTTACACTCTTAGAGTCGACATTGTATCCGGCCGATTCAATGTAATAACCTTCGGGAACATCGAAATTTGGAAAATTATTTAAAAGCGAGTCGATACTTGTTGAATCAGATACTGTGATTATTGGATCTCTACTATCTTTTACATTTTGATATTTGAGACCAAACAACAGGGCTGTCGCAATTAGAAATATTCCATAGTATTTAAGGTATTCAAGTAATGTTTTTATGCTGATTCTCCTTCTAATGCAAACTCTCTAACGTTTTGGGTAACCTGCTGGCCACCTAACCTTGCCGCGTCTAGCGCCGCCGCGCTTCTTCCAGTCAGGTTGACCCTATTGTTAGGGCTTAAAACTTTGTTTTTTCTTTTGAATTGAACTCTGCAAGCACCTTTATTTTGCGATAAAATGAGAGCAATATCTTTAAAGTTGCCAAAGGGTTTTTTGTCAGTTTTTGTATCTGCGCAACATTCTCAAACCCGAGTAGCTGACTGAGTTTGTTTGCTGATTCGATGGCAAAGTCGCTTTGCTCTTTTGACAAAAGCAAAGATTGTCTCTTTGCTTCGATGTCCATCATTTTTCTGTCATGCATTCCTTTGTATATATTGCTGTATAATTTATTGAGTTCATTTGCTGATTCCGTAAAACATAAGACGATTTTTTTGATATTTAATGCAATGCCAACAAGCACTGTGAGCTCCAGCCAACCAGGAGATGCATATTGAATTGATTTAATTTGAGGCCGATGTTGTGGCTCGACTATATATTTTAAATTATTATAAAAATTTACAGCACTATAGCCACCCCGCCATGGATGTGCAGAGTACGTTATTACTAAACGATCATCTTCGTCATCGAAGTCTTCGATCGGCCTCAAGAATGAATACAAAAATGAATAGATATGGATATATGTATGAGGGAATATGTACAAATCTTCCAGTGACCACTCGCCATCCATCCCAATTTTATAAGTTTCACTTTTCTCTGTATTCATGATGTTTTTGGTGCCCTAACGTTGGAAAGTAGCCACGCCGCTTTTTGGCGTCGGCTGGCTTGACTTGTTATATGCCATTTTCATATTTAATTCTTTCATATTCTTCTTTAGCATCATCATCAATAGCTATATCTACTGACTCTGCCCAGTGAGCATTAGAACCGTGTTTTTTAATGCCAGAAATCCAATATTCTTCGCCTGTCTCTTCGTCATAGTGGTTCCCGCTAATGCCACCACCTTTTGCTCGTTTTAGTGTACGGCCACGATAGTAAACGCTAAGACCAGTTTTTGAAAATTCAACCCAGCCAACACGCGCAGCAACACCATCAATGTCGCCGTCTTTATTTTCGATGTACATCACTCGCTTGGTTTTACCTTGGGTCAGTTGATTCTTTTTCATGGCATATAACGTTTAGCTCAGCGGTGGCGCCAATGAACTTGCCCGTAAGGCCGCCGACGTTACCGCCATCCGCTGAATTACATGGTTATGTCCCTTTTTGGTGTTGCTTTACGAACTACAAGTGAATAGCCAGAGAACTTCAGACCATTAAGCTTAGGGATAAGTTCTTGTGCTATTGCCTTATTTTCAAATTCGACGAATGCATATCCTTTCGCTTTCCCTGTGTCAAAATGACGGGGGATGCATACATCCTGTATCTCTCCAAAGGGTGTAAGAAACTCCGTCAATTCTGATTCCTCGATAGAGCTAGGGAGATTTGCGATCCACAGCCGTGCCTCCGGATCAGGGTTGTTCGCACGTTCATCACATATTGGCTCAGAGACGGCAGGTTTTGACGCAACCATGCCCTCGCGTTCTGGAACGGTGATCTTGAACCTCGGAACCTTGCGAACTGATGTTCGACGTCGACGTGCTTCTTTTTGCGCTACTGCTTTGGGCACTTCTGACCGCAAAATGCGGAGAACTTGAAGAGACTCAATTAGTTGACGATAATGTTCGGTATCAACGATGCCTAAGCTTTCCCATATATCCTGAGGGGCGATTATGTTTCCGCCAATACCTAGTACGACGATTGCCTTTTGTTCTCGACTCAGATTGAAGGAATCAAACTGCTCTAGCCAAAGTTTTTGCGCTGAACTGTAAATAGTGCTGTGACGTAACGTGACACAGAAAGAATTTGTGCTGCTTGTCAGTTCTGGTTGTGTCAATTCGCTTTTCTTCATCAACTCAAACATTCGGCGCATTCCTTCACCGAGTTCTCGCATGTAGCCTGCTTCTCGCAATACTCTAGCTATAGTGGCATTTCGTGATTGATGGACGCCCTCAAGCCGGACTAAGTCTGCAATCGTGATTGTAGATAGCAATGCACCTGGGTTGCGGACCTCCATACGATCGTCGAAGACATATATCTCTACCCCTCGACCTTCTTCTGAGTAGTCGCGATGAGCGATAGCATTGACGAGAGCCTCGCGGCATGCGAGTTCTGGATACATGATGGTTGTTCCGAAACGGGCATCTTTGCCGAGGCGTGTTTGAACTAACTGAGGACGTAGTGCCTCCCAGCCCTTTTCAACCAGCTCAAGGATGTTGCCTGTTACAGTCTGATCTGATTTTGCGTTGTACTGCGAACCAGACTTCAATTCGGTTCCTTCAACTTTGATTATTCGGAGTTGAAGTCGGGGGTGCCATTTACTCGGTTCCTTAGCAAAAAGTAGAGGAGCGGAACGCCGCAATCTAAGGCCTGGGCCGATGTATTCCGCTATATCGAGATACTGTAGGCATTTCTCAACACTCATCCCGGGTGATATCTGCTCGGCAACTGCTTGGATGAGGCCAGCATTCAAATCATTAACTTTTGCAGAATCGATGTACTCGCGGTCATATTCGCGAGATTCGCGTTCACGGCGACCAAAAATTATTTCCTCCGCTGGGATCGGAAGTGTCTCTAAGTCCCGGCGTTGCACGCAGCGTCCGTCTGAAGTGAGATGTATGTGTGACGTGCTTTTATGTATAGAAAAATAGAGAATTCTCAGGCCGTCCAAAACCAAAGTCGCAATTCGTACTGGTGGTAATGGCGTCTTTCCATGAACGTTGCTTTTAGGAGCCTCAGCAAGACGTTGCATGTCTGATTCGTTCAGCTTATTTGTGCCGGTAATTGTACCGTCATCCTCCACTCCTATCAGCAATTCTCCGCCGTCTGCATTAGCAAACGCGACAAGCGCTTCACCTATATCGCGTGCTATACTATTAGAACTCCGAGAAGTCTTAGCCGAAGGTGGTCCTTGGAGTGCGCTTTTAAACTCTCGGAAATGACTTTCGCCAAGACTTATCGCTGTTTTAGCGCGTTCTTCTAGGTTTACGATCTGAGAATCTGGCATGAATATCTCCTCTATAAAGACATAACTATTTATTATACGGTTTCCTTATAATATCATAACGTGTTATCTGGTTTCCTGATAATATTCATTGAACGTATCCCATAAATATCGGTAAACCGGAAAAATACGGTGATACATCCGCGGGTTCTGCGCTTTATCCTGAATCCGGATAACAGGCCTGATTTTATTTTTCCGGACTTCTTCAGGCATGTTCAGGTTTCCCGGCATTTCCCACAGTCCGAACCCTGTCCGTCCCGGAAGCTGCCGCCGGGCAACCGGAAAGGATTCCATCCATTTTGAGCGTGGCCATCACGTAATTCCTAACCCTCTTAACCGGCTGAATTTAAACACGCTGAGTGTTTCTGCAAAGAGTTTTTTTGTTGGGAACCATCCTCTCGCAAAGACCGCGAAAGAAAGTTGAGGTTAAGGTTAAGGTTGAGGTTGAGGAAGAAACGGAACATGTAGAGCGGTAGAGTAGTAAAGTGGTAGAGTAGGGAAGAAACAAGAATTTGCCCTGCTGTGAGAGCCGGCATTATCGGGAATATCAACGTGTAATCGTGTGGGGCTGTTTCAGGAGCCGGGAACCGGCGACGCAAGCTTCAAACTTCCGGCTTCCAGCTTCTTTCAACCGTGTTGATGCCGAAGAACGTTTCTCGCCCCGCTTAAAACGGCGGGGTTAACGCCGGCCGCAAAGGGCGCGAAGGAAGGCTAAGGTTGAGGTTAAGGTTGAGGTTGAGCCTGAGGAAAAAACGAGAATTTGCCCTGCTATGGAATTACGCAGCACGCTCCTGAGGGTTGCTCGTTACTCGCCTGCCGCGTCGTGGTGCTCCGAAGCCGCTTATCTGCGGCGAAGGAGTACGAAGACGGGCTACTCGATACTGTCGAAGTGAAACGTAGACGGGCGACTCGTACCTGATATTTTACGCCACATTGGGTTTGTCGAAAATTTCGGGATAGAGGTCATGGGCGCAGTCGGGGCAGAGGCCGTGGGAAAAATCCACGTTCGTATGTTTCATGATATAGACTTCGATTCTGTCCCAGTGGCCGTCATCGTCCCTGATTTTCCGGCAGGAGGAGCAGACGGGCAGCATGCCCGAGAGGGTTTTGACGGCGCTCAGTGTGCCCTGCAGCTTTTTAACCGTGACATTCAGTTCATTCTGAAGCCGGAGGCTTTCGAGGCGTTTTGCATTCAGGTGCCCATTCAGCTCGATATATTTACGCAGGAAGATAAAAGAGGTAATTGCTGCAATCGTTGTACTGAAAATAATTGTAACAATGTGTGATTCCCAGACGGTGATGCCGGGAGAGATCAGTTGCTTGAGTGATTCATAGGCGGTCATGCCCAGAATCATAATCAGGCTAATCCGGAGGACCTGGCCTGTCAGCTTCTTTTCACATCGGTTTCTGCCGCTGTCGGGGGGGTATTGTAATCGTATCTGCATTGTTCACCTCATCCTGTCTTCGATTCATCTGAGCGCCGCGGAGTTGATTTTCTGCTCCCTTTTGCAGCGCCTGTGTAAGACTACGCAAATCCGGACAGTTCGTCAAGCGGCCCCGGCCCCGTTTCTGCCCTTCGTCACATGAATCAGGTGACGGACCTCACGGATTGACCGGGCGGGGAACCGTTGGCAGGTTGGCGAGTTGACGAGTTGACGAGTTGACTGGTAGACGAGTAGACGGGTAGACGGGGAAGAAACAAAATTCACCAAGTTTATAGACTTTCGGTAGAGACGTTGCATGCAACGTCTGTCCCCACTATTTAAAGAGCGGTAAACTATTACTCATGTCTTGATTTTGTTGGCATCCTCGCACCTCGTAACCCGGATTGCGGGTCAAGCCCGCAATGACAGCCCTTTATAAAATGTGTGCAGGGCTTTTGAAACTCCTCTTCGCTTTGGAGCATAAGAAAAACAGGATTTTAGAGAAGGAGCGTTTATGAATTTAAAAAGGGTCGCAGTGCAGCCGTTAAGAATCTATTCGGCCTGGCTTTGCAGGCATCGAGAGATTCAGGCGGAACGAAGGCCCTGTCCCTGTTTTTCTTCAGCTTCCCTGTCGCGTCGTAGTCCTTAGCAGACGGACGAAGACGGATGGACTCTCTTTGTTTCTTTCTCTGGTCAGTCAGAGAAAGAAAGAGGGCATTGACATGGACGTAGCATTCATGAGGAAGCAAGTTTGCGGGTTGGGGCGTTGGAGTGTTGGCGCGTGAGCGCGTTAAAGCGAAAGAAACGAAAATTTGCCCTGCTATGATAACCGTCGATACTCGTTTCTCGCTA
>JBJKQR010000035.1:0-6566 GCA_046735395.1 Fidelibacterota bacterium | reverse complement strand
AAAAATACTGAGCTTTTTATCCGGATATACGGGATAGCTAAGGATTATTTATTCAAAGGGTGAAAAAAATGAAAGGTTGTGCCCTTGCCTTCGCCGGATTCGAAGGAAATCCGGCCGCCGAGATATTCTTCACCGAATAATTTCATGCCGTAGGTACCGAGGCCCCGGCCTTCCTGTGATTTGGTGGAAAAGTTCTTCTGAAATACCCGAAGCTGTATATTCTCCGGAATCCAGGTTTTGTTGTGAACAGAAAAGGTCAGTCCGGCCTCATCCTTTTGTATTTTCAGAGTGACGGTTTCCTTGCCTGTGCTGGATTCGAAGGCATTGATAATCATATTTCTCAATATTTTGCTGAGGAGGTGGGCATCGCTGCGAACAATAAGATCGCTTGCTACCCCGGAAATTTTCAGGGATTTGCCGACAGCGCTGGGATGCCTGTCCATGATAGTCTTCAGCTCGCCGATGAATTCAGGCAGGGAGATTTTACGTATATCGATCTGATAGGGTCTGGCGTTATTTCTGAGGAGAAGTTTCTGCAGCGCCACTTCCTGAGAAATCTGCCGGGCCATCTGTGCGATTTTTTCCGTTTCCGGCTGGTCTGGAAGATTTTCAGCAAGTTCCTGAAGCCGGTCAATCATTGTATTTACATCCAGAAAACAGCTCCGTTCAATGGCTGCTCTGCGGTGCTGTACAGAAATATCGGTCAGGAAAAGGAGAAGAAATATCCGGTTTTTGATGCGAACCGGCTGACTGCGGATTGACATGGTCAGATTGTGGATTTCGCCGTTGATTTTCTGTTCGATGACACAATCCTGCTGTACGGCTTTCTGCCATTCCAGGCTGGAAACCATGGCGATGGCTGCCCCGCAGGTGATGCAGTGCTGGCTGGTTCCGCAGCCGCCCTCCATATCGTTGGCATGGACGCAGTTCAGCATCTCTCCCGGCCTCCGGCCGATCATTTTTGCCAGGTCATTGGTATGCAGCAGTTCGCTGAAGCCCTGGCTCATGGCCAGAATCTGCCGGTGGTCATTCACTACGGCGAGAAGCCCGCCGATGGTCTGCATCAGGCCGTCTATAAATGGATGAGCCTGGATTATTTCAAGTTCTTCCGACAATTTATGACCCGAAATGCGCTCGGCATCGGCGTAGTATGTGATCATAGAATGACTCCTATAATTGCAAAGTTACTTGATAAAGATACTGTAAACAATGGTAAAAATACCTTAATGTGAGCCAGATCATAAGCGAAATCACGGAGAATGAGACAGATGAACCCTTTTTCATTATGATGAGAAACGGGAAATGGTGTAAGTTTCATTGATGGACAGCGATTTTAAAAATCACTTTATCATTTCTCCCTTCCGGGATGTTCACCGGAATCAGGCGCTGGAATATGAGCTTTTTCAACGGTGTCAGCCAAATGAGGAAATTCTTCTTTTCTACGTGAATGAAAATGCTGTTCTGATCGGACGCCATCAGGATCCTGCCCGTGAGACGCGTCCGGACTATCTCCGGAACCGGGGGATCAGCCTGGCCCGACGCGTGAGTGGCGGCGGTGCGGTGTATCACGATGCCGGTAATCTGAATATTGCCTTTATCCGCAACGAGAGTGCTGTGAGCCGGGATCGTTCAATGGAAATTCTACGGGATCTGATCGACCAGAGCCTGGACATAAGGCTCCGTATCCGGGACGGCCTGGATCTGCTGTACAGAAACCTAAAAGTATCGGGATCGGCCTTTCTGATCCGCGGTTCCCGTTTCCTTCATCATGCCACGCTGTTAATTGATACGGACAGAGAGGAATTGGACAGTGCCCTCATACCGGAAGCGGCGGGAGAATCTCCCATCCCTTCGCGACGGTCAGACATTGCGAACCTGATTGATATTCGTTCTGAATTGAAAGTGGAGTGGGTGATGAAACGGATTGTGGAGACCTGCGGTTATCCTGTAATATCCACTCCGGATTCGACCGGGTCGAAAGATCTGATCGGGAAATTCGGTATGGAATCCTGGATATTGCAGGGAAAGGCTCCCTTCTAATACCAGTACAGCCTGCCTGTCCGGCTGCAGGACCGCCGCGAAGAAAAGCCTGTTGCATACAGGGCTGAATTGCTATATTTGAAAACAGCTAACAAACGGGTATTTATGACGAAGAAACTATTGATTATTTTGTTGATGCCTCTGCTGCTCCGGGCCTCGGAGAGAGTTTTCGAACAGAGTGCGGTAAGTCAGTCACTGTTTGTAGACCGGGTGAATCCGGCGGCTCTGGTGAGGGTCAGCGGACAGTCTCTCATGTTTTCCAATGCCGGGGGACGGGATTTTTCAGCCGGCCTGACACTGCCGTATTTTCAATATCTGGCTGACTGGCATTCGGGAATCCGCTATGACCGGTTTGCCGTAGGCTTTCCTCTCACCGGCAGCGTGTCTCTGGGAGCCGGGCGTGACGGATTCAGTCATATGGATTTTGTGGGGATGCAGCTCCGGCCGGTTTCGTGGCTGAATCTGGGGTTGGTATCGCTGTACGAAGGCAAAAATCCGCATGTACTTCCGGGAGCCGCTCTGCGACTGGCGAATGACCGGATGACCATTAGCTATCAGGGACTGATACGCGGCAGCGGATCCGGGGCAGATTTGGCCGGAGATCTGTACTACCTTTCTTGGGAATGGGCACGCGGACTGCATATCGCCGCTCAGTATGAGGCCGGACGGGATGAATTTCTGGTCTCCGCCGGAATCAGCCTGGGCCATCTGTTTGCGTCAGGCGGAATGCATACAGACACGCAGCAAAGTTCAGTCCGCCTGGTTTTTCACAGTGATGTACTCCGTCGGGCAGCTGCCGGATATCCCGTTTTTAAGATGACCCTCGAAGGCCCGTGGCAGGAGGAATATGCCGGGCCGGTCTCCGGGGAACCTAATTTTCTGGATCTGATAGAAAGCCTGGACCGCCTGCGCCATTCTCCCGAAAACGGTGCACTGCTGCTGGATATCAAGCGCTTCAATATGGGAATATCCCAGCTCTTCCAGCTGCATCGGGCCCTGAAAGCACTGAAGGCCTCCGGACGGCAGATCTTTGTCTACAGCGAGGATGGAAATCTGGCCCTGTGGCTGCTCAGCTCGGTGGCGGATGCAATCTGGCAAAGTCCGGTCGGGGCCTATAATCTGAAAGGCCTGTCCTCGACACGCTTTTATTATCGGACTTTGCTGGACAGTCTCGGTATCCGGCCCGAAATCAGCCGCATCGCCGAATTCAAGACCGCGCCTGAGAATCTCATGTCCGACAGAATGTCAGACGAAAACAGGACGATGGTTCAGAATTATCTGGATCTGATACAGTCGCTGTTCATCCGGCGTATCGGGGAAGATCTGAATTTGAGCCCGGACAGCGTGAAATCCGTTATTGCCGGGGGGCCCTATACGCAGAAGGAAGCACAGGATGCGGGACTCATTACCGCCACATTGTACAGAGATGAACTGAATAAAGCTATCGGCGATCGTACAGGGCAGAAGCGGATAAAAATTGTTCCCCTTGCGGAATACAGCCGTGAAAAAGGCTATCGCCGGGACTGGGCGCCGGATGCCCTGTATCCGAATGTAGCAGTGATCTACGCCGCCGGAGCCATCATGTCCGGGAAGAGCCGGACGGGTGTACTGGGTTCGGAAACGCTGAATGCGCGCATCGATGCAGCCATGAAGGATCCCTTCATCAAGGCGGTGGTGCTGCGGGTGGATTCGCCCGGAGGATCAGCGGAAGCATCCGATATCATTCGGCGAAAACTCAATCTCCTCCGGAAGGGAAGCGGGCGCTTTGCGGCAAAGCCTCTGGTGGTCTCCATGGCAAATTATGCCGCCTCCGGAGGATATTACATCTCCGCTGAAGCGGACTATATCTTTGCGGAAGAGGCGACGCTCACCGGGTCCGTCGGTATTTACCGAACCGGGTTTTCCTTCGATAAACTTCTTAAAAAAATCCGCGTCCGCCCCGAAAGTGTGGTGACGGACTCGAACGCGCTGTACATGAATCCCTGGTACAGGGAAACATCTCGGGAACACGATTTCCATTTTCGCAGTATCGATGAATTTTATCAGCGTTTTCTGGATGTGGTAACAGGTGGACGACATATGGAGCGCGCTGCCATGGACACACTGGCCGGCGGGCGGGTCTGGTCCGGCGCGGAAGCAGTTTCCCACGGCATGGCGGATGCCATCGGGTCTCTGGATGACGCGGTGGTGAAGGCAGGAGATCTGGCTCACCTGTCCCCGGGAAAGATCCATGCGGCCTATTATTACCCTTCCCCGGCCTATCGGAATTCAGGGTTCGGCCTGACTGAAATGGAGAACCGGCTGGTACGGCATCTCACCGGGATTTCTGCGCTGCCGGCGGAATATTGGTATCCGGAAGGCAGTGTATTGTATTATTGTCCTGTGAGTGTAGACGATATCACTGAATAAGGAGGAGCTTCCATGAAAAGGATCGCGGTCGTATTAAGCGGGTCCGGCGTCTATGACGGAGCGGAGATTCAGGAAAGTGTCATCACGCTGCTGGCTCTCGACAGACGAGGCGCTGATGTGAAGATATTTGCGCCGGATATTCCCCAGTATCATGTGATCAATCACCTCAACGGCGAAACAATGGCGGAATCCCGGAATGTTCTGGTGGAATCGGCCCGGATTGCCCGCGGCAACGTGACAGACCTGAAAATTGCCCGCGCAGCCGATTTTGACGCGGTGATATTTCCCGGGGGCTTCGGTGCGGCAAAGAATCTCTGCACTTTCGCCATGGACGGGCCGGACTGCAGTGTAAACAGTGACGTGGAACGTTTTATCCGCGAAGCGCTCGAATTGAAAAAGGCCCTCGGCTTTGTCTGTATCGCCCCGGCACTGCTGGCAAAAGTGGCCTCCGGACTGAATCTTCACCCCGAACTGACCATCGGTGATGACGCGGATACGGCTTCGGCTATCGAAGCGCTGGGTGGTATTCATATGGCCTGTCCTGCGAAAGATTTCGTTATTGACAGAAAAAACCGTATTGTGTCCACACCGGCCTATATGACGGGCCAGTCCATCCGCGAGGTGGCGGAAGGCATCGAAAAACTGGTTGATGAAGTATTGGCGCTCTGCGATTGAGGTTGAATTCTGAAAGGAAAGGATTTGGAACTGGAAATTGAACGAAAATTTCGGGTAAATGGCGATTTTCGCCAGGATGTGAGCGGCTCATCGCGGATCCGGCAGGGTTATCTGAGCTCGCATCCGGAGCGGGCGGTGCGAATCCGCATCCGGGACAACCGGGGATTTCTGACCGTGAAAGGCCCGGGAAATGAAAGTTCCATGTCCCGCTTCGAATGGGAAACCGAAATTCCACTGAAAGATGCCGAAGAGCTGTTGGAGCTCTGTGAACCCGGACGTATCGATAAAATCCGGCATCTGGCCCTTGTGGGCGGACATCAGTTCGAGATTGATGAATTTTTCGGAGACAATGCGGGCCTGATCATTGCGGAAATTGAGCTGACGGCCGAGAATGAGGCTTTTGAAAAGCCGGAGTGGCTGGGTGAGGAGCTTACTTCGGATATGAAATATTACAATGCGGCGCTTGTCCGCAATCCCTATAAAAACTGGAAAAAATAAAGCGGATCGTGCATTGCGGAAATCAACTGCAGAATAAGTTCTGCGGTGAACCGTCCCAACTATCAGATTCAATCAGATAAAATGGATTTCAGCATCCGGTCCAGCATGATTTTCCTCAGGAAGGCCGTGAGGAAAAAGGCATAGAGAATGGATGAAATAAGATTGATGTGCAGAAGGGCAATGAAGAGGATGAGCAGCAGGGGAACCGCGATGATTGCGCCTTTATCAATTCGGGTTTTCCATTGCGGTGACAGGGTGTCGTATTTTTCCGGACCCTTCATATAGTCATCCTGAAGATCGCTGTCCAGCGTATGACGGCGATCCGGAAGCATGTGGGCCGCCGCATAGGACAGGAGGTAAGCCAGAGAACCGATGAGAACCAGAAGTGAAATGCTCATATCCGACCCGGCGGTGGCTGTTATGCCGAAGACTTGTTCCTGAAGATATCTGAGAATTCCGAAATTAAGGCCGTTTTCATAGAGCCAGGAGCCGCTGGAGTAACTGAAGCTGTAGGCCAGATTTGCGACGGACATGAATCCGGCAAAGAGGGATCCGGCCGCATATCCGGGGATGACGGCGCCCACCAGGGAAAAGGTGCTCATGCGGATGAGGCCGATGAAGGTGCTCTGAAGCAGATTGTAGGTGGACAGCCAGGCCAGACGGATGGTCGCGATGTCAGACCGGGGGAATAGTCCATGAAGGGCGTTCGTGATGGCCGTGAACCAGGGATCAACCAGTACGTACTGCCCCAGCTGAACAATGACGGCCAGGATGATGAAGATGCGGAAGAGCCGTCTCAGGCCCAGTGCATCCTGCCAGCGAATTCCCACTGCAGCGAAAATGACGACTCCCAGGAACCAGCCCAGGTTTGTAGCTCCATCCGCGATGCCGAGCTGGGTCTGGGTGAAATGGAGATTTTCGATGAGATGATTTGTCCAGAGCGC
>JBJKQR010000034.1:0-55604 GCA_046735395.1 Fidelibacterota bacterium | reverse complement strand
TCTGTCCGGCGAAATACAAGCCGGCGAGAGCGCGGGTTTCCAGGCTTTCGCGGATCTGCCAGGACGGGAAGTAATCATATTCAATGGCGTAGCCGGGCCGGATGAGCTGAACCTGCTCCAGGCCGGGTACTTCGCGCAGCGCCCGGATCTGGATGTCGACGGGCAAACTGGAGCTGAACCCATTGATATACCATTGATCGGAACCGCGCCATTCCGGTTCCAGGAAGAGCTGGTGGCTGATTTTATCTGAAAATCGAACGATTTTATCTTCGATGGAGGGACAGTATCGGGGCCCGGTGCCGCGGATCTTCCCGCTGTATAGCGGTGAACGGTGAAGCCCTTCCTGTATAATATTCCGGGTGCGTTCACCCGAATGGGTCAGATAACAGGCGATATCCGGCGGGCTGAAGTTGCGGGTCCGGTAGGAAAAAGGTTCCGGATGTGTGTCTCCGGGTTGCTTGTCCATGAGCGAAAAATTGATGCTGTCCCGATGGACACGGGGCGGCGTGCCGGTTTTCAGCCGGCCGACAGAGAGTCCGAGAGACCGCAGCTGATCGCTGATGCCGACACTGGGCAGTTCTCCGAATCGACCGGATTCGACCTGGTAATCGCCGATATGAATCCGGCCGCGCAGAAAGGTTCCGGCGGTGAGAATTACCCGCTTTGTCCGGATCGGGCCTTTATCCTGAATGTGTATCCCGGTAACGCGACCGTCCTCAACGATCAGCGCATCGGCATGACCGGTGATGAGTTCCAGATTTGGAACGGTCGGCAGCAGTGCGGCAAAATAGCGGTGGTAGGCCTGTTTGTCTGCCTGGGCCCGCGGGCTCCAGACCGCCCGGCCCTTCGACCGGTTCAACATTTTAAATTGTATTCCGGTCTGATCAATCGCCAGCCCCATCTCTCCGCCGAGAACATCCAGCTCCCGGACCAGGTGACCCTTGGCAAGCCCCCCGATGGCCGGATTACAGCTCATCTGGGCAATATCTTCCAATTGAAAGGTGACCAGTCCGGTGCGGAAGCCCAGACGCGCTCCGGCGAGAGCCGCCTCCACTCCGGCATGGCCGGCGCCGACAACCAGAATATCAAAATTTGTATCCGTCACGTCATTTCCCGATGCAGAATTGAGAAAAGATGTTGTTTAAAATGTCTTCGGAGCGGGTTTCTCCCGTCAGCGAGTCCAGATGGTCGATGGCCGCCCGGAGGTCGATGGCGAGGAGTTCGTGCCCACTTTTTTCCGAAAGGGCGTTGAGGGCCTGCTGAAGTTCCTCCGCCGCGCTGAGCAGTGCGTCGCGCTGCCGTAATCTCGTAATGCCGAAACTTTCGTTGTAAAGGGAGAATCGGGCATCGGCAAAATCAGAAAGAGTGTCCAGAAATCCGGGAATCTGCGATGGATCGCGGGCGCTGAGAAAACAGCAGGTTTCGTCCTGAAAATGCCGCCGGGCCTGCTTTTCAGTCTCCTGCGGCGCCTCGATTCGGTCCATTTTATTGAAAACCAGGATTCTCGGCTTGCTGAACCGGGCCAGAAGCTCCCGTTCGAAGGAATATTCACTGTTCTGAGAGGCATCAATCAGAATTACCAGGAGGTCTGCCCGATCCATGCTCGCGTAGGAACGGTCAATCCCCGCCAGTTCGAGCTGGTCTGCGCTGGGCCGGAGTCCGGCCGTATCAATAATGTTGAACAGTACATCCTTGTGAAGAAATTGTTCTTCCAGTGTATCGCGCGTGGTTCCGGGAATGTCCGAGGTCAGGGCCCGGTTTTCCCGAAGGATGGCGTTGAGCAGGCTGGATTTCCCGGCATTGGGCTGGCCGGCAAGAGCCAGCGTGATGCCCTCCCGCTGTACTTTCCCGCTGCTGAAGGATTCGGCGAGGGTTTTCAGTTCCTCATAGGGACCCTGTAATGTCTCAAGCAGCTGTGAGTCGCTGATTTTATCGAGCTCCTGATCGCTGAAATCCATCTCAAGCTCGATCAGCGAGGCCGCATTGATAAGCCGAGCTTTCAATTCATTGATCCGCCTGGACAGCTCCCCCTGCAGAATCCGCTGTGCGAGATCCTGTCCCTTCCGGTGATGTCCGTGGATAATGTCGGCAACGGCCTCGACCTGAAGCAGGTCCAGCTTGCCGTTGAGAAAGGCTCTTTGGGTGAATTCACCAGGCTGAGCCATGCGGGCACCTGCCGCAAGACAGGCTTCCAGCACCGCCTCCGGACTGAAATATCCGCCGTGACAACTGATTTCGACCAGATCGTCACCGGTATAGCTTTTCGGCGCCTGAAACCAGGTGAGTACTACATCGTCCAGGATTTTTTCCGTATCCGGATGATGCAGGCGGCAATGGGTTGCCATTCTGGGATGGAGTTCTGTAAGGCCGGAGAGCCGGCGTGCAATATCGGGGGCCTGCGGTCCGGAAATGCGGATGACTGCGAGGCCACTCAGGCCGGGCGGAGTGGCCCGGGCTGCGATGGTATCATTGACCAGTGCCTTGAGCGTCATGGCCTCTGCCGGCTTTCATTTCCGCCGGGCCGATTTTTCCTGGATGGCCGCCACCGGCTGAATGGATGGATTGATGAAATATTTCTGCTGTATAATGGTGAGTATGTTAAAGAGGGCATAATAAATGTTCAGCCCGGAGGGGAAATTATTGAAAAGAAGAATCATGAACAGCGGCATAAAATACTGCATCATCTTCATCTGCTGGTTGGGCTGACTGCTGCCGCTGAGTCGCTGCTGCAGGTACATGGATACGCCCATAATGACCGGAAAGACGGATATACCGTTGCCGTAGAGCGGGATATTGAAGGGCAGATGATATATGACATCCGGATTACTCAGATCCGTTATCCAGAGCATGAAGGGCGCTCCGCGAAATTCGATCGTGGTGCGGAATACGATAAACAGTCCATAAAGCAGCGGCATCTGAATCAGGGTCGGAAGACAGCCGCCCATGGGGTTGACCCCATATTTCTTATAGGCGCCCATCACTTCCTTGTTCATCATTTCCGGATTGTTCTTGTATTTGTCCTGGATTTCCTTGATGAAGGGCTGAATCTCCTGCATCTTCTTCATGGACTCATAACTCTTATGGGTAAGGGGATAGAGAATCAGCTTGATGATAAAGGTGAAAATGATAAGGACAATGCCATAATTGGAAATAAAGCGGTGGAGAAACTTGATGACATAGAGCACGGCAAAGGAAATCGGCTGAATGACCTTCCAGCCCCAGTTCATCATCTTTTCCAGGTTCAGTCCATAGCTTTCGAGAAAGGCATCATCGAGCGGGCCGATGAGAATCGTATATTTGTCCTGCTGCATGCTTCCATTCTGAAAGGGCATGTTCAGCCGGATTTCGGACTGGCGGTCATGGTCGCTCTTGATTCCGCTCAGGTTGATGGATTTGCCGGGGCCGGATACGGGAATGAGCGCTGCAGTAAAATATTTGGATCGGGTGGATGCCCACATGACATCCCCGGTCATGGATGTTTCCTGAGGTTTGTCCTTCAGCGTAAGGTTGATGATTTCCTTGCCCACCCGCGTATACAGATAACTGTAATTCAGATCTTCACGGGCCCGGGATTCGGTGACCAGGAATCCGCTTTTCCAGTTGAGCGTATATTCGTCGCTGGCAAATTCATTCTGATATCCCTGTAAATCCACAGATAGAGAAAAATCGTATTTATCAGCATAAAAAATGAAGGATTTTTTAATGAGATGGCCGGCATCGGGGGCGAGGGTAAAATTCATCTCAAGCCGATCGCTGACATGAATGGTGTCGGGCGCGGATGCGTCAAGCAGTTTGGAAAAGAACGCGATGTCATCGAAATCGACCGGATCTCCGTCCTCATTTGTATAGGAGAGTCCGAGATTTCCCTGCGCGTTTTCTGGGATGAGACTGACGCGCTGATTATTCAGCAGATAATCCTTGAATTCATATCCGACAATGGTCCCACCGCCCAGGTTGCTGAGCGTGAGATAATATTTCTTCGTATCAATGACCACGCGCCGGGGTGTATCGGCGATGGTCGATGGCGCCGGAATGGTTTTGGGTGCGGGCATGACACGGGCGTCGCTGACGACGGCGGCCGTTGACGTAACCGGGGAGGCCGTGTTTGTTCCCGCGGCCTCGGTTTGAACGGCCTCGGTTGCGGGGGTGGCCTTTTCAGAATGGGGATTGATATAATTCTGATAATAGGGCGTGAAGATGAGGATGACTGCAATAAGCAGAAAAGCAAAAAGGGTGTTTTTATCGAACAAAATGAGTTCCTTTCTGAGGGACGGGATCAAATCCGCCTTCGTGATAGGGGTGGCATTTACTGATGCGTTTTATGGTGAGCCATCCGCCCCGGAGCGTCCCGTGCTGGCGCAGCGCTTCCACACCATAGTGTGAACAGCTGGGATAGAACCGGCAGGACGAGGGAAAGAAGGGAGAAATGGCTTTCTGATAAATACGAATAAGAAAAATCAGGACATATTTCATTGTGAATCCTTGACTAAAGACAGAGATGGGGTGGACAACCCGTCTGTCTGGGCAGCCGGAACGGATTTCAAGAGATTGGAAAGCTCCGCATCCAGCCTGCTGCCGATTTCTGTTTCCGGCAAATATTTTACGATGAAGGCAAAGTACCCCTCGGGAATATCCGAAAGGCGTTTTCGTACAACTTCACGCATATGTCTTTTCCTCAGGTTCCGTTGCACCGCAGATCCGGACGACCTACTCGCGGTGAAAATAAACTTTTTTTCCGTAGCTGGAAAATAGACAAGGCTGATGTGTCGGCTCTTCATCCAGGTCCCTTTTTCAAAAAGGGTTTTGATCTGCTGCCGGTGTTTTAAACTTCTTGAGCGTTTAAGCGAATACTTCACTTAAGCGGACAGGCGTTTCCTGCCTTTTGCTCTGCGGCTGGCCAGAACTTTCCGTCCGCCTGCCGTGGCCATGCGGGACCGGAAGCCATGTTTGTTTTTTCTTTTTCTGTTGCTGGGCTGAAATGTTCTTTTCACAAATGCTCCTTTTTTTAAGCCCGGTAATATCCGGAATTTCTATAATAAAATCAAATTTTTAATGAAGATAGATTTTCCCGGCGAAATCACCGGAAAACGGGAGGCGTTCTGTATGAAAACAGGACCGTTGCCAATGAAGAGAATACGGGTGGGTGAAAGGGACCGCAGACCGGGTGTTTTTGCTTCGTGCCGAATATATCGCGAGAGGCATTTGATTGAAAAAGATATTTTGATAAAAAAAAATTAATTCAGCTTGACATTAGCGCCGCGATTGGCAAAGTTACTGCTGAAGAAAGGATGTTTGCTCTGTGGATAAGATGTTGATAAGTGTTGATAAAAGGGTGTTTTTTGCCGTGCTTTGGAATGATTATACTGAACTCGTTCGCACCATTGATTTTGCAAATCATTGTAAATATAGTGCTTATATGTATATTAATTCATTTTTGAAGGATGTGGATAAGTTTGGCGGTAATCACGTAATTGTGGATGGCGATTGTGAATAATTTGACGGCGGACATTAATGATCTGTGGGGTGACTGCCTGAGTGAAATCCGTTCTTTCCTCCCGGACCAGACCTGGCAGACCTGGTTCAAGCCCCTGAAGGCGAAGGCGATTTCGGGAGAGAAACTGACGCTCACCGTTCCGAATAAATTTTACAGTGAATGGATTGAACAGCATTATAAGGATCTCATCCGCAGCACCTTTCAGAAGCTTACCGGAATGCCGGTTGATCTTGCCTTTGATATCAGCCTCAGTTCCGTAGAAAAAAAAGAGATGGAAGACCGCCATCGCAGCGAGCTGATTCCCCGCAAAAAGGCGGTGGAACAAGCGGATGAAGTCCGGCTCAACGAACGCTATACCTTTGACACCTATGTGGAAGGACCACATAACCAGTTTGCGAAAGTTGCCAGCAAGGCCGTGAGCGAATCTCCCGGAAACACATCTTTCAATCCGCTGCTGATCTACGGCGGATCCGGCCTGGGGAAAACCCATCTGTTACAGGCCATTGGCAATAAAGTCCGCAAATCCTTTCCGGCCAAGCGCATCATGTATGTGAGCAGCGAAAAATTCATGCTCGACTATATTTCATCGCTGCAGAATAACAAGATGCATGAATTCTCCAGTAAATACCGCAAGTGTGACCTGCTGCTCGTGGATGATATTCAGTTTCTCCAGGCCAAGGAAGGAACGCAGGAACAGTTTTTTCACACCTTCAATGAATTGTATCACGCCGGAAAACAGATCGTGATCACGGCCGACCGGACACCCAAGGAGATGAAGGGCGTGGAAGAGCGCCTGATCTCACGTTTTCTTTCCGGCCTCATGGTCGATATTCAGCCGCCCGATCTGGAGACCCGCATCGCCATTCTGAAAAACAAGGCGCAGACGGAAGAGCTGGAAATTCCGGATGACGTCATCAATTTTATTGCAAACAATATTAAAAGCAATGTCCGGGAGCTGGAATCCGCGACGATAAAAGTCTTCGCATATTCATCCCTGAAACATATGGATATCGACATTTCTCTTGCCAAGAAGGTCATCAAGGATATACTGGGTGTGAAACCCAGCACCAGTATTTCCATTGATCATATCGTGAAGAGTGTGGCGCGGATTTACCGTGTATCCGAAAATGAGATCATCGGAAAGAGCCGTCAGAAGATCATCGCCCTTGCCCGGCAGGTTGCCATGTATTTTGCCCGGGAACTGAGCGGCGATTCTTTGAAATCCATCGGCCTGCGCCTGGGAGGGAGAGACCACAGTACCGTGATTCACGCCTGTAGCAGTATCGCAGCAAAAATTAAGAACGACGCAACATTCAGCAAGGAAATGGACACACTTCGGAGCCAGATAGAGCTGAATATCTTTGAATAGGAGGAAGAGAGATGGTGCTGACAAAGCGGCAGAAGGAAGTTCTCGACTTTATACAGAGATATATGGAAAAAGAGGGTGTTGCCCCGAGTTTTGAGGAAATTGCGGCGGAATTCAACTTCAGTTCTAAAGGCACGGTGTATCGCTATATTCACACACTGGAGAAGAAGGGATTTCTCTTTACCAATAAAAACAAGAGCCGGTCGATCCGGCTGGCAGATAAAAATCACCAGGGATTTGAGGTTCCCATAATCGGAACCATTTCCCGGCGGGATTCAGTGCATCGCTTTAAAATTCCCGAATATTTCGGCGTTTCCGCCACCATGGGCTGCGACAGCAACAGTTTTGCCTACCTTATTGAAGATAACAGCTTCCGGGAGGAATATGTACTGAAGCGGGATGTGATCGTCATCGACGGATATACGGCGTCCGATAACCCGGTCTATTGTCTCGTCGAGGTTGATAAACGGGAATACCTTATTAAATATTTTCAGAACGAAAACAATATCATTCGCCTGCAATCCAAGAATTCTGACATGTTGCCCCTGTTTTATGAACCAAGCCGTGTTCGAATCATCGGCAGAATCGCGGGAATCGTGCGCGAGTTCTGACAATCAGGAATCCGGATTGCGCCTCTTAAGCAAAATTATTCTTGTGTCTTCTCTTGCGGCCCTGTTAATATTGGCCGGTGAAACATTACGTTTATTTCAGTTCCTGTATCGCATTGGTCCGGTCTGGGCCTGGAGCTTTCTGGCGCTGTTGATTTCATTTGTTTTTCTCTATCTGCTGCTGCCCCTGATTCGGGTGCTGACGCTGCCGGCCTATCCGCCGCCGGCCCGGGATCCGGAATCTGAAATCAGCGTGCTGCGGGAACGGGTGCGCCGGCTTCAGCCTCCGGGCAGTCATTTCGATCAGGAATCGGAATTCCGGATTCGCGAATCCTATCAGGAATTGATGAAGGAAAAGGAGCGAAGTGTGGATGCCATTCGCCGCAGATATGTCCGGCAGCTGTTCTATTCAAGCAGTATTGCACAGAACGGACTTCTGGACGCGCTGCTAATTCTTGGCTCGGCCTTCAATGCCTGCCGGGAAATATTCGCCGTTTACCACGGACGTGTCAATCTGCGGGAGCTGTGGCATATTCTCCGAAATATATATTATTCGATGGCGATCGGCGGATCGGAAGTAACGGAATATGCCGTCGAGGATATTTTGTCCAAACTGGCGTTTGACGGATTACAAAGTGTTCCTTTTGTGGATAAAATCGTATCTTCTCTGGCAGACGGCCTGGTCAATGCGGCCATGCTGATCAGAGTGACGATCATTACGGAAAATTACTGTCGGATTTCGCGGATCAATTCGCCCAGAGATCTGGCGCCGTCACTTCGGGAAATCAGCCGCCAACTGACGCGGCTGACGGGAGATATGGTGGGAGACCTGCGAAGACAATTGATGAACAGCGCCGGAGACAAGGCAAAGAATGGCCTGCGTTATCTGCTGTCACCCTTTTCGCGGCTTAAATCCGGAGACGTTGATGCGTAGAATTATTCCGACAGTTCTTCTTTTTGCCGCGATGTTTTCCTGCAGCTCCGGAACGCACTCACATCTGGTGAATCTAAGCGGCCAGACAATGGGAACGACCTACCATATCCGGGCCGTTGTCACCGGCAGGACGGACCCCCTTTTGCTGAAAAGCGGCGTCGACAGTCTGCTGCAGGAGATCAACCGGCAGATGAGCAGCTGGGACAATGAATCTGAAATCAGCCGTTTCAATGTCTGGAAGAGCGACACCCCCTTTCCGGTGTCTCCCGAATTTTTTCGTGTTCTTCAGATCTCGCGGCAGCTGTCGGAGCTGACGGCAGGGGCCTTTGATGTCACGATTGCACCGGCTGTGCAGTGGTGGGGCTTCGGACCTGCGGCCGAATCGGAAAAACGCGCTCCGTTTCCGGACAGCCTGAGGGGGCGAATCGGATATGATCATTTACGCCTGATGCCGGGAGGTCGGCTGCAAAAGGCGGTACCGGACCTGAAAATAGATGTGAACGCCGTCGCCAAGGGTTTTGGCGTGGACTGTGTCGCGGACTATCTGCAGCAGCGCGGGATCGGTTCCTGTCTGGTTGAAATCGGCGGGGAACTGGTTGCGCACGGACGAAAACCGGATGGCAGCCTCTGGCGTGTCGGTGTTGACCGTCCTGAAGACCATGCTGCGCCCGGAAAGGATCTCAGCCGGATTCTCGAACTCAGCAACTGCGGGATCGCCACATCCGGGGATTACCGTAATTATCATATGGAAGAGGGGCGTCGTCATTCTCATATTATTGATCCCCGCACGCTGGCCCCCACAGAGCATTCGGTTGCGAGCGTAACCGTCATTGACAGCAGCTGTGCCATGGCCGACGGACTCGCAACGGCCTTGAGCGTTCTGGGTACCCGCGACGGACTGGAGCTGGTAAATCGTCTCGAAGGCACGGAGGCCTATTTTATTGAACGGGATTCTCTCGGCAATTTCAGGGAATATTTCAGCAACGGCTTCAGACAATATCTCAGCAGGAAAGAAAGGGATTGACCATGGAAAAACATCTGCCCACAGAAACGAAGGAAACGCCGCTTCCCCCCAAGCCGCAGGAGAAAGCATCGTCCGTAAGGCATTTTTTCAGCGCACTTCAGCGGGACCATCGTGTGGAAACATTTTTTTTCCGCCTGCAGAAACTGATCGGCTTCACCTTTAAAAAATTCAGCGACGATGCCTGTTTCGAGCGGGCGGCCAGCCTTTCCTATGTAAGCATTATTTCCACGATCCCGCTCCTGGTGCTCTTTTTCAGCATTGTCAGTATTCTGGGCCTGTATCAGGAAATGATATCCTATATTCACGATACCGTGCTTCCCTTTGTGGTACCGGAATTTCAGGATCAGCTCATACAGATCATCACCGATTACATTTCGCCCACTGTTTTCACCGGACATGGCTCCGGACTGATAAACCTTCTGGCTATTCTCAGTCTGCTCATGAGTGCCACGGGTGTGCTGATTACGGCCGAACGGATTTTCAACCAGATCTGGCGCGTGAAGGAGACCCGGTCCTATGTTCAGAAAATCACCGCCTTCTGGGTTATTCTCACCACATCGCCATTCCTGATTCTTGCCTCCGTGTGGCTGGCGGACTACCTGGGGCCCTCCGAGCGCTGGTTCAATGTGGTTTCCCGGCACATTCTGTTTTTTCGCGCCATTTATGATCAGTTCCTCCTTCTTTTTGTCGGGTTTATCGCGTTCAGTCTGCTGCTGATCTTTACCCCGTCCGTACGGGTTCGTTTTCGGGCGGCGGCTGTCGGAGGTGTCATCTCCGCAATTCTCTGGGAACTCTCTAAGAAAGGTTTTTACTTTTATGTCGTCAACGTGGGAACGGTGACGAACTTTTACAAGCAGATTGCCATGCTGCCCCTGTTTCTGATCTGGGTCTTTCTCACCTGGATGATCATTCTGCTGGGCGCGGAAATATCCTATACGGTACAGAATCTGGAGATATTGATCCGTGAACAGGAGGAGGAACACAGCGGAAAGCGGCATAGTATGGCTTTTCTGGCGCTGTCCCTTCTGTATGCGATACTGAATGCCTATAAAAAGGGGAAGAACATCCCGCCGCTCGATCAGATTGCGCCGGTGGTGGGAATTCGTCTGGAAGAGCTGAATAATGTTGCCCGGACCCTTGTTGAAATGAACATTCTGATTGAAGATGCGGCCATGGTGGGACGGTTTACCCTCATAAAAAGTCCCGAGAACCTGAATCTGAGGGAAATCGTCGAGGAAATGAGGATGAGGGAGTTTCCCAATGAGGCCATTCTTGCCATCCATGAACCGAAGAAATTATCAAGTCCGGACAAGATGGAAGTACAGGATTGTGTCGAGTACCTGTTTTCCCACGCGGAAAAGGCCTACATGGACGTCTTTTCCACTGAAATTGAATTTTCCCATTATTTCGATAAATTGAAAAAGTGATGAATCTGCCGCTTCTGCTCGATCATTGTGTTGAGCTTCTGAAACAATGGCCGGCTGCGGCCGGACGGGGAATTCCGGCTGAAAAGGTCGTTGCGGAATATATAGCTTCGCGAAAATACCTGGGATCCAGAGACCGGCGTTTTCTCCAGGATCTGTTCTGGTTTGTGCTGCGCCACCTTATTTTTCTTGAAAAGTCCTTTCCGGATCTGTCCGCTGAGGATCAATGGCCCCGGTATTGTGCGGCAGCCCTTCGGATTCAAGGTGGGGAAACGCCCGATTTCCGGGGTGACGCTGATTGGACCGGCTGTTTTGCCGCGACGGTTGGTCTCTCCGGACGTCGTTCTGCTGACCTGACGGCACCGGACAATTATCCGGATTTTATTGTTGCCGCACTTTCCTCCTACCTGGCGAAGGAGGATCTGGCCGAAACCTTGGTTGCGCTGAAAAAGGAGCCGTCGGTTCATTTGCGCATCAATGGACTAAAACCGAATGCGAATCGGCATCTTTCGGACCTTGAACCGATGATGGCCGGGCAGTTGCTGCTGGAAGCACGACGGCTTGAGAAGCGTCTGCCGCTGCAGACACTGCGGCCTTACCGCAATGGAGACGTGGAGATTCAGGACGAGGGCTCGCAGCTGATCTCGCGCCTTGCAGATCCGAAGGGCGGAGACACCGTGATCGATCTTGCGGCCGGCGGGGGCGGAAAAACGCTTCATCTCGCCGCATTGATGAATAACAAGGGGCGGCTCATTGCTTCCGATATCTCTGCTGCCCGTCTGCGTCAGCTCATCAGGCGAGCCGGCCGGGCCGGCGTGGGGAATCTTGAAATTTTTCCACCGGGCGTCCTGCAGACGAATTTTAGAGGTGCCGCGGATCTGGTTCTGCTGGATGCGCCCTGCAGTGGAACGGGTACACTGCGACGGCATCCGGACCTGCTTTTTCGGCAGAGTGAACGGACCCGCAAATCTCTGATCCGTACCCAGAAGGATTTACTGGCGAAGGCAGATCTGCTGGTCCGGCCGGGCGGGGTGCTCGTCTACGCGACCTGCTCTCTCCTGCCTGAAGAGAACCAGGGGCAGATTGAGGCATTTTTAAGACAGCACCCGGAATACAGCGTGGAATCCAGTGATGACCTGCTTCAGAAACAGGGCTTGCGATTTTCCTCACGGATGAATCCCTACCTGCTCCTGCTGCCTCAGGATATAGACAGTGATGCTTTCTTTGCTGCCCGTCTGCGAAAACATGAATAATTTGGTCCTGTGCCTGAATTTTCGATGAGACCAAGACCGCGAAGAATAAAAACACAAGCTATAAATAATTATAAAAACACCAGATCCGAAAGATTGTTTCCCGTGGAACTATCAGAGATCGGAAGATAATACGCGCAGGATGGTTTCTGCCAGCGCGGGAATCTGCGCCGATTCAACGGCGCGAAGATCTATATAAAAACAGTCTTTATGAATATAGCCGAGGACGGGGGACCGGGGGTCCGTCCTGAAGGCGCGGGCGAGCCGGTCGGCGGGTGGATTGCCCTCCGGAACGAAGGCAATCGCGAGGGATGGAAGTTCATGGCCCGGGGCTGTTCCTGAGCCGCTCTCCGCGACGGTGCGGGCTTTGGAAAGGCGGGCCTGCAGCTTCTGCGGAAGCATGGAAAGAACCTGTTTATACAGGGTGTCCAGATCTTCCCGTGACCGGCCCAGCAGGCGCTGAGTCGGTGTGGATAAATCGTTTCGGATATAGGACTGGAGGGTGGCCTCCAGCGCAAAGAGAGTAAGTTTGTCAGGACGGAGAGCGCGATAAAGGGGATGGCGATGAAGGATGTCAATGATTGCCTGTCGCCCGCAGAGAAGTCCGGCCTGAGGCCCGCCGAGTAGCTTGTCTCCGGAAAAAGAGACCAGATCACATCCGGCGGACAGAATTTCCTGAATGTCCTTTTCTCCTTCGAGCTTTGTGCCGATCCCGCCAAGCCGTCCCGAACCCAGATCATAAATAAGGGGAATCTTCTTTTGCCGGGCGAGCCGGACCAGTTCGGCCAGGTCGGGAAATTCGGTAAAGCCGTTGATGGTGTAATTAGAGGAGTGCGCCAGAAATAACGCCGCAGTACGGGGCGAGATGGCTGCCTGGAAATCTTCGATCCTGGTGCGGTTCGTGGCCCCCACTTCAATCATGATGGCGCCGGATTGCTTCATGACATCCGGTATACGGAAGGAACCGCCGATTTCGACCTGCTGACTGCGGGAAACGATAATTTCCCGCTTTTGTCCCAGGGCTGTCAGGGCCAGCAGAACGGCGGCGGCATTATTGTTAACCACAAGGGATTGCTCGGAAGCGCAGAGGAAATTCAGGAGAGGCCGGATATGATGATTCCGCTCTCCACGCTGTCCCGATTCCAGTTCCAGCTCGAGATCAACATAGCCCTCCAATTCGGAGAAACGCCGCAGAAGTTCGCCGGAGAGCGGGGCTCTCCCGAGACCAGTGTGAAGCACGATGCCGGTGCCGTTAATGATGTGTTTAAAGGAGCTGCGCTCCAGGTGCGCCTTGAGCAGAATGGAGAGAGCTGCGCTGATATCCGGAAGAGCCGGGCAGGCTCCGCCCTGAGATATTTCCCGCCGCAGCTCTGTAAGATAGTTATTTATCACATATGACAGAAATCCCTCCGCCACATACGGAAAATCTTTGAGAAGATTTTCCTTTAATACATGAACCGAGGGAATCCCTGAATAATCTGTTCGAGTCATACCGGCGATGTTATGGGGTTGGCCGCGAGGGCGCCATTTACATCAGCGATCGCGAAGGAAAGGCCCTTAGTAACGAACTTCTTTGACCTTCGTTGCCTTTTTGCCTTTCAGAGCCCGCAGATAGTAGAGTTTTGCGCGACGGACTTTGCCGATGCTGAGGCGGGTGATGCCTGCGAGATTGGGAGAATGGACCGGGAAAATGCGTTCAACACCGACACCGTTGGAAATTTTCCGAACGGTAAAGGTTGCATTGATTCCGCTGCCTTTCCGGGCAATACAGATGCCTTTGAAAATCTGTATTCTCTCTTTTTCGCCTTCCCGGACCTTGACTTCAATGGAGAGGGTGTCTCCTGCCTTGAATTCCGGTATGTCGTTCCGCAAGGACTGGGCTGCGGCGATGTCTAACTTGTTCATTTCTTTTTACTCCTTTTGGGCGGATGTATATCCACATATTTTTGATAAAGATCTGGTCGTCTTTCCTTTGTTTTTCGTAACCGTTCTTCGTGCCGCCAGGCGTCGATGTTCGCATGATGTCCGCTGAGCAATACATCCGGAACGGTCAATCCGCGAAAGTTTTCGGGCCGCGTATACCAGGGGCAGTCAAGCAGAGGATGGGAGAAGGAGTCGCTGGTCGCGCTCTCCAGGGTGCCGATGACACCGGGGATGAGCCGGATCGTTGCATCAATGATGACAAGCGCAGCCAGTTCTCCACCGGTGAGGACATAATCTCCGATGCTGATTTCATCGGTCACAATGGTATCACGGACCCGTTGATCAATTCCCTTGTAATGACCACAGAGAAGGATAATCCGGTCTTCGCCGGACAGCTCCTGGGCCAGTTCCTGTGTGAAGGGCCGTCCGTCCGGAGTGGGAAAGATGACGCGGGGTTTTATCCCGGCGTCTTCTTCCAGCAGAGTGTCCATTGCAGAAAAAAAAGGCTGGGGCAACATGATCATGCCATCGCCCCCGCCAAAGGGATAATCATCCACCTTGTAATGACGATTTTCGGCAAAGGGCCGAAGGTCATGACTCCGAATGTCCACCAGTTGCTTTTCGACTGCGATCCGGGCAATACTGCTGCCGGTCACGGCCGCGATCATTTCCGGAAAGGGGGTGACCACATCAATTCTCATCGAAGAGCCCTTCCATAACCCGGAGGCCGATCGTTTTCCCTTCCATGTCAATGAAATCAATGAATTCATCAACAAAGGGAACCAGCGCGAGATCATCATTTTCCCGACGTATCTGCAGAAGCTGCTGGCCGGGATAATCAAGGAGATTCTCCACGATACCCAGCGCGGCGTCGCTTTGTGAATCAATAACCGCGAAGCTCAGATAGGGGCATTCCGTCGTCTCCTCGTCCGGCAGATCATCTGCCGGCAGGAAGAGCGTGGACTGAACGATCTGTTCCGCCGCATCAATGGTCGGTATTTCTGAGAATCGTACCAGGTATCCTTGCTTATAGGGCCGTATTGTGTCGATTTTCAGCACATCATCCGCTTTGTTTTCCTGGTTTCCGAAAAACAAATATTTCAAAGAACATACAAAATCACTGTTAAGAGACTTAACAATGATAAACAGCGTTCCATCAAGACCATGGGTTTTTTTTATTTTACCGACAGTCCTGAAATTCATGTCAAAAGCTGCTACTTGTCGATGATGTCGAGAGTAGCTCTTCTGTTTCCACTTTTTGCAGACACGGCAGTCAACAGGGTTCGCAGAGCCTGGGCGGTACGGCCATTCTTGCCGATAACCTTGCCCAGATCGGCAGGGTTGACAACGAGTTCATAAATGACATTGTTTTCGCTGTCAACTTGTGTGACCTTGACTTCGTCGGGATGATCAACTAACCGTTTGGCGATGAATTCAACAAATTCCTGCATAATTACCTCGCTTCTGTTTCGTTTCTGCTGTTAGGCTGTCTATCGTCGTAGAGAGGTGAACGCTATTCTTTTTCCGAATCGTCAGCGGCGGGTTCTTCGCCCTCTGCTTCAGGTGCGGCGTCTGCGACAGGTTCTTCTTCTGCTGCGGCCGGTTCACTCTCAACGGTTTCCGTTTCAGGCGCGGCGTCCACGGGTTCCTCTGCAACAGGTTCTTCCTTCACGGGGGCCTGTTTCTTCGGTTCCTCTTTTTTCAGCCGGGCTTTTTTGGCTAGTTCATGCTTCTGGAGCTGGAGATTTTTCTGTTCTTCGCTGACAGAATGGCTGTCAAGGTGAGCTTTAAGCAGGAGTCCTTTGTCTGACAGAATGTTTTTCACCGTATCAGACGGTTCTGCACCTTTATCAAGCCAGTGAAGAATTCGTTCTTCATTGATCGTGGCGCGGTCTTTTTTCGGTTTCATGGGATCATAGCTTCCAACGAGTTCAATGAACTTTCCATCCCGTCGGGCGCGGCTGTCTGCAACAACGATCCGATAATAGGGCCGGTTGCGTCTGCCCATACGAGTTAAGCGAATACGAGTAGCCAAGTTTTCCTCCTTTAAATGATTCCCCGGCGAAGCTGATTCAGCGTCTGTCGGGAAAACTTTGTTGAATTGAATTTCTTTATCATGCGTTTCATCTGTTCGAACTGAGTCATCAGGCGGTTCACATCGGCGACCTGCGTGCCGGATCCGGATGCGATACGGCGTCTGCGGCCGGCATTGAGGAGTTCCGGCTGCTGTTTTTCATTGCGGGTCATGGAATTGAGAATTGCCTCAACCCGTACGAAATGCTGATCATCGAGAGATGCCTTATTCAGTTGAGCGCCCGGGATCATGTCCATCAGCGAGGAAAGCGGACCCATTTTTTTCAGAGTCTTCAGCTGAGCATGAAAATCCTCGAGATTGAACTGATTCTTTCGCAGCCGTTTCTCAAGTTTTTCAGCCTCCTTCAGATCGACAGATTCCTGAGCCCGTTCCACCAGTGAGATAATGTCGCCCTTACCCAGAATCCGGCCCGCGAAACGTTCCGGAAAAAAAGGTTCCAGGTCATCCATTTTTTCCCCGACGGAAATGAACTTCAGGGGTTTTCCGGTTACAGACCGGACAGACAGGGCCGCACCGCCACGGGTGTCGCCATCCATTTTGGTCAGAACGAGGCCGCTGAGGTTCAGGGCACTGTCGAATGCCTTGGCTGCATTGACGGCATCTTGTCCCGTCATACCGTCTGCAACGAAAAGCACTTCACGAGGATGTACAGTCTCCTGAATTTTCCGGACCTCAGCCATCATATCATCATCAATATGCAGCCGACCGGCTGTGTCCAGAATAACAACGTCCGTCTGATCCTGGCGGGCCCTTGCGAGGGCGTTGGAACAGATTTTGGGGACATCTTTGTTTTCTTCATGATATACGGGAATGTTGAGCTGCCGCCCCAAAGTGCGCAGCTGCTCTACGGCTGCGGGACGGTAAATGTCCGCGGCGACGAGAAGCGGCTTTCTGCCGTCCTTGCGAAGATGATTGGCAAGTTTGGCCGAAAAGGTCGTCTTTCCGGAACCCTGAAGCCCGGCGATGAGAATCACGGCCGGAGGAAGGCCCCCCAGATCCAGTTTTTCACCGTCATTGCCCAGAAGCTCTATCATTTCATCATGAATAATTTTTATAATCTGCTGGCCGGGAGTAATGCTGGTCAGGACTTTTCGTCCCATCGCCTTCTCCCGGATCCGCTCGATAAAATCTTTCGCTACGGTATAATTGACATCCGCTTCCAGAAGTGTCCGGCGAACGTCACGCATTGCTGAGGAAATGTTCTCCTCCGTGATCTTTCCCTGACCACGCAGTTTCTTGAAGATTTCATTCAGGTTATTTTGCAGCTGCTCGAGCATTTTATCCTGCGTCCCCGTCGATTTAGCCGGGGAATTTAGTCAATATAATTATCCGATACAAACCTTTTATCTTGCAAGCGTCTGAATTATAAGAAGATAACCCGCAAGATATCAGCTGATTTCATTGAGAAGTTCCTCGACTTCGCGAGCCTTGGTGGTTCGGCCGGCGCGTTTGTAGCGAATAATGGCTTCTTCAAAAAGTGATTTTGCCTCGGTGGTGTTGCCCAGAACTTTCTGCTCGACACCGGCTTCCTTGAGGTACAGGGCTGATTCTTCCCAGCGTCCGTCGGCCTTGAGTTCTTCCGCTTTCGCGTTATAATCGATTTCCCGGCTTCCGGTGGCCGAGGATTCCTTTCCTTCGAGAGCGGCTTCCAGAGAGGGAATGAGTTTTTCATAAATGGCGGATTTTGTCTGTACATCGTAGGCGCCGTACTGGAGGAAATTTTCACGAACCTCTATGGTCAGCTCTCCGGTCAGTCCGATAATCGGAGTATCCTTCTTGATTTTTTTCATGAGCTGAAGGGTTTTGAGGCCATCGATCCCGGGCAGATTTTCATCGAGCAGAACCAGGTCAACGGATTTATTCCGATACAGGTCGAGAGCCTTTTCTCCATCCTCCGCTTCAAGAAAATGGTAGTTTTCGTCGCCGAGATAATCTATCAGAGTATCCCTCAGCAGTTTCTTGTCATCGACGATCAATATTGTTTTTTCCATTGTTTGCTCCTGTTTCATGTTCGATTTTGAAGTTACGACATTCTGACCATTGATTAAAGCAGTATTTACCCGCAATTTTCGCAGAGTTCAAAGGATACGGAGAAGCTTGTGCCCACATCAACCTGACTGGAGACGGTGATGCTGCCATTGGAGTTTTCAATCGCCTTGCGGCAGATGAGCAGGCCCAGGCCGGTCCCGGTTTTGTTTTTCCAGCTGGTGTAGTCCGGACGCCAGATTTTATCAAGTTTTTCCTCGGGAATACCGCAGCCTGTATCGGAAATCTCTGCGGTGGCCCGGCCATTGTCAATAAAGGTCCGGATGCGAAGAGTGCCGCTTCCGTCCATGGCCTTATAGGCATTTTCAATGAGATTGAGAAAAACCCGGATCAGATCTTCCTCGGAAGCCCGTACCTGCAGCGGCGCCTCGTGATAGCTTTCGTCAAGCAGTACATCCGGATTCTCGTGGACCTTGGCGTCGGCAAATACATGTACAGCTGAGCGCAGCAGTTTGCTCAGGTCGATGGTCTTCTGATGCGAACTGTCGATGGCAATGGCATTACCCAGATGCTTCAGCTTTTCGCCCAGTTCCTTGAAGAATTCCATGAGCTCGATGATACTGGCGCTTCGGTCCAGGCAGTCCGTGCTCAGGTCCGATATTTTTTCAGCGGCGTCGCGGAGTTCCGGGATGGCGGACGCTGCGTCTTCAGCCTGAAGCGGCCCTGAAATCGTATCGGTCACGATGCCGTGTATCTTGCTGATTTTCTTATTGAGGGACTGCATCCGCAGCATGAGAGAGCCATAGTAGGATCCGCTCATGTCGTGGCCGACGCTTTTTACAATGAGCTGAGATTCTTCAATGGCCTTCTGCCGGTCCTTCTTCAGCTGCTCGTTGATACGCCGTTCCTCCTGCCAGTCGAAGCCTTTTTTTATGCGCTCGATGAAAATATCCGGATATTCGACAACGGTCGGTTTCTGTATAAAATCCCGCGCGCCGTACTGAAGTGAATCGACGGCATTTTCAATGGTAATTTCCCCGGTGAGAACGATGATATAATTGGATTTGATGAGATCCAGGCTGTTCAGCTGACTGAGAACCTCCAGGCCGCTGATTCCGGGCATCTTCAGGTCGAGAAGGACAATGTTGTATTCATTTTCCTGAAGTTTCGCAATGCCGGTTTCACCATCATCCACAAATTCCGAGCTCCATTCCGTTTCATCGCTGATGAGGTCATGGATGCTTTCACAGAAGGGACGGCTGTCATCAATGATGAGGATATCCTTATAAATTGCCACTGTGTTCTCCTATGGGGATGTTCAGTTCAATGCTGACTCCGCTGTAATGCGGAAGGAGGTCGATGCTGCCGTTATAATTATGCTTGATGATTTCCTTGGAGACATTGAACATGAATTGCTGGGGCGTAAGAATTTCCGAATCATCGATGCTGGTGATGCTGGTCTGGCTCATCCGGGTCCCTGTCAGGTTGTCCTCCGAAAAGAAGAGGGTCTTCAGCAGGCCGGTCTCGGGAAAATATTCCGCCGTGATATCGACGAGACCGTCGTAGTGCTTCAGCGGTGAAATGGCCAGGAGCAGAAGATTGATGATAATTTCTATCATTTCGTTGGGTTCGATGGTGACCTTGGGAATTTTTTCCTCGAGGCTTTTATTCCGCTTCATCTTGACTTTTTTCCGGATGATTTCGTCACTGAGAAAAAGGAGGCTCTCGTCGAGAATTTCCTGCCAGGTTTTCTGTGTTTTCAGAAAGCCGGCCTTGGTCGAGAAATCCTGCAGGACTTTGATGCCGGTCGCCACTTCCTTCAGCTGCTGATCCACGGTCTGTATCGTCTGCAGTACGCTTTCGGGCGCGATTCCTTCAGAATTTTTCTGAAGCTTGCGCAATAAATTCTTTATCTGAAGCTGGCTGGTCGTCAGGGGATTGCTGACTTCATTGGGGATGCGGATGGCCACCGTGCCGAGGGCGGTGAGGCGCTGCGTCTTGAACATCTGTATAGCCGAGGTCTGCATGCTTTCCAGGTACTGAAGATTTTCGATGGCGACAGCAAGGATATCACCCAGAATGGCCAGGTATTTTTCGTCATCATCGGTGAATATATTGGGGCCGCCGCGGTATTTGGGTATTTTATTATACAGTTTCAGGCAGCCGGTCACTTCGGTCTTCACGGAAATGGGAATTCCCAGAAAGGCAAGCCGGTCTCCGTACTGAAGGCTTTCCTTCATCACTTTCCGGTACTTTCCCTTGTACTTGGGATACTCGAGGACATTGGAGAGACGGATGATGCGTTTTTCCTTGACCAGAGTTCCCGTGAGGCCTTCTCCCACCTGATGTTCCGCGTTATCAATGAGTTTTTTGGGGATGCCGTGGCCGGCGCGCAGGACGAGGCGGTTTTTGACTTCCGGATCCAGCAGATAGATTTCGCAGCTTTCGGCGGAAAAGGTTGCCGTCGTCTGGCGGGCAACGAAATTCAGCAGATCCTTGAGATTGTAATAGGAATGAAGTTTGTTTCCGAATTCCATGAGAAGCTGGAGGTAATCCGCTTTTTTCCGCTCCTCAAAATAATGCTGGCTGTTCACGATGGCGATGGTGATATAGATGGCTACACGTTTGAGGATTTCCAGATCCGTATCGGTGAAATTATTGTCATCCGACGCAGCGCGGATAATGCCGTAAAAGATCTGATTGCTGGAGATGAGGGGAACGGCGAGGTAGGATTTGGGCTTGCGTTTCTTCCCTTCGCTGTACTTGCCGGTCCAGGCGATGGTGCTGCTGTGCGCCTTCTGCAGATCTTCGTCATTCATGGTGTCGAAATCCTGAATGAGCAGCGGTTTCTTGTGGGCAAATACCCAGCCGGTCAGGCCCTCGCCTTCCTTATAGATGATTCGTTTCTCGCCCTGTATGTCGATTCCCGTGGTTTCGGCCAGTTCGATCAGATTATTGCTTTCATCATACAGAAAAATGGAGCAGCCGCGCGCGCCGAGAATCTGAGAAACTTTTTCAACGGAGATTCGCAGAATGCGCTTGGTATCAAGCTCGGAAAAGATTTCCATGAGCGCTTTAAGCTGGGGGACTGACAATTCCATTGTAAACCTACTTCGGTTCGGCCTGTTGTGTCTTGAGAAGGTTCAGCCAGGAGCGGGCATTTGCATCATCGGGATCAATATTCAGAATATAGGTCCAGTATTCACGGGCGCCGTCGTAATCCTTCATATCCCAGTGCATCATGCCCAGAGAAAAGCAGCTTTCCAGCGACCTTGGATTGATTTCAAGAGCCTTTTTCAGATATTTTTCCGCATCCCGGTAATTATGAAGCCGCCGGGCGTCCTCTCCCAGGATGTAATTGGCGTAGGAGAGCCATTGCTGCGATTGAGGATTCATGGCCAGGGCTTTCTGATACAGCCGGGTTGATTCGGCATAATTTCCCTTCTGCTGCAGCCGTTCTCCGTGTACAAAATACACAACCGGCAGCCAGAAGCGAATGTCCGGATAATTTTCATTCAGGCTGTAAAGATGTTCCCACTGATACATGGCAGAGGGATAATCTCCGCTCTCGAACCAGACCCGGCCCAGCGAAAAGCGGGCATCGAACTGAGCGGGATTGTTCTTCAATAATTCCTGATAATATTCGGCGGCATAGCGATACTGTTTTTCCGCGAGATAAATATTCCCCAGGCCGAGGAGCAGGTCCCCGTTCTGCGGAAGAAGTTCCAGTGCCTTGAGATAATAGGTTTTGGCGCGTTCATAATTTTTCCGGCCGGCGGAGATCCGGGCGATTCCCTGATAGGCGAGGGGAAGACTGGCGCCGGCTTTTTCAGCCGCCAGGTAAATGGTTTCTGCACTGTCGGCCAGGCCTTCCGCGAGAAGGAGGCCGGCAATATGCATGCGTGAATCCCAGTTCCCGGGGTTCAGCATCAGGGCTTCATTGAATGCGGAAAAGGCGGCGGTTCGGTCGCCCATATCCACCTGAATCTGGCCCAGCAGATCCCAGTATTCCGATTTTGAGGATTGGATGCGCAGCGCTTCCCGCAGAGCCTGTCGGGCCGTGGTATTTTCACCGAGATCATGATATGCCTGTGCAGAAAAATAGTAGAGCTGATCGTCTGTGGGATGTTTTATCATCAGACGGTCCAGGCGGTTCGCCGCGTCCCGCGCTTTCCCGGATTTCAGCAGTGCCAGGGCGGAATCAAGGGGCGTAAGCGTTTTGGGCGGCGGCGGAAGCTGGTTTTTCAGCTCGTTGATTTTATTAGTATACATCTGAATCTGCTGCGAGATATCTTCCGGGGAATTCCCGGCGGCGGCTGGCGGAGACGTATTCAGCGTAGACAGCTTCGTATCGAGCGCGTCATTGATACGCCGCAGCCGGAGGGCCATTTTTTTTAATTCTGCCTGACTCTGGGCGGACGATTCATTGGCTGACAATCGGGACAGCGTCCGGGCTTCATTCTTCAGGCTTTTTACCGCTTTTTCTGCAAAGGCCCGGTTTGCGTCCCCCGAGGGCAGGGCCGCGCATTTTTCATTCAGGGTGACCGCTTTTTTATAAACGGTGGAGAGATAGGATTTGACCTGGGCACTGCGGATGGCTGCGGACAGTGTAACTGCCGACAACAGAATAACCCATAACCATGTGAAACGGGCTCTGTTTATGGTTTGGCGTGCCATTCAGTGATTTTATTAAAAACGCTGCTGTATATCAACGCTTTTCACGGGGCTGATCAGTATAAATTGGTGAGTTCGTTGTTGTTTTTCTTGGAAAAAACCTTGAATTCACCGATCCCCAGCGTCTTGTCCTCCACAAAATCAATTTTCAGCAGGTATTTCCAGCGCAGTTTGCGGAAGAGAATTTTCTGTTCGGTCTGAATGTATTCCTTCATGTCGGGATGGAGCTTCAGGATAATGCGGAACTCACGATTGTTCCGTCTGAAGTTACGGATCCAGTTGTCGATTTTGGTGACAATGGATTCCTTGGACGGGATACGTCCCAGGCCCTTGCAGACGGGGCATTCCTCGCTGACGGAAAAAAGCAGGCTCATGCGGGTCCGCTGACGGGTGAGCTCCAGCAGGCCGAAATTGGACAGATTCGATACAACGATTTTTGCCCGGTCCTTGTGCATTTCCTGTTTGAAGGTTTTGACGAGCCGGCTTTTATTGGCGGCATCATTCATATCGATGAAATCGATGACGATCAATCCGCCGATATCGCGCAGGCGGAGCTGGCGGGCAATTTCCACCGCCGCTTCCATATTGATCTTCAGGCTGTTCTTTTCCTGATCCTTGCGGCCGATGAACTTGCCGGAGTTCACATCGATGGAGACCAGCGCCTCCGTGTGTTCGATGACGATATGTCCGCCGCTTTTCAGCCAGACTTTGCGCTGCAGGCTCTCTTCAATCTGCTCGATGACGTTATAGGTTTCGAAAATATAGCCGGAATCGTAATACTGAATTTTCGGCGCCATCGAAGAATTGAGGGATTTGACGTAACTGTACAGTTTTTTATGAAGTGCGCGGTTGTCAATGAGGACACGGCTGACTTCGTCCGTGAACAGGTCGCGGATAACCTTGGAGGTCCGTTCCGGCTCAGAGTAGACGAGGGTCGGCGCCGGCGTTTTCCGGATGGTTTTCTGAATATCGTCCCAGGTGCTCTGCAGGCTGTTCATATCCTTCAGAAAGGCATCTTCGGAAATCTTTTCAGCGACGGTCCGTACGATCAGGCCGAAGCCGTCGGGCTTGAGTTTCTGAGCCATTTTCTTCAGGCGGCGTTTTTCGCCGTAATTGGTGATCTTCTTTGAGATGCCGATGTAATTGGTATAGGGAACATAGACCAGGTAGCGGCCGGGAAGAGAAATGTTGGAGGTGACGCGCGCGCCTTTTTCGCCCCAGGGTTCCTTGACGATCTGAACCAGGACGTCCTTTCCGGTAACCAGGTCGTCGATTCCGGAAATGGGGTTGACGAAGCGGACGTCTTCCGTATCCTTTTCGTCCGCATCCAGAACGGTGCTGAGATGCGCATCCTTGCCCACCTCGGAAAAGGGCAGAAAGGCATTATTGCCGAGCCCGATATCAACGAAGGCGGCCTGAATACCCTTCAGGACATTTTCGATCTTTCCGTAATAGATGTTACCGGTCGTTTCTTCATCATCATTTTCATGGGTTTCCACATAGAGTTCAACCAGCTTCCCGTCCTCGATGAGGGCAGTACGGGTTTCCAGCGATGTGGCGTTCATCAGAATTTCTTTTTTCATGTGTTTCCTTGTGAGCGGAGAAAGCTTTGAAGAGTTTTTCAGGCCAGCCGGGCGTCCGTCCGGATCCCGAGAAAAGGCGGCAGCGTCTGGTCGGGAAAAAGGAGAGACAGGAATTCCGCGAGTTTGACACTCCGGCCCTCAATGACACGGAAGCAGGCCTGCAGCCGTCGATCGGACAAAACCGATGCCTCAATAAGAAAGGGTTTGAGGTCGATCATCCTGTCGCCCTTCCGGGGATGGTGGCGCATGACATGAAGGCTGTCGCCGGCCAGAATCTCCGGTAATTTTTCCCGGGCTGTCCGGGCATCCTCTTCCTCAAGAAAGCGGGCCTCATAGCAGAGCGTGTGGGTGGCGGACATGACAGAGGATTCGGATTTTTCGATGGCGGCAGCCCGAAGGATGCAAAATCCCTTCGGCAGGACGGTGTTCAGGGTTGCGGCAATGTCCGAAACCGGCTGATGGAATTCCATGTCGAGCGCTTCATTCAGCGCTTCGTATCCCATCGGAACGGGAAAGCCCATGGAAATCCGTGGCCTGCGGTTGAAACCGGAGCTATAGACCAGTGGCAGTCCCAGGATATTTCCTGCGCGCTGAAGGATACGAAAGATTTCGTGGTGTCCCGTATAGCGCAGCGTCCCTTTTTTCTCGAAATGCAGCCGCATCAGAATGGACGTTTTCTCTTCTTCCTCAGGACGGGCCACTTCGGGAGTGCTCATCTGAACCGCTTCCGATTCCTTTGCGGAAATCTGCATTTTGAGAGATTTGAAATCACAGACGCCGCAGAGCGTGCACCCGTCCCGGCAGTCACGGGTCAGTGTTTCCTGAACCGCCTTCTGCCTTTCACTCATGAGAAAGTCCCGCGTAAGCCCCGTGTCGATAAAGTCCCAGGGCAACGGTGCACCGGGTTCTTTTTCCCCAAGCGGATCATCCGCATCCGGGGAAAGGTCTTCTAAAGCTTTGCTCCAAATGTTAAGTTTAAATTTATCTTTCCAGGCGTCGAATTTTGCACCCGACGACCATGCTTTATAAATCACGCCGGCCATGGCGGCACCGCCTCTGGCCAGAAGCCCTTCGATTCGGGACGCTTCCGGATCCCGGCTTTTCAGATTCAGATTCCGGAGATGCAGCTGGCTTTTTATGAAATCAATTTTTTCCTGAAATTCGTCCGGTGAACACTGCCGCTCCCATTGAAAGGGTGTAAAGGGTTTGGGTATGAAACTTGAGAGCGTGACATTGATGGTGACCCGGCCGTATTTCCGGGAAAGGATGTGAATATGCCGGATCTGATCAACCATGGCCTGAAGGTCCTCGCGGGTTTCGGTCGGCAGGCCCAGCATATAGTAGAATTTCAGGGTCTTCCAGCCTTTCTGCAGTGCGAGCTCCACCGTGGAGAACAGATCCTCATCGGAAATATTCTTGTTGATGACATTCCTCAGCCGCTGGGAACCGGCCTCCGGCGCGAAGGTAAATCCGGATTTGCGCTGGGATGCGGCCATCTTCAGAATGGGTTCGCTGATATTATCCAGGCGCAGGGATGGAAAGGAAATGGACAGATTGCGCTCTTTTGCAAAGGGATCCAGCGCTTCCAGCAGGGGATCAAGGCTGCTGTAGTCCGAAGTATTGAGGGAGAGCAGAGACATTTCCTCGAAACCTGTGGCCTCTATGGTCTGCCGGGTCTGGGCGATGAGATCGGCGGCGGGCCGTTCGCGGACGGGGCGGTTGATCATTCCTGCCTGACAGAAGCGGCAGCCTTCCGTGCATCCGCGCTGAATTTCCAGAGCGAAACGATCGTGGGTAATGTCGATCAGCGGAATGATGGGGCGGATCGGATAGTGTTCCGGACGGAGATTCGTAACTTTGCGGACCTGTACCGCCGCAGCAGAGCCGGGAGTATAGAATTCGGGAACATAGAGTCCGTCCCCGGGCCGGTTCAGTTCCTGCAGGATGGCCCGTCGTGGCCGGCCGTGCATTTTCATCACCCGGATGTCTTCAAGGATTTCCTCAATGGCATCTTCCGCGTCTCCCATAAAAAATATATCAATGAAATCTGCGATGGGTTCCGGATTTAATGCGCAGGCGCCTCCTGCAAGGATGAGGGGATGATTTTCCTGCCGGTCCTGCCGGCGAACCGGGATGTGGCCCAGATCCAGAATATTCAGAATATTCGTATAGTTCAGTTCGTAAGGCAGTGTAAAGCCGAGAATGTCAAAGTCGGACAGAGCGCGTCGGTTCTCCAGCGAGAAGAGCGGAATCTCATGCTTGCGCAGGAGCTCCTCCATGTCGGTCCAGGGCGCATAACAGCGTTCGGCCAGAAGGCGCGGGTTGCGGTTGATGAGATGATACAGAATCTGAAACCCGAGGAAGGGCATGCCGACCTCATAGGTGTCGGGATAGATCAGACAAAGGCTCAGATCTGCATCTTCCGGCCTGCGGCGGACCGTGTTCAGTTCTCCGCCGCAATAGCGCCCGGGCTTCTCGGCCTGGGAAAGAATATAATCTAATGGAATCAATTCCGGAGTGGTCATGGTCTCCTGACGGTGAAAAGGGTGCTTGTCTTTACAAATGAAATTTATAGCTCACAGCTAATTAGTTCCGGCCGGTTCTTTCTGGCGTTCTGCCGCCTGATACGGTTCAGCGACGGCCGGTCAGTTTCCCATACTTTTTCCGTTCCCGAAAGATTCCGGGTCGGACATTGAAGAAGGAATAAAGGTTTTTATTTCCCCTGCCCAGCGAATGAGTATATCCTTTTCCACTTCATTCAGCTTGGCACTCTGGTGAATCAGCGTGTAGGAAAAAAGCGGCATATCATTCCGTGATACGACGTCAATGACTTCAGAGAGAAGTTCCTGTCTCTTTTCCTGAGGATAGACATCCCATGTCGAAAAATTGACATAAGAGCGTGCTTCCCGGATATGGTGCCGGAGCAGAAAGCTGACCGGCGCAACGTGGGCATACCAGGGATAGCGGGTTTCGTTGCTGTGACAGTCAAAGCAGGCTTTCTTCAGAATGACTTCCACATCTTCGTTCAGAGGAACGGTCTCTGTTACCGGGGGATTGACCGTTTGGACGGGTATAAACTGTATGGCGATGAAGCCCACAACGAGAATGATCCAGGTCAGCAGCGAAAACACTTTATTTATCATAGGCTTTGCTTCTTTCGTTCATGTTCGGAATATATGAAAACCACAGCGCATAAACCAGAGAGACTTGCGGGCCGGATAATCGGCGGTTTTCGCCGGGCCCGGATCAGTAATAAACGGACCGTCCGCTTCGTTCCTCAACCTTCAGATCCTTCAGGGTGGGGGCTTTTACCTGAATCAGCAGATAATAGCTGGCACCGGGGCCGCTGGGCGTCCAGGTGAACTTGAAGGTCCAGCAGTGGAGATCGCGGTCCAGAACCAGATTGTGATAGGTGAGACGCTGTTCCACAAGATCAAAATTGGCCCGATAGCTGATTTTCCAGCCCGGGGTCAGATGGGCGGAAAAATTTCCGTCAATGGTCAGATTGCGGTTGGGCAGAGTTGGGTTGGACGCGGAATAACTGTAGCGGATTCCGATGCCCGCGGACCATTGACTGAAGGCCCGGCCCGCGGCGGCCTGAGTGCTGTCCCGGCGGGTCTCTGCGGAGGCCTCCTTCCCGTCCTTCAGCTGAAAACCCGTGTCGAAGGAAAAGAAGGTGAGCCGGGGAAAGGGCAGCAGGGTATTGACACGGCGGTTACTGACGGTGTCGTAGCGGTAGGGATCGTAATGGAAAGATCCATTGAACTGCAGATTTCCCGGCAGTTTCGAGGCCCGGTAGCTCAGGCTGACGGGAGACAGGCGCAAGGAATCGGCGGTCATATTATAGGATCCGCTGAAAGAGAGCGTCAGAAAATCATATTTGTTCGGCTTATCCTTTTTCCCCTGAATTTTTGCAGCGAACTGATTTCCGATACTGTAGCTCAGAACCTGGCTCTGGTTGCTGCTGGTGGCGCCGATGGAGCTGTCCCGGAAATAGTCGTAGCTGACAGCCTTGCCGCTGCTGTCTGCACCGTGAAACACATAATTTTCATTCCGGGAAAAGTCCGGGGTGTACTGGTAGGTCAGAGACGGGGACAGGACATGGCGGATAGCCAGCAATTTCCCCATGTTCAGCCTGAAAATTCCATAGAGCTTGGTGGACGCGGAGGTGCTGAAGTCATACGTTCCCCGGTGTTTGATGTCCGGAACCTCTTCCAGCATGATGGATCCGCTGGCATCCCGCTGTACAATATTGTCGACAAGGACCGGCTGTTTGTATTTATAAACCAGTCCGTCCTTATAATTCAGGCTGGGCGTCAGAGACAGGAATTTAAAGACTTTTCGCTTGAGCTGGAGGGATGCCGTACTGATCAGGCCGTTTTTACGGGTTTCCAGAAAGCTGGAATCGGGCTGCAGCGTGCTGGAGTAGGTGTTGGTGAGGCGGGAGTTTATATTGTAGGTCAGGTCGTTATACCATTTGGTCGGGGCCGAGCTGCTTTTTGCCTTGAACAGTGGGGCGATGCCTTTTGAAAGGCTGATATTCGGCAGGGTCGATGATACATTCCCTGTAATGAGGTCTTCGGTGCGGGACAGGTTGGCGGAGAAGGAAAAGGGCCCGAAGCGCGTGCTGTAGGTAGCGTTGCTGATAAGTTTCTGGTTCAGCCGTTCGTCAAGGGTGACGCCGGTCGTGTTATAAAAAGAACGGTCGTTCGTGTAACGGCCGCTGATGCTGAGCCGGCTGTTTTTTCCCATGGTCTGGGCGTGCAGTACATTTATATCGTAACTGGTGCTGTTGTTGTCATCAAGGAAGTAGCGCTTGTATTTGAAACTGATGTTGCCGTTCAATTGATACCGCAACGCATATCGGGTATTGGAATTGGCCAGAATCCCCCATTTGTCGTAAAAATTCAGAAGCATGCGGGTGTCGAAATAATCGCTCGGTGCCCAGTAATAGCCCCCGTTCCGGAGAAAACGCCCGCTGGCGGCGCGGTATCCGTAGGAAGGCATGATCCAGCCGCTCTGCCTTCCTCCGCCATGAGCCGGGAAAAAGCCGAAGGGCAGGGCAAAAACGGGAATTCCGTGAATTTTCAGAATCAGTGGCTGGGCGAAAACCTTGTCCTGGGGAATGAGCTTCATTCTCCGGCTTTCGATCCAGAAATGGGGCTGACGCTGGTCGCAGGTGCTGTATTTGCCGTCCTTGACAAAAAAGGCCTTGTTGTCCCGATTGAGAATATTCTCTCCCTGATAATAGCCGTCATCATACTGGGTGCGGCCCTCGACGATTTTTCCGCGGCGCGTTTTCAGATTATAAATGAGCTCATCACCCACCAGGGGCCGGTCTCCCTTCTGCTCCATCTCGGGGAAATGTACCAGGCCGGTGTCGGTAACTTCCGGCAGTGCGTAGAGCAGATTTTCATTCCAGTTGACGCGAATCGTATCCGCCCGGAGCGTCAGGTCGCCGAAGACCAGGACGGAATTTTTCGCCAGTCGGGTCTGGCGGTTGTCCAGACGGTAATAAATATTGTCGGAGCTGTAAGTGAGGGTGGTGTCCATGGTAACGGCGGCGTGATTCGGGAAGTAGGTTCCCCGCGCTCCGGCCAGGATGGATATTTCCTTCAGGGCGCCGTCGTCAAAGTCCATGACAACCGTGTCGCCGCTGCTGGAATTCAGGCCCTGGTAGACCGAATCCTCGAAGACGTGGTAATTTGAGCTGGCCATTCCTTCCATGCGGATTCGGGACAGTTGCCGGTTTTCGAGGCTTCCGAGCAGCCGCAGTCCCGTCAGATAGCTGGTCCGGGAAATCCGGGAGCTGTCCTGGCGGAGATATCCGGTGTCGGTGTTTTCCATGCGGGCATTTCCCACGATTTCCAGATCGTGGATTTCATTGTCACGAAAGCCGATAAAGATGTCCTTCCCGCGGAGGGAGGCATCCTGCTGACGGATGCGGGGGTTCTGGTGCAGAGATCCCTGCTGATCGTCCCCGGAAAAATAGAAGCTGTCACAGCGGGCTTCCAGGCTGTCCTGATGAAGAATCACGGAATCGGTGGCAATGAAAATATTTTCCTGCGTAAGCGTTTGGATGCTGTCGGCGACCAGCGTGAAAATCGTCTGCCCGGTGCTGTCAAGCCGGGTGATTTCTCCCCGTTTCAGAGACCTGAGAAGATTGTCCTTCATGCTGTAGTAAAATTTATCTGAGGAAAACACGCTGTTTTCCGTGCTGTCCCGGATCACGGCATGGCCGAGAATATCGGCGCTTTCGTCCCGGTCATAGTAATGAAGGGTGTCACAGATGATGGTGCGCGTGCTGTCCTGAAGAAAAACATTCGAAAGAGCGGTAAAATGGTCATTTTCCAGATCTGCTTTCAGCCGGTCTGCATGGAGCACCCGTCCGTTGAATTCGGTGCGGGAGCGTCCGGGAATACTCAGTTCATCGCTTCGTGTACGGTAGAGGATGCGGTCGCCCGAGAAGCGATTCTGCTCATCGCGGATGTCGACATGCTTTTCGAGAATGAGCAGGCCCTTGTCTTCATAATGAAAGGCTTCATCGCTGTTGATGAGGATGTTTCCCTTCCGGAAGCGTACATCGCCCACGAGATGAACATAGGAGCTGTCGCTTTTTGTGACGTAGTTCAGCGTTTTTGCCTGAAGCAGCTGCAGGGGCTCGACAGCCGCCGCCAGTGGCGCGCTGATCAGGGCGATCATGCACAGGTGCTGTATCCGGAATCTGGTTATCAGATCAGTCTCCTGATTCGAATCGTTCGGGCCAGAGTGTTTTCAGTCGGTCTCGAATAAATTTTTCATATCCCCGGGGAGTCGGCCGGTAAAAGGGTACGTTGGATTCCAGGGATTCGGGCAAATAATTCTGATGGGAAAAGCCGCCTTCATCATGTGGATAGCGGTATCCCAGGCCGTACTGATGCTGTTTCATCAGATCCGTGGGCGCGTTGCGCAGATGAAGCGGCACGGGCTGACTTCCTTTTTCCCGCACAAGCTGCGTTGCTGCGCGGATGGCCATGTAGGCCGCATTGCTCTTCGGTGCGGAGGCCAGGTAGGATGTAGCCTGGGCCAGCGTGATCATGGCTTCCGGCATGCCGATGGCCTGGACGGCCTGCAGGGTGCTGACGGCCAGAGTGAGGGCAAACGGTTCTGCATTGCCGATATCTTCCGAGGCGAGAATGATGAGCCGGCGGGCAATGAATACCGGATCTTCCCCGCCTTCCAGCATAACGGCCAGCCAGTAGACCGCCGCATCCGGGTCAGTCCCGCGGACGCTTTTTATAAAAGCGGAAATCGTATCATAATGGTAATCTCCGTTCCGGTCATAGAGAAGCTTTTTTTCCTGCAGGGCCGTGAGAATCACGGACCGGTTCAGGTCCAGTGATCCGGACCCGGGATTCTGGCTGATCAGCATGTTTACAGAAATATCCAGCGTATTCAGGAGCTTTCGGGCATCTCCGCCGCAGCTTTCAATCAGAAATGACCGGTCTTCATCAGAGAGCTGTATTTCATACCGGGACAGGAGAATATCCTGGCGGACCGCTCTGTCGAGGATGCGGTTCAGCGCGTCGGCGGGCAGGGCGTTGAGGCGGAGGACCCGGCATCGGCTGAGCAGGGGAGAAATGACCTGAAAGGACGGATTTTCGGTCGTGGCTCCGATCAGGATCAGGCTGCCGTTTTCGACGGCCGGCAGCAATGCATCCTGCTGCGCCTTATTGAAACGATGAATTTCATCGAGAAAGAGAACGGTGCGAAAACCCAGTTCCCGCTGCCGTTTACCCTTTTCAATAATTTCCCGCACATCCTTCACGGTGCCGGTGACGGCGCTCAGTTCAAAGAAACGGATGTTTTCGCCGGAGGCAAGGAGACGGGCAAGAGAGGTTTTGCCGCTGCCGGGCGGGCCCCAGAGAATCAGGGAATAGAGGCGGCCCTGCTGCCAGCTGCTGTGAATAAAGCGTCCGTCGCCCGTCAGATGCTCCTGCCCGAGATGGTCGGACAGCAGCGTTGGCCTCATCCGGACAGCCAGCGGCGGAAGATTGTCTTCTTTTGACGCAAAAAGATTGCCGGTTTCCATTCCCTGAATTTACGAAACCACAATGCTTTATTAAATTGATAAATGCCTGTTCCGGATCGGAAAAAACCAAATCCTAACAAAATATCAGTAATTAATTGTGGACAACGGCGGGGAAATTGAATAATATGTCACACGGGAGGAAGAATGCTGATTAATTATTTTGGTTCAGCCGGCACATCGTTCAAAGGCCGAGCACTGTGCTGGTATTCCCTGTTTTTATCGAAGAGGCTGAACGCTGAAAGAAGAAAACAAAAACTATAGAATAGACGCTTTAAAAATTCAGGAATGTTGCACACAGCACTCATCATGTATTACGATCAGAGGAATTGTAAATGGCTCCGGCTCCCCCGCAACGGGCACAGAGCCCCGGAGTTTCTGCCTTTGAGTGAGAACGATACACAACAGATAAACGTGGAGGTATTATGAAAAAAGTGTTAGCACTTTTGTTGGTTGCCACGGCAATGTCCTTTGCCGCGAAAGCCGACAAGGATGGTGACGTCATTCTGAGCCCGACCTGGGACGAGATGCACGGAATGGTCAAGGCATCCTCTGTTCTTGGTTTCGGAGTAGGAACCAAGGGCTCCAGCGAAGTTATTCGCGACATGTGGGCCGGAAGTGATTTCGACCAGGATGGAAAAAAAGAACTGATTCTGGCTTCCTACGGCGTGGGCGGCCGGGCCTATGTCTACGAAGTGGATGGCGACAACTCTGCATCCCTCTTCTTTGATACGGGGGACTTCGGATCTTCTTATTCGTCTGCAGTCCGGGATGCCAAGTACGGCGATCTGGACGGCAATGGCGAAGAGGAACTTCTCGTGAGCGTCAATTCAACCAGCCAGGCTTTGGCCGGTATCTGGGCCTACGAATATGATGTGGTCGGCGACAGCATGAGAGCTCCCGTCCAGCTTCTGAACGGCCTGGTGGTCGGTGACCGCTGGTATGTGGAAAATTTCACGGTCGGTGATGTGGACGGCGATGGCGTCGAAGAAATCATGTTCGGCAACAACGGATCCGTCAATTCTTTCGATAATTTTTATATCTGCTCCGTGGATTCGGGTGATTTTGCTTCCGGCAAGGTCCGCACCAAGACCGAATATGTCCACGGCAAGTCCAGCACACTCTTTCCTGCTGGCGGATCTCCCTATGGTGCCGCCATCAGCGATATGGACGGCGACGGAAACAAGGAAGTCATTTTCGAACCCTGGGATATGGGTGCCCTGTTTATCGTCGAGGCTGCCGGACCCGATACATTCACGACTGTGAATTATATTCAGGCCGACCTTGATCGTGTTGATGATTTCGCGTTCTGGGATGTTATCCCTAAGGATCTGGACAGTGATGGCCGGGACGAACTGTATCTTTCCATGTACAGCGGCGGGGCCCTGTATTGTATCACCTGCCCGGTTGGAACAGAGCTGAAGGACATGACTATTGCAAACAGCGTTCATAAAATCGGTAAAACCGGTACAACCGGCGGTGTCTGTACACAGCTTGGTGACTGGGATGGAAACGGCAAGATGGATATCTACGCTTCCGGCGGTGGATCGAATATTACCGTTAATGAATATCAGGGCGGAGATCCGACGGATACTCTGAACTGGGTTTCCCTCACTCCGCTGACGACATCGACTTTCAGTGGCGTTTATGGTATGCGCATGACTGAAGACATGGACGGTGACGGGTATCCTGAAATCTGGGGTGCCAATACGGGCGCAACAACAGTTGCTGTCGGCGCCATGGAAAATATTGTCACAGCCGAACCGGGTCTCTTCTTCGCCGAATATATCGAGGGAAGCGGAAACAACAAGGTTCTGGATGTTTACAATGGTTCTGATTCGACACTGTTCCTCGGCGATTACAGCATCCATTGTGCCTATAACGGCGGTTCCGACTGGAATTACGATGTTTTCAATTTTCCGGCCGATTCCCTGAAGCCGGGCGCATCCTATATTCTGGTGAATGATGCTGCCGGAGATTCTCTCCTGGCTCTTGCCGATACGCTTGTTGCCTATGCTGACAACAAGGTCGTTGCCTTCAATGGTGATGATGCCAGAGCTCTTTTTCACGGTGATAACATCGTGGATGTCATCGGTCTGACCAATGGTGATCCGGGCACGAACTGGCCGGTAGCCGGCGGTGTCGGCGCTACATCCGAATTCACACTTATCCGCAAGAACAGCGTCAAGACCGGCTGCACCAGCTGGGTTGCCTCTGCTGGAAGCAGTGAAGAAGATTCTCAGTGGAGAGTTTTTCCCCAGAACAATATCAAGTTTCTGGGCCACTATCCCTTCCGCGATATGGCTCCGTCCCTCATTTTTTCCGAATACATCGAGGGCAGCAGCAACAACAAGGCTCTGGAAATCGCGAATATCAGCGGTGCTCCCATTAATCTGGCAGACTATACCATTGGCGGTACAGTCAATGGCGGAAATGACTGGAGCTACTGTACCTTTAATTTCCCGAACCGGGTTCTGGACCCGAACGAGGTTTATGTCCTCACCACCGATACCTTCCTGCCCGAATATGCCGGAGTTCAGGATACATTTCTGACCTATAACGACAATAAGACGGTATTCTATAATGGTGATGATGCCCGCGCCATCTTTTACGGCGAGGACATTGTGGATGTCATCGGTCTGACCAATGGCGATCCGGGCACGAACTGGCCTGTCGCCGGCGGTGCCGGAGCAACTTCCGAATTCACGCTGGTGCGCAAGGCTTCCGTGACCTGCGGAACCTATGACTGGGCACTGTCCGCCGGTACAAACGTGGACGACAGTCAGTGGGATGTCTATCCTCAGAATACCGGAATATATCTGGGTGCTTATCCGGGTAAATATGTGGCCCCGTCTGCTTTTATCTCCGAGTATGTGGAATCAACGGGTAACAATCACGCCCTGGAAATCTACAATCCTTCCAAAGTCGCCATGGACCTGGCAGACTATGCCATCCTGCGCTACATGGACGGATCTGCTACACCGGTGGATACGATCAAACTCGTTGGTACACTGGCCTCAAAAGACGTTTTTGTTATAACAGAACTGATGGCTCAGTCTGTTATCAATACGGGTAAAGTCGATTCGATCCTGGCCGGAGTAAATATCTTCACCGGTAATGATTGTATCGTACTGGCTCGTGACTTCAATGGCGACGGCCTCTTCGTGTCTGACAGTGAAGCCGTTGACATCATCGGTGTGATCGGAACAGATCCCGGAACCGGCTGGGCCGTGGGCGGCGTGGCAGATGCCACGACAGACCATACCCTGTCGAGAAAAGAACTGATCCGGACCGGAAATACCGATTGGGCCGCCTCTGCCGGTACAACGGCCGATGATACAGAATGGGAAATTTACCCCGTTGCCACCTACTCTTACCTTGGTGTTCATCCGATTCCCAAGGGACCCAGCGCCAAGATTACCGGAGATACGGCCGGCCTGCCCGGTGCCGCCATCACACTGGATGGTAGTGAATCTGAATTTATCGTCGGCAGCGGCCTGACCTATACCTGGTCTCAGGTTTCCGGTCCGACCGCAACACTCAGCTCTACGACGGATGCAGTGATTACTGTAACGCTTCCGGCTGATGTGACCGAAACGACGGACATGGTCTTCTCTCTTGTAGTGACCGATGACCTGAACACGACGGATGAAGCCCAGGTCACAGTATCTGCGATCGTGACGCAATCCGTTGCCAGTGCACGTCCGCTTTCCTCCGGAACAAAAGCCGCGGTCAAAGGCCTTGTAACGGTTAAAGGTCTTGGCAATCCCTTCATGATGCAGGATGAAACGGCAGGTATCGCCATTTATGATGCTACTGCTTATGATTCAGTTGCGGTTGGTGATTCCGTTGTCGTCTTCGGCAGCCTGAGCCCCTACAATGGCCTGGTTGAAATCGGAAGTGTGACATACTGCGAAATCCTGAGCACAGGAAATCCGATTCCTGCTCCGGTTGCCGTCACTGTCGCCGACCTGGATGGCGAAGCCTATGAAAGCCAGCTGGTTGCCCTGACCAATGTGGACAAGGTCAGCGGAACATGGCCCGGCGCTGCCTCCAGTGCCACGATCGTCTGTACCAGCAATGGTGTGGAATTCCAGCTGCGCATCGATTCTGATTCAGAATGCGATGGCGCTGCGGAACCGACATGGCCGGTATCAAGACTTGTGGGTATTGTCGGTGATTATAATGCCGTTCAGATCATGCCCCGTACCATGGATGACTTCAGCAATCTGACGGAAGTGACTCTTGCTGCCAAGGTTCCCGGAGATGCCTCCTACCGCTCATTCTGGGTGAATGGAAGCTGGGATAATGACGGCGCCTATGACAGCAATTGGAGCACAGACCTGGTTGAGCTGACCGATGCCGACGGCGACGGTGTCTTCACCGGGACCGCCTACCTTGCTGCAAATGCGGGCCAGGCCTACAGCTGGTGGCTGGGTGCTGAAAACAGTGATCAGTCCTGGATTGCAAACGGCGCCGATTTCTCTGTCGCCGATGCAAACCCTGTCTCTACCGATACGCTGACCCTCACCACGGACTGGGTGCTCTCCGCAGCAGGTACTTTCAATGGCTGGAATACCTCCGCGACGGTTATGACTCGTGACGGCGATATGTGGATCGCGGACTCTGTCCTTATGGAAGCCGGATCCGTGGAGCTGAAGATTCCTGTCGGACTCGACTGGAATCCCGCCAGCCCCTACAAAGCCTATGGTGCGGGTGGTTACGGCAGCAATGATAATATCACCTATACGGCAAATGAAAATGGCCTCTACAAAATCAAATTCTTTGATGATAATGATTCCGTAGCGGTTGAATTCATCGTCAAGACAGATATCAAAGGTAATATTCTGCCGACACATTATGCACTGCATGACAACTATCCCAACCCCTTCAACCCGACCACTACTATCAATTTCGATCTGCCCGAAAATGCATTCGTGAAACTGACGATTTACAATGCAATGGGACAGAAGGTTGTTGATCTGGTGAACGGGAACCAGACTGCCGGATTCTATACAATGCAGTGGAACGGCCGTGATGCCAGAGGCGCTACGGTCGCCAGCGGTGTCTACTTCTACCAGCTTATTTCTCCGAACTTCACCGCACACCACAAGATGCTCTTCCTGAAATAAGAGACAATACGACTAAATAATGCAAAGGCGCTCGAAAGAGCGCCTTTTTTTATGACATTGAAAAAAACGGCCGAGACCCGAAATCAAGCCGCTTCGTTAATCGATTATGGGTAAAATTTCAGGGAGAATTAATAACGTCTGACGAGATAAAAGATTTTCGCGAAATGCAGGTATTCAAGGCCGCAGCGGGAGCAGCTGTAGCGTTTGGATGACGGAAAACGATGGTCGGGAATACTGCGCCGGATCCGTTTTGTGTTGCTGCCCTTGCAATAGGGGCAGATGTGGTTGTCGTTAAATGAAATCCATAGCTTTTTCATGGGTACTCCAGGAGAATTTTGCCTCTCTGTTTACTGTTAATGAGCGTTGAATATGCTTCGTGTATATCATTCATTGTATACAGCTTGTATATTGGTGTTTGAAGGGCTCCGGTGCGGATATCATCCATAACTTTCCGGAATGTGGAAGACGAACCCATTGTCGATCCAAGAATTTGCTGCTGTTTGATGAAGAGGTGCCGCAGATCCAGCTGAATATGCGGGCCGCTGCTGGCGCCGCAGGTTACGATGCGTCCGCCGATGGCCAGTGCTTTCAAACTGTTGGAAAAGGTTGCCTGGCCCGGATGTTCAATGATTACATCCACACCCCGGTTCTCTGTCAGAGTCCGGATCTGCCGGTACCATTCCGGATCTCCGTAATGATTAATGACATGATCTGCTCCGAGCTGACGTGCATAGTCGGATTTCTCATCACTCCCCGCTGTCGCGATCACCCGGCAGCCCCTGTTTTTCGCCATTTGAATGGCTATGCTGCCGATGCCGCTGTTTGCTGCTATAACCAGAACCGAGTCTTCTTTCTGAAGATTCGCCTTTCCGAAGAGCATTTCATGAGCAGTGAGGCCGGTCAGGCCGCCGGCAGCTGCAGACTTCATCATTGCTGCAGAGCCGAGACGGACACAGTTTTTTATGGGGACAGAGATATATTCACAATGGCCGCCATCCTGCGTTTCGCCGAAGATTCCGAAATGACGGCAGTAATGTTCTTTCCCGTCGCGACAGGCCGGGCAGCGTCCGCAGGATGTACCGGGATAAATGGCGACGAAATCACCGGGATGGAGATCCGTTTCTGTCTCTCTGTTCAGCTCGATAATCTCACCGCTGAAATCAGATCCGGGAACCATGGGCAGAGGCAGCTTCATGCCGGGCAGACCCTGAAGAACAAATATATCCAGATGGTTCAGTGCAGAATAATGAATACGGACGAGGGCCTGGCCCGGAGCGCTGCGGGGAACCGGCCGCTCCACAAGTTTCAGATTGCTGAGATCACCATGGGACGTGATGAGTGCGGACCGCATGTCCTCCTCAGTCGTTTATGTCCCTGAACTCCGCGTCTTCGACATCCTCTTCACGAATCAGCGATTTCCGAGTGTCGTCGGACGCAGATGATCGAGGCTCCGGTTTTTCCTGTTTAAATAACTGTCGCCATTCCTTCCTGAATGGAACGACGATGATCTTATTGACAAGATAACCTAAAAAGATTATCAGAATAAGCTTGGTAAGCATTACGATTCCTTCCCGGGATGATAGAGCTTCGTCCCGGCCGGTGGCTGCTGGATATAGCTCAATATCATATCGAGATCATCCTTTTCATTGACGAAATCGATTTCCGTAGTATTGATAATGAGCAAAGGTGTTTCGTTATAACGAAAGAAATAATTATTGTACATCTGGTTCAGCTGCTCAATGTAGTCTCTGTCCATTCGCTTTTCATAGGCCCGTCCGCGTTTCTGAATATTCTGCATGAGCCGGGGTGTATCGGCCTGCAGGTAGATAACGAGATCGGGCTGAGGGATTTCCTTGATAAGCAGATTCAGAAGCTGATCATAAAGCGTCAGTTCCTTTTCCGACAGGTTCAGATATGCAAAGAGCTTATCCTTGATAAACAGGTAGTCCGTGATAAGGGATGTGTGGAACAGGTCTGTCTGCATGAGTTCCATCTGCTGCCGGTGCCGGCTGAGCAGGAAAAACAGCTGGGTCTGGAATGCGTAGCGTTCCCGGTCATGATAGAAATCTGCCAGGAAGGGGTTGGTTTCGAATTTTTCCAGTACAAGACGTCCGTTGAGCCGTTCCGCGAGAATATTGGCAAGACTGGTTTTGCCGACGCCGATGACACCTTCAATGGCAATATAATAGGCTGGTTTATTCATTTATAATTCCGTGATTTCCGAGACGTCGGGACAATGAAGGATGACATCGTCCAGACTGATGTTTTTTCCTGGCACGCTGTAATTTAAAGCAATTTGCCGTAAAGGGTATAATACAAATTTTCTTTTTCCGTATTCGGGATGAGGGATGATCAGTGTTTCGCTGTTCAGGACGACCGAACCGTAAAAAATGATGTCGATATCAATGGGCCGCGGCTCATAGCGTTTGCCCGGTCTGTGGACGCGCCCCATGTCCGATTCGGTCTGCTGGATGACGGTCAGCAGTTCCTCCGGAGTGAGATCGGTTCTGAAAAGTGCGGCCGCGTTCACGAAATCATCGAGGCTGGTGTTGTACTGTGCCTTGCTGAGAAAATGTCCGCTCTGGCGGACGAGAGACAGGCGGGGATGATCGGCCAGGCGGGAGATGGCATCGTTAATGTGTTTCGACCGGTCTCCCATATTGGATCCAAGGGCAAGATAGGTCTCCGTCAACGGCTCACCTCTACTTCAATGGTATCCAGAACGCCCTTGATGGGTGCATGGGGTTTCCGTACCGTGCAGACGACTTTTTCCACGTTGCTGAAGTCCGCCTTGATATGCTCACAAATATTTCCGGCGAGTGTCTCAATCAGAAAAAACTTTTTCGTAGTGACAATCTGCTGAATGACGGCATAAATATTTTCATAATTCACAGTTTCCCGCAGTGAATCGCTCTCGATGGCTTTGGACAGATCACAGTGAAGTTCGATATCCACTTCAAAGCGCGCGCCCCAGGCCTTCTCGTGTTCCTCTACGCCGTGATATCCGTAAAACATCATATTCTTCAAACGAATGATTTCCATATCACACACCCCAGCCAAGTTTGGAATGAAGGACCCGGAAAAAGTCATGACCTTCAAAGCGAACGAGCTTCACCGTGAAAGTTGCCTTGAGAATGCGGACTGTGGAATTCAGTTCAAGGGGGAAGAAATGCTGGCCGTCTGCGGTGATATGATTCTCCGCGGCGATTTCCTGAAAGGAAAGGTCGATGATGCGGTCGGCATTGATGACGATGGGGCGGTTGGTGAGGCTGTGGGGGCAAATGGGGTTGATGACAACCGCATTCAGGTCCGGAGTGAGAATGGGGCCGCTGGCGCTGAGAGAATAAGCCGTGGAGCCGGTGGGGCTGGCGATGATAATGCCGTCGGAATTATAGCTGTTCATGGTTTTTCCGTCGACCTGAATCTGGCAGCGGATCATGCGGGGTGTATTGCCTTTGCTGATGACAATATCATTCAGAGCATAGAGGCTGAACTGCCGATCCGGGTTCTTAACCTGCGCTTCAAGTATCATCCGCTCTTCAATATCATAATCGCCGTTCAGAAGCTGGAGTATCTTCTCCTGATAATTGTCCCTCGTGAGCTGGGCAAGAAAACCCAGATTGCCCAGATGAAAACCGAGCAGCGGTGTCATGCTGTCATGGATTTTTCGAACGGTGGACAGCAGGGTGCCGTCTCCGCCGAAACTGATGATGACATCACTTTCCCGGATAAGGTCATCCGTCTCGCGGACAGTGTGATGGGCCTGCGGAGACTCCAATACATTGAAAAGCCGTGGCTCAATGAGGAGATTCGCGTCCTTGTCCTGCATCCAGAGAGAGAATTCCTGAAAGATGGGCAGAACCTGCTCCTTCTTGTTGAGATTGGCAATAATACCGATTTTCATTCTTCCTCCGCGTTGCCTTCGGATGGCGTTTCACTCAGACTCTCGGACAGAACAGAGATCTTTTCACTCGTTTCCTGAAGAATCTTCCGACAGGTGCCATTCAGCTCAATGCTTTCTTCGTAAAGGCTGATCAGTCTGTCCAGAGGGACGGATTCGTTTTCCATGCTGGCGACGATTTCCTCGAGGCGGGCGAGAGCGGTTTCGAAGTTTTTTTCATCCGTCATATCATTTCTCCTTTACAGCGCGGATTTCGGAAGTGAGAATTCCATCCGCAACTTCACTGTTTATGATACTGCCGGGCCGGATGTTCCCGACAGACCGGATAATCTCTCCATTTTCGTTCCGGGTGACACTGTAGCCGCGGGACAGAACGTTTGCCGGATTCAGAAGCTCGAGCTTTGCTCCGAGTGTCTTCAGCGACGCAGCCTGCTGCTCCAGATGATATCGGACAGTCTGTGTCAGGCTCCGTGAGAGGGATAGAAGTTTTTCCTGTCTGCGTTCAAGCAGGTCCGGCAGTCGCCTCAGGCCATGGGCGCTGAGCAGCCGGTTCAGCTGCAGTTCCGCCCGGCTTAATCGATTGTCTGCTGCATTCAATGCCCGCGTTTCCAGATAATTGATTCTTTCCGGGGCATCGTTCCAGGCGCGGACACAGAGTTCCGCGGCCGCCGTGGGCGTGGATGCACGAAAATCTGCCACGAAATCACAGATGCTGAAATCCGTTTCATGGCCCACGCCGCTGATGACGGGTATGGTTGATGTGAAAATACGTCGGGCCAGGGTTTCCTTGTTGAATTCCCACAGATCCTCCAGGCTGCCGCCGCCCCGGGCTATCAGGATGCAGTCGGGAGCCGGCATGAGCTGGTGAAGCTGGTCAAGTCGCGCTACGATCTGTTCGGCGGATCCACCGCCCTGAACACGGGCCGGTGCAAGGATGAGAAGAGCCGGAGCGTGACTGCTGCGAAAAACCCGCAGCATGTCCTGAAGTGCTGCGGTCTTGTCGCCGGCGATGATCGCTATGCGGCGGGGATAAGCAGGAATGGCCTTTTTGAATTCATCATCAAACAGTCCTTCGGCGGAAAGTCGTTTTTTCATTTCCTCAAATTCAAGAAAGAGCTCGCCGATCCCGGACGGTTTCATGGAGCGGGCGACAAACTGATACCGTCCCTGCGGCGGATACACGGAGAGGGATCCGTGGCAGACCACCCGCGCTCCCGCCTGGGGCCGGTTTGTCAGCTGCTGAGCCTGGCTCCGCCACATTACCGCCGGCATGACGGCGTCACTGTCTTTCAGCGAAAAATAGACATGGCCGCTGCTGTGATACTTGATCTCGGAAATTTCCCCCTCTAAATAAAAATCTGGAATTTCAAATTCCAGAAGAGATTTGATTTTATGGGTTATTTCCGATACGGAATAGATTTGATCCATAAAAAAACCGGGCAGAGTAGGATCCTGCCCGGATTGAAAAAATTAAGACTTGCGTTTTTTATGACGATTTAATCTGAGTCTTTTTTTTCTTTTGTGCGTTCTGATTTTTCTTCTTTTACGTTTTTTTCCGCTGGGCACGCCAACCTCCTGTTTACCCTTTTTTCAACAAATGCTTGTTTATTTCGTCCTTCAGAATTTTTGAAGGCTTATACACCGGGACAAAGCGTTCGGGAACATCCACAGACTCCCCGGTTCCCGGGTTGCGGGCGATTTTGGACTTGCGTTTTTTTACACTGAAAGATCCGAAACCGCGGAAATCAATCCGTTTTCCCTGAACCAGAGAATCGCTGATAACAGAGAAAAAACCGTCAATGACCGTCTCCGTTTCGACTTTTGTCAGACCGGTTGCTTCCGAGATCTTGTCAACTATGTCCGCTTTCGTCATGGTTTCACCACCCCTTCGTCTGCTGAAGCAAAAGCTACAGCCTCTTAAGTTAATTATTTATAAATCATTTGTAAAGTGGGAGAATAGGTTATTTTGGCGATATTTTCGTTCAAATCCCCGAAAACGAGATCGAAGAGGCTGGTTTTGGAATTTCCCGGATAAACCAGTTTCGGGTCATCGCCAAGCTTCAGCAGGGTGGCCATGGAGTCTACGGCGCTCTGCAGCGGCCCCAGCTCGTCGATGAGGCCAAGCTCCCGAGCCTGATTTCCGGTGAAGGCCTGTCCGCGCGCAAGGGGTTTGAGCACTTCCGGTTCAAGATGACGTCGTTCGCAGACGATGGAGCTAAACCGCTCATATACATTATCAATCAGATCCTGAAAGGATTTTTTCTCTTCTTCGGAAAGTGTTTTGTAGGGCGAGCCCGCGCCTTTCAGGTCCCCGCTTCGGAAGCGGTTGACGTCAATACCGATATGCTGCATGAGCTCTGTCCATTGAGGCAGATCCATGATAACGCCGATGGAGCCGGTGAGGCTGGTGGGTGCGGCGTATATCACATCTGTGGCCAGGGCGACAAAGTATCCGCCGCTGGCGCCAACGGTGGAAATGCTGGCGAAAATGGGCTTGTCGTATTTTTCCCGGGCTCTCCGCAGAGCCAGATAAATTTCCTCGGATGCGGTGGTGCCGCCGCCCGGGCTGTTGACCGCAATAATGATGCCCTTGACGGACTGTCGTGATGCAAAATCGTCCAGTGTATGAATAAAGGCTCTGGAGTCGGAAATAACACCTTCCAGGGGCAGAACGGCGATTTTATCTCCGAAGTCGCCCGATGCGGAGCCCGTACCGGACCCCAGCATGTAAAATGTCACCACAATGGCAATCAGAATGATGACGCTTGCAAAAATATCAGTCTTTTTCATTCAAGATGATAATGTCTCCGGGATAGATTCTGGATCCTTTTATCTGTGGATTCAGATCCCGGATACGTTCCAGCGAAATGCCGGTTTTCCGTGCGATCAGATTCAGGGAATCACCGGATTTGACCGTATAGGTCGCGCCCGCCACGGCTGCTTTGGGTACCCAGACGACAAGCTGCTGGTTGGGATAAATATAGTCCCGGTATTTGAGATTATTCCAGCTGCGGATATATGCGGCCCGGGTGTTGTATTCCTCGGCAATATGGCCGAGGGTTTCACCTTTTTTCACGATATGTATCATTTTATCATGCGTATCGCTGAGATCCGGCCGTTTTGCATATGCGCTGAGATTGCTCTCGCCGGGCATAGGTATGATCAGCTTCTGGCCGATGAGAATAGGCTGGCGATTTTTCAGTTTATTGGCCGACATGATGCTGCGGATGGAGATGCCGTATTTTCTGCTGATACGCGTTAGTGTTTCGCCTCGGCGGACATAATGAACCTGAAAGCTCGGGGCTTCATCGAAACTGTCGTAGGAGGCCAGGACTTTGTCACGGGTGTTTTTGGGAAGGCGGACCGTATAGTCCCGGCTGGGTGTTGTATGCTTGCGGAGTTCGGGGTTAAGTGCTTTCAGCGTATTATAATTGCTTTTGCAGGCCCGGGCAAGTGTTTCCAGCTCCACGCTTTTATCCAGAGTCAGCGTATCCCAGGTTGTCAGTTCTGTTGAGACAGAGGGCAGTTTGAATCCGTAGTGTTCCGGATCCATGCTGATGGCGGCGGCGGCCAGAACGGTGGGAACATAATTCCGGGTCTGGCGGGGCATCGTTCTCATCTTCCAGAAATCACGGGTTCCTTCCCAGCGGATGTTGCGGCGGATACGGCCTTCGCCATAATTGTAGGCGGCCATGACCAGGTACCAGTCGCCGAATTCGGAGTATAAATCCTTGAGATATTGGGCCGCAGCATGGGTTGATTTGTCAAAATCCATTCTTTCGTCAACCCAGTAGTCCCGTTTCAGGCCGTAACGCTTGCCGGTTGCGTAAATGAACTGCCAGGGTCCCATGGCCTTTGCATAGGAATAAGCATTGGATTTAAACCCGCTTTCGATCATGCTCAGATAAATAAGTTCTTCCGGCAGCCCTTCTTCCTTCAAAATAGGGGTTAGCAGCGCGCGATAGCGGGGGAGCCGGTTCAGCCAGTCCTGAAAATCCTTGCGTCCGTCATTCTGGAAAAAACTGATGATGCGTTCGACGCGTTTATTAACAATGATCGGGATATGCCCCTCCCGGTCTTCCAGAATACGGGTTGTGGAGTCGATGCCGTCAAAATACCCTTCAGCCAGATATTCCATATCCTCCCGTAAATCACTGGCGGAGAACTGATCGCTGAAATTTTGAATTTCAGGGCTGAGTTCCTTGAAATCGCTGATAAGCCGGGCGGTGAAACGACGGATTTCCTCATACTGAATATCATCAAGATTGTTAAACACTTCAATGTCGGAAAGGGATTCAAAACAGAGACGGAGCTGCAGCTGAACTTCCAGGCTGTCATCAAAATAATCGGCGATCAATGCATTCGTGAAGTGAACCTTTGCTTCGTTGAACAGGTCGTCGAAACGGTCGGATTCAAGCGTTGTTTCCGTGATCAGGCTGCTGTCGCTGCTGTCCGGCAGCATGTCCTCGCCGGCGGCGATATTGTCCGCATCCGCGATACTGTCAGCCATGCTGTCGTTCATTTCTTCCTGATAGGCCTTTTCCCGTTCAGTCCGGTCCGCACTGTGTCCGGGGAAGCCAAAAATGCCGCCATATATGTACATGGGTATGAGTAAAAACAAGAATAAAGGCTTAGGTCTCAATGTCTTTTTCCTCTTTTTCTTAACAATTTATTGCTAACTGTTCATAATGTCAAGGTTTTACATGAAATACTGAAAGTCGTTTGTGAGATGTTGCCCCTAAGTTCATAGTATTTACGGTAATTGCTTTTTCCTTTGGGTTTCATAACGGGCAGATATCATACTGAAAAATTCTATGAAAGGCAAGTTCTGCTTGATGTCGAAGGGATCTGTTGCGATCATATGTGATTTACCATACATGCCGGTTTTTATGATAAAAATGTAGAAATCGCAAATGAAGCAGGCATTTTTTAATGTTTTTTTTTGGTCGATAAAGGGCTGAGACTTTTAATTTTAATTAAAATTGAATAAATTTAACAACCCGAACCAGGCCGGATGCCGCGGCGGAGCATTGAACCGTGATCCCAGAATGTCTGCAACAGCAAATCGGAATGGGCAGGGCGTCTTGTCAAAGCAACTCCGCGACGGCGCACCTGCAACCTTCGGGCCCTAATCCTCATTCATTATCCGGGAACTGAGAACATGATATTTGTCCTGTCAACCTTTATGAATACCTTCAGCAACTTCTTCAGATTGCCGCCTACGGAGCAATTTGAATTCTACCGCCGCATCATTTTCAAATACATCTATCTGTCAATAACCCTGCTGTTTATTCTGATCTTATTGCCAAGCATGGCCATTTTTTCCAATTTTGTCATCAATAATATACAAAGCAATATCGTCGATGATACACTTGCGAGGGAGATGACGATCAATACCTGGTTTCGGGATGTTGATGAAATGGCGCGTCAGATTGCGGGCCGGACGCAGATACGCGAAGAGCTCGAACGTTATGATGATGGGTTTTATCGGCGTGATCTGCTTCGCAGGATGACGGAAGCCGAGCTCCGGGATGCGATGGCCTATTCGGATAAAAGCATTCTGGGAATCAGCCGCAGCGATATCCGGGACAGCAGTTTCGCGGAATGCGGCATGGCAATCCCGTCAGAACACGGATGTATTCTCGGTGTAAATCCCGATTTTTCCTACGCGGAATACAGCGAGCCCGGCGGAGGGAAATACCTGGTTGTCCGATCCGCGATCCGCAATCCGCAGGGGCGGCTTCTGGGTTGGGACAGAATTATTACGGATCTGAAACCACTGGATAAAATGGTCGGTACGAGTGAAGATATGGAAGTAAATGCCATACTCTGCCCCTTTCCGAATCTGCATATTGTGGCCTCGTCCCGGCCCGATCTGGATCTGGAATGGATCGCAGAGCAGCAGGAAGCGCGAATCCGGGATAATGGCGTTATTAAATACGATCAGGGCGGCCAGATTTATGCCTTTAAAACTATATCGGCCTTTCCGCACTGGTTCATGGTGACGCGTTATGATAAGCGAATCATATATGATCCGGTCCTGCACAAGGTGCTTTTAATAATTTCAACAGGCTTCGTGTTATATCTGCTGACGATTATGCTTCTGAAGATAAAGCTTCAGCCGCTGAACAGTAAAATGGTGCTCGGACAGCAGGAACTTGAACGGGAAATAGAGCAGAAGACGCGGGATCTGAGTCTGACACTGGAAGAACTGAAAACCTCTCAAAACCGAGTTCTGGAAAAAGAGAAATATGTAACCATTGCCCAGCTGGCGGCCGGGATGGCTCATGATTTCAATAATATTTTCACCGGTATCCTGGTGGGAAGTGAAATGCTGTCCGAAAAACGGAGTCTGAAGGACGATGAGCGGACGGTTGCCCGCAATATCAGATCCGGTGCGGAGCAGGGCGCAAAACTTATAAGTCAGCTTCTGGACTACAGTCAGAAATCTCTGCGGCATGTGGGGCATATTCATCTCGACCAGGAATTGAAGAAGCTTGCGGATCATTTACCGGAACGTTATAAGGAGGCCTGTCATGTTGATCTGTTTATTCAGGAAAACGAAGCATATGACTTTTCCGTGGATCCGGATCAATTTCGCCGCATGATTCTGGCCATAACCGACAATGCCGTACAGGCGATGGCTGAGACGGAGGAAAAACGAGTCTCCATTTATCTGGAACGGGTTTTACTGGAAGATAAAAAAGAGTGTCTGGCCTGCCGTCATGCTTTCACCGGCGACTATTATTCCATCCGGATTTCAGATCAGGGAGACGGGATTCCGGAAGAAAATCTGCAGCGGATATTCGAACCTTTTTTTACAACCCGCGATATCGGCCAGGGCAGCGGACTCGGACTCGCCCAGGTCCATGGAATTCTTCGTCAGTATTATGGCCATATTCTTATCGACAGTCAGCCCGGCAGTGGAAGCAATGTGACGCTTTATCTGCCGGTGGTCATGCCGGAAAAGCGCGAAACTCATGTGGAGGCAAAAGCCGGCCGCTGGATCTGAGTATTTTCCACCACCCCGATAACGTTGATTTTTTCCGAACCGGATCAGAAATAAACACCACATTGCAGTGACGGACTGGGCACATAGGACGGATATTCATTATCAAGCGCCCGGAAACCTGCCGGAACGCGGGTGTTTACAGGCCAGTAACTGACTTCGAAACCGGGTTCGAGATAAAAGGTATGGTTTCCACTTCCGAATTCAAAACGATAGCCGGTCCGGGTGGCGCAGAGCAGCATGAACCCGCGGGAGATTTTGTTCCCCGTTGCGTCGCTGTGGTAATCCATGAGCAGAGGATTAATCATCTGGTTGATGAAGAATCGTTTCCAGATGTAATGCTGCCCGGCAAGGACAATCCCATAGGACAGAACATGGCCGGGATAGGCACTTTCATCGTCCCAGCTGATGGACATGGGGGCGGTGAACTGGTAAATATTCGCACCCAGGCTCCATTCATTCTTCGAATTCCATTCCTTACCATAATCAAGGGAATAAAAATAGGTATTATCTCCGGGAATCAGGGAGCTGAGAATGAATACGGACGTACCCATAAAATGACGCCCGGATTCCGGTAAGGACAGATTGTTCCTGCCGGCGGCACTGAGCGGACCAAGCAGCAGGCTGAAAAATACGGCTGATACCAGACCGACCTGGATGCGCTGAGTTAGGATTTTGATCATTTTTTCTCCTTTGTATCGTGTTTCTCAAAGGATGAAAATAGGTAAAACGTAAAAAAGTGTCGTCCGAATTCAGGAATCTGAACCACTTGATGGATCTAATTCCGGGAAAGCGTCTGAAGATACTGACTGGGCGTCTGCCCCGTACTTTGCTTGAAGATTGAATTGAAGGAGGATTTGGAATTGAAACCGCTGTCAAGTGCGATTCCCAGAATGGAGAGATGCCCGAAATTTCGGTCCGCCAGTTTGCGCTTCACTTCCTCAATGCGGTACTCGTTTATGAAGGTGAAAAAATTTTTGCCGAGCTGTTCATTGATGACCTGTGAGATATATTTTGAATTCACATTCAAACGGATGGCGAGATCCCGGAGAGACAATTCATTCTGAAGAAAGAGCTGCTGTTCGGTCATGAGGCTCCGGATGCGATTTGCCAATTGCCGGCCGTCTTCGGAGCTGAGAGAGGATCCCGTATATTTTAGATTTTTGGATTCCGGGATTCCGGATTCTGCCAATGTCTCACTCCTGAAGATTTCCGGCTGCCGGAACGCTTCAAAGGCGATGAGATAAATAAAAAGTACGATGGCGATATCGGTGAATGATTCAATCCGCCCCGGGGAGACGGAAAGCGGGCCGGAAAGGACGAATCCACATAATTTGATCAGATATACCAGGCCCATTCCTCCGCTGAGCCGCGACATCCAGTTCAGAGTCATTTGATCCAGCGAGGAAAACCGGTCCTTCAGATAATTCTGGTGCCGGGAAATTCGCTTTCGGATGAAAAGGATGTAAATAAGCGCCTGGATGATTTTCAGATAATTGGAAATGATCAGATCCGGCGGAAGCGCGGAATGACGGATCATATGAAGAAACTCCAGTTTGCTCTGGCCATCCCTTGAATAAAAGGTGATAAAGACATAGATAAGGTAGACAAGGAAAGGCAGAAAATGCGGCAGGTCGCGAGCCGTGAAACGCCGATGGGTTTCCAGCATGAAGAGTGTGTAGAAATATAAAAGAGGGCCATAGAGAAAAGGGAATGACGTATCCAGACCGATCAGATCCGGCATCTTCACAATCAGGCCGCCTGCATACAGACAGTTCAGAAACAGAGAAAAGGAAAGGCCGAGAAGAATCGTTGCCAGATAGAATGCAGGGGACCGAAATCCTTTCCGCGCAATGAGCAGGACACAGAAAAACAGAGCCTGTATAATGCCGGCGATGAACAGTGCGGTCATCGGATCATTACCACTGCGCTCCCGTTTCTGAGCGTCCGGACCCAAATGCGATCGTCTGAAGGAATTCGATTCTGCAAAAAGAACCTTTCTGTGAATGCCGCTTCAAAAGTGAGTTATTTCCCTCTCATTTTCAAGGTTTTATTGTCAGTTTCAGCGGGAAAATGCACAGGATGGACCAGTAAACAGGAATAATTTGAAAAAATAAAAAAATAATTTATTAGAGAGTGTTTTGTATATATAGCATTTACAACATGTTGTGCAGATGATTGGTTTTTAGAGCCTTATACTATACCTGTGTGTTATGGAATTGTATTGCTTATTGAGACAGAATGTCATTAATATATGCACAAGAGGGGAAGACCCTTATATAAAGGAGGACTTATATGCTTAATTCGAAGTTTTATTCATGGGCGATCGTCACAGGACTGGCAGTAGTTTTCTTATTGTCTTCTTGTGATACAGCACAGCTGCCGACAGCTGTTTCGGGAACGGAAAATGAAATCGGAACACTGGCGAAGAACGCCGCGCCGCAGGCGACGGCTATAATCGAACCCAATTCAGCAACTGAATTTACAGGAACCCTGAGCGGGTACAATGAAACGGAAAATCCCGATTACGGAATTTATTCGTATACACTCTGGGCGGGGAAGCACAATGATGCCGGAACATTGACGGTGACAAATGATGAGGAAAATCTGTACGTGACCTACAATACCAATGCTTCGGCCGATCTCGGGGAAGTACACATTTATGTCTGGACGGATGCCGCAGTGATTCCTTCGAAGCGTCCGGCTCCGGGCCATGCGGATTATGTTGTTGAGGGGATTAATGCAGATGAACTGACGGTGACCATTCCGGCGGATCTCAGCTGCGGATCCAAATTCTATATTTCGGCGCATGCGGCCCTTGTCGCCAATGCGACAGCAGATGATGAACCTGCCGTCGGATCGAATGCCGGTGAAACGGCTTACGCCGGCAATGCCGCCTCTCCGGCTTACTATGATTCGCAGAAGGGTGCCTGGTGGAGTTATGTAGCCTATACGGCGACCTGTTTTTATGATGTGAATGTCTCCGTATCCTTCACAGGTTCCTGCATTGGAGACAATGTTCTTTCGTTGAACGGAACAACTCTGGACCTGTCCGGTGCGGGAACGGCGACCTTTGAGCATCTGCCGGCCGGGGATTATGGCCTGACGGTTACCACGAATGCGGATGTGGCCTCGCCGGTTTTCAGCTCAACGGTTTTTGTCACCGAAGATACGGATGTGAATGTAGCGTTTGAATGTGTCTATGAACTCTCCGGGACGGTGAATGAAGATGGTTCTGCGGTGTCCGGTGAGACGGTTACGCTTCACGATGCCTCGGGAAATGTAGTCACAGTACTTACCGATGAAAACGGAATATACCTTTTTGAGAAACTACCTGTCGGAAATTACAGCGTTTCAGTCCGGGATCAGTCGGCGGATGTGGATCTGCAGGAAGACACCTATGACGTGAATTTCAATTTTGTGACAGAAACGGTAACGGGACCGTCTACGTCCATGGACAAAACGGTTTCGAATCCGGAGACGGCTTTTGCGTACGGCCCCTTTGATTTTCTGCAGGATGCGTCCCTGACCGCGAACCGCTGGGGATGGAGAAATGAAGTTGATTTTAATACCGACGGCGCCTTTGATCAGCCGATCTACGCCGGAGCGGGCCAGAGTGATATCACCAAGGGAACGCTTGTAGGTACGGTTACCTATTCGGTGAATCAGGGTGTCTTCACTGCCCGCGTTCAGCTGCTGGAGGGCTTCGCCTTTGTGGGCCTTCATTTCTACATCGGTGCAGAGGCCTATCCGCTGGACAAAAAAGGCGATCCGACGGTTGCCCCGGGACAGTACACTGTCGTGGAAACCTACAAGGCCGGCCAGCACAGCGCCTGTCTGACCACGGGAACGGCTCCTGCCGGCAGTGCTTATGATCAGGTGATCGGTTTGCCGGGCGGAAGCTATTCAGGACGCGAATCTTTGATTCTGCACCTGGAGGTTGGAACAGAAAACTGATTTATTCCATACATGTTTTCATTACAGGCCTCCTTGTGGCGGCCTGTTTTGTATTTCTGTAAAAATTTATCTGGGATGACCGGTTAAGTCAGGAAACACCACGGACCGGAACAGGAAACGATGTCGCGGGATGCCTTCCCGGGATGTATTGGGACTTGCAAAATGATGATGATTGGCGGATATTTAACTTAATAAATGATGAATGCTGACAGCGTCTGGCGGTTACGTGAAACAACAGGATGAAAATGAAAACAGGCAGTGAGGGAATTTCGAAGCGGAGTGAGGGTAACATAATCCAGAGCGAATCGGAGGAGATAATTCCCCAGCTCAATTCAATGCGGCGACGTTTTCTGGAGAGTGTGGTCAAGGTCCTTCTGGTTCTGACCGTTCTGGGCCTGCCCCTGTCCCTGATTCGCATCCTCAATACCGGTCTCAACTGGAATCATATCAGTCATGTCTGTACCGCGTTAGTTGTTCTTCCCCTTTTTTATTATCGAAAAAGGTTGTCAGACCACTGGCTTCTGGGCATGGTTCTGCTCATTTTTGCGCATCTCACGATGACCAGTTTTCTTGAATACGGCATTGTCTCCGCCGGCTTTTATTTCGCGACGGCCGGTATTTTCATTGCCGGTACAGCCCTGGGCCTGCGTGCCGGTATCATTTCCGCAGTCATACATTTTGTTGTCATTTCCGTTATCGCTTACCTGTGGATGACCGGGATTCTGACTTTTCCGGGCGATGTGGGCAGATACATCCTCCTGCCCTCGGTCTGGGCGCTTCTGGCTGTTGCGTTTATCATAACCAGTTCCGTGTATTTCTTTTCAGCAACGGTTTTATTTAAAAATCTTCGAAATCTGGTCACGACCATCCATAGTCAGAAATTGGAAATACAGAAACAGTCGGAGGAGCTGACGCAGATGAATAAGAACCTGGAGGATGCACTGCGTGAGGTCAGGACCTTGTCCGGTCTGCTGCCCATCTGCGCGAGCTGCAAGAAAATCCGGGACGATACCGGCTACTGGAATCAGATTGAAGAATATATTATCAAACGGACAGACGCCCAATTTACGCATGGCGTGTGTCCCGACTGCGCACAGAAAATGCTGGACGATCTTGAAAAGGAACTGAAATAAAACGGATAATCAATATATAATGAGGTTCGGTCGGCTGTTTGCAGATTAAGGTGAAGACAGAGCTGTGCCCGGTGACAGCCGGAGACCTTCCGCAGATTGAGGCGATGCTGGCCCGATCCATTGCAGATCTCTACCGGAAAAACTCGATTCGTCCGGAAGATCCGGCCGGAGAACTTCGCTCACAGATGAAAAAAGTGGAAATGCAGATTCATGCTACCCATCCGGAGTATTATTTTCTGGCTGCAAAAAGCGAAGGCCGAATCGTGGGCGTGGCCGGCTGTTTCCCCGTGGGCCCCACGACCCGCGGCGTGCTGCCGCCGAGAAAGGATGCAGATCGGGAAATCGGCTGCATCTATGTGGATCCGGCAAGCCAGAAATCGGGGATCGGGTGGATGCTGTTTGAGGCGATACGGCGGATGCTGAAGGACGTAGGTGCCGAAACATTCATTCTCTGTGCGGACATGCCCTCTTCCCAGGCCTATTGGAAACATAAACTGGGTGAACCGGATTATTTCTTCCCGAACCTCTGGGGCGAAGGAATTCACGAGATGGTCTGGAGAAAAAAGCGGTAGTATGTATTTCGTACATTTTACAACTGATATATGATCGTGGCTTACCGATCGTTACAAACAGATCCGGGGCTATTCTCTTACTTTCCCAATTAACTAACGTTGGGTAAACAGGGCATAAAAATTGCGGCCGCTACACCCGGAAAAATTATTTAGTCGATCCTTATAAAGTACTCACCATCACAGGATGATTCCCAAAGGATTTCAAAAGCACATCCCTCAATATTGATTTTAAAGAGTATTTCCAGCTAGCAAGAAAATAGAATAAAAAATCAGCCGTTTCTCGCATCCACTTTCTCATATTGAAGGCAGCTCCGGCCAATAATGCATTAATTGTATCACCGTCCACACCTTTGAGATAACTCTTCAACATTCCAAAATCATGTTTCAGATGTCCAATCACAGGCTCAATACCCGCCCGTGCCCGGAACCGCTTCCGTTCCTTCTGCTTCTGATAGGCCGTATCGCTGAGCTTGCCCGGGCCTGGACGCAGGATTTTGGTTCTTCCAACCTGTGATTTTCCCCGGTACCCCCGATCAACGATCGCAGCCTCCGGACGATTTCCTGTCAATTTTTCGGTCTGTTCAAGTACCGCATCCAGACTATGGCCATCATATTGATTACCTATATTCAATACCCCCAGGATCAAGCCATGTTTGCTTCCCCGGACGATACTGATCTTTGTTCCGTATTCATACTTCTTATGTTCCTTCCCCTTGCTGATGCAATGAACCTGTGGTTCATGAAGACTGTATATCTTCTCTTTATCTTGCTGCTTCTGATCCAGCATCGTGTAGGCCAGTGTCAGGAAGTCTGCCTGGGCTTCTGTGATATCCGATCCCAGTTTACGATCCACATCCCGGATCAGGGAACCCGCTATGGTTTTCAATCGTTTCTTCGCTTTGATTGCCCTCTTCCGGTTCTTCGGATGTGTACTGAACTTAAGCTTCTTCAGGAGGTCCTTTTCTTCGCGAACGTAACTCTGACGTAACTTTATATCCATCAGGCCCGCTATATCACGTCCCTTCTTTAACAGTTTCCGATGCTGTTTTACATCCGTGGGATATGTTATGTTTTTTTCCTGAACAGTACTGTCAACCAGCACTTCCTTCTCACGCTTTGTGTTCTTTTCAAACAACTCAATGGAACCTTTTAAAATAATCTCTGCACCTGCCGAACCTATTCGGTTCCTAAAGTGGCTCAGATCACTGGAGACACAGGGCACTTTCCACTGAAAAGTGTTCATTCCGCTAAAATATTGCCAGTATGGATTTTGACGCCACTGATCCACCAACTCATCATCACTCACTTCATACATCTGTTTCAACAACAGTAAACTCACCATCAGACGAATGGGTTTCGCCGGTCTTCCAAAATTGATGTAATAAGGATTTAGCTGGGATTCATACCAGATCCAATCAATTTTATGAGCCAATTTCACTAAAGTATCTTTGGGATCAATCATTTTATCCAA
>JBJKQR010000033.1:0-30083 GCA_046735395.1 Fidelibacterota bacterium | reverse complement strand
ATACGAGTTCTGATCCTATAATACCGGAACCAAAATCTGACACCCAGTTCAATTTTCCAGTAGGCGAAAAGCTGTAGAAAACACCCTTATCTGCAGAAAATACGATATCTCCATTTATCAGTACTGTCGGTCGTGAATACATATTGAATACGACACCCGGCAAGTGATGTGACCATTTTTCATTCCCGTCAGGTTCAACACATACTACGGACGTATCACCTATATCCCAATTATAAATATCCCCCTGATCATGTGATACAGGCCTTGTCTGGAACGTAGTCTTTTTATACCAATTAATGTTACCATCCAGGGAAATATTATAAATATATTTATTTCCCGTGACCGTCATTCCATTCCCATCAGGATTCATTAATATCTGACTGCCATAGATACTGAAGTTATCATCAAGACCGTCAGGCGCGGACAATGTCCACCGTTCATCTCCGTCAGCGGTCAGAGAAAATAATTTGGTATTTGAATAAATAGAATATATATTGCCGTCCTGATCAATATTTGCAGATTCAGTAAACACCGCGTCGGCCAGATTTTTTTCAAATATCAGGGTTCCGTTCCTGTCCATTTCAACAATTTTGTACCTTAAAATTATTAACAGATTGCCATTGGACAACAAAAGCGGGGCTGGAGGTAAATCAGTACCATAGGGTTTTGAATCATCTACAGACACCTCCCAAATTGAATCCCCGGCAGTTGAATAACACACCATTGTACCTTGATGTGTAAAAAAATACATTCTTTCGTTGTCGTCAATGACAATTCCACTGCCACCTATTCTATTCCCGATGTTCGCAGCCCATTTGATTTCGCCATGACTGGGCCCCTCTTCAAAATAAAGACCATTTGCCAAAGGCCCGCCATGATACATGGATGCTGACCCCGCAGCCAGGGACGGCCAGTCAAGGGGATGCTGCTCAAAAGATTGCTCCTCAACAGGCTTTTCGCAGCTGAGTAAAAGAAAAACACCAAGGATAACAAATCCGAATACTGATGAAAACCCTTTCATTATCTTCTCCTCTTCATTTTATCATTCCGTCATGAGCCGATTATACCCGGTATTTGGACGTTGTTTCCCTGCTCATTCACGTCAGTCACTCCGAATAATAAAAATATAAATCCAAAATGAAGTTAAAAAAAAAAACGATGATGACAAGGTGAAAAATGCTTTAGAAAAATTTTCAGATGAAGTTCGGTGATACAGCGTTTCAGGATAGCGAAGGACGTATAGTTAAACATGTCATAATGGTTTTAAATACACGCCAAAACTGAGCTGTAACCAAAGCGACAGGCAAATCAAATTAACCCTGATCTGAATTATTATTATATAAAATTCTGAATTTCAGTTCTGAATATCCGCAACCAGCAGCCGGGTCAGCGCGGCGGCGACGGCTTTCGAATTCGCACCGGCTTCGCGGCTCGGGCCCACGCAGGACGGGCATCCGTCCTGACAGGCGCAGCGGATGATGAGGTCCCGGCATTCCACCAACAGATCCTCATGTGCGGCAAAGAGCATCCCGGAAAAACCCATGCCTCCCGGATAATTATCGTAGAGAAAGATGGTAGGCTGGAAGCGTTCCAGATCATCCGGATTGAGACGGACAGACGGTGAATCCCCGTCAGGCTGGCTGTAGATTCCCCGTTCCGTCACCGTATTCATGGCGAACCATTCGGCGCTCTTGTCACCGACGGCCCGGTGCAGGTCATGGCTTTCACTCATGATTTTCAGGATGGCAATGGAATGGAGGGCGCGGGAAATGCCCAGAACCCCGTCGATGATATCAGCCCGGCTGTAGGAAAGCCGGTCCAGCAAGTCCTGAGGAATGGTGAACCAGTAGGCGGATGTGGCCAGTTCGATATTGGGCAGGTTGATCTTGCCGTAGCCCACATTCTCCATCGTATAGAATTTGATTTTCTTGAAACCGACCGCCCGGGTCACCACCTGGATTTCACCGAGAAAAACCTGCACGTGGCCGCTCTCCCGGGCATTATCCTCATCAAGGATCTTCACATTGGTATAATCAATAGCATCGGTGTAATAATCGGCGTCGCAGGGCCGCACCAGCGCCTTCCGGCCGTCCCAGTCCAGCTCATCCACGATATACTGGTCTCCGCTGGCCATATACACGGCGTCCGGGTAAATGGTCATGGCGGCCGAACTGTAATCCACTTCCGCAATGATCCGGCTGCCGCGGCTCGTATCCACGACGACGAAATTACCTTCCGGGCTGCGGCGCAGATTCACGGAAACAGCCGGATAGACCTCATCGGCCCAGTACCAGCGATTTCCGTTCTTGTGCAGCGTCCCGCCCTCCTGGAGGAAGGTCAGAATCTCCTGCAGGTCATCGGCGGAAACGCGCCCGAAAGTGTCCCCTTCCCGGAAGGGAAGTTCAAAGGATGCGCATTTGACATGATCAACGAGGATCATCAGATTATCAGGATTAATCCGTGCGTATTCCGGTGACCGGCTGAAAAAATAATCCGGATGCGACATGAGAAACTGGTCGAGAGGATTGGACCGGGCGATAAAAATTCCCAGCGACTCGCTGCCCCGTCTGCCGGCCCGGCCGATCTGCTGCCAGGTGGAGGCGATGCTTCCCGGATATCCGGCGATGACGGCCACATCGAGTGAACCGATATCGATGCCCAGCTCCAGCGCATTGGTCGACACCACGCCCCGGATGCTGCCCGACTTGATGCCCTGTTCGATCTCACGGCGGCGCTTCGGCAGATATCCGCCCCGGTATCCGGCTATTTTCTCATTTTCTGCCAGCGCTTCGAGGCTGCGCTCGAAATCATCCTTCAGATACTTGGTCATCACTTCCACATTCAGCCGTGACAGGGCAAATACGATGGCCTGATGGCCCTGATTGATGATATGCCGGGCGATTTTCCGGGCCTGCTTGATGTAGGAAGCCCGGATTCCCAATTCCTTGTTGATGACGGGCGGATTGTAAAAGATCACCGTCTTTGCACCGGCCGGTGCGCCATTGTTCTCCACGGAGATGATGGGTTTTTCCAGGAGCCGTTCCGCATGTTCGCGCGGATTCGCGATGGTCGCTGAGCAGAAAATAAACATGGGATCCGAACCGTAAAAGGCGGCTACGCGCTTCAGGCGCCGGAGCACATTGGCGAGATGGCTCCCGAACACGCCCCGGTAGGCATGCATTTCATCAATCACCACATAGCGGAGATTCTGAAAAAAATGCATCCATTTGGTATGATGAGGTAAAATTCCCTGATGGAGCATATCCGGATTGGATACAACAATATGGCCCTGTTTGCGGATGGCCACCCGGGCGTTGGACGGCGTGTCACCGTCAAAGGTGTAGACCCGGATATCCTCACCGGTGGCGGTGACCAGATCGTGAAGATCTGTCATCTGGTCCTGGGACAGCGCCTTGGTGGGAAACAGAAAGAGAGACCGGGAGCCGGGGTTTCTCATGATATCATTGAGAACCGGCAGATCATAACACAGCGTTTTTCCGCTGGAGGTGGGTGTCACCACGACGAAGTCACGGCGCTGCTCCGCCAGATTCCAGCATTCGCGCTGATGGGAATAGAGCCGGTCTATGCCTTTGGCCCGCAGGGCTTCCTGAAGCCGGGAATTGAGGGACGCCGGGAATTCACTGTATTCTCCGGCCCGGGCAGGAAGTTGATGGACATGAACAATATTATCCCGGAAGGTCCCGGAAGACAGAAATTCTTCCTTCAGTCCGGAAACACTGCCCTTGTCAGAGGCCATAGATGATACTCCAGTCCACAGCAATCATCCAGATCCAGGAGATCAGGGCGGAATACATGAAAGAACCGGTTCTGACAGCAATAAAACCGTACATCAGATTGACCAGAATGGCAATGGTTCCTTCCAGAATGGACGCACCGGCAAACATGGGCGCAGCGGCCAGAGTGGAGATCAGAATTGCCGCGGCCATTCCCAGCTGGTCCTTGAGCCCCTGAACCAGAAAGCCCCGGAAAAACAATTCCCGGGCAAAGAAAAAAACCAGTGCGAGAGCATAATAGCGGATGATGACATGCATATTTTCCATCCCGATATATTTGAACCGGGGATAGGCCGCATGAAATTCATCAAAACGGGTGGCAACGAAGGCGTAGCCCAGCAGAAGGATGAGACTGAGTGTAAAAAGCGCAGCTGCGGGGAGAAGCCGCCCGGTCCTGAATCCGATATCCTTCAGCGGATAACCGAGAACGCCGGTCCAGGTCAGCAGGGGAACAAAGGAGAAGAACAGAATTCCGAAACTCCATTCATAATACATGGATGCCGGATTCAGATCCGATCCCTGGGCAGCGAAAAACAGATCATAGGCGCCCGCCCGGCCGTAGTAGAAATAAAAAATCGGCAGGATCAGGGCCAGAGCCAGGGGTATCCAGATCTCGGATTTTGTTCTCATTGTCTTGTCAGTTTTCATGGCCTGCTCCTTCCTCACATAGCGGCAGAATGTGGTAATCCTCAAGTCCTGAAAAAATCGTCTCTTCGCAGAGTACGTGAACAGTATGCCAGCCACAGTGCCCGGCTCCGGCAATATTTTCAATGCGATCATCCAGAAACAGTGTCTCCTCCGGGAGAATATTCAGAACCGTCTGTGCATGCAGATAGGTTTCCTCATCCGGCTTCCGGTGACCCTGTTCGTAACTCAGGTACACTTTTTCAAAGGGTTGTCTGATATCGAATTTCTCTTCAATACTGGTAAAATCCAGCGTATTCGTATTCGACAGCAGAAATATCCTGTATGTATTCTTCAATTTATAAACAAGATCCCAGACCCGGGGACGAAGGGGAAAACATCTGTGGATGATGGCCTTCAGATCCGGAACATGCTCCCGCCTGAATTCCGATTCATCACAGAAAAAGTCGAAAAATTCATTTTCCTCAATGTGGCCTTTCTCGAAGCGGTGAAACAGATCGGTATTGTAAATGCGGTCAAAGCTCTGCGTCGACACCCCGAAAGGCGCGAACCCCGCATCATAATTCAGGTCGACGATCACGTTCCCCAGGTCAAATACGATATTTTTAATGCTTGGGACATTTGTCATAGTTCAGTGAGTCCCCGAGCACAGACCCTTCGGGTACTCTGTGCCCCGCTGCGAAAATCCGGACAAAAATGCAGTCGGCGGAGGGTTTCAATCCGTTTTCGCATCAGACTTTTTCCTTTTCCAGAATCTGGGTCACCTTGTGGATCGTGTCATCGATCTTTTCCGTATCCTCCGCTTTTTCACGAAGTTTCGTCAGAATCTGCAGCGCTTCATGGTAGAGGCCCTGTTTGATATAAATTTCCGCCATGGTGAAGGTTTCCACCCGGACAATCCGTTCACCGGTCAGCTTGTTTTCTTCAATGCTGATTCGTCCGCTCCCGGAGGCTTCCCGGGCATCCTCATCCGCTTCCGGAGATGCCGTATCAGTTTTTTCTGCGGCTGCCTCCGCCTCTTTTTTTGCGGGAGCTGCTTTCGGAGTGGCTTTCTTTTTCGGTGCAGCGTCCTTTTTTACCTCGGGAACAGCCGCCACGGTAATTTCTTCTTCAGACGGCGTTTCATCCGGCAGGTCATCCGCCTCGGCTGCAGCTTCGGGTATGGGCTCCGCTTCTTCTTCGGCAACAGCAGGCCCTTCTTCCGATTCTCCGGCCTCAACCGCTTCTACCGCCACGTCCTCCTCAACCGGAAGCTCCGATTCGGCGGCAGCAGTCATTTCCTCTTCAACAACAGCTTCCGTCTCCACTTCAGATTGTAAATCAATATCTGTTGTCTCTTCAGCCATTACCGGAACTTCCTCCACGGCATTTTCAGCTTCGGGAGCTGCTTCCCCGGTTCTATGTTCGGCAAACATGGGATCAATGAGGGAATCGGGATCGTCCATGGCTTCCTGAGTCCGTTCATTCAAGAGGTCATGGTTCTCCGCTCCATCACTGCCCTCCGCCGGCTCCGATGCCGTCAGGGAACTGTCCGCAAAATGGTCATCACTGCGCTCCGTATCCGTCGCCGTTGAAGTCTGGTTCTTTGAAAAATCCATCAGCGGTTCCGGATCCAGTTCTTCATGAATCTGAAGAAACGCGGAGGTCTGCTGGCTGACCCGGGGCTTTTCGGCCATAATCAGTTCGTACAGGTATTTCAGCTGCCCTTCTGTCAGAGACTCGGGATGGAGGTGGATAAGCGCTTCCGCAGCCGTTGTGAAGGAGGGTTCCATGCTGATCACATATGAAAAGCGTTTGATGGCCCGGTCATGATTTCCGAGTTCCTGTTCGCAGACACCCTGAAGATATTCAATCATCAGATCATCCGAACTGTCCAGAGGAACCGCATCCAGAAGCTGTTTCGCTTCGGTCGGGGCTCCCTGATCCAGAAATTCCTTGACCTGATCATACAAATTTCTGATTTCACTCGTGCTTAAAGGCATATCATACCTCCTTATAGGGGAATATTCCCATGTTTTTTCGAGGGATTTTCATCCACTTTATTTTCGAGAAGTGCAAACACATCAATGAGTCGCTTTCGTGTATCCGACGGTAGTATAATATCATCCACATAGCCCCGTTCCGCGGCGATGAAGGGTGTGGCCAATTCATCATTGTATCTGGCTTCCAGCTCCTTCAGTGTCTCCTCAGGCGAGTCACTCTCCCGGATTTCATTCCGGTAGATGATGCTCACCGCCCCTTTTGCCCCCATGACGGCGATCTCGGCCGTGGGCCAGGCAAAATTCATATCACCCCGGATATGTTTGGAATTCATGACGTCATAGGCGCCGCCATAGGCCTTGCGGGTAATGACAGTGACTTTCGGGACTGTCGCCTCGGAAAAGGCGTAGAGTAATTTCGCACCATGGCGGATGATCCCCTGCCATTCCTGATCCGTGCCGGGCAGAAAACCGGGCACATCCTCAAACACGAGAAGCGGAATATTGAAGGCATCACAGAAGCGGACAAAGCGGGCTGCCTTCACGCTGGCGTCAATATCCAGGACACCGGCCAGATGAGCGGGCTGATTCGCAATGATTCCGATACTGCGTCCGTCCAGCCGTCCGAAGGCGGTAATAATATTGGGGGCGAACCGGGCATGCACTTCAAAGACATCGCCCCGGTCAAGGATAGCCTGGAGAACATCCTTCATGTCATAGGGCTTATTGGGATTATCCGGAATCATCGTATCCAGACGTGAGCAGGCTTCGCTTCTGTCCTCATCATGATGGATGACCGGAGCGTCCTCACGATTGTTCTGAGGGAGAAAACCAAGCAGGGTCCGCAGCGTTTCAAAGGCATCCGCTTCGGAGTCGCAGGCAAAATGAGCCACGCCGCTCTTTTCCGCATGAGTGTCCGCGCCGCCCAACTCCTCGTGGGTCACGACTTCGTGGGTCACGGTCTTCACCACATCAGGGCCCGTCACATACATGTAGGCCGTATGGCGAACCATGATGGTAAAATCTGTAATGGCGGGAGAATAGACCGCACCGCCGGCGCAGGGGCCCAGAATGAGGGAAATCTGCGGAATCACACCGCTGGCCAGCGTATTCTTCAGGAAAATATCCGCATAGCCGGCCAGGCTCACCACACCTTCCTGGATACGGGCGCCGCCGCTGTCATTCAGTCCGATGACCGGAACACCCACTTTCATGGCCAAGTCCATAATCTTGACAATCTTCTCGGCATGCACTTCACCGAGTGAGCCACCGAAGACAGTAAAATCCTGAGAAAATACAAACACTTTACGTCCATTGATCAATCCATAGCCGGTAATGACGCCGTCACCGGGAATGCTTCCGTTCCCTGAATTCCTGCCCAGCGGCCGGGCAAACATGTCCATCTCGGTGAAGGTTCCCGGATCCAGCAGAAGCCCGATCCGCTCCCGGGCACCCAGCTTTCCCTTGGCATGCTGTTTATCCAGCCGATCCTTTCCTCCGCCGGCCAGGGCCTTTTCTCTCAGATCTGTGAGCTTTTCTCGGTTTTTCATTCAGATTCTCCCGGTCAGATCAGTCCTTTATCTGCGAAACTGAAATATTCCTTATCAGCAATGATAATATGATCCAGGACAGGAATACCGATGATCCGGCCTCCCTCCACGATACGGCGCGTCATATCCATGTCCTGATCGCTGGCCTGGGGATTTCCGCTGGGATGATTATGCATCAGGATGACCGCTGCAGCCAGGTGATCGATGGCCGCCTTGAATATTTCACGGGCATGAACCACGGACGCATTCAGATGGCCGCGGCTGATGAGTACGTCCCGGATCAGCATATTGCTGCTGCTGAGCAGCAGGACTCTGAATACTTCATGATTCAGCAGGCGCATACCCGGTGCGAAAGCCCTGAAGACATCCAGAGAACCCCGGATCTTCAGAGGACGGCTGTAATGGTCGGATTCCACAAAACGGCTTCCCAGCTGAAATGCGGCAGCAACTGTCACCGCTTTTGCCTCGCCGACACCCCGGATACGCCGCAGGGACGCGACGCTCATACGCCCAAGCTCAGGCAGTCCGCCCTGTTCTTCCAGAATCTGCCGCGCAAGATCCACCGCGCTTTTGTCCCGGCAGCCACTGCGAAGCAGAATCGCGATCAATTCCGCATCGCTGAGCGAATCGGCTCCGTGACGGCTCAGTTTTTCCCGCGGCTGCTCGCCTCTCGGCCACTCACTGATTCTCGTATATTTCACGGATTTTCTGTTTTCCATCGCCTCTGGGGTTTCTCAGTCCCGATTCTTCCTGTTAAACCAATTTTTTATAAAATTTACCGCTTCGGTGGTGGGTATACCCGGCCCGAACAGTTTATCCACGCCCATTTCCAGAAGCGCCTTCATATCCTTTTCCGGAATGATGCCACCGGCAATGAACAGAACGTCATCCATCCCGTTTTTCTTTTTCAGATCAAGAACAGCCGGCAGAATGGTCATGTGTGCCCCGCTGTGAATGCTCAGTCCGATCACATCCGCATCTTCCTGAAGCGCCGCATTGATAATCATTTCAGGCGTCTGGCGCAGCCCCAGATAAATCACTTCCATTCCTGCATCCCGGAAGGCTGAGGCCAGAATTTTCGCTCCCCGATCATGCCCGTCCAGGCCGGGCTTGGCCAGAACAACGCGTATTTTCCGAGTTTCCATCATAGTTATGCCTCTTTTCTGAATTTTTCACGGCTGTCCAGGATCAGCGTCACCGGGCCGTCATTGATCAGGCCGACTTTCATGTCCGCGGCAAAGATTCCGGTCTGCACATCAATCGATTTTTCCCTCAGGTATCCGACCGCCTCGTTATAGAGTTTTTCCGCGAGGTCCGGAGCCGCAGCACGGGTGAACCCGGGGCGGCGGCCGCGCACCCACTCCGCACACAGCGTAAACTGGGATACGATGAGCAGGCTTCCGCCCGAATCCTGCAGAGAAATATTCATGCGCCCCTCCGCATCCGGAAAGATACGGAGATCTGTCAGCTTGTCACAGATAAATTCCATCTCCTGCCGCGTATCGCCTTCACAGACGGCAAATAGCACCAGCAACCCCCGTCCGATCCGGGCGACATCCCGGTCATCCACCGTAACCGAGGCCTGTGATACTCTCTGCAGTACAGCAATCATACCCACTTCCTCATCAGTCGAACCATACATTTTCACGGCCAAGCTTTTCTCTCAGTCGGTCCATATGAGGCGGTGAAACATTCACCCGCACGTTCCGGGCCCGTATACGTGTTTCCGGATTGTTTTCCGACACTATATGGATAAGCAGCGGCAGTTCGCCGGGATATCTGTCCATAATGCCCTTGACATGATTCAGAAGATCATTTCCCGTCCTGGATTTTTCCAGGCGGATGTGCATCCGTCGGGCATGTTTCAGACGAAGATCCTCGAGAGGTAGCACAGAATTGAGAATCAGGGTCGGAACATCCTGGTCCGTATCCCTGTCAGAAATTTTTCCCTCGATGAATATCTTGGCATCATCACTGAGCATTTCCCGACATTCGGCAAAGGTCTTGGAAAAAGCGAGAATATTGATTTCACCGCTGAGCGTATCCAGCACGAAGCGCGCCCAGGGCTGGTTTTTCTTGTCATACAGGGTTTTCAGGGCCGTCACGACGCCCCCGGCACGTATGGGAATCTTGGAATCGCGGTTTTCATTCGAGAGCATTTCCGTATTGGAAAAAATATCGATTTCCTCCTGATAGGGCTCGGCCGGATGGCCGGACAGGTAGAAACCCATGTATTCCTTTTCCAGATTCAGCTTGTGCGCCGGTGTCCAGTCCTCAGTGTCCGCCAGCGCCGGTTCGGAAATAATGGACACGCCGGACACACTTCCGAAAAGATCCACCTGATTATTGTTCTTTTCCTGCACCAGTTTCTGTCCGTACTGAATGGCGCCGTCCACGGCTTCCAGTTTCTGGGCCCGGTTTCCCGGCAGCGAATCCATGGCGCCGGCATAAATGAGCGCTTCAAAGGCCTTGCGGTTGAGCTGATGAAGATCCACTCTCGCTGCCAGGTCAAACAAATTTTTATAGGGCCCGTTTTCCTCCCGTTCCCTCTGAATTTCCTCCGCCGCCTTTTCCCCCATATTCTTGATGGCGCTGAGCCCGAAGATGATGGAAGTGCCGTCGGAACTGAACAGGGGCCCGGAGATATTCACATCGGGATGGCGAACCTCTATTCCCATGCGCCGGCACTCGTTGATGAGTTCCACGACGCGTTTGAGATTCGTGCGTTCGCTGGTGAGATAGGCCGCCATGAATTCAGCCGGATAGTGGGCCTTCAGCCAGGCCGTCTGGTAGGCGACATAGGCATAGGCCACCGAATGGCTTTTATTGAACCCGTACTCGGCAAATTTATAAATCAATTCATAGATTTCGAGAGCGATCTTTTCCTCAACACCCCGTTCTCCGGCGCCCGCCACAAACTTGGGCTGCATGGCCTGCATATCCTTGATCTTCTTCTTACCCATGGCCCGGCGCAGTTTATCAGCTTCGCCGAGGGAAAATCCGGCCACCATATTGGCAATCTGCATCACCTGTTCCTGATAGACGATAATTCCGTAGGTATCCCGGAGAATCGGTTCCAGTGAAGGATGAAGATAGGTGATTTTCTCGCGGCCGTGCTTCCGGGCGATAAAAGACGGAATATTTCCCATGGGGCCCGGCCGGTACAGCGCATTCATGGCGACCAGATCCCCGATCTTGTTGGGCTGGAGCTGCTTCAGGTATTCGCGCATGCCGCCGGATTCGAACTGGAAGATCCCGTGAGTGGCGCCATCCATGAAAAGCTTGTAGGTGAGCGGGTCTTCAAGGCTGATTTTATCAATATCAACATCGATGCCGCGCTTCTTCACCATATCCACGGTATGCTGAATCACCGTGAGCGTACGCAGTCCGAGAAAGTCCATTTTCAGGATACCGACGCGCTCGGTCACAATCATATCGTATTGGGTGGTCACATCACCCTTGGTATTTTCATAAAGCGGAATATAGTCTGTCAGCGTTCCGGGAGCAATCACGACCCCGGCCGCATGAATTCCCACATGCCGGTTCATTCCTTCCAGAACGCGGGCATGTTTCCAAACCAGCTGGTAACGTTCATCGCTTTTCAGAAGCTCCTGCAGCTCCGGCACAATCCCTTCCGCCTTTTCCAGCGTCATCTTCGGATCTTCCGGAATCATCTTGGCGATTTTATCTCCATCGCCGTAACTCATTCCCAGCACCCGGGCCACATCGCGGAGCACAAGTTTCGCCTTCAGCGCACCGAAGGTGATGATCTGACAGACCGACTGTTCACCATAGAGGGATTTGATATAGTCAATGACTTCGCTGCGCCGTTCGTAGCAGAAATCAATATCGATATCGGGCATGGAAACCCGTTCAGGATTGAGAAAGCGTTCAAAAAGCAGATCATATTCCAGCGGATTTATGGCAGTGATACCGAGGGAATAGGCCACGAGCGAACCGGCGGCAGATCCCCGTCCCGGTCCTACCGGAATGCCCTTTGACCGCGCATGATTGATAAAATCCTGCACAATGAGGAAATACCCGGGGAAGCCCATTTTATTGATCACGCCCAACTCATACTCGAGCCGCTCACGGATCTCCTCGGTCACTGCGTCACCGAAACGTTCCTGCAGTCCCCTGCGGGCCAGAGCTTCCAGATAGTCTGCTTCATTTTTTGATCCGAACTCTTCCGGGATGGGGAAGGACGGCAGGTGGTATTCATTCTTGGGGATCAGGACATCACAGGCATCGGCGATCTTCCGCGTATTGGCCAGCGCCTCTGGATACGCCGCGAAAAGCTCATGCATCTCCTCGGCCGATTTCAGATAAAAGCTGTCTCCATGATAACGCTGACGGTTCGGATCGTTGTAGTCCTTGCCGCTTCCCAGACAGAACATGATATCATGAGATTCCCAGTGTTCCTGCCGGGTATAGTGAACATCATTCGTCACCACCATGGGAATGCCGGTTTCCTCGGATATTTTGGGAAAAATATCCAGCACAATCTGTTCTTCGGGGATACCGTGATTCTGCAGCTCAAGGTAAAAATTTCCCGGAAAGATCTCTTCGTATTCACGGGCAGCCTGGAGCGCTTCGTCATACCCGTGCTTCCAGGCCTTTTCGGCCACCTCTCCCTTCAGACAGGCAGAGAGCGCAATGAGACCGGAACTGTGAGCCCGAAGCAGATCCTTGTCAACCCGCGGTTTGAAATAGAATCCTTCCCGGTAGCCCAGCGATGTGAGTTTCATGAGGTTGCGGTACCCGTCGTAATCTTTGGCCAGAAGGACCAGATGGTGGTAGCTGAAACCCTCGCCGCGACGGTGAGGGGTCCGGTCGGTGTGGGAGCCGTAGGCCACGTAGAACTCGCAGCCGATGATGGGTTTAACGCCTGCATCCCGGGCCTTATCATGAAATACCACCGCGCTGAACATATTCCCGTGTTCGGTGAGCGCGATGCTGTCCATACCCAGCTCCTGGCAGCGCGCGATCATCCGGTCCACTTTCTGGGCGGCGTCCAGCAGGCTGTAATCACTATGGTTGTGCAAATGGACAAAATCAGGCATCTCATCTCCCCGCAAATATGGCAACAAGTCCGGTAAGGATAGTCAGTTTCAAGGTATTGGATAAATTTCCGTAATTCAATGTTTTATTGGACAGAAGCAGCCCCAGCACTATGGCCAGCGGCAGCGCAACAGCAGACAGAACGATGATGAGGTAGGGAAGCCGGTAAATCTGATACAGATAGGGCAGCGGCAGAATCAGCAGAAAGACAACAAGGATCGCTGCAGTGATGCGTCGGGTCCGCGTTTCACCCAGCAGAAGGGGCAGTGTCCGGGAATTGCGCTTCCGGTCTCCCTCCATATCCTGCAGATCCTTGATGATTTCCCGCACAAGATTCACAAAAAAAGCTAAAAGCGCCGGAACCAGCCCATAGCGGATGTCTCCGTAGGCCACCGCGGCGAAAATCAGGGCAAGTCCGAGAATACCCGCGATCACCAGATTCCCCACGAAGGGACGGGGTTTCAGGCTGTATGAATACAGAACCATGAGGGGCGTGGCAATGACCGCGGAGATTATAAAGGGCCCCATGCCCAGACGGAGGGCCAGAAGGTTGCCCGCCACAAAAAACAGAATGGAATAAATTCCGGCCTGTCTCAGACTTATCCGGCCGGAGGGAAGAGGCCGTTCCGGACGGTTCACCCGGTCGATCTCGATATCCGTAATATCGTTCACGGCATTGGCCGCCGCATTCAGAAAGGCCACCGTCAGCAGTGCCGGAAGAATTTTCACCCATGCCGGGAAGGCTGGCATGAGGCTGGCCTGAATCAAAACCGACAGCGAAGCGATGAGGACGTTCAGTGGCCTGGCGAGTCGAAAATACGCAGAAATTTCCATCTCATAAATTAGGATTTATAGCCAAGGAAATACAGGTGAATTTTCGCCAAAATCAGCCTTCGGACATTTTTCGGATCACTGTTGTCCCCCCAATTTCCGACCCTCATTCAGAAGCGTATCCACGAATTTATTGATAACATCCTATCCTGTTGATATTTTTAGATATCACGTACAAATACCGGGAAATTTCTTTTTATTCCTTGAATTTGTTAGTATCTTTTTTCGAAAACAGAGCCTTAGGAAGGGAGTATGACACGTCACATCCGATCATTATTGAAGGGAATTGGACTGCTTATCCTGATGACAATCCTTATTTCCTGTCAGTATCATCCTGCCGGAAACCAGAATTGTGATGAGACCGCACACGATTTTGACATCACGAAATTTACGGGAATATGGTATGAGATCGCACGAATCCCCCATTCCGATGAAAAGAACCTGGAAATCGTGAGTATGACCATCAGCCTGAATATGAAAGATGAGGGCTACTCCGTGATTCACCGCAGCTGGAATACGCGAAAACGGGACTGGCAGGAAAAGACTGGCCGCCTCTGGCTTCCGGACAGCATGCAGCATGGCTGTCTGCGGATCTCATATGTTCTGTTTTTCGGCGGTGATTTCAAGATCATGGATTTCGATCGGGAGGATTACCAGTGGGCCCTTGTGAAAAGCGATGACATCGGAACAGCCTGGATTCTGGCACGTCAGCCCTCCCTGCCCTTTGACCTTATCCAATCCATCGCTGCAGGCGGCAAGGACAGAGGGATTCCGACCCAGAAATTGAAAATGGTTTATCAAAACCTTGCCCGGCTTAAAAAGAAGCTGGATAAATAACAGAATTTGAAGACAAGGTAGAGACATTGCATACAACGTCTCTACGAACATAAAACACCTTATTACCAAGACGCGATACATCTCGGTTCTACACTGCGAACAGGACCGTCAGCGGCTGTTTAATAAAAGATTCATTATTCAGATTTCATCAATCGAAATCTACGAGCCTTCTCCGCTCTACATCTGTACTGTTTTGCGGCTTTACGGATTTATGTCTTCCACTCAAAGTCATGATTCCTGATAAAAGCAATGAAAAGGAGAGGAATATTGCCTAAATTTAGGGCTGAATCAAAAAAAGGAACATCATGCGGAAAAATACATTCAGAAACATTGCCATCATTGCCCATGTGGATCACGGTAAAACCACTCTGGTGGATGGCATGCTCAGGCAGAGCGGAACCTTTCACGAACACCAGGATGTGGCAGACCGGGTCATGGACTCCATGGATCTGGAACGGGAACGCGGCATCACCATCAGCGCGAAAAATACAGCCATCTGGTACAAGGATATCAAGATCAATATTATGGATACGCCGGGACATGCCGATTTCGGCGGTGAGGTCGAACGGAGTTTAAATCTGGTTGACGGCGCGCTGCTGCTGGTGGATTCGAGCGAAGGCCCCCTTCCCCAGACCCGCTTCGTTCTCAAGAAGGCCCTGGAAAAATCCCTGCCCGTCATTCTGGTCATTAATAAAATCGACCGCAGCGATGCCCGTATCGACGAAGTCATCAACGAAGTGTACGATCTGTTCATCGACCTGGATGCGGACGAAAGCCAGATCGAATTTCCCATTATCTATACCAATGCCAAGGTCGGAATTGCTCATCAGTCACTTGATGACGGATCTGAGGATCTCAAACCGCTCTTCGACACCATTATTGAAACCATTCCCGGCCCCATCGCCGATGACGAGGCCACGCCCCAGTTTCTCATCACCAATCTCGATTATGATCCATATGTGGGACAGCTGGCCATCGGCCGCCTGAATAACGGGAAGCTGGCCATGAATACACTTTACAGCCTCTGCGGAAAGGATTCCGTCAAGCATGGCATTAAATTTTCGGCGCTCTACAGCTTCAAAGGCCTGCAGAAACTGCAGACGGAGGAAACGGACGCCGGTGACATCATTGCCATCGCCGGAGTGGAAAACATTACCATCGGGGATACCATCAGCTCCGATACGGACCCGCAGCCGCTTCCCCGGCTGAAAATCGACGAACCCACCGTTTCCATGCTTTTTTATGTCAATAATTCACCCTTTGCCGGCAAGGAGGGAAAGTTCCTCACCACCCGTCACCTGAAGGACAGGCTGGAGAGGGAAATGCTCCGCAACGTGAGTATGGCGATCCTGCCCACAGACCGGGCGGATGCCTATGAGATCCGTGGCCGCGGCGAACTGCAGATGGCCATTCTCATCGAAACCATGCGCCGGGAAGGCTTTGAATTCATGGTCTCCAAACCTAAGGTCATTACCCATGAGAAGGACGGAAAGGTTCAGGAACCCCTCGAACGGGTGTATATTGATGTCCCGGAGGACAAGGTGGGGATCGTCACCGAAAAGCTCAGTATCCGCAAGGGCAAGATGCTGAAAATGGAAAATCTCGGCCATGGCCGCAGCACCATGGAATTCGTCATTCCCTCCCGGGGACTGATCGGCTTCCGCAGCCAGTTTCTCACGGATACGAAGGGCGCCGGCATCATGAACAGCCTCTTTGAGGGCTATGCAGACTGGTTCGGCCCCATCCCCCAGCGGGTGAGCGGAGCCATTGTCGCCGACCGGATGGGACGCGTCACAGCCTATGCATCCCTCGGCACCGTCGATCGCGGCGAGCTGTTTGTGGAAGTCGGAATTGACGTCTATGACGGTATGGTCATCGGAGAGCGGAACCGGACCGAAGACCTGCTAGTCAATATCACCCGGGAAAAAAAGTTAACGAATATGCGGTCGGCCACATCCGAAGCAACGGTTACACTCCGTCCGCCGAGAAACCTCTCACTGGACCAATGTATAGAGTTTATCGCCGAAGATGAACTGGTGGAGGTCACACCCAAATCTATCCGCCTGCGAAAAATGGAACTGGATGCAAATAAACGGCTGTCGCAGAAGAGAAAGAATATCCAGCCTCAGCCCTGATCCGGGAAATCCCTATACGGAAGGAGCCTGTGTCATGAATTTTTTTCGAGCCTCACTGATCGCTGCGCTGTTATCTGCAGTATTCTTCATTACCGGATGCAACTGCCCGCGCCATACGGCCGACTGGTATTTTCTGAAGGACTCCCAACTTACGGAAAACGCCTGGAATGAGAGCCATTTCGACCGTTTCGGCCAGGATGCACCCGACTACAACAAGATGATTTTACAGGGAATTGACAAAGTCCAGTCCACGGCTCCCGACGGCGGAGGATATTTCATCGGCCTGAAGGCTGTTCCCGCCGAATCACCCATCGGATATCCCCTTCATTTCGGGGGAGGCAGCCTCATCGATCCGCCCCGCGGCACATCCTATTGCAGCGGCTCCTCCTATGCCGCTTTCATCGAGGGGCTGAATCTCATATTTCAGAATCGTCAGAATGAACTGAGCAGCGACCGGCTGGAAGCTCTGCGCATGCAGGAACCCGATGGCGGACGTCGCGAAGACGGCATCAAATTCTGGGGACAGTGGAATGCGGATGGTTTCGGAAGTGAATTTGCACTGGTTCAGTACAGCGGAATGGGGAAAGAAGTGAGCCCCCGCGAGGCCCGTCCCGGTGATTTCATGAATATTTCCTGGAAACATGGCGGCGGCCACTCTGTGATCTTTCTGGGTTGGTACGGCGACAGCGACACGACACGTCAGCTTCTCTACTGGAGCAGCCAGAAGGGCACCCACGGACTCGGCGAACAGTTAGTGAAGTGCTCCCGGATCCATAATGTGAAAATTGTCCGGCTGACAAATCCGGAAGCGCTGTTCAGTTTTGATCCGGCCACGCCTGTCAATCCTCATGTTCCGGGAGACAGTCTCGACTTTTCGAAATAATTTCTGATTATATATACCCATGCTTTTTCTCGTTCTCACGATACTCTGCAGCAGCAGCATCGCGCTGATTCTCAGACAGAACAGTGAAGGTGGACATTCCACACTGCAGCTTCTGGCTGCGAATTATTTCAGCGCATCCATTCTGGCTCTGCTTCATATTGTATCGACACCGGGCACTCAGCTGTCTGGGTTTACGGCCCTGTACGGATTCGGCCTCGGACTGTTTTTTTCCATGTCCTTCTTTGCCTTTGCCCGTGCTGTCACCCTGGCAGGGACAGCGCTTGCGACCACTGCATCCCGCTTATCCCTGCTCATTCCTGTTCTGTTTTCCTTTCTTATATTCGATGAAAGGTTAAATTATCATCAAACTATTGGTCTCGTCATCGCCCTTCTTACCATCCTGCTTTTCTATATATCCCTTCGGCAGCACGGCCGCGGCACCCTTCGCATCCGTGGCTATCTGATCCTTCTGGCTGTCATGACCGGTATCGGCAGCAGTGACTTTTCGCTCAAACTATTTCAGGGACTCCGCAGCAGCAGCGAAGAACCCTGGCTCATTTTTTTCACTTTTCTGAGCGCCCTGCTCTATGTTCTGTTTGTCATTCGGCTGCAACAGGAAAAAACGGATGTCAACGCATTGAAAACAGGCCTGATCCTCGGTATTCCCAATATGGGGTCAGCCTGGTTTCTGCTTGGGGCCCTCGATAGGCTTCCAGGCGTTCTGGTCTACCCCCTCAACAATATGGGAGTCATCCTTTTCACCACGGTGGCCGCCCGCCTTCTCTGGAAGGAAAGGCTGAATACCGCGGGTAAAGCGGCTCTCGCCACAGCCATGGTCTCATTGCTGCTGCTGAGCATCGGAGCTGAGTGAGTCATGCCCGAACTACCGGAAGTCCAGACCATCGTCAATGAGCTCATCAGCTCCGGTCTGCCCGGACACAGCATTCTTTCCATGGATATTCTGAACCCCGGCACTCTGGACGCCAGCTTCGCTTCGGATGGTATTGCGCGACTTACGGGAAAGACCATTCGAGAAATTAGCCGAACCGGTAAATATATTCTGATCCGTCTGAATTCTCCCGAAACCTTGTTCGTCCACCTGAGGATGACCGGAAAATTCCGCCTCGAAACCGCCTCCCTCCGTTCCGTTCAGCCGCATGACCGGATTATTCTTCATCTGAATGGCGGTCTGGATCTGGTTTTCAACGATACACGGAAATTCGGCCGCTGGACTCTCGCTTCCGAACAGAATTTCCCGGGTGATAGACTGGGAGCAGATGCCCTGGATACATCTCCTGATCCGGATGAGTTTGCCGGAATCCTGAACCGCAGCCGGCGCAGTATCAAGGCCCTCCTTCTCGATCAGCACATCCTCGCCGGCATCGGGAATATCTATGCCGATGAAATCCTTTTTGAAACCCGCTTGCACCCGCTCACACCGGGTTCACAGATAAGCAGGACCGCCGCGGCTGCCATTCTGATCGCCACACAGCGCATCCTGAAGACGGCCATCGCCCACCGGGGCAGCTCGCTCGGGTCCGGATTGGGAAATTACCGTCGCCCGGACGGACAGGCCGGAAATCATACCATGAGTCTGGCCGTTTACGGCCGCAGGGACGAACCCTGCCGTCGCTGCCATACACCCATTGAGCAGATCCGAATAGCGGGACGATCAACTCATTTCTGTCCATCATGTCAAAAGAGTAACTAAAATACTATTATAAATATTTATAAAACATCTCTGATTTTGATTTAACCAGCAAATCCATTTCAGCCGGCATCGCTGATCCGGTATTTTATATTGTCTGGAAAAGGAAAAACCTGTATACTGATGACAATAGAGATTCGGGACATGACGTCCGGACTGACAGCAATCATCAGCAGCGAGGTAAATTATGAAAAGACGGGCAAATGCGGTTTGGAAAGGTGATCTGAAGAGCGGCAAAGGGGCACTTTCGACTGACAGCGGGGTTCTGTCTGAAACACCCTATTCCTTCAGCACGCGTTTTGAAAACGAGAAAGGGACAAATCCGGAGGAACTGATTGCCGCTGCTCATGCGGGGTGTTTTTCCATGGCGCTGTCCGGCCAGCTGGCAAATGCCGGACTCACAGCCGAATCCATTCAGACTGAAGCCGTACTGAGAATGGAACGGACGGATGCCGGATTTACCATTACATCCATCCATCTGGACCTGAAGGCACGCGTACCCGGCGCGGATGAGGAGGCATTTCTCACTGCGGCAAATAATGCCAAGAGCGGCTGCCCCGTATCCAGAGTGCTGAATACGGACATCACTCTGACGGCGACACTTCTGACTGATTAATTTATATCAGGAAAGAAAACCTGTCAGATCGACGGCAATCGCGAAAAGCGCCGCGCTGAGCAGGTAATTGAGTATTTTCTGTAATTTATTTGATTTTAAATTACCCCGTATCCACGCTCCCGACAGGGCCCACAGAGAAATGGCGCTGAACGTAACCAGAGTGAAAAGCAGGGACAGAAAAATAAGAATTCCGATCTCACCATTCACAGGCATCAGAAAGGTGGAAAAAATGGTGAGGCCATAGAGAATAGCCTTGGGATTCACCATCTGAAGCCAGAATCCGTTCTGAAATGACGAGACGGAAACAGGCCCGGAGTCTTCGTCCGTATAGGAAATTCCCAGGCTCTTCCAGGCCAGCCACGTGATGTACAATGAACCGGCGATGCGAATAATATGTTCATAATGCTGCAGCCACTCTCCCAGCAGCGTGGCAAAACTCATGCAGGCCAGCATGAGCAGAAAGAAACCGCTTCCGATCCCGGCCAAGTAGGGCAGAGTCCGGCGATATCCGAAGCGCAGGCCTGACGAGGCGCAGGAAATATTATTCGGCCCCGGCGTGAAGGTCGTTATGAAAACAAAGAGCGTAAGGGCTATAAAATTAATATTCATCATGTCTTGACGGAAAAATCAGCAATTGAATGATTTGGTTTGTACGGGATATATTCCCTGTCTACCATGCATGCTCTGTTCCCTGCCAGGTGAAGAAGCGTCCGCTGTCTTCAGTCCGGAGACGACAGGCAAGTTCGAACAGGCCGGCAGCGCTTTCCCGGGGAGAAATATCCGCCTGGGATCCGCCCATGTCGGTCCGCACCCAACCAGGGTGAACCGGAACCACAATGATTCCCTCCTGCTTCAGTTCCCCGGCGAGAACCTGCATGACTTTATTGACGGCGGCCTTTGAACTTCGGTAGGCGTAGAAACCGGCGCCCTGCCCGTTCAGCGCGCCCATCTGACTCGAAACAGTAAGAATCCGCGGATTTGCAGAAAGCCGCAGATTGGGAAGCAAAGCCTGACTCAGCATAAAGGGCGCAATGGTGTTCACGCGCAAGGTTTCCATCCACCCATCCGCATCCATCTCCTGCAGCGTCTGCTGTTTCGGCCCCTGAATTCCGGCGTTATTGATGAGAATATCCAGCACTCTGCCATCCAACTTGGCGACAAGCGTGGCAATGGATTGGCCATCGGTCACATTCAGAGACAGACAGCTGAGCCGGCCTGAAGATGCCAGTTTTTCCAGATTCGCTGGAACCGCTGCCCCCCGATACGTGGCAATGACATCATATCCCTTTTCAAGAAATTGCTCTGCGAGCGCCAGGCCGATTCCCCGGGACGCTCCGGCAATAAGTACAGTTTCCATATTTCTCATCCTTTCTCCATCAGCGGAATCAGCTTACGCCGGTTCCGGGGCAATATTTTATATCAGCGGCCGCTGATAACTTCCGTACATGGCCGTCCGTTTGGCAATGATGGCCGGATCCCGGAAATATTCATCAAACGTAGTGCGGCGGTCAATGATGCCTCCGGGCGTGAACTCGATCACCCGATTGGCGACAGTCGTATTCATTTCATGGTCATGGGACGCAAAGAGCAGAACTTCCCTGAATCGGTCCATCCCGTCATTGACAGCCGTAATGGCTTCCAGATCCAGATGGTTGGTCGGTTCATCGAGGATGAGCGCATTTGCACCGGAGAGCATGGATCGGCAGAGCATGCAGCGAACCTTTTCTCCTCCGGACAGAACGCGTACAGCTTTTGTGACTTCATCACCGGAAAAGAGCATTCGCCCCAGAAATCCGCGCAGATAACTCTCGCCGTTTTCCTCGCGTGCATACTGCCGCAGCCAGTCCAGAATACTCAGATCGCTCTGAAAAAAGGCCGATGAATCCCGTGGCAGATAATGCGGTGTAATGGTCACACCCCAGTCCACCTGTCCGCTGTCCGCCTCCAGCTGCCCGGTGATAATATCGAAAAAGGCGGTCTTGGCATTATTATTATGTCCGAAAAACACGATCCGGTCCCCGGCATCAACGGTAAAAGTCACGTCTTTCAGCAGCATTTCGCCGTCCAGAGTTTTGTTGATTCCGGTCACGGTCAGAATGCTCTTTCCGCAGTTCCGGTCGGCTTTGAACTCCACAAAGGGGCGTTTCCGCGATGAGGCCGGCATGTCCTCAATGGTCAGTTTATCCACGAGTTTCTTCCGGCTGGTTGCCTGCCGGGCTTTGCTGGCATTGGCGGAAAAACGGGAAATAAAATCTTCCAGATCCCGGATTTTTTCCTCCCGTTTCCGTTTTTCATCCCGAAAGCGCTGAACGGCCAGCTGGCTGGCGTGATACCAGAAATCGTAATTCCCGGCATAAATGCGGATGGTTCCGAAATCGATGTCGGCAATGTGGGTACAGACTTTATTGAGAAAATGCCGGTCGTGGCTGACCACGATGACCGTATTGCTGAAATCGTACAGAAAATCCTCGAGCCAGTTCACTGACTCCAGATCCAGGTTATTGGTGGGTTCATCCAGCAGCAGAATATCCGGGTTGCCGAAGAGGGCCTGTACCAGCAGAACGCGGACTTTCATTCCGGCTTCCAGCTTTTTCATGGGACGGTCATAAAATTCAGCGCCGATGCCCAGACCATCCAGAAGCCGGCCGGCCTCCGACTCGGCCTCGAAGCCGCCCATCTCGGCCAGGTCTCCGTAGAGATCAGCCAGACGCATACCCTCATCATCATTCAGATCATCCCGGCTCTCCAGGCTGTCCTTCTCGCTGAGCAGATCAAACAGTTCCCTGTGGCCCATGAGAGCCGTCTGCATGACCGTATACTCATCAAAGGCAAAATGATCCTGACGCAGCGTCGCCAGACGCTTCCCCTTCTGCAGGGACACAGCGCCGGTGGAGGCTTCGATCTCCCCGGAAAGGACTTTCAGAAACGTGGACTTACCGGACCCGTTGGCGCCGATAAGGCCATAGCAATTATCATCGGAAAACTTGATACTCACGTCCTTGAACAGCGTCCGCTGGCCAAAGGATACGGTGAGATTGTCGGTTGAAATCATGGAACTCCCTTTTGTTCATGGAATTGGGCTGCGGATGTTCTTCAGTACGATGTGTCCGGGCCGGGAAATCCGCAGGTGCTTAATCAGCGCCAAAACTACGGATTTTCCGGGAAATGTGATATGATAATTTTCAGTGAATCCGGAAGACATAAACCACGATTTACATGAAGGCCGGGCCAAGCCACGAATTACATGAATTGTAGAATACTCTGCGGACAGCAGAGATGGACACAAAATTAAAACAAACCGAGGATCTCCATAGTCTAACCATCAATTCCTATGTTCGAAATACGAATCCGGAGCCATTCTACATCTATAGGACTATACTACTTTAACTTACTTGGTACCCTGAACCCGACTTCGCCAAGGCTTCGCCGGGCAGGCAGGAATCCCCGTTTCTCAAGCTATCGCTTGATCACAGGACAGGTCCGAATCCGCTTCGCGAATTAATCGTAAACACTTCGTGTTTCCTAGGTTCGATTCCTATGTTCGGAATACGACCCCGGAGCCATTCTACATCTATAGGACTATACTACTTTGACTGTTTGGTACCCTGAACAGGAATCGAACCTGTAACCTACGCTTTAGAAGAGCGTTGCTCTATCCAATTGAGCTATCAGGGCAGCAATTGGCTTGAGGCTGTTTTCCTGCTGTGAAACCAGTCGGGGCAGGGAGATTCGAACTCCCGACCTCCTGCTCCCAAAGCAGGCGCGCTAACCGGGCTGCGCTACGCCCCGAAACCTCCGTTGGGTGAATGATGGGACTTGAACCCACGACCACTTGGGCCACAACCAAGCGCTCTACCAACTGAGCTACATCCACCATATTCAAATAGCCGGCGAATTTAAACAGAATCGCCGCCAAAGGCAAAATAATTTTCCGGCCGCAATTTCCAGTGGAGCTGGGGCGGGAAAGACGGCCGCAACCCGGTCTGCTTCGAATGACCTACCCTTTCTCCGCCACCCGACATCTCCGATCCCACCCGGCATCCCTTCATTTCCTTTCAAAAAATATTTCATGTTTTATAAAAAGTTGATTGACACCATTCCGGGGTTTCACTAAATTTTCGGGCTTTTTGAAGTGAGATCCGATCCGGAGTTTCCGCCAGCCGGCAGATGGGGGTTCGATCGGAACGAAGGAAGAGAAAAGATTTTTGATATATAGTCCGGAGTAGCTCAATGGCAGAGCGGGTGGCTGTTATCCGCCAGCCGGCGGATGGGGGTTCGATCGGAACGAAGGAAGAGAAAAGATTTTTGATATATAGTCCGGAGTAGCTCAATGGCAGAGCGGGTGGCTGTTAACCACTAGGTTGGGGGTTCGAGCCCCTCCTCCGGAGCGCAAGAAAGAGCCTTGGTACAAGTACCGAGGCTTTTTTGTTATCCGTAACATTTATTAGCAAAGGGGCGAGAAGTGACTGAGCATAGCGAAGGAATCCCGCGAAGTTTTAACGTAGCGGGAAGCCCCTCCGGAGTTTATCCCGTTGAGTGAAACGATAACGGGGGAGCACAAAGCAAGAGACCTCAGCATTGACTAAGGTTTTTTGTATTGTATCGTTTTTCTACCAGATTCGAGGGGCGAGACGTGATGGAGCGAAGCAAAGGAATCCCGCAAAGTGTTAACGAAGCGGGGGAACCAAGATGTGTAAAACTCGATACAAAAAATCCTGACGAAAGTCGGGGTTTTATATTGTGAACGAAATTCTTTTATTTAGTGATTGAAATTGAACTTTTATATAGATATTCAGGATCCAAATCCAGATCATCCGGCCATGCAATACTGTCAAAAGACAAAATAACTTGTGAAAATTTCACCGGATCTTTCAGTTCAGCGAAACGGCCAATTTCAAGTAGAGGTTTCATGTCAAAAATCTTTACCTCCTGATTTTCAAACTCTAACTCTCCAATACGAAGTTTTCAAGAACATTTACTTTTTTAATTCCTAAATACATGATTTACCTATTTCAATCCATCAATCTTAAAGGTATTCTCGGCTTGAGATGCCAATACCTAATTTACATCATGACTTACGCAAACACCGGCACTTCATTTTCAATGTCATTTAGATGCAAACGCTGTGCTACTTTCAGGGAATAGCGCTGCTGAAGATTCAGCCAAAACTCCGGAGATACATTAAAAAACCGACCCAATCGTAAAGCCGTATCCACCGAAATCTCCCTCTTCCCGGAAATAATCTGCGAAATTCTGTTTGGTGGTACTTTTAATGCCCTGGCTAATTCACTCTGAGTAATACCCATGGGCTCCAGGAATTCTTCCTTTAAAATTTCTCCGGGTTTTATCGGTTCAAGATATTTTTCCATTTTCCACCTCAATGATAATCAATTATTTGCACTTCATGGGCGTTATTATCATCCCATTTAAAGATAATGCGCCACTGTCTGTTAATGCGAATACTGTAATATTCACTTAATTTCCCCTGGAGTTTTTCCAAATGATTCCCAGGTGGAATTCGAAGGTCATCAAGATTGATGGCAGCATTCAATATTTCCAGCTTCATACGTGCCTTCCTAGAGATCTGCTCAAAACCCGGAATATAAATATCGTTAAATAATTTTTCCGTATCGCGGCAGGCAAAACTCTTTATCATATTAAAATATAGGACGTTTTACGTAACACGTCAAGACTTATTTTTATTCTAAAAAAATTCGGACTTTTGCTTGGTCTTGGGAGCACAAAGCAAGAGACCTCAGCACGGACTGAGGTTTTTTGCTTTATACCAGTATTTTTTGTATTACTCAAAAATGACCGGATTACAAAATGTTATTCTTTTTTTTCTGAGCCGAATTGGTCTTTATTTCAGTAAAAATTCGATAATGTTCATCCGGATAATCCCTTCCATATTTGATGCCGGAAGGTTATCCATGCTTAGTACATATTTGGGATAATTGTCTTTTACAGCGTTGAATACCGTGAATTCGCGCTTTCTGGTTTCCGCCGATTCCAGTAAATACGCAATCTGAATATAGAGTTTCTCCCCGGATTTTTCTGCGATAAAATCAATTTCAAGATCATCGGATTTACCAATTGTTACCTTATAATTTTCCTGTTTCAATTTCAGAAAAACACAATTTTCAAGCTGTCCTGATATATCCGCATCCTTATAACCCATAATGGCGTTTTTTAACCCAATATCTCCAAAATAATATTTTTCATACAGTTCCAGCAGTTTTTTTCCTCTTATGTCATATCTTTGCACTTTGTGAAGCATATAACTTGATTCAAGGTGAGACAGATAATTTTGAATCGTATCAACACTCACGTTTTTTTTCTGACTTTTAAGATATTTACTAATGGAATTACTTGAAAATATTTGCCCGGTATTGCTGAATAAGAATTTTACAACATCCTGAAAAAGTCGGGTATTTCTGATATTATGCCGACTGATCACATCTTTGAGAAGGATGGTACTATACAAAGATTGGATATATTGGTAGGTAACCTCTTCATCAAGATCAAATTTATGAATAACAGGAAATCCGCCAAATTTAAGATAATTCAAAAATTCACTTCCCTTGTCTGATGCATTTCCCCCTCTGAATTTCAGAAATTCCTTAAAACTGAGAGCATAGATATCAATTTCAACATATCGACCTGATAACAACGTACTTAATTCAGAAGATAATAATTTAGAATTGGAACCCGTAATATAAATATCATATCTATCTTCCGCGAACAATGAACCAATTGTTTTTTCCCACAATTCGATTTCCTGGATTTCATCAATAAAAAGGAAGCGTTTTTTTGTGCAGTTTTTAAAATATTCTTTGATATAGATATTTAGATCCTGATAACTTTTTATAAAATCAAAATCCAGCGATTCCTTGTTTATGGAAAGAATCTGTTTATTTTCTATGCCTTTTGTCTGTAAATGATCAATGATCTGTCTGATAAAATAACTTTTTCCGACTCGGCGCATTCCGGTGATGACTTTAATAATTGGCTTATTGATGTAGCAATCTATTTTTTCCAGATAATATTCACGTATAATCATTTTCCCTCCATACTCTAATCTCAAATATAAAATATCTATATATTCGATTATATCCTAAACTTTATTATATATTTCATTAAATTTACAGTATATATGAATATTTAGATTTTTAAAACCGATCTATCAATCTATTTATTTTAGTTTAATTTGACACAGACACCAAAAGAGTGCGGACTTTTGCCAGATTCCCGGGGCACCAGACAGAAGACCCAGGCAGTATTTTGTATTAACCCGTTTTTCTACCAGATTTGATGGGCGAGAAGTGACAGAGCAACGCGAAGGAATCCCGCGAAGTTTTGACGAAGCGGGGTGAAGGAGCGAAGCAAAGGAATCCCGTGACGTGTCAACGAAGCGGGGGAGCGGATGAAAGAAAGCCTTAGTAGAAATACCAGGGCTTTTTCCTTCTACGTTTATTTTTTTCCATCTAAATCAAATGAGGGTAACAATTTATCTAAATACCGGATTCTTTTAACCTGCCTGATAAAAACTTATGAATAATGGAAGTTACCAGGCTTTGATAGGGTAAACCCTCTTCCAGACTGCGACTTTTCAGCATACGCAGATCCCGTTCACTGATACGGACATTTATCCGTTTATCTTTTTTTGCATGGGCTTTTGCATATTCTGCATGACGCTCCAGCAGTTCTTCTTTATCTTTTACGGAAATCCATTCATTATTTTCATAGGATTCCAGCAGATCCTTTTCGTAATCATCCAGTTTTAACTTCATGATTTCCTCAAATATGTTTTAGTCGCTTTACGGCTTGGAATAGCTGTCTTTAAAAATATTTTCTCATCATCTTCCACAAATGGAACCATCCAGACATAATCATTGACCTCTATCAAATACATCTTTTGTCCGGGATATTTTTCCTGATTGGGATGAGCAACAACATCCAGAATTTTTTTTGTTTCGATATAGGGAATGAATGTTTCAAAACTGATATTTCTTTCTTCTTTTAAAAACAAATTCTTTTCTTCATTCCATTCAAGATCCTTCATAATACAATGTATGTGATTGTGTGCCTATTGTCAATATACATTCTATTTGTAATTATTTTAAATAAATATTATCACTCTAACGGAGTCAGGACTGATGCCGGGTCCTGAGAACACAAAGCAAGAGATCTCAGCACTGACTGAAGTTTTTTGTAGTGTACCGTTTTTCCACCAGATTCGATGGGCACGAAGTGACGGAGCAAAGCAAAGGAATCCCGTGATGTGTCAACGAAGCGGGGGAAGCAAAGCCTGACAGGATCCATTTTCAGTTTATTCTATCTCAATGAATGGCCATTAGCGAAACGTCTGAATTTAATCAACATTCAAATTTTATTTTTCTTGCATCATTTACCTGCTTAAATTGCTTTCGGCATTAAGTTGATATTAACATTCGGGAGGTTTATATGGCGCAATTAAAACAAATTTCATTACGAATAAGCATTTTGCTTTTATGTATTTCTTTTGCATTCGGAGCTAATATTTCTTCATCCGCACCTCTTATGATATTACCTCAGGGACAGATAATTCAGGAAATATCAGGACTTGGTGTCATTGGAGCCGTGCAATCTTCGATATCTGATTTGAATTCCGGTAATCCTGCCGGAATTGTGGATTTTTCGGAATTTGTCACGGGAATATCATATCAATTTCAACAGAATGTGAAGAACGCATGGCTTGCAGATATAGGGTTTAAACGCAGTAATTCTTATTTGCCCCAGGCTCTTGGAATCGTTCATTCATTTAGGTTATTACATGTGGGACTGGGATTGAATCAGGTATATAATGCCATGACAGATTACGGGAATGTTGAAACTATTGTACCGGCAGCAAATGACAGCGGATATCTTGATATCGGCGATTCACACCCATACAAAAATGAACTTTTAACCAAAATATCTCTTATTTCAGCCTATACATTCAATAATCTTCCCCTCATTATGGGACAATTATCTGTCGGATATAGTTACAACATGAATATTTTTAAATATTATTTTGATTGGGACGCCCCCATTCCACTCCAAAGTGTTGTTTATAATGAAACTATTACAGAATCAAATTATTCTTTAGGTATTCGTTATAAATATAAAACTCAGAGCGATTTCGGAATAAAAATTGGCATCTCATATGAAAATAATTTTTCGTTAAATGCGGTAATAAGAGATACGAAGGTACCCTATTATTTAATCGGTTCTCGGCCGGGAATCCTGAAAATGGGCGTCCAGGTTCAACTCAGAAACAACATAACGATAAGCGGGGAAACGAGTTACATCCACTGGGACCAAACAGAGAATAATTTAAAAAATCAGGTGAAATATTCCGCCTCCATCCTGTTTCCCTGGCAAGAAACTCGCTCCTATTCTGTCGGGATTATCAGTACTGATAGAAACTACCTGCTTGAGGAGGATCCATTTCAAATCAATAAAAAAATGGCAAGTACATATTTATTTGCAGGAGTCAATTTCAATTTAGGAAATTCCCGTATCTCTCTCGCCATCGCGGACAGTCACCTGTTTTCAGGAGAATGGCAGAAAAGTACTCTCATAAAAACCGGTTTTGAGAGATCTTTTTAGAATTGCTGTAAAACTCCATTGAACAATGAAACATTGTTAATCAAGCGTAAAAGCGGACCCGGTGCTGTGATGATCTCTCTTGATGAATACAACAATATCATGGAGACCGTTCATCTGCTGAGTTCCAGAGCAAATGCCCGGCGTTTATTTGAATCCATGGAGCAGGTTGAAAAAGGAAAAGTAAAAACTGTGGATCCGGATACGATTAAATGACGGTCACCTTCACTCAGAATGCCTCGGAAGATTATGAGTACTGGCAGGCAAGTGATAAAATGATCCTGAAGAAAATAAATAGTCGTCCCTTAATATATATATAACATATTGATAATATTAGATATATCCATGTAATGTCTCTTGTATTTTATCCGGAAATGTTTTAAATTCATTAAAAACACGGCAATACGAAGGGATAAC
>JBJKQR010000032.1:0-22217 GCA_046735395.1 Fidelibacterota bacterium | reverse complement strand
ACTGCCCTGCTGTGAAAGCCGGCAGTCCCGGGAATATCAACTTATACTCTTGTAGGGCTGTTTCAGGAGCCGGAAACCGGCGACGCAAGCTTCAAACTTCCAGCTTCCAGCTTCATGCTTGCCGCGTTGTAGCGAAACGAAGACGGGCTACTCGCCTGCCGCGTCGTAGCGAAACGAAGACGGGCTACTCATTACTCGCTACTCGTTACTCGTTACTCGATACTGTCGAAGCGAAGCGAAGACGGACCTGCCTTTTACACGCCCAGTTCCCGCAGCAATGCCTCATTATTATTATACAGTTGAATAATCCATAGAATATACCGGACATTTACACCGATGGACCGGCTGTAGAGATGATTCCAGGCAAAATCATTGATGGTGGCTTCGTAGCAGCGGTCAAAATTCAGGGCTACCAGACGGCCCCGGCTGTCCATCACCGGGCTCCCGGAATTCCCGCCGCTGGTATCGGTGCTGTAGAGCACGTCCACGGCCCTTCCGGACAGTTCCGGATTCTGTTTCACGGCCTGGCGGATTTTATCCGGCAGCTGGAAGGGATCTTCTCCCCGGTCCTTTTCAACCAGGCCCCGAACCGTGGAAATGGGCCGGCTCCAGATGGCGTCCCGGGGCGAATAACCTTCCACCCGGCCAAAACTCAGTCTCAGCGTGGAATTTGCATCTGGAATAAAGCTCCGTCCATCCGCCTTTTGCCGCATATCCACATAGGCCGCCATATAGACATCCAGTTTTGCCCGGCGGATTTTCCCCGCCTTGTCCATATCCTGAAGCATCGGATACAGGGCGATGGCAAAACGCAGCAGCGGATCCGAACTTTTTTCCAGGTCCTCCGTGGACAGATTCAGATATTTTTCAACCTGTTCACGACGCGTAAACTCACTGCGGCTCACCAATTTTTCAATACGCTTTTTCAGCTTGTCTCCGCTCAGATAGCGCGGAAAAAACCGTTCAAGGACAGGATCGGACGTCAGGGCTGACCTGTATTTTTCGATCAGATCCTGAAGAAGGGCCACATCCGCCTCCGAAACCGCATCGTCCACGTTCAGCAGCATATTTTCCCGGGTCCGGTCCCAGTTCCGGTCCATATAGGGTGCTTTGCGTTCCAGATCATCCTTTCGGCGCTCCCGGCTGTATTCATACACAGTGTAGGCCGCATCCGCAGCCGTCACATTCGATACCATTCTCGAAAGAAGATTTTCAGGGATATAATTCCGGCTGCGTTCATCATAATAATTCGCCAGGCTGTCCAGAACCTGCCGACAGCCAGTGGAATCAGCGGACACGGAGGGCAGCTGCCGGTCCCGTTCCTGCCACTGTGCCGCCAGGTCAATGCGGGCCAGGCCTTCCAGCTTCCCGGAATAATTCTTCAGAACATTGGAACGGCCCTTGATCCGCGACGCCAGTTTCAGACGCTTTTCCGTGGATTCATCCGAAATCCGCTCCATGATCCGGTTCTGATCCACATAGAGATCCCGGATAAAGGGCATCTGCACCGAAACAGTAAAATCGAGATAGGAAGCAGGCATGTTCCGGTAGGTTCGTCCCGGATATCCCACAATGAAGACAAATTCATTTTCCTGCACCGCATCCGGCCGGATCTGAAGATGACGGGTGGGATGGTAGGGAATGTTTTCAGGAGAGGGATCCGCCGGCTGGCCATCCGGGCCGGTGTAGGCCCGCAGAAAGGAAAAGTCCCCCGTATGCCGCGGCCACATCCAGTTGTCCTCCTCCCCGCCGAAATTACCGATGGACACGGGCGGGACATAGACCAGCCGCACATCTTTCAGATAATCGTAGATAAAGAGATAATAACTTTTTCCCTGAAACATCTCCGAAATCTCTGCCCGTTTCCCGGGGTGGGCCTTTTCCGCATCCCGGACCAGTTCCTTGATCCGTTTTTCCTGGGCTTTGCTGCGGTCATACGGTGACATATCCGGATTTACAGCCGAAAGAACGGAGTCGGAAACATCCTCCCAGGACAGGGTGATGCGCACCTGATAGCCTTTGGCCGGAAGCTCCTGACTCTGCACAGCGGCCGAAAAGCCCTCATCCAGATAATTATGTTCCGGCGTGCTCACCGTCTGCACGGCCCGGTAGGCGCAATGGTGATTGGTCAGGATGAGCCCATCCGCGGAGACAAAGGATCCGGTACAGCCGTTCACCTTGACAATGGCATTCACTAGGCTTTCATCGCCGGCATTGAAAATGCTGTCGGCCGGCATGACCAGTCCTTCCGTTTTCAGATCCAGGCGCCCTATATCACTGAGCGGATACATGCCAGCCTCCGCAAACAGCAGAGAAAACGACAGGAGAGAAAGTAACAGTTTCGTCATTATATCATCCTTATAAAATTATCTGACAAAGCGGACTCGTGGTCCCGTCCCCTTCATCTTCGTTCCGATTCATGCCGGACACGGATCAGCTCCGCAGATATGGACACGGCGATCTCCTCCGGCGTTTCGCTGAAGATGGGCACTCCGATGGGAGCATGAACGGCCTCCAGATCTTCCTTACGGATTCCGTTGTCACGCAGATTTTTATAGACACGCGCCACTTTGGCCGGCGAACCCATCATACCCAGATAGCGAAAGGGCCGTCCGGCAAACCGGGCAAGCACTTTTTCATCCCCGCTGTGGTTATGCGTCATGATGACCACACTCAGATCCGCATCGGGAAACCCCGTTTCATCAGCTATCCGGTCGTAATTCACTACCCGCGATTCGTGGGCGCTTCCGTCATTTTCAGCCCCGGCGATCATGTCCGGGCGGTCATCCAGCAGAATACAGTAAAAATCGAGGGATTTCAGGATCCGGCACAGCGCCTGTCCCACATGTCCTGCCCCGATAATGGCCACCGGATCCACCGCGCCCATGCGTTCGTGATAGTCCCAATCCTGATCCGTCCGGGAAAAGCGGATGCGCGGCCCGGAGACTGTTTCCGTTTCAAAGCGCAGCTGCCCTGAGGAATGAATATGCAGACAGCCGGGAACATGGGAACTGAAGGCCTGCCGCAGCTCACGGAATGTATTCAGGTGCGCTTCATTCAGTTCGCAGAATATGAGTCCCTGATCCCCGCTGCAGAGCATGCCGGTGCTGTCAGCCGCACCGTCCGTGCTGTGACGCAGATGACGGTAACCGGTCTGAAAGCCATCCCCTTTCATTTCCTCCAGAATATCGTGCTCCATTGACCCGCCACCGATACTGCCGAAAAAATCTCCACGTTCATCCATCGCCATGGCAAACCCGGCCCGGCCCGGAGATGAACCATGATTTTCGACAACCAGGCAGAATCTCAGCGTTCTGCCGGCAGCCAGCATCTGCTCCACTCTGCCATAAAATCCGGCCTTATTCATCTGCACGCTCCGTTTTCTGTTTAAATCATGACGCGGTGCCGCCCGCCCTGCAATGGCCGTTCAAAGTTAACACTTTATTTCTGCAATCAAAACAAACAGGAAAACCTGAAGATCAGAAAAATCTCCATCACTGAACATGAATTTACCGGCATATTCCGCAGCCGGCCCGGAAACCCTGAAATCTATTTCAGAAAAATCATCTTTTTCGTTTCGCTGAACTGTCCGGCACGGATCCGGTAAAAATACAGACCGGACGACACCTTTGCCCCGCTGTTATCGCTTCCGTTCCAGATGATTTCATAGTGGCCCTGAATCTGATGGGCCATTGTCCAGTTCCGGACTTCACGCCCGGACAGATCATAGATCCGGACCGATACATCAGAACTTCGGGGAAGATCATAACTGAGGGTCGTTTCCGGGTTGAAGGGATTGGGAAAATTCTGATACAGCCTGAAATTTTCCGGCCTGTTCAATTCAGCGACAGAGCTAATCGTCGAGTCGACAACCACCCGAACACGGTTTATTGACCACGTCGCAGAGCCGGATTCTGTGGAATCATCCGAGCTGAACCGAAAGCGCAGCCACACACTGTCCGCATCCGTATAGTCAGTCACCGAAATCGTGGTCCATGTCCCCCAGGGAATAGAACAATGCGTTACAGAATATACGCTTTTCCAGGTACTTGAGTCTTCACTCAACTCAACAAAACCGGTGTCATTCAGGTTGATTTTTCCATAATGAAATACCTGTAAATCCAACCGGTCATGCATTCCCGTCGGCAAGGCCCGGAAATAGCTCAGTTTGGTATTCAGATTTTCTCCATAAGACAGATAACCCGTATCACAGACAGCACCGCACCACCAGGGACCCGTCACCCCAAAGCCCTGGTATTTCCAGCCTTCCAGAATCCACTCTCGCGGGTAGGTGCTGTCATCTCCCGGATAAATATTTGTGAAATCTCCGATATCCTCTTGTTTGGAAATCATGATCTGCTGTGGGTCTGTATAACTGATATTTTCAGCCAGTGTGGAATCTGAGACAGCAATACGGTATGAAATGATATCACCCCGTGTACACCCGTTCAGACGGATATTTCCCTTCCACACTACTTCTATGGCGCTTTCGATGTGGTCAAAAATGGACAATTTCCGGCATGAATACACGACACTGTCACCGATGTCCGTCCACTCCCCGTCATTAATTTTTTCCTGCAAACGGATATCGGCCAGAGGCGAACGGTCATCATAGGTAAAGGAGCCGTTTACCGACATTGATCTATCGGTAAAAATGGCGGTCCGTGGATTTGTTTCAGCCGTCACCAGGTCCGGAGCCGTCTGATCAGGGCCGATGATGGTTTCAAACCAGACATCCGGCGCAGCTATCGGATAGGCGAAGTCCTGGCCGTTTCCGCTGAAGACAAAACAGTAGCGAATCGTATCTTCCTTTCCGCCGGTGGGAATATCCGCTGAATACAGCAGGCTTCTCCCATCCGTATCCATTCCGCTGACGGTCAGGACTTCAGATTCACTGACCGGGCCATCCGGACTCAGACTATAGTGGACAGTTCCCGCATATCCGGCAAGATCCGCACTCCTGCCCGGCCGCACCGAAACCTGAATATGCCCGGCGCCCGTCTTTTCTTCACAGAATTCCGGTGTATGAAACATATTCACCGGCAATTCCATATCCGTAAAATTGCTCTCATAAACCGGCCTGATGATGTCGCAGGTTCTGCGCAGGGAGCTAATTCCAGTGAGATTGTCCACGCCACGGCCCACGACCACTGCAAACACAACCTCCTGCGTATCACCCGGGACGAAGCTGAAGGGACCCACCCCGGTAATGCTGCGGTGATCCTGTGGAGTAACATCATCCCGTGCTGTCCAGCCGATTCCGCTTACCGGATCGCCCGGATACATGATGGTTCGCGGGACGCCGTTCGGATCACTAAATGCCCACGCACTTTTTGTCAGTCCCTGAAGGTTGTTAAAAGCTTCATCCACCGTCATCGGGTCACCGAACACAGGACTACCTCCGAGATATTTCTGAAAGGATGTAATCGGTAAATTCCTGCAATCCGGAATTATTTTGCCTGAGACCCTTGCGGTCTCACCGGCTGCCGGCACAATCGGTCCCTGCAGCAGCAGCAGCCCCACAGCCGGAATCTTTGAACCAAAATCCCCATCCGTCGGATATCCGTTATAAAAGTAGGCCAGCTGACGGCTTGTATCAATTCCGACAAAATCATCATTTGCGTCTCCGAGATCATCGTCGTTCCAGAATCCCAGATAGGCTTCCTGCAGCGGCACCGTTCCCTTATGAATCATCCGCAGTCTGACAAACATCGTATTTTCCAGGCCCGGCACACTGTCGATGCCGAATAGTGTATACTGCGACTCCACACCAACAGGATCCGTTTTCCACAGGTCCGCGTGGCCGTTCGTATCGGCATCATTGCAGACGAACCAATGTGTCTGCGACCCCAGCAGCAGCGGATGTCCGTTTTCATCCACCGGAGCACCGTCGGCCACCGGCCAGGCATCATAATCCTCAGGCCCATAATTTTTCCCGATGGAATATACTTTGTATTTTGGCAGAGACGGATCGTCCGGCTTCCTGTTGTCCAGAATCCTCCCAGGTTTATTTTCGGACGTAAATTCCACGCACGCAGAATACAATTTTTCATTCTCCGCCTTTCCGATCAGCCAGATGCCCTGCGCGAACCCGAGGCAGTTAGTCCACCCGTCCGGCCAGGTCATGCCGGCATCGCCTGTTACCCAGGTTGAAACATACTGACCGTTATTCACGATAAAATCCCGGATCCGGTTTGCTGAGAATTGAGAATATGACACATCGCTGAACGACTTGGATCGTGATCCGGCCGGCTTTTCCGCCGCCGACAGAATGGACAGCATAGCAATCAGAAGGATTGTGGCTTTTCGCATATCAGAACCTTTCTATAAAATAAAATCAGTTCAATATATAAAAAAAAAAGAAAGGAACAAATAATTTATACAGAACCGGAAAATACCTGCAGCAACTCCTTCCCGGATAATCAGACTCGGGCGTTCATACGGACGCGTGTTTGCGTACATGGGAAAAAATTGAATCGTAGAATTGTAGAGCGGTAGAGTAGTAAAGTGGTAGAGTAAGGAAGAAACGAGAAGCTGCCCTGCTGTGAAAGCCGACAGTCTCGGGAATATTAACTTGTATTCTTGAACGGCTGTTTCAGGAGCCGGGAACCGGCGACGCAAGCTTCAAACTTCCGGCTTCCAGCTTCTTTCTTGCCGCGTCGAAGTGCTCCGAAGCCGCTGACGGGCGGCGAAGGAGTACGAAGACGGGCACGGGCTACTCGCTACTCACCTGCCGCGTCGTAGCTGAGCGAAGCGAAACGTAGACGGGCCTGCCTCCTGGATCCTGCCTCCTGGCTCCTTCCTTCATAAGCTTTTCTTTGTCATCACTTCAGGAATTTTGTATCTTACTGATCGGTGACCAAAACAGAGTACATAATCCGGCGATCGGAAAGGAAGAGATAAACGATGTCTCAGGATTTTATGGAAACGGCCATTGAACTGGCCTGCAAAAATATTGATAATGAAGGCGGGCCTTTCGGCGCAGTGGTGGTCAGGGACGGAATCATCGTCGGCCGGGGGCAGAACCGCGTGACAGCAGGAAATGACCCGACGGCCCACGCCGAAGTCATGGCCATCCGTGACGCCTGCCGGACTCTGCAGACCTTCGATCTGAGCGGCTGTGAAATCTACAGCAGCTGCGAACCCTGTCCCATGTGTCTCGGCGCCGTTTACTGGGCCAGGCTGGACGCGCTCTGGTACGGAGCGACACGCTACGACGCGGCAGCAGCCGGTTTTGATGATGAATTCATTTATGAAGAGCTTGACAGGACAGCGGAGCAGCGGAACCTGAAAATCCGCTCAATCGGGAAGGATGCCGTCCGCCCCTTCCGGCTGTGGCTGGAAAAAACAGATAAGACGCCGTACTGATATTCAAAAATATTTATTAAGCCTTTTCAGGGCCGGACAGAATAAAGCGGGCCATTCGCTCTGCATAATACTGTCCTTCACCCTCATCCAGATTTGACAGATACGCAATGCTGAGATCTTTTTCGGGAATGGAATAGATACAGCTGCGAAAACCGACGGACCAGCCCGTATGATAGACGACGGAATAGCCGTTCAGCTTTTTCAGTCTCAGGCCCAGTCCGTAATATTCATCCGGATTTTCCGCACTGAACCGCGGAGTACGGGCCAGAGCCTGCAAAACCGGAGACAGAAGCCGGGATGATTCCCGCGCCCAGATTCCCAGGTCCGACGCCGTCGAGTACAGACTGCCGTCACCCTGAGTCGCACTGGTCAGATTCTGATCACTGAAAATGAAGGTATTCCTGTTCTGATTCCGGGCATATCCATAGGCCCGGTGCGGAATTCGGGTGCGGGTACGATTGGCCATGACCGTCTCCGTCATTCTCAGCGGCCCGAATATGTGGCCGGCCATATACTCCGCAACAGATTGTCCCGATACCTTTTCGATAATTTCCTTGAGAATGCAATAGGCGCCGTTATTGTAGGACCAATGTGTCCCCGGATCGGATTTTCGTGCCGTCTGCCGGGACAGAAGCCGCAGCACACCCCGGTCACTGATGGGATGACGACGAGTCGGCCGCAGCAGATCTTCATAATCCGGCAGCCCCGAACTGTGGTCCAGAAGATGAAGAATGCGAATATCCCGCCAGTGCGGCGCAAAGGGAAAGAGACTGGCCAGATCCGTGTCCAGGGTCAGTTTTCCCGCATCTGTCAGCTGCAGAATCGCCGTTGCCGTAAAGGGTTTGGTCACCGAAGCCAGACGGAAACGCGTTGAATTATTTATCTTTTCTCCGGTTCCGAGCTTCGCCAGACCACGGTGTACGATGAGCGGTTCATCCTTAGCCCGGAATATTCCCAGAATCGCACCCGGACCGTCCGGCTGAAACGCGGCCAGCAGTTTTTCAGCATAGTCGAGGACTGCGCCCCGCTGTATTGTTACATCCATTATTCGGCGTATCCATCTTTATCCGGCATATTCATATTCATCAGAATCCCTTCATCCTCCACAGCGAGAGTCCGGACCTGCAGGCCGGATCTGTCAATAATTCGCCGCAGGCCTCCGTCCACATCCTCTGCGGGCAGAAAGGGGAACAGGCTGTTCGGTATCCACAGGGGATGGCCGCCCCGATTCCCGTACACGGGCAGATGAACCGCGCCCGGATCGGCCGCAACCCGGCCGGAAAGCCGGATCAGCGTATCAGCCTGAAAAAACGGAATATCCACAGGAAGCAGATAGATGCCGTCACAGTCCGGGAAGGCCCGGGATCCGCTGAGAATACTTGAGATCATACCCTTTTCAGGTTGGGGATTCACCACATATTCCGGGCCCGGCGGCAATTCGTGAATCCGGGCCAGTGATTCTTCAGCCACGACGACAGCCCGGGGGCTCAGGTCCGCGGCAGCTACTTTTTCCAGGATCATTTCGAGGAAATTCCGGCCCTTCCAGCGGGCAAAGAGCTTGGGGCCTCCCCAGCGCTCACCCCGTCCGGCAGCCAGAATAATTGCCGGCCTCACAGCGCTTTCAGCAGTCCTGTCCGTTCGTTGAATTCCTCGATTTTCGCATCCCATTCATCAACCTGGGCATAGCGGTCACTCCAGTAACTGTCGTCATACCACTGACGGTCCAGCTCCTCAACCGTCTTGCCCTGCTGCTCAATCCAGGTGAAATATTTCAGATTATGCATACGTTTTTTATCGTAATAGGACATTTCGATCATATTATCCAGGCCCAGGCCCATCAGATCCGCGTCCAGAGATACGGCCGCATCGGTTTCCGTAAAGCGTCCGTGCGCATCCCGTTCCTCCTGAAGCCGGCTTCCGTACATTTCCATGGAATCCGTGCCCACCGTAAAGATCACATCCTTTTCCGTCATTTCATAATATTTGGCCATCTTGATGGCCCCCATCATATTGGCGATACCGGAAATGCCCAGCAGGTTCAGTCTGTCCACCAACTGCGGATCCACACCGGATTTTTTCAGCAGGGCATGTCCTGCCTCCTCATTGAACAGGCGCATGATACGGATATTCGGAGTATCATCCAGTGCAATGACCATATCCATATTGCGGATATTATGAACCCAGGGCACATGCTTGTCGCCGATGCCCTCGATCCGGTGGGCCCCGTAACCGTTATACAGCAGCGTTGGACACTGGGCGGCCTCACCGGCAGCGATTTTCATGGAGGGAAAACGCGTACGGAGATAATCGCCGCTTCCCAGAGTTCCGGCAGATCCCTGAGTCAGGAACAGGCCGCTGAGCCGGCTGTCCTCTCCGCCGATTTTGTGAAAGACCTCCTCCATGGCCGGTCCGGTCACGGCAAAATGCCACATGGGATTTCCAAATTCCTCAAACTGATTCAGATTCACGATTTCATCGCCGCGTTCAGCCAGGAGCTCCTTGACCTTGTCATAGATTTCCTTCACATTGCTTTCACTTCCGGCGGTGGCATGGATTTCCGCACCCACCTTCTTCAGCCAGTCAAAGCGTTCGCGGCTCATGCCTTCCGGCAGCACGGCAATGGATTCACAGCCGAGGAGATAGCTGTCATAGGCGCCGCCGCGGCAGTAATTTCCCGTACTGGGCCACAGCGCCTTCTGACGCGTGGGGTCAAACCTGCCGCTGATCAGTTTTTCCACCAACGGGCCGAAGGTGGCGCCCACCTTGTGAGCTCCGGTGGGAAAATATTTTCCAACCAGCATGACGATGCGGGCCTTCACACCGGTCAGCTCCGGCGGCAGTTCGAGATAATTCACATCCCCGAAGCCCCCGCCAAAGGGAACCGCCTCATTTTTCCAGGTGATGCGGAAAAGGTTTTCGGAGGAAAGATCCCATAGCCCCAGCTTCTTCAGCCGGGCGACGATGGCCTCCGGGATCAGATCCGGATTTCTCATCTGTTTATAGGTGGGAATGATAATGTTCCGTTCACGGCATCTCTGCACCGTATTGGCTAAAATCTGTTCAGTATTCAATTCAATTCTCCATTCATCATAATGCTGCAAATCGCGCAGTATTTTCTATTTTTTAAGAAGTTCCTTCAGTGTGGCAGCCGGATTTTTCACCTTTGACAGGAAAATCATGGCCGCGATGATAAAGGGCTTGTAGCCGGCCTGCTGATAGGTATCCACCTTGTAACGATTGAATACATTTGCAGACACTTCACCGGTCTCACAGCTCACACCGCTGATGTCAGCCGGCAGGCAGTGCTGGTAGAGTGCGGATCCGTTCCGGGTCAGGGCCATCATATCTTCATTGCATTCCCAGTCCGTATAGCGGGCATTGGAATCCAGGCATTCCCGCTCCAGATCAACCAGTCCGCTCCGGTCTTTCTTCTTGAGCAGCTCGGTCCGGCGTTCCATGACCTGAAAGGGCGCCCAGGATTTGGGATAGACCACATCCGCGTCCTTAAAGGCATCCGCCATGGACGAGGTCACCCGAAATTGTCCGCCGCTCTCTTCCGCATTCTTCTCAGCGATGGCTGTTACGTCAGGCAGCAGGTCGTAGCCTTCCGGATAGGCCAGCGTCACTTCCATGCCGAAACGGGTCATGAGGCCGATGATTCCCTGCGGTACGGACAGGGGTTTTCCATAGGACGGGGAATAGGCCCAGGACATGGCCAGTTTTTTTCCGCGAAGATTCTCAAGTCCCCCGAAATGCAGGCTGAGTTTGCTCAGATCCGCCAGCGTCTGCGTCGGATGATCGATGTCGCTCTGCAGATTGACGATGGTCGGCTTCTGATGGAGAATTCCCTGATCATAGCCGAAGGTGACGGCTTCAATCATTTTTTCCATATAGGAATTCCCTTCACCCAGATACATGTCATCCCGGATACCGATGGCCTCGGTGAGAAAACTGATCATGTTGGCCGTTTCCATCACCGTTTCCCCATGGGCGACCTGGGATTTTTCCTCATCCAGCTCGGAGAGTCCCAGGCCCAGCAGATTTACGGCAGACGCATAGGAAAAGCGCGTGCGGGTGCTGTTGTCCCGGAAAATGGAAATAGCCAGGCCGGAATTGAAGATACGCGTGCTATTCCCTGCTTTATGCATGTCCATGAGAATTTCCGCGGTCAGCAGCAGACTCTTGATTTCCTGTTCCTTTTTCTGCCAGGTCAGAAGGTAATCCTGATTCTGCATAGACGGATTCAGCGCTTCGAGCCTGGAAATTTTACCACTGAGTTTCTGATTCATATTCTGCGTTTCTCCCGGGCTGTCTCAGCCCCTGTAACGTGTTTTTCTAATCCTGGTTATTCTTCACCTTGTAGAAAGGCTTTGCACTCTCAACGGCATCAATGATCTGCCGGTAGCCGGTGCAGCGGCAGAGCACCGGGTTCAGAGCCTTTTTTATCTCATCCCGGCCGGCATCGGGCCGGGCCAGCAGCAGAGCATGTCCCGTCAGCACCATTCCCGGCGTACAGAAACCGCACTGGATAGCCCCGGCATCAATAAATGCCTGCTGCAGAGGATGCAGGCGGCCGTCCGCACTCTCCATACCCTCAATGGTCAGAACCGTCTGATCGAGGCAGTCCCGGACTTTCGTTGCGCAGGCTTTCCGGGCCTTGCCTTCGATGAGGACGGTGCAGGATCCGCAGACGCCGATGCCGCAGCCGTTTTTCGTTCCCGTCAGATCCAGATCTTCACGAAGATATTCCATCAGCAGTTTTTCCTGCTGAATTTCATCAGGGTGATAGTTTTTTCCATTAATTATTATTGTCATCTGCGCAGCTCCACCTTCAGCGGCAGAGAGCGCAGCCGCTGTCCCGTTGCCCTGTAGACGGCGTTGGCAATGGCCGGAGCCGTGATCTCCAGCGCCGGTTCTCCGATTCCCTTCGCCCCCGTCGGGGACAGGGGATCGTGGTTTGTGACCAGCAGCGTATCCATATCAGGAATGTCCTTCGCCCTCATGAGACGGTAGGTATTCAGATTCAGATCCTTCACTTTTCCGTCTTCGGACCTGAGATCTTCCTTCAGCGCATATCCCATGCCCATAACCATTCCGCCGTAAATCTGCCCCAGCAGCATGTCACGGTGTATCACTTCCCCGATATCATGAGCCGCCAAGGCATTCAGCAGGGTAATCTTCCCCGTTTTCCGGTTCACGGTCAGCTCGACGGCCTGGCAGCCGTACACCCAGGTGAAATATGCGTTGCCCCGGCCGCTTTCCTCATCCCAGTCCACTTTGGGCGCCTGAAAGGTTCCGGTGGCGTAGGGATGAGTCTGGTGCAGATACATCTCCTCCACCATCTCATCGAAGGACAGGGATTCAGAACCGAAATAAATCCTGTCACCCCGGAATTCCATCTGTTCAAAGGAGCAGTAAAAACGATCGGACAAGGTCCGGTATATGAGTTCTTTCAGATTCCGGGCGGCAATGGCTGCCGCACCGCCCCCCATGAGCGTGGCCCGGGATGCCACCGTTGCGCCCCCGTCGGGAATCACGGAAGTGGACAGCCGGTTGTAGCGGATCCGGGACCGGCTCACGCCCAGTTCCTTTTCCACAATGCTGATCATCGCCGTCTCCGCGCCCTGTCCGTTCTCATGAACACCCACCTCAATGAGGATGGATCCGTCAAACTGCACATTGATGATGGCCGTGACAAAATCCATCCCTTCGGCTCCCAGACTCATTCCCCGATAACTCAGAGCCAGCCCGGCACCGTACATTTCTTCCCCATCACCGTTTCCGAAGGAGGATTTCCGAACTTTTTCCTCATAATCAAAGCCCCGGACGATTTTATCCAGAACCTGTTCCAGAGCCACCGTATGCCCATCCAGAATCTGTCCTGTAATACTTTCATCTCCCTGACGCAGCATATTAAGCCGCCGGAATTCCAGTTCATTCATGCCCAGGGTCTCGGCCGCCTCCTCCACAAGCTGCTCCACGGCAAAATTCACCTGGGGAGATCCGAAACCGCGCATGGCACCGGTAAAAACATTATTGGTATGAACCCCGCGCACATCGGCCCTCACGGAGGGAACACGATAAGGCCCGCAGCACTGAACCGTTGACCGCCACAATACAAAGGGCGTCATGGACGCATAGGCACCGGCATCGGCCAGCATGTCCACCTCAACCGCGCGGATATGACCGTCCCGGCTGAGTCCCATCCGGTATTTCAATGTATAGGGATGGCGTTTATAGCTCTCCCGCATACTCCACTCCCGGTCGTAGGTGAGTTTGACCGGCCGTCCGCAGAGCTGAGCGGCCAATGCGGCCCGGGCACAGACAATGGATGCGGTATCATCCTTTCCGCCGAAGCCCCCGCCGCTGTATATACCGCGGATCTCCACATCATTCAGTTTCCGCCCCAGGATGGCAGCGGTGAAACGACGGGCGGTAAAGGGATGCTGCACGGATCCGTATATTTCCATGACACCATCATCCCGCGGTACAGCCACGGCAGATTCCGGCTCCATGTAGGCATGTTCGATGCGCTGGGTGCTGTAATCCCGTTCCAAAATAATGTCACTCGCCTCAAGATCATGGCCCGGATCGCCGCGCCGGATCTTATGGTGGACCACTATATTGCTTCCCTTGTCCTCATGGATCAGAATCCGGTCCTTCCGGGCCTCTTCCGGATCGGTCAGCAGCGGCAACGCTTCGGTTTTCACATCAATCAGAAGAAGGGCAGCCAGAGCCTGTTCCCGTGTCTCGGCCACGACGAGCGCCACCACATCCCCATGCATGCGAATCCGGTCGGACGCGAGCAGAGCATAATCCTGCTGAATCTGTCCGTATTTCTGCGCTCCGGGAATATCACGCGCACAAATAACCCGGATCACACCCGGCGCCTGTATAGCTTTTTCCGCATCAATCTCAAGAATGCGGGCATGCACCTCATCCGTATAAACCGGTACGGCATGGAGCATTCCGTAAAATTTCAGATCATCAGCATATTTTGCGCGGCCCGTTACCTTGGCGACCGCGTCATTCCTCGCTGGAGATGCTGTTTCCACTGAACTCATCCTTTCAACCTCTCTGATCGTACTTCCCGTCCTTCCGCGTTCTGGCCGGGTATCAATTCTCCATCCTTCACCACGCATCGGCCGCGAAGGAATACACGGGATATGTTCAGATCCGATGTCAGGTCCGGATAGGGTTCCGGACTGTCACTCAGGCTGCTGCGGACAGGGCGGGGCGTCTCAGCCGCTTTAATAAAAACCAGGTCCGCATCGCAGCCCGGCTGTATTTTTCCCTTTTGGGCTAATCCCATGGCAGCTGCCGGATTCTTACTCAGATGTTCTGCCAGAAAAGCCAGCTTTTCCTCCGAAAAAGTCTCGCCGGCCAGCGTAGAAACTGCCGGCACCAGCGCACCCAGTCCGGCTATTCCGCTGGGAACCCGTTCCCAGTTTTTCCGGTTCATGTCTTTATCTTTCAGTGAAAATGCGCAGTGATCGGTTGCAAATATGGGAATACGGCCGGATTTCGCCAGGTCATACAGCCGTTTCCGGGTAGTTTCATGGCGAAGCGGAGGAGTACACAGAAAATGATGTCCGGCCTCACCCCCCAGATTCCGGCTGTTCAGCATCAGATACTGAGGAGCGGTTTCAAACGTGATATCCAGATGTTCCGAGGCCCGGATCAGCAGGTCGGCGGCCAGGTCTGTGGACACGTGGACGATATGAAAGCGGGCACCACGGTTTTCCGCGATGTCGATGACCGCTCGGACAGCCCGGATTTCCGAGCTTTCCGGCCGAAGCAGAGGATAGCAGTCAGGACCTTCTGGACAGGGATGATCCCGCTTCAGGCCATGAATTTCCTCATCATCCTCGCAATGAACCAGAACCCGGAAACCACTCTCCGCCGCGAGGGCGGCAATGGCGTCAATACGCTCATAATCTGAAAAAATCCCGGCTTCACGATAGGTACTATACAGCTTGAGAGTGTGAATCCCCTCGTCCCCAAGCATCTGTAAATCTTTCTGAATCTGATCAGGCTCACCGGTAGGTGTCACATGAAAAAAATAATCACAGTGGCTGTGTCCCGCTGCGCGTTTCCTGCTGCGGCCGAGACCGGTTCCGAGAGTCTCACCCCCGCTCTGCGTCACAAAACTCCCCAGGGTAGTAATTCCGTTCAGCAGGGCCAGTTCAGACGCGCTGTTCCAGGAATCCGCCAGCTCAAATCCGGCGATACTGTCGTCGATATGAACATGCATATCCATAAATCCCGGAAGGATCCGGTACCCCTCCGCATCCACCGTATTTTCGGGTGACCCCTTCAGTGTTCCGGGTGCTGCAATCTGACTGATCTGCTCGTCCCGAATAAAAATATCCAGGAGCTGAAATCCGTTCGGAGTCCAGATCCGGCCATGTGTAATCAGCAATTCAGTCATGAGTACACCTCTCAGTTTTCCTCATAGCCCAAACTGCGGGCCTTTAAACTTCTGCGCGCGCCATCCACATCCTTCAGGCCATTCCCGGTTATCAGCAGAACCGCCTGTTCATCCCGGTCCACCATTGCCTGCCCGATCGCTTTTTTCATTCCGGCCACAGCCGCTGCAGCGGCAGGTTCGGCAAAGACACCCGACCGACGGGCAAGCAGCAGCTGGGCATCACTGATTTCCTCATCCGATACGGTTATGGCATCATTTCCGTCCTGCTGCAGAATATCCACAGCCAGCCGCGCATTGCTCGGACAGCGCACCGAGATGGAATCCGCGAGGGTCGCAGGATCCGCCGCATCCCGGTAACGTCCCGTCGCCAGCCAGTTTGCAATGGCATCCGACGAGTCGGCCTGTACGCCGATCAGACGTGGCATGCTCCCGCTGATGCCACATTTCATCAAATCATAAAACCCTTTCCAGATCCCGGCGAGAATCACGCCGTCACCGACGGGAACAAAGATCACATCCGGCACATGGAAGGTATTCGCGGCAAATATTTCCAGTCCGGCTGTCTTCTTTCCCTCGATGGTGAGAGGATGGTAAGCCGTATTCCGGTTCAGCCCGCCGTGCAGCGCCGTATCTTCCAGAGACAGACGGAAGGCATCATCATAGGTTCCCTGAACCTCCACAAGGTCGGCGCCGTAGAGACGGCTCTGAAGCAGTTTAGCCGCCGGAGCCGATGCCGGTACAAAGAGACGGGCGGTCAGACCCTCGGCAGCACAGATGGCCGCCAGGGCCGAGCCGGCATTTCCCGTACTGGCCGCGGTAACCACTTTTTCACCAAGACGCTTCGCTTCCGCCACCATCAGCCACGATGCCCTGTCCTTGAGACTGCCGCTGGGATTCAGTCCGTCATTCTTCAGCCAGACATTCGGACAGGCCCGATCACCAAAAAGCCTCGGAACAGCGTGAAAGGGTGTAGCACCCACAGGCAGGCCGGGAAAATACTCCTTCTCAACCGGCAGGAACAGAGACCAGTCCGGATTCTTTCTGTCGAATTCATCCCTCAGGCGCTCATAATCAAATTCCACCAGCAATACGCCTTTCAGCGGCATGCCCGGCCGGTAGTCCCGGCTGCAGTCCGGACAGAGATAGCGAACCGTATTTCGTTCAAATTTTCTGCCGCATTCCGAACAGCGATACTGAAAAGGAATCATTCCACCGGTCCTGTCTATACGCTCTTCAAGCCGTTCAAATCGGCGACCAGAGCGGCATAAAACGCCGCGGCAACCGATAAATGTTCCACCGGAGTGCTTTCGTTGGGTGCATGGGCATAAACTTCATTCCCCGGCCCGAAACCGATACAGGGTATGCCATGCAGTCCGGCAATGGCAATCCCGTTGGTACTGAAAGTCCATTTATCCACCAGCGGGTCCCTGTCCAGAATTCCCCTGAATGCCCGGATGGCGGACTGTACATAGCTGCTGTCCTTTTCCGTCACCCAGGTGGGATAATATTTTTCCATTTTATAGACCAGGCCCGTGTAGGCAGGTTCCGCATAATTCAGCACGGCCACAGCCGCATCCGGATATCCCGCCCGGGCCGCTGCGTCACGAACTTCCGCCACGGCCGATTCCTTCGTTTCACCGGCTGTCAGCCGCCGGTCCAGCATAATTTTAGCCGCATCCGGAACCGCACACTGGCTGGGTCCTTCAAAAAAGAACTGTGTCACGGCGATACTGCCTTTCCCGAGGAAGGGATCGTCCTTCAGCCGGTCATGCAGCTTTTCTATCTCCAGAGCGATCCGTGATAATTTATAAATGGCATTGTCACCCCGTTCCGGAGCTGAGGCGTGACAGCTCAGGCCCTTCATTTCAACGGACATCTCCATTCGTCCCCGGTGTCCGCGGTAAATATTCAGATTTGTGGGCTCGGTAATCACCGTCATTTCCGGACGAATGTTCTCTTCATTGATGAGATAATTCCAGCAGAGGCCGTCGCAGTCCTCTTCCATGACCGTCCCGGTGAAATAGAGGGTGAATTCCTTATTCAGATCCAATTCCCTGATAATCTTCGCTGCGGTGATCATGGAGGCCATCCCGCCCTTCTGATCCACCGTTCCCCGGCCATGCACCAGGCCATCGCGGATAAACCCTTTGAATGGATCGTCCTTCCACAGGGATGCGTCCCCGGGATAGACCGTGTCAATATGGGCATCAAAGGCCAGAACCCGCGGGCCGGATCCGATGCGGCCGATGACATTTCCCAGCCCGTCAATCCGCACTTCGTCAAAACCGTCTGCTTCCATCCTGCGTTTTATCAGGGCTACCACATCCTTTTCCTTTCCTGAAAAAGACGGTGTGGAAACCAGTTCCACCAGAAGTTCAGCCGTTTCCTGCTCCAATTCTCTGGCTCGGTCATAAATTTTCTGATATGGATTCATTATTTTTCCCGATTGCTGTTTTTGTGTTTAGCTCAATGCCGGCCCGATTCTCAGAACCGGTCCCACAGTTTCCGTGCAGATTCTCTGGACCGCTCCGCCATCTCTCGTTCATCAATCCCGATCTTCAGGTCCCGGTTCTGCATCAGAATCCGTCCGCCCACGATCGTCGTATCGACCACGGCCTGCGAAAGGCCGAAGACCAGATGTCCCAGCACCGTATCTCCGTTCAGAGGCGTGGGAGGACAATAATCCAGAAGTGTCATATCCGCCGGGCCGCCTTCGCTGAGGGTTCCCAGCGGCATTCCCCAGTAATGAGCGGCGATTTCCGCGTTTGTGAAGAACAGGGCTCCCGCCGCATCCATAAAGGCAGCTGAGGGATTTTTCTGAAGCAGGTGCTGAGCCCAGAGAGCGACACGCACTTCCTCGAACATATTCACCGTCATGGCATCCGTTCCCAGCCCGACCCGGATTCCCTTTTCATTCATCTTTACAATATCCGCGATGCCGACGGCATTATTGAGATTGCTCTGCGGATTATGAACCACGAAAGTGCGGCTTTCCGCCAGCGTGTCCATCTCCTCATCCGACAGATGAATGCAATGGGCAGCTATGGTGTCCGGACCCAGAATACCGAAATTCTTCAAGCGCTGCACCACGCCCGCTCCATACAATTCCCGGGACCGGGCCTGATCCGATGCGGCCTCGGCCACGTGAACATGAAATCCTGCATTCAGGCTCCGGGCCAGATCTGCGGCCCGCTTCAGCGTGCGGTCCGACAGGGTGAATGAGGCATGAAGCCCGAAGAGAGCCCGGAATTGATCTCCGCCATCGCGTGAGACCCGCCGGATAAAATCGGCATTTTCCTCAAGTCCCTCATCAATAATCTGCTCTCCGTCCCGATCTGACACCTCATAGCACAGGGATGCCCGCAGGCCGGTCTGCTCTATGGCCCCGGCAATCTCATTCAGGCTTCCCCGGACAAATCCCGGACTGGCGTGGTGATCAATGAGCGTGGTCGTTCCCTTGCGAATGGCTTCCACCGCCATCACCAGAGTGGAATAATACACATCCTCCCGGCTCAGTTTCTTGTCGAGGCGCCACCACAGATGTTCCAGAACTTCCTGAAAATCCTTCGACGGCTCGGCTTTGCCCAGGCCCCGGACCAGGGTGCTGTAAAAATGCATGTGGGCATTGATCATCCCCGGCATGAGCACTTTTCCGGAAGCATTGATGGTGCTGTCCGCCTTTATGGTAATATTTGCATCAATCTTCTCAATTTTTCCGTCCCGGATCAGACAATCGTGGCCGGATAGAACACGGTTCTGCTTACCGAGAGTCAGTATCGTGGCATTTTTTATCAGTACAGTCGTCATGTAATACTCCTAATCAGGCGTTACAGCCAGTTCTTCAACCGTTCTCGTCCGCATGGACAGGGCTCCCGCGAAGCAATTCTTCGTACAGAAGGAACAGCCGATGCAGCGGGACGCATCGATAAGCGGAAGGCGGTTTTCATCCAGCTGAATCGCCATATAGGGACAGCGTGTGCAGTTGCCGCAGCTGACGCAGAGCTCCGGATTCGGGGATGAGATTTTCTTCACGGGGGACAGATCCATGAACCCGGTGACAGGTTCGGGCAGCGCGGCGCCGATGACATCCTTCACCGCTGCGTAAGCCCGGGATTTCATGAAGTATCGGAGGCCCTGATGCAGTTCGTCAATAATTCCATATCCGTACTTCATGACAATGCTGCAGAACTGCACCGTTTCCGCGCCGAGGGCCAGGAAGTTCACGGCGCCCCGGTAATCCATGGGTCCGCCATTCCCGGAAATGGCCATATTGAAACGGGATGCATTGGCCAGAGTCAGGTTGGAAATGGGAAGAATCCCCTCACCGGAGAGCCCGATTATGACACCCTCCTCCCAGCCGCTGCCGGCCGCCGGCCGAAATTCCATACCGGGAAAGGTATTGGCCAGAGTCACGCCGGCCTTTTTATCCGGGTATTTTTTGAAGACTCCCTGAATCGCATCGAGAATGGGATAAATGGCTGTGACAGCCCCGGTGAGCTTGAAAAGTTTGGGAATGCTGCCATCGCTGACGGACATGACCCAATCGACGATTTTTGCAGTGAGCTCGGCATCCTGAGAGACAATGTCACCCTTGGTTCCGTCCCCGCCCTGAGGACAGGAAAGGCTGTACTCGATACCCATAGCCCCCGCCTGCTCAAGTTTGCGGGTATTGCTCTGCCATACGGCGGAGTCCGCCGCATCGTCACCCGTGACCGGCCCGCCGGTGGAAGCCATGGTCAGACGGTCGGGAAATTCCGAGACGAGACGGGATATTTCATCACAGACACGATCGAGCGGATGGCTGCTCACATTGTCAGCGTTGCCGAAGGTCCTGTCGTTCAGCACAAACATATATTCACCGGGAATATGGATATCCAGTCCGTCAAAGGCGGTCTTCATGACACCGCCGGCCCATCCGGCTTCATAAGCCTTCTTCATCTGCCCGTAACCATCCGAGGGCGGAGCCGCGGACAGGAGAAAGGGAGAATTGATGGTCCGCCCGAAGAACTCCGTTTTCAGGGACAGACTGTCATCCAGAATTCCCGGCAGGGTATTGACGGAACGCCGCGGCTGCTCAGGCGCAATTCCCGGTATCCCTTCCAGATATTCCATGATCAGCTCGGCCGTATTTTTTCCGGAAGCGATGGCCTCGACCACCGTGGAGGGACCATGGTTCAGATCTCCGGTGCGGAACAGCCCGTCTCCCTCTTCCGGAGCCCGACCGCTGCCGGATCCGATGGCAAACACGACCAGATCCGTTTTCAGCGTATGATCCGTCTCTTCCATATCGTTCATATTTTTAGGATGAAAGGGCATTCCGGCTTTCAGATCCACTTTGCGGCAGGCCAGTTCCAGATCTCCGCCGGATTTCCGGATTGCAGTAATGCGGGTCCGGGGGCTGAGGTCATAACCATGATGAAAAAGGCTCTGCCGTTCCTTGCTGTCCAGCGCCATTTCAGAGGGTTTTTCCAGACAGACAAGGGTTACAGAGTCTGCACCGCGCTTCCGGGCTGCAGCCGCGCAGTCCACGGCAACAGCGCCTCCGCCCACGACGGCAACGCGTTTTCCGGATAAACCGGAATTCTGAAGAAATTCCAGCCAGTCATAGGCCAGATCCTTTCCCGGAATATCCAGAATAAAAGGTTTGTCCAGGCCGGTTCCCACGACGACCGCCGCATAGTTCCCCTCCGTTTTCAGCTTTTGGGCCGATTCGATGGGCCTGCCTGTATGAAATTTGATATTGGGAATCTGCCGGATAAAATCGAGATCCGCAGACAGCAGTTCGGGAGAAAGGCGTTCTTCCGGGATGAGCCGGGTCATACCGCCGGGTTTCTCATTTTTTTCAAAAATATCGACCAGATGTCCGGCAAGGGCCAGAGACGCAGCCACCGCAAGTCCTGAGGGGCCGGCGCCGATCACGGCCACCGTTTTTTGTGTTGCAGCTTTCTCCGCCTTCACCCGGATATTTCCCTGCTGACGGGCCTTATAGGCAAGCGTCGCCTGCAGTGCCGGAATATTGACCGGTACATCAAAGGAATCATGGGAACAGGCCGCCATGCAGAAGGTATCGGGGCAGACAGCGCCACATACGGCCGCCAGAGGGTTCTGACTGTAAATCAAAGCTGCGGAGCGCTCGATATCCGGAGTATCACCCACTTTTGCGGCCATGATAAAATCTGCCGGAGAGACACCGGCCGGACAGGCCTGCATACAACTTTTTTCCGCACAGTACTGACAGCGGGACAATTCCGCGTCCAGTTGAGCATCCGTTAAAATCATCTGTGAATCAGTTTTCATTCATTTTCCTTCCAAATCAAATTTACGTATCGGACTGCGGTGAGTCTGCATATTTTTCACAATGCGCCAGGGCAAGAAGCACTTTTTCGGGCGTCAGCGGGGCGCGATATTCCAGATCCAG
>JBJKQR010000031.1:0-46260 GCA_046735395.1 Fidelibacterota bacterium | reverse complement strand
AGGGGAACGCTGCACATTGCCCATGTTTCCGTCCCCGAATCCGTTGATCTCATTCTCCATCATAAACAGCATTCACAGCTCAGGATAAGCTGCGGCATTACGCCCCACCACCTTTTCCTGAACACGGGACTGATGCAGAAACCGGAGGATATCCTTTTGAAAGTCAACCCGCCTATTCGTGACGCATCCATGGCGGAACAGATGATGGAGCACCTGAAAGCCGGCCATATCGACTGGATCGAAAGTGACCACGCACCCCACACTCTGGCAGCGAAGAAACAGAATTATGCATCCGGCATACCCGGATTTCCCATCATGGCCTGTATCCCGAAACTTCTGGCAGCCAATGGCCTCCCCGAGGCCCGGATTCAGGACCTCTGTCATAATAATATTGAGACCATCTTCAATATTGAAATTCCCGCGCAGGCGGCAGCGGCACCCGAAGCACTTTTCGGAGAATATGCCTTCAATGCCTGGGACGCCCTGTTTCAGGCCCGCGACGATATCGCCGGTCTCTGTCTGAGCAGGAAGTAAAATCAGGAATTCCCATGGCCCAGACCTCCTGTTTTGAAATCCCGTATAAAGTTTGCCCCGAATTGATTGAACAATATCGGCGAAACGGTTTTATCCTGATCAAGAAAATATTTCAGGAAGAGGAGCTGGCGCCGGTTCGTGACCGGATATCCGCCCTGATGGCCGACTATTCACAGAAGCGTCCGCCCCTGAAAGACCGCTCAACCTATGGCCGGGCTTTTCTGCAGAAAGCAAATCTCTGGCGTGAGGATCCGCTTATTAAACAATTTGTCCTGTCGCAGCGCTGTGCCGGAATTGCCGCCCAGCTGTCCGGTGAGGCACCCCTGCGGCTCTATCATGATCAGGCCCTGTTCAAGGAAGCAGGCGGCGGCCTCACACCCTGGCATCAGGATCAGGTCTACTGGCCTTTGGACACGGTGAATGCCCTCACCATGTGGATGCCGCTGGACTCGGTCAACCGGGACGATGGCCTGATGAAATATCTTCAGGGTTCTCACCGCGGGAAGGCTCTTTCAGACCTGACCATTTCCGATGAATCACAGCGATTCTTCGGACAGTATACCGAAACGCGCGCTTCACATATATGGCAGGCCCGGCAGCTCGAAGCCGGCGATGCGGTGTTTCATAACGGATGGACCCTCCACGCCGCAGACGCCAATATCAGTGACAGCCTGCGCAGAATCATGACCGTCATTTATTATCCGGACGGCACCCGGCTTCTGAAAGAGGAAAGTGAAACTGTCACAAAAGACCGGCTCGCCTTCTTCCCGGAGGCCAAGCCGGGCGAGATGGCCCGGGGCGGTCTGACCCCGCTGATTCCCCTTCCTGACACAGAATAAGTGCAGATGATATTCGGCAACAGGCCGAATTTAATGAATGGTCACCCCAAACAAGGAGCGAACATGATGAAACATTTATTTGTGCCGGCGCTCACGTTCATGCTTCTCTTTGCCTGTCGAAGCATCCCCGAAAACGTGGAGGCTATCCAGGACTTTGATGCAGATGCCTATCTGGGCAAATGGTACGAAATCGCCCGGTTGGATCACCGCTTTGAGCGGGGGCTGGATGCCGTAACGGCCACCTATCTTTCCGGACCGGACCGGGACATTACGGTGGTAAACCGCGGATTTGATACAAAAAAGGAACGTTGGAAGGAAATACGCGGCCGGGCACAGCTGCGCAGCACCGATGGATCCGGACATCTGACGGTCACCTTTTTCCGGCCCTTCCGGGCGGCCTACAATGTCATATATATGAGTGAAAACCGTGATCAGGCCATTGTCTGCGGATCCAGCCGAAATTATCTCTGGGTCCTTTCGCGCCAGCCCAAAGTGTCCGATCAGGATTTACTGAAACTCATGGCTTTTATTGAATCGAAGGGATTCGACGCCAAATCTCTCCTGTTTCCGGATCAGAAATTGAATATCAGGCAAAACGAATAAATCTATCAGCAGAGATCAGAAATCCAGCTCGATTCCGACGGGACAATGATCCGACCCCATGACATCCTGAAGAATGAAGGCGTCTTTGAGCGAATCCTTCAGATCCGGGCTGATATAGAAGTAATCGATTCTCCATCCCACATTGTTTTCCCGGGCACGGGCCCTGAAACTCCACCACGAATACTGATCCGCCTCATCCGGATGCAGCATCCGGAAGCTGTCCACATAGCCGTGATCTTCCAGCTTGTCCATCCAGGCCCGTTCAATGGGAAGAAACCCGGAGGTCTTCTCGTTTTCACGGGGCCGGGCCAGATCGATGGGATGGTGGGCGGTATTATAATCTCCGCAGATCACGAGTGATTTTCCGCCAGCACGAAGAGTATCAAAATACGCCAGCGCATGATCATAAAAAGCCAGTTTATAGGCCAGGCGTTCCTCGTCCCGCTGACCATTCGGGAAATAAATATTAAACAGCATAAATTCCGGATACTCGGTCATGAGCACCCGTCCCTCGTTATCGTTCCAGCCCTCAGGGAACCCGGTCTGAATCTGCAGCGGTTCGGGACGGGTATAGGTCGCGACCGAACTGTATCCCTTCCGCTCGGCAGAAAAAAAATAACTGCGGTAATCCTCAATCCCGGAAATTTCCTCCGTTACCTGGTCCGGCTGCATCTTGGTTTCCTGTATGCAGAGGATATCGGGGTTCATCCCGCGCACCGTATCAACAAAGCCCTTTTTCATCACTGCCCGGAGGCCGTTCACATTCCAAGAGATGAGTTTCATGCAAAGTCCTTTATTAAACTCTTTATTGATTCCGGGCCCCATTTACGCTGTCCCGATGCAATCTCCTCCGTAGCCCTGATGACTGCCCCGTTCAGAGATGCCTGTACGCCATATTTTTCCGCATTCCGGACGATATATCCATTCAGCCAGGGTATCTCAGTCGGCCGTCCCCGCTCGAGAGACTGCTGCGCGGATGAATGGAGACGTCGATATTTATACCCGATAATTCGAATTATCAGATGCTGGCGGAGCCGCTGAATCAACTGACTGTCATCCAGAAACAGCGTATAATCCAGTTTCCCGGTATAGGGCTCCACGCGGAGACCCATGGCCGCCGCAACCCCCATCGCTTCCTTCATGATCCGTATGAATAATTTTCGGATTCCTCTTTTTTTCAGCATCTGCCCCAGTGTCATTCCGCTGATCAGGCCCAGGGACGTGATGGCAGAATTGATGATGAGTTTACTGTACAGATATCCCCGCATATTTGAGGAAATCGAGACGGGAAAGACCGAGTTCAGCATATCGCGAATCTCATTCAGATGGACGGACGCCGCTTCGTGAAAGGCACCGATGACGAATTCACCGCGTGTCGTCATCTCGTAGACGCCGTTGTCTATATACGTAGAACCCCATCCCACCACACAGCCGATCACTCTCTCCGGACCAAAAACCTCCATGAATTCATCCTCGCACATTCCATTCTGCATGGATACCAGAATGGTCTTTTCGGGTACGCGTGTCTTTAATTCCTTCAGAGATTCGGACAAATCATACGCCTTGGTTGCATGAAAAATCACATCCGGTTCGAAGTCCATGTCCGAGTAGGCCGCGAAGGCTTTCAGGCGCACGGAAAAATCACCACGGATCCCCCGTAGCTGCACACCCTTCTCGTTGATCCGGTCCGCGAGTTCCTGATGTTTGGTAATCAGGGCAACATCAAATCCCTTCAGTGTCATAAACGCAGCAGACACGGCTCCGATGGCGCCGGCCCCGATGACAGCAATCCGTTTCTTTCGGTCACTCATGTTTCGCTTCCTTGTGCTGGTTCAGAGAATAATAGGATCTGAACAGTATCCATCCGTTGTATAGAAAAAAGACCAGAATTAGAAAGGACAGCGCGATGAAATGAAAACGGAGCCGGGGATCCGCCGCCGCGCCGACAGGATCTGCCGGGTGGGTCACAACGGGCGCAAAGCGGATAAGAAATTGAGAAAAAATACCCATCATCAGAGTCGTGAAACGGATGAGCCAGTCATAGCCGATAATCAGATTAAGCCCTATGTAGGGCAGAAGGATAAACAGCAGTTCCGTACTCGCCGCCATACGGGGTTCATTCCAGTCAAAACCGCCCCAGGTCAGCCGCGTCACTAAAAGCATGACCGAATAATTGAGAATCCAGAGAAAGACGGCATAGGCCATTCCGAATTTGATGAGCCGGGCATACATCTCCCGGGGAAAGATCCAGCTGATGAGCACCAGCAGGCTGTTCAGACCCAGAACAAACAGCGCCGTCTGATTCAGGCCGGCATGAATGGCGATCAGCTTCAGTTTGTGCCCCAGCGTCACTTCATTCAGAGGAATCAGCAGAACGGCGAACAGCAGCAGCATCAGAATATTGATGGCCGCCCGCCGGCTGAGTTCGTGAGTCGTTCCTGCACGTTTCATAATCCAAATCTAAACAGAAACAGGGCTGATATACAAGCACTGTAATGCAGTGAGGCGTGATCGGCCGCGGATCGTTTTCGGCGGAAATCGGGCCTTCCTGTAAATTTGGCTGACAGTTCCAGTGAATATGATGTAAATTTTCGAATGACGATGCTGAACTATGACAGACTTTCCCGGCTCTGCAGCAGCTGCGGAGCCGATACCTGGGGAATTGCCCGGGCCCGGAAATTGGAAACTGAGGCCGCATTTCTGACCACCTGGCTGGAATCCGGCCGTCATGGCACGATGGCCTGGATGGAAGGGAACACGGAACAGCGCAGCAATCCGGAGCTTGCCTACAAAGGCTGCAAAAGCATCCTGAAGATCGGAATAAATTATTATTCGGAATTGCCGGACAGGCCGCCCGATTCCGTGCGAGTCAGCCGCTATGTCACCCGAACGGATTATCATCACAGTGTAAAAAAGACACTGTACTGCATTCTGGATCGGATGCGGAAGGAGAACCCGGACCTGCAGGGCCGTGTTTTCTGCGATACGGCACCGGTCATGGAAAAAGCCTGGGCCCGCCGTGCCGGCATCGGCTGGATGGGAAAGAATACGAATATCATCCATCGCGAATTCGGGTCCTGGCTCTTTATAGGCGGAATCTACCTGAATATGGATGTGGACCGGACGTCTGAAGAACTGCCCGATTTTTGCGGCCGCTGCCATAAATGTCAGGATGCCTGCCCAACCGGAGCGCTCGATGTTCCCTATGAAATCTCAGCAGATAAATGTATATCCTATCATACAATTGAAAATCGCCAGGATACACTGCCGGCTGATTTAAAACTCAGCAGCTGGATTTATGGCTGCGACATCTGTCAGGATGTCTGTCCCTGGAATCTGCGGCTGTCCGCGCCCTTCCGCAATCCGGATATGGCGCCGCGGACGGAGCTGCACGGACAGAGTCCGGAATTCTGGGAACAACTCGGCCCGGCCGGCTATAAAAAACTGACGCGCAGAACGGCGATGACACGGCAGAAATACGTGATGATTCAGCGCAACCTGGCTTTTCATAAGAAAGAGGACGGACAACCATGACAAATGAAGTGCAGCGCTGCGGATGGTCAAGCCGCAATGACCTGATGATCCGTTACCATGATACGGAATGGGGCGTGCCCCTGCATGACTCCCTGAAGCTATTTGAATTTTTTGTACTCGACGCCTTCCAGGCCGGACTGAACTGGGAAATCATCCTGAAGAAGCGGGAAAATTTCCGCGAGGCCTTTGACGGCTTTGATCCGGAGCGCATCGTTGCCTGGGATGATGCAAAACGGGCAGCCCTTCTGGAAAACAGCGGAATTATCCGGAACCGGGCCAAAATCGACGCCACCAGACGGAATGCGGACGCCTTTCTCCGTCTCAGAGACCGGGGACTGGATTTTTCCGGATATCTCTGGCAGTTTACGGGCGGAAAACCAAAAGTGAATCACTGGAAAACGCTGAAGGACATTCCGGTATCCACTCCCGAAAGCGATGCCATGAGCAAGGCGCTGAAAAAGGACGGCTTTTCCTTTGTGGGAACGACCATCTGTTATGCCTTCATGCAGGCGGCGGGCATGGTGAACGACCACCTGGTCAGCTGCTTCCGATACAATGAAATACTGGAAAATTACTGAGGTTGATATGAAAACAAGATTGATGTTCTGGTTAACGGTTCTCCTGCTCATTGGGGCTCAAAATGCCGGCTCCGCCGACAGGACGATGGCGGATATTAACCGTTACCGGGGCCTGGATTTTCACATTGATGACATCGGCGCCTCTGTGGGAGCCTTCACGCAATGGGGCGGGCCGCGTCTCCAGTACGGACTCTACGCGGGTTGGCTGACCATTACCGAGCAGACCTATTACGATTACTGGGGCTATCCTCATAAGTTGAATGAAATATCCCTGGATTTCATCAAGACCGGCCTCATCGTGAAATATCCCATGTTTCGCGGAATGCTTGATAACAGTTTTTCGCCTTTTGTTTCGGCCCAGGGCGGCCTCGCAATTGGCCTTGATACGCCGGAGTACACAGATTTTTTTAAAAAATTCAAACAGATGGAAAGCATTCCCGGCTATTATGGCGGGATGTATTTCGGAATCGATTTCAAGATGAGCGGACGCTCAGCACTTTCCGTGGCGGCAGGTTTTGAGACCCATAATCTGAACCGCGTCGCCGACGGCAAGGCTTCCTGGGGAGGCAAATCCGTCACCATTCAGCTGGGTACCTTCTCGTTTTAGAGCCGGAAAAGGTTTCGTATCAGGCCGTGAGCTACTCTGCCGTGATATGGCGAATACGATATTTCAGATAGGGAAAAGCAAGGTAGATATTGGCAGCCAGCCGGCCGCTCAGGTAGGCGATGGCTGCAGCATAGATGCCCGGCAGATCAAAATGCCGGACGGCGATGGTCAGTCCGATGACGATTCCGCCCACTTCAACAAGTGTCGCCACCGTAATCGGGGCCGTATGTTTGAACCGAATCAGAAAGGCCCTCTGGAAAGCGATCAGCACGGTAAGCGCCGGGAAAATTGACATGATCTTCAGGGGAACATGTCCCAGATTTGCCAGGTCGGGTGCCAGCCCCGAGACAAGCGTAAACCAGATATGCCCCAGTGGCGTAAAGGCCGTCAGCAGCAGTCCGCTGACCGTAATCAAACCGATCAGTGTGGCAAATCGCCGGACAATCAGGTATTCTTGCCGCTGAGCTGATATGAGCGTGATGGCCGCTTCCTGAAAACTCAGACCCACGCCCCGAAAGATAAAGACCAGCGAATTCACAACCGGCAGAATCGCCAGCGATTCCAGGGCAAGCCGGCTCTGGCCCATGAAAAAGGTCACAAGCGGATTCACGCCCAGCGTCAGGATGGAGGTGAGAGCCAGAGGATAATAAAAACGCGAAATCTGGCGATAGCGGACCACGGCGTCCGGATCATCTTCCGAATTCTTTACGGCTCTGACAACAGGAATGCTTGCAAAATAAATGAAAATGGATTCTGCCGTGACCCCGGTCGACAGGGCCGCCGCCCCGACGATATGCCCGGCCGTGCCCCGGAAGAATAAAAACAGGCCCATACTGGCCATGGAAACCAGCCGGACCCCGGTTCCGATGGCGACAAACCGTGTGGCATTGCTTCGGATGAGTACGCCCTGATAAAAACGGCGATAACCAATGGCTGCCGGCCAGGGCAGAAGAATGAACGTGGCCACATGAGTATAGTGAACAACAATCGGATCCAGGCCGATCCAGTCTCCGGCGATTTTCTGAAAAACCGGCGGCAGGAGAAAGAAAAGCATGAACAGGGTAATCCCCGAATTGAGGATGGTTGTGAAGTTCCGGAGTTTCCGGTAACTGCGGCTGTCAGAGACCAGAGCGGTTGAGGCGGACAGCAGCATGATGATGGGCGCCTCCACAATCATCGCGAATGAAAAGGCCACCCCGTAGGCAGCAAGATTGAACTTGGGATCGGCCAGGCGGGCGATGATGGCCGCGAGAAAAGGGCCTTCCACGGACATGAGAAGCCAGGTCGCCGCCAGCGGAGACCAGAAGCGGAAAATATTCCTGAAATTGTAATCGAAGTATTTCGTATTCACGGCGCGAAGCTACGCAATATTGAAGACACACACAATCGGCATTTTTTCACAAGGCCCTCGGAATTGTCCCCTTTTGAACGGATAAAAAAACTCCGGCAAGTACTGGCCGGAGTCCGGGAATTTCAAATATTTTAAAAAAATCGTTATTTGTTTTTCAGAGTCCAGAGACGTGAAAAGAGTTCTTCCAGCGCAGCACCCAGATTTTCGTCCCGGGCAGTGGTAATATCCGGTTCATTATGCAGAACCACATAGGGAACCTTGTGCCCGCGGACATGCAGATAATCCGGGTCGTCTCCGCGAAATTCCTCCCAGTCCACGTCCTTGTACATCCGTTCGAGCTTTTCGTCGGGAAGGCCGTGTTCCAGAATGCTGTCGGGCTTGTCCGGATTGAAACGGCGCCGGTTCTTCCTCAGGGATTCCTCAAAGGGGACATCAATATAGAACACAACGGCCCGGCTCAGGATGTCATCACTCAGGTGGGGATAGGCCTCCGTATAACCGCCGTGTTCACTCCCGCGGGAAAATTCCACAAGCGTCGTATAGCGGCCATGATAATCCTCCCGGTCTCTCAGCCGTTTCTGATACTCGAGAGAGAGGCGTTCGATGAGAAGATGCCACTGGTAATCATGCAGAAAATATCCGTCCGCATCCGAATTGATACGCGGTTTGTGAAGCACTTTTTCGAGGATGGCATCATCTTCAAACCAGGTCCAGAGCATGGGGAAATCATCAATATCATCGAATTCGGCCACATGAAAGCGGCGTGCACGTTCTGCCGCCTCGGTTTTCTTGATATAGTCTATCACTTCGGATTTTCCCGAGGCCGGACGGCCATTCAGAATAATGATGTCAAAGGTGTTTTTTGTCATGGTCTTTCCTATTCTTCCAATAATTTTTCGTGCTGCCGACTCGGGATCAACTCTCCGGGGCTCTGCTGTTTATCTGTCTTTCTGATACGGGCCAAAGTACTCCCATTTTTATCTGGCCGGGCGGAAAGTTTAACCAAATAATTTTATAAGCACAAGAAATAAAGAAGGATACGGAGGTTTCACAATCCGGCCTGCGGGCAGAGCGAGGCCAGGGTGCAGAGGTCACAGTCCGGCCTGCGGGCTTTGCAGACAGCGCGGCCATGTTCAATGAATAAATGGTTTGTAAGGGTCCAGACCTTTTGATCAAAGACTTTCATCAGCTCAAATTCCACTTTCACCGGATCCGTCTGAGCGGTCAAACCCAGACGCCGGCTGATCCGGCCCACATGCGTATCCACCACGATACCGGAAATTCCGAATATTTCACCCAGTACCACATTGGCGGTCTTGCGTCCCACACCCGGCAGAGCCGTCAGAGCCTCCAGCGTATCGGGAACGCGTCCGTCATAATCCGAAACAAGAATTCGGGAACAGGCCAGAATATTCCGCGCCTTTGTATTGAAAAAGCCCGTCGGGCGGATCAGCGCCTTCAGGTCTGCTTCTCCCGCACCGGCCATGCTCTGCACATCGGGATAGGCCCGAAATAATGCCGGCGTAACCCGGTTTACCATGTCATCCGTACACTGGGCAGAGAGCATGGTCGCCACCAGCAGCTGAAAGGCATCCTGATGATGGAGGCCGCAGTGAGCACCGGGATAGGCTTCCGTCAGACGGGACACGATCGTACCGGCACGGACCTGTTTATCCTGCAGCTTTTCCTTCTTTGTCATTCAAATTCCTGTATTCGATCCGATATCACATAATTTCTGCCGTCAAAGGCGATTCGCACCGCCGCGGTCCGGGCATCGTGTTCGAAAAACAGCATCCATCCTTCGGCAGCCGCCCGGGACATGAGAGCTTCCTTTTCACGGACGGTTTCCAGCGGAAACAGATCATAGGCCATGACCCAGGGAATTTTTATCTGGGCGCTGAGCGGAACCATATCCGCACAGTAAAGAAGTGACGCCTGATCATCATAAACGCGGGGCAGAAACTGATAGGGCGTATGTCCCTGCGCCGTCAGCAATTCGAGATGAGGACGGATTTCTCCGGCATCCACGCTGCGCAGCTGTCCCGATTTCTGCAGGGGAATGAAATCATCCGGCCGAAAACTTGCCCGGTCCCGGGCCGACGGCGACAGCGCCCATTCCAGGTGTCTGGGATGAACAATATATTCGGCATTGGGAAAACGGGGTACGAGATCTCCGTCGCGGACACAGACCGAGCCGCCGCAATGATCGAAATGCAGATGCGTGTGAATGACAAGTGATACATCGCCGGCCTGAATACCCAGATCATTCAGGGACTCTTCCAGCGATTTTTCCTCCCGGATTCCGTAAATACTGCGGCTCTTCTCATCCCAGCGGTCTCCGGCTCCGGTATCGATCAGGATGACATCTTTCCCGTCACGGAGCAGCAGGGAACGGGTCACCATTTCTATGCGATTCTGCTCATCCGGCGGATAATCCCGGCTCCACAGGGTCCGGGGAACGACACCGAACATCGCCCCGCCGTCCAGGCTGATTCTGCTGCTGATCAGGCTGCTGCACTCATAAGATCCGATTCGCATGTCCGTCTCCTGTAATTCTTCGACAAGCATAGAAAAGTTCAGGATTGATATCAAGGCTTTTTCACCCGGCTCTATTCCATCCCATAAAGCTTTTTCTTGTCAGCTCTGTCCTATAGTCTTAATTTTCGCCAAAAAGGAACGTCATGAGTATTGAAATTATCCGTGAACTGGTCGGCATTGCCAGCCCCAGCGGCTATACCGAAACCATAATTTCCCATATTGAGGAACGTCTAACTGCAACGAAATGGACCGTCGCCCGGAACCGCAAAGGCGCACTTCTGGTCACGGGCCCCACTCCGCCCCGCCTCATCGTGGCGGCACACATCGACACGCTGGGAGGCATGGTTTCCCGGATCCGGAAAGACGGAAGCCTGGAAATCACCCAGCTGGGGGGCTGGCCGGTGAACAGTTTCGAAGGTGAATACTGCAGCATCCGGGCAAACTCGGGCGCGCAGTTCCGGGGGACCTTTCTGCTGAATAATCCGGCGGCTCATGTCAATCATGATGTGCAGAAAACGGAACGGGACATGAAGAAGATGCATATCCGGTTGGACGCAGACAGCGATTCCCGGGAAAAAACAGAAAAACTGGGAATCGGCATCGGGGACTTCGTGTTTTTCGACCCGCGCTTTGAAGTCACCGACACGGGCTATGTGAAATCGCGCTTTCTGGATGACAAGGCCTGTGCCGGAATACTTCTGGACATTCTGCTGAATAAAGACGCGCAGGCCATCGAAAAGCCCGTGGCCTTCTATTTTTCAAATTATGAGGAAGTGGGACACGGTGCGTCGGTTGCCGTTCCGCCGTCTGTCGAGGAAATGCTCGTTGCTGACATGGGTGTGGTGGGTGACGATGTCGCCGGCGAGGAAACGCGGGTCAGCATCTGTGCAAAGGACAGCAGCGGCCCCTACGACTATTCCATGCGAAAGAAACTGCAGGATCTGGCCGTCAGCCGGAATATTCCTCACGTCATCGACGTATTTCCCTATTATGGCAGCGATGGAAGCGCCGCACTGAAGGCCGGGCAGGACCTGCGGGTTGCGCTCATCGGCCCGGGCGTCAATGCCTCCCACGGCGTGGAGCGAACTCACGAACGCGGTGTCAAAGCCACCCATGACCTGATTCTTGCCTATATCGATACGCTTTAAGGAAGACTCACCTCGGTTTGCGTCTCCGGCCGCCGGGCTGCCCAACGGCTGAAATCCCGATAAAATTTCGCAAATAAAAACGTGGAGATCACCGGCAGAGGCAGGACCATGATCCGAAGCACCACCGGCCAGGAAAAATACCAGTCCCCGAATTTGGTGGCCATATAAAGCGAAAGTGTGATGGCCTGAAGAAGCAGAGCGAAGGACGACGCCCAATATCCGGGGCGGAAGACCTTTCCCAGGCTCCCGTCCTCCCTGAAATAATTTTTCAGCTCCCGAAAGGCGATAAAGATCAGCAGATCTGTCAGCGTGGACAGAAACCCCGGCCGTGAAAGAAAACGGCTACTCTCCAGGAAATGGGGAATCAGAACTTTCAGGAGGTGATACAGATCCGCCAGAAGCAGAGCCGCAGATCCCAGAAGCACAAGGCGAATATATACGTCAAGACGGGGGGCCACGGGACGGATAAATTCCTTCATCAGCACCGCCCAGAAACCGAGTGTGGCCAGAGCGCAGAGTGTCCTGACGCTTGAAAGCGGGATATACAGAATCCGGATCTTAAACAGCTCCGGCAGGAAGGTTCCCAGCGTACGGAACAGAAACATATAAATAACCGCTCCGAACATGATACGGCTCATCAGGGCCAGATATCCCGAATGGTCCACGGGCGGAACGGCGGGTTTTTGCTGAACCAGTTCACAGCCACAGTCGGCGCAGACAGCAAACCCCTCCCGATATTCGGCGGCACATTGAGGACAGTACACATCTCCTCCTTTTGGTTTTTTATGAAGCTATGATTAATTCCGGGCTATTTCAAGCAGTAGACATTCGGTTCACGGTATAATTTTCAGGATAAATGCGGGCCGGACACCGTGAGGCGTGCTCTGTGACACAAGAAAGGGCAAGTTTACTGTTTAACTACAGGAAATATTGGGATAAATTAGCGCATGGAAGAATCATTCGGAAAACTGACTCTCAGATATCTGCTGATTTCGCTGGCCATCATCCTCGGCGGCGGCAGTATCACGGGCTATGTCCTCTATCAGCTGAACAAGGATCTGCCCGCTCTTGAGAAACTTGAAAAATTCGAACCGGATCTGATTTCTCGTGTATATTCCGCGGATGGGGTTGTCCTGAAGGAATTTCACGCCGCTCAGCGCCGGTTTTTCGTACCCCTGTCCGACATTCCCCGCTATGTGGTGGACGCGCTTATCACGACGGAAGACAAGAATTTTTACGATCACTGGGGCATGAACGTAAAGCGGACGATCAAGGCTGCCGTCATTGATGTGCTGACCATGAGCAAGACCCAGGGCGCCAGTACGCTGTCCCAGCAGCTCGCCCGGAACCTGCATCTCACTCTGGAAAAAACCTATGTCCGCAAAATCAAGGAACTGCTGACCGCCATCAAGATTGAAAAGACCTATACCAAGGATGAAATCCTGGAAATGTACCTGAATACGATTTATTTCGGCCATGGCGTCTACGGAATCCAGGCTGCCGCTCAGGAATATTTCAATAAGGACGTACAGAATCTGAATCTGGATGAAGCCGCCATGCTCATCGGTATTCTTCCGGCGCCGGCGCCCTATTCGCCCATCACGCATCACGACCGGGCCATCAAACGCCGGAACATCGTTCTGAAGAATATGGAACAGGACGGCAAGCTCAGCCGCTGGGAATATGTCACCGCCCTGTCGCAGAAAACGGAAATCACGCAGCAGGAAGAAAGCATCGGCCTCGCTCCCTATTTCACCGAATATATTCGGCAGGAAATCTCCCGGGAAACGGATGTGGATATTAACCGGGGCGGGCTGGAAATCTATACCACACTTTACAGCAATCTGCAGAATCTGGCAGAGGAAAGCCTGCATAAGCAGCTGGATGTCCTGCAGGAAAATCTGGACAAGCGCCTGAAAAACAGCCGCGATGAAATGCTGTCCCTCACCACCGATTCCGCGGCGGCAACCCTTCCCATGGACAGCCTTTATGATGAAGTCCCCACCGACAGCAAAATCGTACAGGGCGCCTTCATGGCCATTGATCCTCACAACGGGGCCATCCGGGTCATGATCGGCGGCCGTGACTTCAAGGAAAGTAAATTCAACCGCTGCTATCAGGGTACGGGCCGCCAACCCGGCTCCACCTTCAAACCCATCGTTTTCACAGCGGCCATTGATAATGGATACACGACGACGACCCAACTGCTGAACCAGCCGGTCGTCATCCCCATGCCGGACGGATCCCGCTGGGCTCCGGACAATTACGACCACAGTTCCGGCGGGCTCACCACCCTGCGCGACGCGTTGAGAAGATCTCTGAACCGTGTCGCGGTCCGGGTTGTGCAGGAACTCGTTGATCCGCGCATCGTCAAGGAATATGCCCAGCGCATGGGCTTCACCACCAATATCCGCCCTGTGGACGCCATCGCTCTCGGAACTTCCGAGGTTCTGCTCTATGACCTGGTGGCAGCCTATGGTATTTATGCCAATGAAGGCATCTACAACCGGCCCTATGCCATTGAGAAGGTTCTGGACCGGAATGGGAATGTCATTTACCGCAGCAATCGGGAAACCCGGGAAGTTCTGAGCAAGGAAACGGCCTATATTATGACCAACATGCTCCAGAGCGTGATGGACGCAGGTACCGGCGGATCCGCCCGCTGGCGTTTCGGGTTCAGAGCTCCCGCCGGCGGCAAGACGGGTACAACCAATGCCTACACCGATGCATGGTTTGTGGGCTTCACCCGCGACCTCGTCGCCGGAACCTGGGTGGGCGTGGATAATCCGGCCGTCAGTCTCGGCAATGGATATTCGGGGTCAAGAGCCGCTCTGCCGATCTGGGCGACCTTCATGAAAAAAACCTATGACGAGGAAGGCTGGAAACCGGAAGATTTTGTCCGCCCGCCCGGGGTGAAGGAATATAAGATCTGCTCGGAAAGCAAACTGCTGCCGACCGAATACTGCCCGGTGGAAAAAGAAATATTCAATGTAAAAAATCCGCCGAAAACCGTCTGCGACATTCACGGCAAGGCAAAGAAAACCGTCAAACCTCAGCGAATAGATTTCTAAAATATCTCTCCTGATTCGAAGAATCAGGGATCACATTTACATCGTTTTATCAATAACCGAACGAAATTTCTGAATGGTTTCGGGGGTGGTTCCGCAGCAGCCGCCGACCAGGGCGATTCCCAGCCGCATCAGTTCCGGAATGAAGGCAGCCATACTCTCCGGCGTTTCTGCATAGACCTGTTTCCCATTGTCCAGATGAGGGAGGCCCGCGTTGGCCTGTATCATAAAGGGCGTATCGGGAAAGTCTTCACGGATTTCCCGGGCAATGTCCAGCATGCCGGCCATCCCGTTTCCGCAGTTCGATCCGATGACATCCGCCCCGGAAGCAAGGCTCAGTGAAACCGCCTCATGAATGCTGTTGCCCATCATGGTCCGGTATTCGCCCTTTGCCGTCCGGTCAAAGGTCCAGGTACTGAAAACCGGAAGTGTGCAGGCGCTTTTCACGGCTTTGATGGCCAGCTCCGCCTCCTGCAGATCCGACATGGTTTCGATACAGACGGCATCGGCACCGCCATCGGCAAACGCCTTCGCCTGCAGAAAGAATCCGTCATACAGGTCCTCTTCCGAAACGTCCCCCATCATCAGGAGTTTTCCGCTCGGCCCCAGCGAGGCCATGACCAGACGGTCCCTACCTGCGGCAGCCCGTGACAGTTCCACGGCCCGTAGATTTATATCCCGCGCTTTTTCGGCCAGGCCGTAATCGCTCAGTTTCACCGGGGAGGCACCGAAACTGTTCGTCTCCACAATATCCGACCCCGCATCAAAATATGCCTGTGCAATACTCTGAACCTCATCCGGGTGCGTCAGACACCAGTGATCCGGACAATCGCCCGGTTTCAGGCCCATCTGAAACAGGAAAGTTCCCCAGGCGCCGTCGGTCAGAAGAGGCCGCCCCTGTTCCCTGAAACGATTCAAAAGATCCATCTGTCGTCTCCCGTTTTACACGGCAAATCTATGAATATTTTTTTTCGGAAAAACGGGAAAATCTCGCGGCGGCAATTTAACCCCGGCCGGTCTCCGTCCCCAAAGGAGGCACAATGCGGTTTTTGCTTAGGCTCATCCGCTGGCGGATACGGGCCAGCCGGCGAAATTTCAGCGCAGACGGGACGCGGATATATAGAGGTTCAGAAGTTCAGATGTTAAAAAGTTCAGAAGTTGAGAGGAAGAAAAAACACTTCCGTATACTCCGAATCCTTCTTAAAATAACCCGGCTGAATTGAGCGCCCCGATTAAGTAGTGAACTTACGGTCTCTATAAGGAGATTCTCGAACGTGAATGGGACTCAATGTGGCGGAGCCGTGAGAGGAGATGGGAAATGTGTCGTTTAAGTCAAATTGAAATTGCTACGATTTAGGCTGAAAACGGACACTTTTAAAAATTCCATTTTAGGTTTATCATTTTCTTTTGGTTCTGAATGTCCCAAATACTGGTAAAAATATTGTGTATAGTCAGAACCTTACACATAATATTGGATAAATTATTAATATACACTATTCTATCGGAAGCGAACACTGACCTTCCCCCGAGAATCCGAAACATTAATAATGTCAGTAAATACTTGAATATACTGAACAGTAATACTATATTGGTATTACAAAGGAGAACATGATGAGAGTAACATCAAAAGGTCAGGTAACAATACCAAGAAGTGTTCGTGAAGTTCTGGGTATTGCCCCTGAAACAAATGTGGATTTCAAGGAAGATAATGGCAGGTTTTACATTGTAAAGACTTCCAAACGTAAGACATCAAGTAAATTCAAAAAATTCCGGGGTATGGCAACAGCAGAAATGACCACAGATGAAATCATGAGTTTAACTCGGGGAAAATAATGAACGGAATATTGGTTGATTCCAATGTGTTATTAGATTTGCTGCTGGATGATCCCCAATGGGCAAGTTGGTCTGAAAACATATTAGATAATTACAGCCAGACCAATACGCTGTATATCAACTCAATTATTTACAGTGAAATTTCAATTGGATTTAAAAAGATAGAAGATGTAGAAAAAATCGTAGAACAAATGGGCTTGAAAGTTCTCGAAATCCCTCGTGAAGCTTTATTTTTAGCTGGAAAGGTTTTCCTGCAGTATCGAAGGAATAGAGGATCGAAACAGTCAACCTTGCCTGATTTTTTTATTGGAGCGCATGCTGCTGTCGCATCCTTTGATTTAATAACTCGTGATGTATCTCGATATCGTACCTATTATCCAAAAGTCAATTTAATCTCACCTAAATTATAACAGATCAAAATTAAAATAGATTTATGCTCAGTCTTTGGGATGCAATATCCCGAAGGCTTTCAGCAATATATCCAAACCCAGCCACACCCAAAAATCCCTACAAAATCAAACCGGGCGCAAAATAGGCGCCTATTTGAGCCTGCCCTGAGCTTGTCGAAGGATAAGTACTAATAAAAACAACATGGAACAGGGGACTGATTCGTAGAACTCCGAAGGAGAAAATCCCAGCGCCTGTCCGCCCACTGGCGGATCACTGGTTCCACGCCGTCTGGCGGGGGTCCGGGCCACGTTACTAAAACCCTCTGGAACAATAACTTGATGGCATTTATTATCTGTTCGAATTTTCTTAAAATCACCCGTGAATTGGTCAGTATTGGACATGGATGGACATTGGTGCCGAGTCTGTCCGGCGTAACCGCCAGCTGGCGGTGAAGACGGGATACCGAACCGGATACCGGGAATAAAAAAAGCACCCGAAAAATTCAGGTGCCTTTTATTTCAGTATTTTTTTTTGCGGATCTTATTTCAAATACACAACTTTCTGATTTTGTGAGAATTTGGGTGTAGTCATTTTAATAATATAGACGCCTGCGGATACTTGTTGATTCCTTGTATTTTTTCCATCCCAAACAATTTCGTAGTTGCCCGCATCAAGATAATTCTTTGAATATTCCCATACTTTTCTACCGAGAATATCAAAAATTGCTAAATTGAATTTTGTTTCTTCTGGTAAAACTATACTTATAGTTGTTGTCGGGTTGAATGGATTTGGATAGGACTCTCCTAAGGAATAAGCTGCTTCTGCTAGGACTATAGGTTCTCCAGCTTTAGGAAGAGATTCAATTCTTGATTCTTTAACATATTCTACATCTTCATTATTATCTACTCTGGCCATTAAAGTCAAATTATCATCTGGAAAATTTGTTTTTAAGAATGATAACATTTCATTTGCTCTTTCTATGTCGTTTTTGTCATTCTTATAAATATTATACAGATCATAATATGCTTGTTTCTGAATTGAAGAATCAGAACTTCTTGCCATTACAGTACATAAAGCAATTGCAGCATCAAAGTTACCATTATTTTTCATGAACTGGATTTGCTTCATTTTCAACGCAGATTTTACTGTATCATTTTGAACATTAACGAATAAATGATCTAATCTATCGACATTTTCGGTCACCTTAGCTTCATGGAAGATTCGATCAATTAAGTTAATTGATTTTTGGCTAATTTTAACATTGTTAAAATTAGTAATGATATTATTTAAAATTGTTACTGCTTCCAAATAATTCTTTTGTTCATAAAACGTCCAAGCTTCTCTCCATAATAATTCTACTTCATTATATATTTTTGATTCTGATAATGAATTTTGCGAATTTGAAGAAGATTTTGCTATACTACTACCTCCACCTGGATTGGAATTCAAAGCATCATGAGTATCTACATTGCCATAACAGGACGGAGCGGGGTACTGTCCCCACCAGCACCAAGCCGCATCTATGGACGAAGTGGCACCGATAGCTGCTGCTGGTAGCCCCCCCGTTCTTATTATGGAATTCTTTCCCGCATAGTTGGGACCAGCCCCACCGCTTCCGAGGTTCGGAGTTGCTCCCGTTTCTGCCCAAATAGCTCCATCTGAGTCCATACCAGCTGTTATAATATTATACCCGAGACCAGGATTCCCACCAAACACGGGGCTACCACTATACGTTACATCTACAGCAAGCATTGCTTCCCCTCCGTCAATGGTATTATCAAATAAAGTTGGCGATCCCCCGTAAATATAAACAAGAGAGGTCCACTGTACATCGTGGATATAATTATTATTTATTTCCGAATAGCAATTATTCAGATAAATTCTTCCATTGCTGATTTCATTTGTATCAATATATGGTGAAGCATTATATGCATATAAGACATACGTCGCGTTGTTAATATTGCAATTAACTATCGAACCATCGCTTCCACTTAAGAACTTAATCCCACCCCAAGTGCCAGATGTCCTGGTGAATGTAGTGTTATATGCATTTAATTCACCATTCACATTTAAATAACTATTGGATGGAAATCTCAAAGTGCAATTACTTTCAGGAGCCTATGGGAGGTTCATTATAAGTTTTTTCATAAACATAGTATGTCAAAAAACAAAACCCACAGAAGTGTTGAAATTGTGCATTTTTTCATTAATTTTTAAATAGGCGCCTCCCTCATTTATTGTGTTGTTATGATTGGAATAATTAAATATAATAAAAAGATTTTTATACTTGCATAATACTCCATAATGGATTACTCCCCCCATATCAGCAATGTTCACCACGTCAAAATATTGATTATAATCTGCTTCTGGGAATGTTCTGTCATCATATTCCTCAATTGATTGAATATCCTTTACATTACCATCACAGTTGTATGTTGCATAGCCAAATCCTAGCAAAGGATGAAAAGATAAACTTCCAAAATGAATCAACGAATAGTCTAAAAATATATCAAATATGATAATTTTATAAGTAAAATCGATTTTGTTGATATATTCGAGTTTCCAGTTAGACCATCCATTATCAAGAATTATTTTATCTCTTGCTTGTAGATTTACCGTACTATGAGTAAAACCGATTTTCATATTTAGTTTATTATAAATTTTTGAATTATAATAAACACCGAGATTCAGGCCAAAATGACCGGGGTCTGGGGTTGAAATAAATTGAGAATAATTACTTCCGGCAGATACCTCCCAATTTTTTAGAAATGAAGTAAGATGTAAATTTGATGCATCTCCACCGAACAATTGATTGAATAACCCAATTATGCAAATCGCAAATATTTTTTTCATTTTTTGATCTCCTTAAAATTCAAATCAGTTTTGTCATTGTTTCTGAGGAATTTTCCATCGAGTCAAGTTCCCAATTTAATTAAACGTTCAGCTCTTTCCTTTGATGCACCCAAAAAACTTCTCTATAACTTAATACCAACCTGAATGTAAAAAAAAAAAAACGCAGGGCACAATAAAAAATGAAACCATGTGAAAAAACAGAGAATTTGTAATCCATTGCCCGCTTTTTAACCACTTTTGGCTGTACTATCCCGAAGGCTTTAGGTAACATATCCAACCCCCACACAACCCACCTCAAATCTCTCCAAACCCGCATAAAACCTGCTGAAACGACCCTCAGAAAAGTTTTACAATATTTAGGTGTATTTTGCCGCCTGTCCGCCTGCTGGCGGATAAATGCCTGATAAACCGGGGGCAAGGACGTACACAAAAGGCTTTGTTTCTCTTTACAAAAACAGCTCTATGCCGGATTCTGATTTTTTTATATATTCCGCCTGAACCAGAAGCGAACCCGCCGAACAGGATACGGGAAAGAGGAGTAAAACATGTGTTCGATATTGGGGATTTTTGATATTAAAACGGATGAGAAGGCGCTGCGCGATACGGCCCTGATCATGTCCGGAAGAATGCGTCACCGCGGCCCGGACTGGTCCGGTATTTACGCGGATGAGAAGGCAATTCTTGTCCATGAACGGCTGAGTATTGTCGGCGTAGAGAGCGGGGCCCAGCCCATTCTCAGCGACGACGGGAATCTGATTCTGGCCGTCAATGGTGAGATTTATAATCATAAGGATCTGGAAGCCAATCTGGCCAGGCCCTACCATTTTCTGACCCAGTCGGACTGCGAAATCATCAATGCCCTGTATCGGGAAAAGGGCGTCGATTTTCTCAACGATCTGAACGGAATTTTCGCCTTCACGCTGTACGACAAAAAGAGTGGTGATTTTCTCATCGCCCGCGATCCCATCGGCATCATTCCTCTCTATATGGGCTATGATGAGCACGGGCAGCTGTTCGTTGCCAGCGAGATGAAAGCCCTCATCGGCGTCTGCCGGAATATCGAAGTCTTTCCTCCCGGACATTATTACCGGGGTAAGGACGGAAAATTCGTCAAATATTATCAGCCGGCCTGGGAGAATTTCGAGCAGACCACAGGAAAGGCAGATACGGTTCATTTGAAATCTGAACTGGAAGCGGCGGTACACCGTCAGCTTATGTCGGATGTTCCCTATGGCGTGCTGTTATCCGGCGGGCTGGACAGTTCCATTATCTCTGCCGTCGCCCGTAAATATGCCGAGAAGCGCATCGAGGAAAACGACGCGGGAGAAGCGTGGTGGCCCCGGCTCCACAGTTTCAGCATCGGTCTGGAAGGCAGCCCGGACCTGAAGGCTGCCCGGGACGTGGCAAAAGCCATCGGATCGGTGCATCACGAAATGCATTTCACGGTACAGGAAGGACTTGATGCCATCCGCGATGTCATTTATCATATCGAAACCTACGATGTGACCACCATCCGCGCGTCAACCCCCATGTATCTGCTGGCCCGGAAAATCAAATCCACCGGTGTGAAGATGGTCCTGTCCGGCGAGGGTGCGGATGAAGTTTTCGGAGGCTATCTCTATTTTCACAAAGCGCCCAATGCCCGTGAATTTCATGCCGAAACCGTACGGAAAATTCAGAAGCTCCACATGTATGACTGCCTGCGCGCCAACAAGAGCATGGCCGCCTGGGGTGTGGAATGCCGCGTCCCTTTTCTCGATCTCAGATTTCTCGATACGGCTATGACCCTGAATGCCGAACATAAAATGATCACAGCCGGCCGCATCGAAAAGAATATTCTCCGGGAAGCCTTTTCGGAATATCTTCCCGAATCCGTACTGTGGCGGCAGAAGGAACAGTTTTCCGACGGTGTGGGCTACAGCTGGATCGATTCCATCAAAGCCTATGCCGCTGAACAGATCAGCGATGCCCAGATGAACTCGGCCCATTTTCGGTTTCCCATTAATACGCCGGATACAAAGGAAGCCTACTATTTCCGGCAGATTTTCGAGGAATTCTTCCCGTCTGATTCGGCCGTCAGGACAGTTCCCGGAGGCAAATCCGTTGCCTGCAGCACCCCCGAAGCGGTGCTCTGGGACGAAGAATTTGCAAAGAATCCCGATCCTTCCGGTCGGGCCGTCCGCTCCATTCACCAGCAGGCCTACAAATCCTGACCTGATTTCAGGGCATAAAAAAAGCCGTCAAAACAGACGGCTTTATAATTCATTCATCCCGCCTCCTTCGGCGGGATTTTTTTACACACCTTATTTCTGTCGTATGCTGAAATTCACATCCGACTTCTTCACAAGAGCATCCAGATCAATCTTTTCCCTGTAAAAATCCTCAAGGTCAGATTTTTTCACCTTGATCATCAGGGATCCGTCTTCCAGTCCGTAGCGGCTGTCCGACATGTCGAAAAGGCAGATGAGCGACTGGTTATCCGGCAGATTCTGCAGCATATGGATGTAGGATCCGGAGGTTTCGAGAAGGGTGCGCGTCAGGTTTGTCCGTCGCTTCTGTTCCTCTTTTGACAGCTCGTCCATCGATTTTTTATATTCGTTCTCGTCACCGTCAAACCAGATGTCCTTCGCCAGCGCCTTGAATTCCTGAAGGCTCTTCCCCACCATGTAGGTCGAAAAGGTATATATCACCCCCACATCGTCCACATAGACATCGCCCACCCGGCTGGTGAACATCCAGAAGGGATCATCCACGGCCAGCTGCCAGAGGATTTCACGGAACCGGGCAATGTCCCCGTCCAGCGCCGCATTCTTCCTGCTCATGTGCGAGGTGATGGTTTTGCGAAAGTCTTTTTCAGACATCTTTTCACGGCGAAAATCCCGGATATCATCATAACTGCAGCTGAAGGTGATGGATTCTGCGGGCCGGCTGTTCTCATCCCCGGAAAATTTCGGCAGATTCAGGTCAATCATGATTTTATCCTTTTGATCAATATTCCGGATTCCGGCCAGATAGCGGACAAAGAAATCCTCCACGGTTTTCTTCCAGGAATCGACCGCCTTCTGAATATCCTCGGTCCGCGCCTGCTGTTTCATCCGGATGACCTGCTTTTCCTTTTCAAAGGCCTTCTTTAACGAATCATATTTCGCGCGCTGCATGTCCATTTCTTGACGCATCCGTTCATTCTCGACCCGGATGCTTTTCCCATTATCCTCCTTATCATCATGAAAACTGATATTTATATCGGGGAGGGCCGGGATGGCGGGAATGGGAGGAATACTCTCGATTATTTTTTCCACATCGAAGGGAAGCCCGAGCATATTGTTATTGACTGTGAAAATGACACCGATGCCCTTGTAATACAGCGCGTCCACGGAAAATTTGTAGGAGATCTCACCGGACTTCGCATCCCGGAGCTGATCTTCGAGAATCCCTTCCATGATATTGAGGTCACGAAGAATTTTCTTTGCCTGTTCCGGCGGCACATCTCCGGCGATCTGGGCCGGGAAAAGGGAGGCCGATGCCGCGAGCAAAACCGCTGTCATTAACATTATTATCTTTTTCATGGTCATTCTCCTTATTTTTCCTCGCCGTTGTCCCGTTTCAGTTTGATATCCGTATAATGGAGCAGGTCGAGAAAGTTCTGGTTGGTTTTTTCCAGGCGGTCATTATTAGTCTGCTGATAGCGGACAAAGGACGTCATGATCGTTTCCATATCCTCCTGTCGCTGCTGTTCCAGGCCACGGGCCAGCTGATTCATAACGCGATAATTGTCCGCACCCTGTTCCTTGTATTTTTCATTGATAATCTGATTCGTCAGAAACATGTTTTCATCCTGAATCTTCTTCAGATCATCGTAGGTGACATAATTCCCGTCCCGCGCAGACGATTGGGGAAGGAGGCTCATGCTGAAACGGATTTCACCGTTACTGCTGCTGATGCGAAGATTGGCCAGGCTGAGCAGAACCAGCACAGCCGCCGCCGCAATGGCGGGAACTTTCAAATATTTCCTGAAGGAAAACGGCTTCCGGTCCTCACTGAAAAGCATCTTCACTTTCGGGAAACGATCCGGCCAGGCCTTCAGCATATCCGATCCGTCGCGGACATCATCATAATTATTTCGGCAGTCCGTGCAGACGCTGAGATGTTCCTTCAGCGCCATGGCATCGCTGTCACTGATTTCATCATAGAGCAGATCCATCATGGAATTCCGGGCATCTTTACATTTCATAGATCAAATCCTCCTTATTGACACCCCATTTCTGGAGAATGGATTTTACATTTTTCAGGCCATGATACATCCGGGATTTGATGGTATTTTCCGATTCCTGCAGAATCGCGGCGATTTCCCGGAAGCGGAGGCCATGATATTCCTTGAGCACGATAATCAGCCGCTGCTCTTCCGGCAGGGACTGAAGGGCGCGGTTGAGCAGATGTGACGCATCCTCACTGAACACGCTGTCTCCCGGCCCCATGCCGGAATCCACCGGAATGACGACATATTCATCCGGATTCGAATCATCACTGTCGCCGATTCCCGCCTGAAAGCGCCGGCTTCGCAGATGATCCCTGCAGTGGTTGGCCGCAATCTGAAAGAGCCAGGATTTGAATCGCTCCCGGTTCTGCAGACGATGCAGATTCCGGTATGCCTTGAGAAATACAGACTGGGAGATATCCGCCGAATCACTCTCATCCCCCACAAACCGGCAGATGAAATTGTAGAGCGGTGTCTGCCATTTTCTGACGAGGTGATTGAAAGCCGCGCTGTCCCCGTCTAAAAACATATCAATCAGTATGGCGTCCGTCATAAGCCCATTGCCCCTTTTTTCCCTAAGACGGACTAAAAGGTAAAAAGTTGACATCTGATTACTCCGTTTTCAGAAAGAATTTAGGAAGGGCGCCGGGATTATACCATTTATCTTTATACGAATAAGCAGTAAATTAAATCCTATGGATTCTGCCAGTATCACATCCGGGCCTGTATGACCTTTCTGCAGCCCGCCCTCCTGTTTCTGCTTTTTTCCGTTCTTATCCCGCTGATCATTCACCTGACCGGGGAACGGAATTATCTGAAACAGCCGTTTCCGGACCTGCGCTTTCTGCGGGAACTGAAAGGTGACTCCCTGCAGAAGATCAGATTGCGCCAGTGGTTTGTACTCCTTCTGCGCATGCTCTGGATGCTCTGTCTCATCCTGGCCCTCGCCCGGCCTTTTTTCAGCGGGCACTTCCGGCCGGGAGTCGGCATGGAGGACGCGGGAATTATTTTATGTGACCGGTCAGAAAGCATGCAAATCGGGATCGATGGTGATGCTGCAGCCGCGATTCTGAAAACGGCCTTTCCCCGGTATAAGACGCTTTATTTCGATGGAAGGCCGGACTCTGTCGCTGCGATGGAAGCGTCCATTCTGGCCTATATAAGGGAAAAGCGATCCACTCACATTCCCCTTATCTTCTTCAGCGATTTTCAGGGTAATGATGTAAATCGCTCTCTGGCCGGCTTTCTGTCTAAGCAGGCCGCGCTGTCGCCCCGTATCCGGCTCAAGGCCGGCCGAAACGGCGATAATGCAGCAATCCGGTCCCTTCATCTGTCCCGAGACGTCCGGAATGACGGAAATCTGCTCACCCTGTCTGTACAGATCTCCTCCAATACGAGCGCCATGTCCTACTACTCGGTCTATGCCACCCTGGACGGGCAGTCCGAAACACGGATTCTTATAGGGGAAAACGGCGTCGGTGAGTACCGCTTTGCACCGCTGGGCAATAAGCAGGACCTGAAGGCATCCGTCTCCCTCGACGGCGATGATTTCAATGTGGACAATACGCGGTATTTTATCATTCCGGCCGATCGGCCTTATCAGATTCTGCTTCTCCGGGAAGAAGGGCGGAAAAGCTACCTGCCGGCGGCTCTGAAATCCATGTCCGGTTTTTCGGTCTCCATCCGGTATATCTCGGAACTGGCCTCCCTTTCTCTCTCTCCCTATGATCTGATTATTGTTGAAGACAGCGGAAACATCAATCCCTCGCAGGGCCGGCGACTCCTCGATTTTGCCCGGAATGCGCCCCTGCTCTGCATCCCCCTGTCGACTCAACTGTCCGCCTCATTCAATCCGTCCGGCCAGATTCTGCAGCAGGCGGCTGATGCGGGGCATGAAGGTTTTGTCACGCTTGACTCGGTCGACGTATCGTTTCGCAGCCCTCAATTCCACGCCGGATCATTTCGAATAAATTCCTATTTCCGGAGCACGGAGACCGGGATTCATCCCGTCTGGATCCTCTCAAACGGTGATCCGCTCTTATATCGGAGAAGCGGGACAAAAATCTATTTTCTCCTGTCTCCCTTTGATTTTGATCATAACCGTCTGGGCCTGAACCCCCGGTTTCTTCCGTCGATGAAGGCGCTGTTTCTCGGAATGCGCGGAGACTGGACGGAAAAAATGGAAACCGGCATGCCCATCTATGCCCGGAACGGGGGCCTTTTCAGCGTTACCCGCCCGGACGGAATCAGGGAAAAGGCGGACGGAATCTACAGCGGAACCTCGCTCCCCGGAATTTACCGGATTGAAGAAGGCGGGCAGGAGCAGATGATCGCCGTCAATCTGCCCGAGCGGGAATGCGTCATGACCGGGCTGGCACTCTCGGACAGTTCACAGAGTAGCATTCCCTGGAACAGCGAAAGCATCAGCCGCATTACAGATATATTGAAGGGACGGGACGCTGCAGGCCTTTTTATCCTGCTGGCTGCCCTGTTTTTCCTGGCGGAACTATTACTATTGATTCTAAACAAAAGAGGACTGATCTGAGTACAGCAACCATTGAAACCCGCAGAGAAAAAGACCGCGTCATATTGGTCTCTGCCGCCGCGGATATCCGCCGGGAAGATGCGGAAGAATCCCTGAAAGAACTGGCCAGCCTCACCGAAACGGCAGAAGGAGACGTAGTGGACACACTCCTGCAGATGCGGTCTGGGGTGGATTCTAAATATTATATCGGCAAGGGAAAGCTTGAATTTTTAAAAACCCTCTGTGAAGAACACGAGGCCGATGTCCTGATCTTCGATGATGAGCTGACCGCAGCTCAGCAGAAGAACATTCAGAAGCTGCTGCCCACCGTTCGCCTGCTGGACCGGAGCGGACTCATCCTTCACATTTTCCAGCTGCACGCACGTACGCGGGAAGCAAAGACTCAGGTTGAGCTGGCGCTTCTGGAATACATGCTGCCCCGCCTGACCCGGCAATGGACCCATCTGGAACGGCAGATGGGCGGTGTGGGCGGCGCGCGGCGCGGTGTGGGCGAGACTCAGATTGAGCTGGACCGACGCATGATCCGGAAAAAAATTGCCCAGCTGAAGGAAGAGCTGAAAAATATTGCTCAGCAGCGGGAAACCAAGCGCAAATTCCGAAGCCGCCATTTCAACGTGGCGCTTGTCGGATATACCAACGCCGGAAAATCCACCTTGATGAATCTGCTTACGGAAGCGGGCGTGGGCGTGGAAGACAAATTATTCGCGACGCTGGACACCACCGTCCGGCTCCTCGAGATTGATCGGTCCCACAGCGTCTATCTCAGCGACACGGTCGGATTCATCCAGAAACTTCCCCATCCTCTGGTTGCATCATTTCGAAGCACGCTGAAGGAGGTGGAAAGCGCAGACCTGCTTCTGAAGGTAATCGACGTCTCGGACAGCAATTTTCGGTCTCATATCCGGACCATTGATGAGGTGCTGACCGATTTTCAGATTCCGGCCAAGCGCTCCCTTACCCTGTTCAATAAAATTGATTCCTATCCGGACAGCCAGAATCCGGCGCTGCTCCGCCGGGAATACCCGGACGCGATCATGCTGTCCGCGCTGCGTCACATCGGTACGGACAAACTGCTGGACGCCATTCGGAATAAAATGGATGAAAACAGCCTGCGCCATCGGGTAAAGGTCCCGCACGGAGACGGAAAGCTGACGGCTCTGCTTCACAGTCAGGCCGACATCCTGTCCCGGGAATCCGATGAGGAACACAGTATTTACGAAATACTCTGTGAACCGGGCGTTCTGTCCCGGCTGCAGAAGAACCATGGCCTGATTTGCCTCGATGAACCCAGGGAGGAGATGAACCATGAAGAAAGTGAAAATCGGGAGCCGGGAACTGGTTCTGATCAGGGGTGATATTTCCCGGCAGAAGCAGGACATCCTGGTCAATGCCGCCAATAATCATTTCTGGATGGGATCCGGTGTGGCCGGCGCTCTGAAAAGGCAGGGCGGAGAAGAGATCGAACGGGAAGCCATGGCAAAGGGCCCGGTCGAACCGGGAGAATGTATTGTAACCGGCCCGGGAAAGCTTGACTGCAGACATGTCATTCACGCCGCGGTCATGGGACAGGACCTGAAAACCGATGAACAGATTCTGACCAGAGCGATGACAAATATTATGAAGACGGCCGGAGATCTGAAGGCGGAAACCCTGGCCATTCCGGCACTCGGTACCGGTGTGGGGCATTTCAGCATCTATGATGCGGCACGGATTCAGCTGCAAACCGCCATGGATGCCATGCTCGGTAATACCAGCCTGAAGACCGTAAGTTTCATCCTTTTCGATGAGGAAGTCTTCGATGCCTTCAGTCAGCGACTGGACCGGCTCTTTCACCGCAGCTGAACGGATGCTCCGCGGCCCGCTCCCGTCTTTTTATTACCGATTGTCCAAAAGTTTTTCTAACTTTCATAAAGCGCAGGCCGGCGAATGTCAATCCACTACCACATAGACGGAGTAAAAATCACCTTTCGGTTTGAGGGGCGCTTTTCTCTGTCTGAGCAGCTTGAGCTGGTTTCCCGGGGATACCGGGAATGGAAACCGGAGCATTCTGTTGTCGGAATTCTCATTGATGTGAGCCGCAGTCAGGAATCCCGATCTCATGACGAGCTGCGGGAATTCGCCCGCCGGATCTGCCATGGCCATCAGGGCCGACACATGAAAATCGGAATCCTTGTGGAGGATGCCTTGCATTTCGGACTTGCCCGCGTTTTCTCTGTATTCTGCGAATCCGATCAATCCGAAGTCTTTATCTCAACGGATCCCGGAGAGCTGGATGACTGGTTCGTGAAGAAACTTGCCTGAGCCGGGAGTGTGAGCCATTTTGTGACTGTAACTGATTATCTTTAGACCCATAGAAGAAACAAGGAAGGATTATTTTGAAAAGACAGAAGGATTATTTTTTCAATAAACTATCTGACGCTCTGACGAGGACACGGCTGGCCGTTTCGGTCATTCTGCTCCTTCCCGTTCTCCTCGCGGCCGGCATCCCGGACGCTTACTATGCCGGAGCCTCGGGAAAACACGGCGAAACCCTCCAGAGCGCCCTCCACGGGATCATTTCCGGACAGACAGTACAAACGTATACCTCACTGTGGACCCATTTTCAGACAACGGACAAAAAAGCCAACGGAAAAGTCTGGGATATGTATTCCGGCTACGGCGACGGGACGGCGCCCTACGAATTTACCTTTGTCGTCAATCAGGACGGCGGCAGCGGCGGCACCAGCGAAGGCGAATACTATAACCGGGAACACAGTTTTCCCAAGGCCTGGTGGGGCGGCAGCTCCTCCCTGCCCTGTTATACGGACCTGTTTCATCTCTATCCCACGGACAAATATGTCAACAATCAGCGCAGCAATTATCCCTTCGGTGAGACGGGCAATCCGTCCAGGACCTTTCTGAACGGAAGCAAGCTGGGCCCCTGCAGTGTCTCCGGCTACAGCGGAACGGTGTACGAACCCATTGATGCCTATAAGGGCGATTTCGCCCGGACCTATTTCTACATGGCCACCCGCTACTACAGTGAAGACAGCTCCTGGCCCGGATCGGACATGGTGAACGGATCCCAGCCCAAACCCTGGGCCCTGGCCATGCTGAAGACCTGGGCGGAGGAGGATCCGGTCAGCGAAAAGGAAATACAGCGCAATGAAGCGGTATATTCCATTCAGGGAAACCGCAACCCCTTTATCGATTTTCCCTGGTATGCGGGGCTCATCTGGGGCGATCTGGCACCGGCGCCCGTCAATCTCAGCCTGGATGACAGCGACCCGACAGCTCCGCTTCTGACCTGGGATGATGTGGCGGACAATGAAAGCGGGTACCGCATTTACACCAACACTGTCCTTACGGAAGAACTGCCGGCAAACGCCACTTCCTGCCCGCTCACCAATCTCCATGGCGGCGATACGCTGCACATCAGCGTTCACTCCCTCACAGCCGGCGGCGAAGTCCCTTCGGCCGAATTGCTTTACATTGTACCGGAACTCAGCCGGGGCCCTTACCGCATCATGGCCTACAATACGGAAAATTACGGAGAGAGTTTCCCCGGAGACAACAGCCGGAATCCCTATCTGCGGACCATCGTATCCGCCACAGCCCCGGATCTGCTCATGCTCTGTGAAGTCCATGAGAGCAATCAGGGATTCGAAGTTCTTCGGGATTCCGTATTTGCCCGGGTAAATCCGGAATACGCCGGCATCTGGATCAACCAGAGTGCGACACAGGATATCGGCTTATTTTATCGCAGGGATCTCTTTGATCTGAAAAGCAGCCGGACCGTGAATATTTCGTCCAGCTCCGGGCTGCGGGATGCCTTTGAAGCACGGCTGAAGGACAAGGCCTACGGTCGTGAATTTCTGATCCTCGGACTGCATCTGAAAGCCAACGATTATACGAACAACGATCCGAATATTGCCACCCGGGCCGCCCAGGCATTGGCCCTCCGACAGTACCTGACATCTCTGCCGGATACACTTCCTTTTTTCGTCGTGGGAGATTTCAATATGCTGAATGCTTCCGAGCAGGGCTGGCAGAATCTCACCGGAACCCAGGCCGATAACAGCGGCCGGCTCTTCGATGCCCCGCACCGGGAAGGAGAATGGGATGGAAACAGCGCCTTCGCCGATGTACACAGCTGGTCCGCATCCCAGCTCGATACCCGTTTCGATTTTATCCTGCACAGTCCGGAAGTGGAAGACAGTGCCGGAATTACACTGGTTCCGCAGAGTTTCAAGGTCGTCGGCAATGACGGAAACCGCTACAACGGCTCCGTGCTGACTCAGCCAAATCCCGCCGCAAGCCCTGAGCTCGGCATTGCCCTGATTAATTTTTCCGACCACCTCCCGGTCCTCGCCGACTATCAGTTCGCACCCGGCATACCGGACACCGGCTCGGTTACGCCCGAGCCTGAGGAAATTCCCGTCATCGTGGAGCAGAATTTTGAAAGCGGCTGGGGAGACTGGAGTACGGTCTCAAGCGCCAGCAATAAGGATTGGACACTCGACACCCAGACCGGAGGCGCCCGGATGTCCGCAACCGCCGCCTATATCAATGGTTACGGCGCGGATACAGCTTCACGCGACTGGCTCATTTCGCCCTCTTTTTCACTCGCCGGCTGCGATACGGCAACCTTCCGGGGCTGGATAAACCGCCGTTATACCGGAGATGCGCTGGCGATCTATATCACCACCGATTCGGACATCTCAAATCCCGATGCCGTCAGCTGGGTGAAGCTGGAAGATTTTGCCTGCGCCGGTATCTCATCCTGGACCGGTTGGTACGAATTCGATGAAGACCTGTCCGCCTGGCTCGGAAATGAAACCTGTCACCTTGCCGTCCTCTACACCAGCAGCGGCACGGGAAGCAATGACGCGGCCGCATATATGGTGGATGAATTTGAAGTGACCGCCGGAAATACGCTCACCGCTGTGAACGATCATCCCGTCGCCTCAGCCCGCAGCTTCCGCCTGATCGGCAATTATCCCAATCCCTTCAATCCTTCCACCAATCTGCTCTTTCAGCTCCCCTCCGCCACGACGCTGCATTTTGTCTTCTGGGATATCAGCGGCCAGCGCGTGGACGAAAGCCGCGGCAGCTATCCGGAAGGTGAAAATTCCTACCACTGGACCCCCGTCAATCTGTCGAGCGGAATCTATTTTTATCGTATCTCCGACGGTCATAATTCTTTGACAGGCCGGTGTCTGTATCTTAAATAGGAGATGACTGTCATAGATTTCCCTTGACCGGAACGGGATATTTCTATACAATAGCCCCTCATGCAAACATGGATGTACATCGGTATCGGCGGTTTTCTGGGAGCAGTCTTCCGCCACATCTTTTCGGTCAGCGCCCACCGGCTCCTTCCCGCTACGGCCTTTCCGATCGGAACCCTCACCGTAAATGTGCTCGGTGCGTTTCTGATCGGCCTGGCGGCCGGCCTCCTTCAGTCCCGCGGGAATCTCTCCATGGAAATGCGCTATTTCATCACCACCGGTTTTCTCGGCGCATTCACAACCTTTTCCACCTTCAGTCTCGAAACTTTTTTTCTCTACCGTGACCAGGGCATACTCATAGCCGCCGGCAATATTCTGCTGCAGCTGCTGCTGGGTCTAACCGCGGTTATCGGCGCTTTTTATATCGGCCGGACTCTGTAAAATCAGCTTTCAATCATCGGCATTTTCATCATCCTCAAGGGGAAGGAGCAGACTGTCCCGTCTGCAGATTGCGTCATAGGGACAGTAGGCGCAGGCATCCTTCACTGCTTTTTCCGTAAGTGAAAAATCCCCATCCCGCAGCCGGTCCATATCCCGGGCCCAGGCCTCGACATACTTGTCGATTGCCGTTTCCGAGTCGGGATCATCCAGTATGATTCCCTTTTCCGTATAGGAACAGCGGTCTCCCAGAAATTTTGTAATCCGCGTTTCCCCGCTGCGGAATGATTTGATCTGTTCATAGGCCAGAATGATCTTTTTATCTTTAGGAAGAATGGATTTCAACGCGAGGTAATACAGCAGCAACTGTCCTTCCAGATTTGCCTGCGGAAGATCCGGAAGCCTGCATTTTCCCGTCTTGATATCGCCGACATAGACAATTCCCAGCGCCTGATTTTCAAGCATCTTGTCAAGTGTTCCGTTGATGCTTACATCGGGTCCGAGTGCAGGAACAGGCAGTCGCGGATCCGTACCGAACGTCCACTCCGAATCCATAAAGTGAAATTCTCTGAAATTTGAGAAGTGCAGTTCCAGTAATTTGAATATCAGTCCCTTCTGCCCATCGCGGGAACAATACTGTCGCCAGTTCCGGCGAAAAACAGCTTCGTTCAGAAGCGCCTCCGGCAATTGGCTTTCCTTTTCCGAGATACAGCCGCTCATCAGCACTTCCGCCTCTGCGAGTGTATCCAGATCGTATCCTCCCCGTTTTGCGAACACATCCAGCAGATCATGCACCATTTTTCCAATGATTGTGGAAGCCTGTTGCGTAACCTGTTCCTGAGGATTCTGCAGATGCAGCACATTCCCATACCAGTATTTCTGCCGGCAGGCCAGAATCTGGTTCAGCCGTTTTGCCGAAAGATTCAGGGCGGCAGGCACCCCTGTTTCACACAATCCGGAAAAAGGATGGCTGCGGTCGCCGGCCGTCAGATGATTATGACGTTCGATCACGCGGGACAGCCGCGGATCCTCAGACTGCAGCCGGCGTCCCCGGGCCGCGTAAATTCTGTCCATCCGGCTTATCTGCTGTCGCTCAAAGGACCGGTTCCCCCTGCCGGTTAGGAGAAACGGTGAAATATCCAGGGCCGCTCCGGCCATGTTTTCCCGGCAGCAGCTGAGTCGGCAGAATTGGCCGGGAGCTGCCAGAGCCTTCAGCATCCGGTAATTCAGCAGAATATGGGAACGGTTCTCATTTTTCAGGAAGAGATTGCCGCGGGGCAGTGGCGGTACGGCGCCGTTATTTACGCCGCAGATCCAGGTCTTGCCACCGGGAAGAGCGGCTGAATTGAGCAATGACGTGACTTCCACGCCGGCACGCAGGGCGGAATTCCGGTATTCACCGCTTCTGAGCTCCGAGATAAGCAGATCGCTGAAGAGCCGTGGCGGGCCTTCCACTCCGGTGAGCCGGATCTGTTCGGCAATCAGGTCAATGATTTCCAGAATTGAAAGAAGCACCGCTTCTCCCTCATCGATCGCCTGCAGTTTCCGCGTATTCAGCTGATCCGCTGCAAATTGCCGGAGACGGTCGGCCAGTCGAAAGGGGCTTCCGGACCCGGCCACTCCCAGCGCATCCAGACGTCGTGTAATCCGCAGAACGGACTGCCGCACCCGGGCCTCCGCATCCTCCCTTCCGGCCGCATAGCTCACATCCCTCCAAGTCTTCAGAGACCGGGCCCTCACAAAAATATCCAGGGCATCCAGATCCATCGGATTGTTTAACAGGGATGAGGAGAATACCGATTTTATCGTTATCCACGAAATGGCCGTTCCGGCAGACAGGAGTTCCGAAACCTGGCGAAATAGAATCCCGAGCGGGTGAACCAGAAGATTCGGATTGCGCGGGCTGTACCAGGGAATGCCAAAGTTTTCCAGAACGCGGCGGACAACGGGAAGATAGGCCGTAAAATCTGCGATGATCAGCCTCAGCGGAATACGGGGATCTCTCCTGACCTCGCTCAGAATATCTTCGGCAATGGCTTCCAGCTCCTCGGCCGGATTTGCAAACAGTCGGTAGGGAAGCGGCGGATTAAAGACCATATTTTCGGCGGGCTTCCAATCCGGCGAGAGAGGTATCGTATTCAAATCATCGGTCATATACGGCGGATTTTCACCGCAATAGTGAAAGGCTCGGGCGGAGGCCATCAAACCCTGCACGATGATCCGGTCCCGGCTTTTCGTCTGCCAGAATCCATTGAGAATGACCGTGAAATTCCCATAGTCCTCAAAACGGATCGCCCGGGCAAGTTCCCGATCATTAAAGAGTTCCAGAGCCGCTTTCCGAGCCTGATAGCCCGGGAGAATCTCCTGCCCTTCCGGCAGTAGTTCCCGGTCTTCTTCCTCCGCCTGAATCAGGGCTTCGGACAGAAGCTGAACGGCCCCGGGCCGAAAGGCGATATTCCCCTCTTCCAGGGCGGCACGGGTGAGAAGTTCGGAACTGAGGGGCGTCAGTCGCTTTCGGTCCTCACTCTCCGCCAGCAGAAACTGGGCAAAGGTCCGATGAATGATGCGGGGATGGTTCAGTCCCGCTCCGGACATTTTCAGGCTGCATTCCCGGGCGGCCTCACGCGTGGGATGAAGAATCAGGACAGGATTTTCTCCCCCTTCTCTCAGTGGCGCAAAAAGCGCTTCGTCCCGGGCGCTGCAGGCCGGATAGCAGACATGGAATCCCGGACCGAAAAGATCCTCCGTACTCGGATCCGACGATGCCACCGACACCAGTTCCCCCAGCGCGCTGAAATAGATCTGTCCGTCACAAACCAGGCCGAAGGCGGTCTTCAGCAGCCATTGATAAGCCCGGATCTGTATCCGATAGGCATCTAAATTCTGCATTCCGGAGTCCGATTTGAAATCGAGAACAACCCAGCGGCCCTCGGAGTAATACAGGAGATCCGCGACGCCCTGTACGTCAAATGTTTCGTTTTCGTTTTCGATCTGCCCCGAAAGCGGCAGTTCATTGTAAACATGCCGCGGATCCAGCGACAGGAGAACGGGAGCCAGGGGACTGTCTCTCAGAATTTCCAGCTGCCGCTCCAATTCAGTGATCATGCGCCGCTGCAGAGAGGATGGAAAGGATTTTCGAAGCCATGATTCCGCATCTGAGCTCAGCGAAAAGGTTTGCCACCAGCCTTTTTCCATGACTTTGTGAAACAGGATTCCGAATTGTCGGCCGAAATCGTCCGACACGGTGGAGTCTGAACTTAATCCTGTCCGGGCCGCCCCTTCCATGAGATCATGGGGCGTGAGGGACCGACGGGGAAAGACGGGGAATTCCGGAGGAGACCAGCTTCTCCATGGCAAAACCACGTCCGGACCATCATCCACCTTGTCCCGGGCATCTGCATCAGATACGGAAAAATGAAATTCATAATTCGGGAATCGTTCCGCCAGCCCTTCAAAATCCGCCTTCTCCGTTCCTTCCAGGCCAAAAACAGTTTCATGAAAAAAGCGGCCGTACCAACTGTCGCGATAGGGTTTTTTCCCGTCAAATCGCAACAGAATGTGACTGCGGTATTTTGCCCGGGTCAGGGCCACATACAGGAGCCGCAGCCGTTCTGCATCCTCTTCTGCCGTCACCTGAGCCTTCAGGCTGTCAAAAAGTCGACTGGGAATCTGCCGGCCCTTAACCGGCTCCAGCGGAAAGAATAAATCGGATTCACCTTCCCGGTCATAAAGGCCGATGCTGTTCCCGTTCCGTTTCCACCGGCCCTGCAGACTGGGAAGCACCACAACGGGAAACTGCAGCCCCTTTGACTTATGGATCGTCATGATCTGCACCTCATGACGGCCTGGAATTTCAGCCTGAGCGCTGTCCTTATCATACAGCATCCGCTCTTCCATAAAGGCATGCAGCTCTGCCGTAGATTTTCCCTGAAGACTCTGCTCCAGAAGGATGAGGCGGAGTTTTTCCAGATTTTCCAACCGTTGGCGCCCGTTGATTTCCGCAATGTATCCCAGCTCGAATTCTGTTTCAGAAAAAATGTCCGTCAATACTTCGTGCAGGGGTTTTTCATCCCGGAGCGCCAGCCAGCGCGCCAGCCGCTCGCCCACATCCCGGATCTTTTCCGAACGCCGGATGCGGTCCACGAGGCGAAGCTCCGGATCCGTTGTCATCAATTCCTGAATCTCGGAATCGGAACAGAGCAGAAGCGGAGAGCGAAGCAATCCGATCAGGCTCATGTCATCCCCGGGATTCAGCAGCACACCCAGAAGATGAAAGATATCACGAACCTCCTGCCCGGACCAGAAACCCTTTCCGGACACGACGGAATAGGAGAGTCCGGCTTCCCGGAATAGCTGCTGGTATTCGGCGATTTTTGTGAAAGTCGGCAGCAGAACCGCGACCAAAGGGCCGCCACCCTCCGGCTGCGTAATGCCGTTTTCGTGACACCAGGCCAGGGCTTCCCGAACCGCAGTAATACAATTTCTCACCTCGGCAGCCGGATCATCCCCGGAATGATCAATATGAAAATGCAGCGCCTTGCCGGACGGGTCTGACTCGGACGCCGCACGCACCTGTCCCGTTATAAATGACGTCTCGTAGTCGGCAATTCGCTCCGGAGCCTCCGCCATCAGACAACTGAACAACGGATTGATCACCTCATTCATATAACGCGAGGACGAACGAAAATTGACCAGGAGATCATGAAACTCACTCTGATCCTGATTCTCATTCCGATTCAGCAGTTTTCTCACCCGCGACATCACTTTTACATCCGCATTCTGAAAACGGTAAATGGACTGTTTCTTATCACCCACGATAAACAGTCCCTCAAAACGCCGCCCATCCCGGGGATCGGCAATCATGCGGATAATATTCCAGCGGATGTCATTCGTATCCTGAAATTCATCAACCAGGATATGGCGATACTGTTCATGAAGCTCTTCCCGTATATCCTGACGCTCCCTGAGGAGTTTTTCTGTTTTTTGAATGATATCCGAGAAGCTCAGATAATTCCGGGCCTCACGCTGCATTTTCACCCTCAGCACAAACTCGTCGGCAATTCGGCGAAGCGGATAAATCACCCTGAATCGGTCCTCATCCGCCTGATCCGGACAGCGTCCGGTCAATTCGAGCGGCAGCGTCGTCCTCAAATAATCCAGAAAAGCATTGAGATCCGATTTCAGCTGACTGTCCAGTCCGGCAATTCGGAAGGATTTCAGATAGTCACCCGGCGCCGTTTTTCTGCGGAACAGGGGGAGAATATCCGCAACAAATTTTCGGTATCGGGCGCCCTGATCCCGGGTCTGGTAGAAATCCTGAGCCATGGACTCAAAACGCTCCATATTCTGGCGGACCCAGTCATGCTCATCACGAAACGGATCCATTTTTTCCACTAAGTCCAGAAAGTTTTCCTGAATCTGGGCAAACTCCGGCGGAATATCCGTCCAGCGTCTCAGAAAATCATTCCTCAGCGTCTCTTCGGTCATGGAGTCCAGCCGCCGGCGCCAGGATATCAGCGCCTCATCATGGTCACAGAAGAAATTGCATACTGCCTGAAGCTGTCGTTCCGACATCCAGGACAGAAGTGTCTGCAGATCTGCGGCAGAGGATTGATTTCCCCGGTTGAACAGATCCCTCCACACCTCTTCCCGCACCATAATGTCCAGAATGCCGTCGTCGGTCCGGTACAGGGGATCGAGTCCGGCGTGGTGAGCATAGCTGCGAAGAATCTGCCCACAGAAACTGTCGATGGTCATGATCCGATTGTGGCCGAACTGCTGAAGCAGGTCTTCATTCGCCTTTCGGATATCCGGATCTTCAGACCGGAGCGTCGGCGCAAAGCCCGGATAATCGGCCATCATCTCCGCAAGTTCCCGGCCGGAAACCAGCTGCCTGAGATCGGAATAAATCCGTTCCCGCATCTCGGCGGCAGCTTTGTTTGTATAGGTCAGAACCAGGATATTTTCATGATTTCCCCCGGAATAGCGGCCATTCCGGCACCAGTCATCCAGAATCGCACAGTAATATTTGGAGAGAACAAACGTTTTTCCCGTACCGGCGCTGGCCTCGATGTACTTGTTCTTTCCCACTTTGTATAAATCATGCAAAATCGTCATTCTTCCCCGGCTACCTCTTCAATTGAAAAATTAAAGGCAATCTTTTTGGATAAAATAAATATTCTTAATATATTCCGGTAAAGAAAAAACGGAAAGTCGGGATATTTTTATGGAATTTTTAAAAACGTATTTGGATGATCATCTAATCTTTGAAGCCCGGGACATTGCTCTGGATCCTCAGGGTGTTCTGAAATATAAAAGAGAACTGTCGCAGGCCCTGTTTCAGGAGGAAAATATCCAGAATATCGTTCTTCAGTTCAAGGATGTTGTGCTCAAGGACAATAACAGTCTGGGCGCACTTCTGTATGCCCGGCGCTATACCAAGGGCAAAGGCGGACACTGCACGCTGATCGCGCCCAACCCCAAAACCGTCAGTCTCCTCAAAATGGCCAAAATGGACGGGGTCTTTACCATTCTTCAGGAAGAGGACAAGATTCAGAAATTCCTGAAGGACCTGTCCGCACGGGAAGAGGCCAGCGGCAGAAGCCGGAACGAAGAGGAAGAAGACAACAAGAACGAAGACGATAATTCCGCCGAAAAGTATCCTGTGGACGGAGACTTCAAATTTATTGAATAATCATGTTTAGCCAACTTGATCTTTCCCTGTTTCATCTTATAAATCAACAGCTTTCGAATCCCTATTTAGATCGCTTTTTCATTACGATTACATCCCGGGATTTCTGGATTGTACCGTTGGCGGCCATATTAATTTATTTATTATTCTTCAATGCACGGCGGGGACGCATCGTCTTTGTTCTTCTCGTCCTTACCATCAGTTTTACGGACAGCCTGTCCTATCGGGTGCTCAAGCCCGCCATCGGCCGGGTCCGCCCCTGCTATGCCCTTGATTCGGTCAGAGTCCTCGAGAATTGCGGAGGGCGCTGGTCCATGCCGTCAAACCATGCCGCGAACTTCTTTGCAGCAGCGACACTTCTCTCCCTCTTTTACCGGCGGCGCCGCTTCACTTTTTTTACACTCGCATTCCTGGCCGGCGGGTATTCCCGGGTTTATGTGGGTAAACATTATCCGGGCGACGTCCTTGCGGGCGCATTGATCGGGATTTTTTCCGCACTCATATTCTATTATATCTGGATTATGCTGCGAACACGCCTGGAAAAAAAGAATAAATTTTATTTAAGTCTGTCCTGAAAAAAAATATGCCCTGAATTGAAAAATGCCGGTGTGGGAGACACCGGCATTTTTCCACACAGGAGGGAACCTGAGAAGGTCACCCCGGCTGATGCTCAACAGCCGAGATGAATTTTTTACCTGTTCCAGCTCTAACTACTCTGTCGTATCGCTGTCACATTTTCAAATATCACAGGAAAGTTAGGGTATTCGTTGACCAAAAAAAAGAATAATTATCAAACATTTACGCAGGAAACTCATATTTTTTTCAATTATTCGGAAAAAAGCGGCATCGATGATTTTTTTCTTCATGTCGGAACCGTCACGCAGGGATCAAAAAACTTGACATTTATTTTATCGGATCAGTAAAATAAGGAGCTGATTCGGAGGAAAATGAACATCTTTTTCGTAAATGACTGGGGACTGGCTTTCGGCTTTACCCTTGTCATCTTTATTTTGCTGGTGCTTGCAGATCTTGTCATGAAAATTCTCAAGATTCAACCGGCATCCACCCGGAGGATTGTTCACATTCTGGTCGGTATTCTGGTGATCACCACACCCTTTCTTTTCAGCGACCGAATACCGGTGCTGGCTATCGCCGCTTTTTTCACCCTCTCAAACTGGCTTGCCCGGAAAAGTGTCCTGTTTGACGGAATCCATGCAGCGCGCCGGGACAGCCTGGGGACGGTTTATTTCCCCGTCAGTTTTGCTCTGCTTGTCGGATTCTTCTGGGACCGGGACCCGGCAATCCTGATCACAGCCATGCTGGTGATGGCTCTCGGCGACCCGATAGCCGGATGGGTGGGAGAATCCGTCAGACAGCCCATTGAATATAAGATCTGGCGCGACCGTAAATCTGTTCAGGGAAGCCTGGCCATGTTTACAGTCTCCTTTATTACAATTATTCTGGCCATGCCGGTCTGCCGAGACCTGTTCGGTTCGCCGGTTTCCGTACCGTTTGCAGCACTGTCCGCACTGTTTGCCGCCGTATTTGCCACCATTTCGGAAAGCATATCCCACAATGGTACGGACAACCTGTCCGTTCCACTGGGAACAGCCTTGATCCTGGACATGCTCTACAATGGAAGCCCGGATGCCCGCTTGCATCTCATGCTGTGGATGCTGCTGACCACCGGCATTGCCTGGGGCGCATATAAACTGAAAACCCTGAGCGTGGATGGTGCCGTCGCCGCCTGGGTCATGGGCGTCGTTGTATTCGGATTCGGCGGATCGGAATGGATTATCCCGCTGGCCTTCTTTTTTCTTTCATCCAGCCTGTTCAGCCGCATTGGCCACCGACGGAAAACGCTGCTTCGGGATGTATTCGAAAAAGGGCATCAACGTGATTTTTACCAGGTCTTCGCAAACGGAGGCGTCGGCATGGCCGCCGCCGTCGCCGGGTATCTCAGCGGACAAACGCTCTGGTTTCTCGTATTCCTCGCCGCTCTGGCTGCCGCGACAGCGGACACCTGGGCCACCGAGCTGGGCACTCTGAACCGCGGCCTCCCTCGATCCATTTTAAACTTTAAACCGGTTCCGCAGGGACAGTCCGGGGCCATCAGCCCGACCGGTACAGCGGGGGCCCTTGTCGGGTCAGCGCTTATCTCCGCGGGCGGGATATGGCTCTACAATATCAATCATCCCGGTGCCGCGCTGTCAGCGACACTTATTTTTCCGCTTCTGGCCGCCGGGTTTTTCGGCAGCCTGATCGATTCACTCGCCGGAGCCACACTTCAGGCTCAGTATGAATGCAGCCGCTGTGGCCGGCAAACCGAAAAAAAACAGCACTGTAACCAGCCGGCGCGTCAGATTCACGGACACCCGATGATCGATAATGATATGGTCAACGCGATCTGTACCGTCTCCGCCGCCGTAATTTCTGTCCTGTTTCTCAAAATATTTATGTAAATTGGGGCACTGCTATGAGTGATATGATAAATATTGACACGCCATTTCTGAGGCAACCGATTTCACTTCGGCTGTATAAATCGGCCTTTTCCTATTACCGCCGCGGCTATGTCAAATCTCTGCGGCAGAGCGGGGCGAGCACCGAAATCCTCGTGCAGGGAACGCGAAACCATAATATTTATCAGGTTCAGATCCGTGCGGAAGAGGACGGCAGCATACAGATGTCCTGTGATTGCCCCACCGCGGATCAGCCCTGCAAGCACACGCTTGCCGCCATCATCGCGCTGTCGGACCGCAAACGCTTCGGACGGCACCAGTCACGGGCCTTTGACCCGATTTTCTTTTTTATCAATTTATATCGACGTTATAAAAAGACCATTTGAACCGTATCAGGGTGCCAGTATATCCCTGATCCGCCGAATTCCGCCCGAAAATTTCAGCCCCAGCTGTTCTTCCGTTCTCTGCGCATCGAGATGATAATAACGATCCGTGAATACATCCGCATCCAGCGGCCGGAGATGTTTGTTGATCAGCCAGTTTTCCGCTCCGAGTGCCCGGGCAAAAACAACCGCCGTATCGTATAAGGACAGCCGGTTTTCCTCCCGAAGATGGTACACGCCCGGACTATCTATTTTCAGCAGCGCATCCGCCATCGTCCGCCAATACAGCAAATCCCGATGGAGACCGGTTTCCAGTTGAATCGGGCGGCCGTCAAGAGCATCGTATACCCGAGCCAGAAAATTTGAAGCGGAACGGTCTTTCCGAACATTTTCCGACCAGAGAAGCGGAATTCGGACAAGTGCCACCTGATCTGAATATCGGGATTTAATGACAGCTTCGGACATTTTCAGAAAAGGATCTCCTCCTGCCTCTGCTCCCGGCAGCGCATCCTCCGAATAGGGCGCGGACACACCCCCGAAAACCTGGTCACAGGACAGATACAGAACCCGGATGTTCAGCTCGGCACAGTTTTGAAACAGATTCTCATGCAGAGAACGGATACCGGGCAGCCCCAGAGACGTATCATAACGCGCAGCATGTATCAACAGATCGGGGCGGGTGAGCCTCAGAACTTTTTGCAGCTGAGCCTGATTCTCCGTTCTCAGCAGATACGCGGAATCGTCGATGACGGACAGGCCCAGACGCCGGTAATAAGGCCCCAGATGTGACCCCGCAAAACCGGAACTGCCTACGATAAATACTCTCTTCTGCACAGCAGCAAATTTAATTCTTCTGATGGCTCGAATAAATGAAAGAATCTGCCTGCTGCTGGTTTTTCGTATCTGAAATATACCGGAACGGCATCCATATTACGGATTGATCCCGGGCGCAGTTGCCAGGAAATCCCATAAAAATGAGATTTGGTCACCAAAGTTTCCGAAAATTGTCATAAATTCCGGCCATGAAAAACCTCTCGTCCAGACTTGAGGACATGAATCGTATTCGACAAAAAACCGGCCGGCCGGCCGATCGAAGCAGCTTCGCGGAAAAATTGGATGCCGGGCAGAAATTCTTTGCAGCGACAGAGATGGAGAAAAACCATTTTCCCCTTGCGGATGCCCTTCCCGGGAGCTGGATCAATACCTTTCAGGGTGATATTTTCCGGGCCGAATACCGGCATCCGCTGAACATCGCCTACGGAAATTGTGATCTGGGGGAGTTCGGAGCGCTCGACAGCGACAGCCTTTCCCATATCCTCGGCATTCCGCCGGAACAGGATCTGTTGACACAAACGCTGTTTATTGATACGGAAAGCACCGGCCTCAGCAATACGGGCGGCACCATCGCCTTCCTCATCGGAATTGGTTTTTTCACGACACACCACTTTGAAGTTCATCAGTATTTTGTCGACGCCATGAATCACGAGGAAGCAGTACTTGACGAAGTGCGCGCTATGATAAAGCGATATCCCATTCTGGTCAGCTTCAACGGAAAAAGCTATGACTTGCCCCTCCTGAACTCACGATGTATTATGAATTCGCAGCAAGCACTGGAGAGTCCGCCTTTTCACATCGACCTTCTTCATCACAGCCGCTCCTTATGGAAATACAGCCTGGAAAACTGCAAACTGGGAACCCTCGAAGGCGACATTCTCGGATTTCAGCGATCGGATGACATCCCCGGCGAAGAGATTCCCGGAATTTATTTCGATTTTCTGAGGGCCGGTCAGGCAGAGCGCCTCATACCGGTTTTCATTCACAATCGCTATGACATTATCAGCATGGCGGCGCTGGTCATTGAAATCGTGAAACAGCATGCAAGCCAGGATGCGGCAGCGGATCCGCTGGTGGATTATGCCCGGGCACGCTTTGCCGGACGGAGGGGCAACACCGGCCGCAGCCAGCAGCATTATGAGGCGGCACTGCAGGGGAGTCTGTCCCGGCAGCGGCGCCAGATTGTAGAACTGGAGCTTGCCGCTCTCCTGAAAAAACAGAAACACTATGATGCGGCGGCACGTCACTGGCAGGATATCATTCGATCCGAAGGGCCTTACTGCCTGGCCGCCTATACCGAATTAGCCAAATATTTCGAACACCGGTGCCGGAACCTGACCCGCGCACGCGACATCACAGAGGAAGCTCTGACCAGTCTCCCCTCCCGAATGCAACCCAGCGAAGGACCGGACCTTGTTCGTCGATTAACCCGAATCAAAAGGAAACTAAACAGGAATGAACAAAAAGAATAAAGTCGATATATTTATCGCGAATCCCCGAAAAGCGGTCTGGACTCTGGCCGTACCCATCATGTTCGGCATGGCCATTCAGACCATTTACAGTATCGTGGACATGATCTTCGTCGGCCGTCTCGGCGGAGATGCCATCGCCGCACTGACCTTCAACATGCCGCTCATTTTCTTCTCCATCGGCATCACCTTCGGAATCGGTACCGGAGCAACCAGCGTGATCGCCCAGTTTCTGGGAGCAAAGAACAAGGAGGAGGCGGACAACACGGCCGAACATACCGTTGCCATGGGCCTGGTTATCGCTATTTTGATATCAAGCGCCGGATATATATTCCGCTACCATATCTTTGGTTTTCTCGGTACGCCAGAACATATCATCCATATCGCCACCGATTATTTCAGCATCATTGTCACCGGATTCGTTTTCACCATTCTGAGCGTCTTTTTCCGCAGCATCATGACCGGAGAAGGCGATACGCGGACTCCTATCTATTTCCAGGTTTTCGGAACGGTGCTGAATACCATACTGGATCCCATCTTCATTTTCAAACTGAATCTGGGCGTGAGGGGCGCCGCCGAAGCAACGGTGCTGTCCCAGGCCGTGGTCGCACTCTGCTTCGCCTACTACCTGTTCATCAAGAAGGGCAGTTACATCGATTTCAAATACCGGGATTTTCACTTCTCCTGGGATATCATCTCCAAGATCCTGGTCATCGGCATCCCCACGTCCTTCTCCATGATCATCATGTCCATGGGCGGCATGATCTTCAACGCCATTCTCGTTCACTTCGGTGCCGATGCCGTCGCGGCCTATGGAGTGGGAGGACGGATGGACCAGATCTTTTTTCTGCCCATCATGGCCCTGTCAGGATCCATGGTTACGCTTGGCGGCATGTTCTTCGGTGCGAAACGCATTGACCTGATCCGAAACACGCTGTACTATACGCTGAAACGCGGAATGATTATCGCCTTCTCCTTCGGAATCTTCTTTTATATCTTTGCACCACAGATCCTGCGCATCTTTACCAGCGAAGAAGCGATTCTCTCCATGGCCATTCAGTATGTCCGCTACATCGTCTTTATCTTCCCCTTCGTCACGGTAGGGATGATAAGCGCCAGGACCTTCCAGGGTTTCGGGGAAGGTGTCCCGGGGCTTATCCTTACATCCCTACGCGTGGTGCTGCTGAGTGCTCCGCTCGCCTACGTCTTCACTCAGTTCCTGCACAAAGGCATCCAATGGGTATGGATCGCCATGATTATTTCGAGCGTCATCATTTCGGTCATTTCCTTTACGTGGATACGGCAGAGAATGACTTTTCACGAGCAGCAACTCAGTCAGAACCTAAACACCTCAGAAGGGTGATTCTTCTTCCTCCATCTGCGCGGACGTACTCTTTTTCCTGCCGCCCAGCGTCGTGATGGACTCTGCCACCACTTCCGTGATGTAATGTTTCTGGTCCTCCTTGTCGGTCCACTCCCGGCTCTGCAGATGCCCCTCAATGTACAGCATCTGTCCCTTTGCCAGTGTCTTGCTGTACTCCGCAAGATTTTTCCAGGCAACCACCTTGTGCCAGTCCGTTTTTTCCGAATACTCCCCGTTGCCGTTCTTCCAGGACGTATTCGTCGCCAGTCGGAAATTTGACGTCATCACATCGTTGTTCAGGTAGCGGATCTCGGCCTCGTTGCCAAGATGTCCTACCAAAATCACACGGTTCGCAGAATTACGATTCATGATAAAACCCCCTATTTTTTGGTTGTGACGTTTTGCAGTCAAAAACAATATCCCGGATAATCACACTCTTTTCAAGAGTTTTTTCATAAAAATCGCAAAAATGATCGGGTAAGGACTGGTTTTACGAAATTGAACGGTTTTTTCTATTGACAATATCCTCAATTTCCTGTAACATACCCCGCTTTTTGATAACGGAGCAGTAGTTCAACTGGTTAGAGCACCGGCCTGTCACGCCGGAAGTTGCGGGTTCGAGTCCCGTCTGCCCCGCAAATCCCCGACTGAAAAGCCGGGGATTTTTGTTTTATGGAATTAAATTTTTATACTTACATCATTTATTCTGAATCAACTGACAAATACTATGTCGGACA
>JBJKQR010000030.1:0-12900 GCA_046735395.1 Fidelibacterota bacterium | reverse complement strand
CGGTGCAAATATTGAAGCATAAATCTCTCATATTCACCATAGGTCCCCTGAAGTTATGCCGCTTAAGGAAACTATCGAGGATTACTTCAAACGTAAAATCCTGCCCCGTTTCAGTTATCCGGAATTTACGGACAGCTGCCGGGTTGGAAGGATCAAATGAGCAACGAAACCGCTTTAGCAGTATTCGAAAATCACAAGATCCGCCGTGTGGTCGGCGATAAGTCCGAAATCTGGCTTTTCTCGGTGGTGGACATTGTGGCTGTGCTATCGACCGACTAACAAACTGCCCGTAAATACTGGAATAAACTGAAAGAGCGTTAAAAAAGATGGTAGTCAAACGGTGACAAAGTGTCACCAGCTGAAACTGGAAGCCAGTAAAAAAGGCCGCAAAAGCCCGCCTGGAACTGGAAGCTAAATCCGGAAAAAGTGTAGTTACTGACGAAAATTATCTGCCTTCGAAAAAGGCGAAAAATCAGATTGAAACCGGAACGGATGGGGCGGCGGATGGTGAGTAACCCCTATTCCAAATACAAACCCTCCGCTTTGGAATAGTCAGCTGATTTGGCTATTCCTTTTTAGTATTTTTTTATTATATTCAGCGGCAGATGTGTTCATAAACCATAAACGGATGCGGCCTCGCACTATGAGAATGACGGATTCGCAGGGAAAGATTATAGAAAGCGTCGGACCACGCAGGACCGTGAGGGGAAGAGTGCCTGGGTTCCGGAAACCCGATAACAGCATATCGAAGCTGAAGCCGGCACTTACAGAAACAAATGATATGGTATTATCCGGAAACCCTATACGAAGTCAGGGTGGTATGAGGAAACGGTATAATTGATAGTTAGGCATCAAAGAAGGAATTGAAATGGAAATCGCTAATCACATTGAAAAAGTACGGCACGGTCTCCGTGAGGGTAAATTCACATCAGAAGCGGCAGTTTCGCAAGGAATACTTTTACCCGCTTTGCATGCATTAGGATGGCCCGTTTTCGATACTTCCATTGTGATCCCAGAATTTTCTGTTGAAGGTCGACGTGTTGATTATGCCTTATGCCATCCTGAAAATCGACCATCGGTATTTATCGAGGTCAAAAAGGTTGGGTTATCCGGAGGAGCAGACCGTCAATTATTCGAATATGCATTCCATCTTGGAGTGCCGATGGCTATTTTGACGGACGGCCAAGAGTGGAGTTTTTATCTTCCTGGGGAGCAAGGCCGTTACGATGAGCGAAGAGTATATAAACTTGATCTTTTGGAGCGAGATGTTTCTGAGGCTAAAAACAGACTCTATAGGTACTTAAGTTACGATAATATTTGCTCAGGAGCTGCATTAAAGGCGGCACGCTCAGATTATCAAAATGTTGCCCGAGTTCGAATTATAGAAACAAATCTCCCCAAAGCATGGGAAGGTTTGCTTAAAGATCAAGATTCCCGGTTGTTGGATTTGCTTGCTGAAAAGGTTGAAGACCTTTGTGGGTATAAACCAGATTTGGATGCATGCAGTCAATTTCTGGAAATGCAAATTCAAAACAACAAAAAATATGATGAATCTGGATCTAAAATGAAACCTCCCCAAAAACAGCCGAAGCTATTCACTCCTACAACCGTTCCCACCAGAACGGTTGATAACTTTACCTTTTCATTTAAAGGGAATAGCTTTTCAGCTCGTTCAGCAAGAGATGTTTTGACTCAAATTTTTCAGTTGCTGTTTCAAGAAGACAGCGGATTTCTTGATAGATTTGCATCACGAAAACATGGCAAAAAAAGGCGGTATCTTGCAAGAGATAAAAGCGATCTCTACCCGAGGCGTCCCGATTTAGCAGAGCAACATTCTATTGAAGTCGTTCCAGGATGGTGGCTTGGAACCAACTATAGCCGTCGAAATATACAGGACATAATTGAATTGGCGCTTGAAGTAGCTGGGCCGCAACTTCGCAATGAAATCAAGGCAAATGTTTTATGATAATTTGCCCAACCAATCACTGCACTGGATTTTTACTCCGCTGCGCTCCGTAATAACCAATGAGCTCCACCGTTGAGTGTGAAAATATATTTATTGCTCTATGAAACGAAAAGGATCTAACGCAAAATGAAAATAATTTCAAAAATTGAAATTAACTACTTTAGGTCAGTATATAGCGTAACTTTATCTAAGAATAATGACATCAATGTCCTTATTGGCGGAAACGACTCTGGGAAATCAAATATCCTTAAGGCATTAAACCTTTTCTTTAATAATCAAACAGAATTAGAGGCTGACTTTAACTTTGCTACTGACCTTTCAAGATTAAGAGAAGAGCAAGCTCGAGCTACAAAAGGGAGGGCATTTTTATGGGTTAGAATTACGTTTAACAACTTTCTCAAATGGAAATCTTTACCCGATCAATTTACCGTCAAAAAAACGTGGAATAGATATTCCCCCCAAAGTGCTGATACATATCATGTGGGGATTTCACAATCTACAATTGCTCGTTTTTTAAACAAAATTTCCTTCCATTATATTCCCGCTGTAAGAGGGCGAGACATATTCTCTCATTATCTAAATTCGTTGCATGATGCACTAGTCGAAGATGAAAAAGCCGGAGTAACTGACGCAACAGCCGATCTGATGGCTACGATAAATAAAAGCACCGAGGATATGTCCAAGAGAATCAAAGAGGGACTGGGCTTTACAAGTAACATTCAGGTGCCAAAAGATTTACGAGATTTGTTCTCTGCATTAGATTTTTCCACAAAATTTTCTGGATTTGACATCCCATTACAAAAAAGGGGTGATGGTATTCAAGCTCGACACATTCCTTTCATCTTGGACTTCATAGCACGACATTCAAAAAGGCATCATATTTGGGCTTACGAAGAACCAGAAAATTCACTTGAGTTAGGAAGAGCTTTTGAGTTGGCAGAACAATTTAATTCAGAGTTCTCAACAGAAAACCAAATTTTCATGACAACACACTCACCAGCCTTTTACGATTTGTCTGGCAATCATGTTACGAAATGGTTTGTCACTTCAAATCAATACAAAGAAGGTCCTGCGATAGTCACAGAAATCAACTCAGTTTCTGAAAGCGATATGGCAGACAAGTCACTTGGTGTTGCGGCTTTAATTGCGACAAGAGCAAAAGATTTATTTAAAGAAATAAGCGAATTAAAGGAGAAAACTGAGCAATTAAACCAGACTGTTATAGCTGCTCATAAACCCCAAGTAATTGTTGAAGGGCCAACTGATAAACAAATATTAGATATTGCATTCAAAAAATTATTCCCAAATGAGGAGCCATTTTTTGAGTTTGTCCCAGCAGGAGGTTGTACTAATATAAGTAATTACATTCAATCAACAAATAAACTGTTACGAGCTATTGAAAATCCAATAATTGGTTTGTTTGACAATGATAGTGCAGGAACAAAAGAATTTAAGAAATTTAATGGTTTCAAAAAGGCTGATGGTTCAGAATTTAGAGTCATAAATAAAAATAAAAAAATTTATTGTGGAGTTCTCCCGCAGCCTGCAGAGTTTGATGCACCAATACAGGCAGTAAAAGAATCGTCAGGTGTTGATTTTATTATCCCTGTACCCATTGAATTTATGTTTTCGGGTGAAGTAATAAATCAAGCTGTTGCTGATAATGTTCTAGAACTAAAAGAAAGAATCACAACTGCACAAGATTCTGAGCTTTCAACACCTGTTAACTTAACTCAAATTTTCTTGGGGCATCTTCCTGCTGAATATGGATATCTTGCTCACAAGATTGACGATGATTCGAAAAATAATTTTTCTGTATGGGTAGAGGACCTGCCCATGGAAAAATTTGGGCATTTTACTCCATTGTTTGAAACTCTAAGAATGTTGACAGAAATCAATGAGGAATTAAACACCCAACCAATGCATTCACCAGATTGCGAGAACGGCGGAGGCGCTGACGCGGCAAGTCTTTTGGACCGCACCTGATTTCTGTCGTTGGGCTGAGAAATAAATATGTATTCAAAAACAGAAATTGATCGAGCTGGCAGAGCATTGTCAAAAGGCCAGTTCAAAACAGAAAATGAGGAACTCGAATCTGAAATTATCTTTGATGATTATCGTCAGGCGCATTTACAACCTCTAACTGAAACAACACACCAATTACAAACTTGGCTCTCTAATTTTGATCGCCAGTATTACATTGCGCAAAGGTTAAAACGAAAACCGCAGATATTGCGAAAAATGCATCGTTTCAGCGTACGCTTGACCCAACTTCAAGATATTGGAGGGAATAGAGTCATTGTTGATACAAATGATGATGTTGAAGCTCTACGCCGTTTCTTGCGTGATCATGTTAAGCAGGATTCGCACATCGAATTGGTCAGGGAAACTGATTACCGGGCATTAGGTAGAGATGATACAGGCTATCGCGCTCTTCATATGATTTTGTCTGTATCTGGAGTGAAGGTTGAACTTCAATTGCGAAGTCGAGCTCAACACTATTGGGCTGAAGCAATTGAAAGAACATCCGTGATTTATGGGCATCATCTAAAGGAAAACGCGGGTGATCAACGCGTTATCGATTATTTCAAGTCACTATCATATGTGTTCTTCGAATTTGAGTGTCGGAGAGAACCTACGCCTCAAGAGAAAATTGATTTGGACGGCAAACGAGAACTTGCAGAAAGTATTATTGAAGATACTAAGAAAGGGAACCTGCTACATAGTCATATAAATGATGATGTCTTGTATACACTCACAGCGGTAGAAGAAGGACAAAAAGGTAGGATTAACAACTGGATCTTGATTTTCGACTGGAATTCCGGGTGTTTCGTAAATTGGGAATCTATATCCCGAAACCCTGGGGAAGCCTATCAGGCATACAGCCGAAATGAGAATTTTTATCGAGAAGTGGACGGGTACGAAGTTGTGTTGGTTGGTTCTTCTGATGTTTCCATGATTCGCAGAACTCATAGTCACTATTTTGGGATTGATGGCTATGATTCAATTTTAGAGAGCTTAGAAGAATCTGTTATCGGGTTTTCGACGCGAAGACCTCTGAATGCCAACGCCCGGCGAGTGTTACATACTCTTTTTCGGAAAAACTTTTGGGGGAGAAATACAGTTACCTACGAAACATTAAACAATCATTTTTGCAAATCTGTGCGTGATGTTGATATCGCATTGCAGGAACTTCAATCCCTTGGCCTAATCGACATTAGCGAAAGGCATGGTCAAATTTCACTTAGGTCAAATAAGCATGATGAAATAAAGAGTTACTTATAAATATTAGTTAACAAATCGCTTCAGTGGACGTAATATAGAGAACTTACGGGTTTTTAGAAAAGTTGAAAGAATATCGAAAACATAAAGATAAAAGGAAATGGTTGAGTTACCGTTTAGCTCAGCCGTTAGAAACACAGTAGGATATAATGGCTACATACAGATATGCGATATCCAAAGGAGTCAAGGTTGATGTCAAGGATTTGCCATCCGATAGATCGCTGTTGGCTGATGATTACACCTGCATAGGATGTGGGGGAAAATTAATTGCGAAAACAAAAGACGATAAAATGGAGAAGCATTTTGCTCACTCTCCAGGATTGGATCGACCTTGCAGAAGTGAATCCTATCTCCACAAATTAGGTAAACTTGTATTCGCGGATGAATTTGCAAAGTGCCTTCAAATTGGTGAGGCGTTTACCATTTCAGTCCCAAATTCGAAATACTGCAAGAAGTATTGCAATGTTCTCGGTCATTCATGCTATTTAGGCTCTCAAATTCATGAATTTGACCTTACAGAATATTATACCAGTATTGAAGTTGAAAAATCTTATGAAAACTTTATACCTGATATTCTATTAATGAGTGAAGACGATAAGATTCCACCGCTATTCATTGAAATTGCAGTGACTCATTTTGCATCTGAAGAGAAAAAAACTTCAGGTTTCAGGACCATTGAGATTCCTATCAATGCAGAAGGGGATGTCGAAAAATTTAAAAATCATAAGTTGTCAGATGAGGATGCGACCTTTCTAAATTTCCACATCAATCCTCAATACATCACTGATCATGATTGCGAATGCGATAAACGTCCATACTTAGGTTTTGTTGTTTATGAATCAGGACTGGCATATCAGTTTTCTGGAGCACTTCGAGATATCGAGAATGCACAGAGTAAAATTAAAGGGAAATATCAGTGGTTTAATTTTTCTATAGTGAGCTCATGGCATACAGACGGCAGTATAGAGCGACTAGATCACGGCCGTTATTTTATGGATAATCTCCGTGATGCGGTTAGAGCTGGTGTTGATGTAAAAAATTGTTTCCTTTGCAAATATTCTGGAAGTGCGAGAGGGTATTCTTCAAACTCTAACATATTCTGTAAGATTGATCGACAGCAGTATAAATCAAGTCAGGCGCGGGAATGTGCTAAATACAAAATAAATAGAGATGAAATCAATTTTACTGGTTATTAACATAGCCTTGTCCCGCCCTGCGGGGAGAGCCGGCTGACTCACAGCGGGTCAGGAGGATTCTGAATAGTGAATGGAAGGACAGAAGTGTATATCGCTGCTTTGGTCAGTGGTCGGAAAACCGCTGTAGCCTGAGGCAATACATATTCATTCCACTCCCCGCCATAAATCCCATTTCCCTCTCAAAGGCATCCGCATACCTGTCACTCTCCCGCAGGAAGGGGTGAGGATCTGCCCCTACATTTCGCTTGATCTTTGGGCCTGACGACTGTAATTTCGCCCAGCAAACAGGGGTGCTGTCCTCCACACGGAGGAATGCTGAGAACAGACCCTTAGAACCTGATCCGGGTAATGCCGGCGGAGGAAAAAAATGAAAATCAGGCCTTTTATCAGTTTTTGTGTTTTTTGCGTTCTTTTCGGGCTTCCGGTCACGATGTTAAGTCATGATCTGACAGGTACATTACTTGACCGGGACAGCGGAAAAGGTGTGGCAGCCGTGAATATCGAGATTCCCGGAACGGGCGTGGGAACCTTCAGCGATCAGAACGGTGTCTTTCATCTGAACTGCGATACGTTGCCGGGTGAGGTGGAGTTCACGCATATTTCCTATTCTCCCATCGTCCTGCATCCCGCTTCCTACGAGATCGGGGCCCTGACCCTGAGCAAGCGCGTTCTCGATCAGGATCAGATCGTGGTGTCCGTCAACCGGGCCGGACTGGAAAGTTCGGCAGGAAGCTATTCCAACCTGCCGGCTAAGGAGATCAGGGCGAGATACAGTGTGGAGGACGTTCCCATGATCCTGTCCGCGACGCCGGGCGTCTATGCCTACAGCGAAAGCGGGAATGGAACGGGCTACAGCTATCTGAGCCTGCGGGGCTTCGACCAGTCACGCATTGCCGTGCTGCTGGACAATATTTCCCTGAATGACAACGAGAGCCATCAGGTGTACTGGGTGGATCATGCGGATATACTCAGTGATGCCAGCGATGTGCAGATACAGCGCGGTGTGGGGTCCACGCTCTACGGCGCCTCGGCCTTCGGCGGCAGTGTGAACGTGCGGACTCTGATCGCTTCCGATGATTCGGAATTTTCACTCAAAAGCGGCTACGGATCCTACAACACGAAAAAGGTCCGCGCATCCTGGAAAAGCGGCCCGAAACTGGGATCGTCCCTCTACATGACCGGCCGTATCACGAAGGAAACGTCGGACGGCTACCGGGACTTTCATAACAGCGACCAGACGGCCGGATTCTTCGGCGTGGAGCTGAACCGGGGCAAATTTCAGAACCGCTTCCGGGCGCTCATCGGCGATGAAAAGACCCATCTGGCCTGGTGGGGAGTGGATGCGGCCTCCATCAATGACCGGGACCTGCGCCGCAGCGGCTACGATGCCTTTCTGGACAATTTCCGCCAGCAGATTTATTCCCTGAATTCAAAATATCTCTTCAATGACAATCTGCTGCTGACCTCCACGCTGTATTCGGTACTGGGTTCGGGCTATTATGAATCCCGGATCTATGATGCCGACATGTATTCCTACAATCTGGATATTGCCGACCGCTTCAGCGATTCTCTGGAGATGCAGACCTTCACGGATCTGACGGAACGGCGCTGGATTCAGAACAGTTACTCGGGAATCATCCCGGTGCTCACCTGGAAGACCGACGCCTTTCGCTGGGACGGCGGAGCTGAAATCCGCCGCTATCACGGCGACCATTTCGGTGAGGCCTTCGCCGTGTCCGATTCGGCCATAAGGTCGGCCCTGTCCGGTGACCTGTGGCGCTTTTACCGTTACGTTTCCGATAAAACCACCATCTCCGGCTTCAGCCGGCTGAATCTGAAAGCCGGGGCCCTGACGCATGTCCTGCTGGACCTGCAGACCATCAGCCACAGCTGGATCCTGAAGCAGTCGCCCATCGGCCACGCGGCGGGCTATAAGCTGTCCACCGACTGGTTCTTTTTCAACCCGAGAATCGGCCTGATCCGCCACATAGACGAGGCAAACCGGATATTCTGCTACTGGGGGCAGTCCCGAAAGGAACCGACCGATGATACGATGATCAATGCGGATGATATGTTTTCCGAACCCCGGAATGCCGCCGCCGAAAGGGTGGAGGATATAGAATTCGGAGTAAAGAGCCTTCATAAAACCTGGTCGCTGCACGCCAAACTCTACCCGATGAATTTCCGGAATGAACAGGTAAAGAAAATCGATGTGAACCGGAATGGGGAATATCTGTACGAGACGGCCGATGCCACGGCGCATCAGGGCCTGGAAGTGGAAGCGGCATGGACGGTCATTCACGGCCTGAGAGCCGACATGAATTACAGCATGACGGACGCCCGCTATAAAGGCGGTGTCAATGACGGGAAGCTGCTTCCGAATATACCTGAGCAGCTCGCGAATCTGAGCTTGAGCTGGCAGGCCCTGAAAAACCTGAATGTTGCCTGGTACACGCGGCTTCTCGGCCGACAGGCCATCGACAGCGAAAACAGCGCCTTTATCGATTCGCGGGTCATCCACGATATCAGCGCAAGTTTTGACTATAAACAGCTGGCTCTCGGAATCCATGTGAATAATCTCCTTGACGCCCTGTACTCAAGCTATGGCGCCACCTGGGGCACGGATGCCTATTACTGGCCCGCTGCGACCCGGAATGCCTTCGTCAGCCTGGAAGTGAAATTATAATATTCGGATACAGTCCGGGAACCTGATCACGGGAATTCATCATCCATCCTTTTCAATCAGGAATTGGGGGGGCCAGGCCCGAGAAGGTTTGTCCCCGCTCACTTCAGGCCTGGCCTCAGGAATTATTATCTTGCTAATCTGCCGGTAATTGTGGATTTTTCGTTCATGTTTTTACATTCGAAAACCCTGCTCTTTGCTCTGTTGCTTGGCGTTTCGCCACTTTTGGGACGAATTCTGATTCCCATGGACACCGCGCAGAACGATCATCTGAAAGCCTATGGCATTGCTTTTTCCACGCTCAAGCGGGATATCAGGGTGGAATGGCTCCTCAATTATCGCGGCGGCTCCTTTGTCATGGATGACTATGACGTCATCCGCCGGGACTGCCTGCTGCGGAATGTGACATTCACGACGATTGATGATGCGCAGTACACACAGATCCTTGCCGTCATTGAAGATAATAATATGGATCATATTCTCCTTGAAAAGGCTCCCAAAATCGCCGTTTATTCGCCCCCGTCCAAACTTCCCTGGGATGATGCGGTGACGCTGGTGCTCACCTATGCGGAAATCCCCTACACGGTCATCTACGACACGGAAGTTCTGCAGGGCCGGCTGGCGGACTACGACTGGCTGCACCTCCATCACGAGGATTTTACAGGTCAGTACGGGAAGTTTTATCGATCCTACCGCAACGCGGCCTGGTATATTACGGACCAGAAAACTCAGGAAGCGCTGGCCGCTTCGCTGGGCTATGGAAAGGTTTCACTGGAAAAGCGGGCGGTTGCCCTGAAAATTCGGGATTACGTGGCCGGAGGCGGGTTCATGTTTGCCATGTGTTCCGCCACGGACAGCTATGATATTGCCCTGGCTACTCTGAATGTGGATGCTGTGGCTGCGCCCTTTGACGGTGACGGCATCGATGCGGATTTTGCAGAGAAACTGGATTATTCCCAGACCCTGGCCTTTGAAAAATTTACCATCTATCCCGATCCCAACCGTTATGAATATTCGGACATCGACATCCCGCCCAGCGATAAGCCTCTGACGCTCAACGCCGCGACGGATTATTTCTCGCTTTTCGAATTTTCCGCCAAATGGGATCCGGTTCCCACCATGCTGACGCAGAATCACAGCACGCTGATTAAAGGCTTCATGGGACAGACAACCGGATTTGACAGGAATTTTATCAAAAAACATGTCATCATCATGGGTGAAACGGAAAATACGGACCGGGTGCGCTACATCCACGGAAATTACGGCAAGGGAACCTTTACCTTTTACGGCGGGCATGATCCGGAGGACTACCGGCATTTCGTCGGTGATCCGCCCACCAATCTGGAGCTGCACCGGAACAGCCCCGGATACCGCCTTATTCTCAATAATATTCTCTTTCCGGCAGCGAAAAAGAAGAAACAGAAGACCTGAACAAATGATAAGGGAAATTCCCGCAGCGAATAAAGGACACGAAGAATGAATCCTGAACATATCATTGAGGAAATCAAACACAGCGTAAGCCGGAATGATTTCATCAAGGCGCGCGTTGTGATGGAATCATTTCCGGAATTTGATGAAAAGACCCAGAACAGAATCCTGTTTGAACTGTTCAAAGGGGACAGTAATTTTACCGTATCCGTCATATCCATACTGCTGGCCATCTGTCCGGAAGAGTGCAAGTCCATGCCTCAGATCCGGGAAACCCTTGTGGCGAAACTGCTCGAATCCCCGGACATTCTGCGGCGCTTTCTCTCGGATGATTCCATCCGGGATAAAAGTCAGTTTATCGAGCTGGCCGGTGAGATCGGCATGGAGGAGGCGCTGCCCATCCTGCAGGATCTTCTGCGGCGCACGGAGGATAAGGATGTGATACTGCAGGTCCTGAAAACCTTCGGATCCATCGGCGATCCACAGGTGGTGAATACGGTGAGCGAATATCTCTTTTCCGGAGAAAGGGATCTGATCATGACGGCTGTTCAGTCACTGGGACTGATCGGAACGCCCACGGCAATGCGCCGGCTGGCTGAGCGCATGGGAACGGATGTGAGCATAGATCTGCTCATTCTGCAGGTCTTCTCGCGGGTACAGGATCACATTTCCCTGGAAAAACTGAATGAAAACATTTCATCCCACCATGCCCATCTCCGGAATTTCGCCAAGGATCACCTGGTTAAGATCGGCGCTAAATCCATTCCGGTTCTGCTGGATAATCTGCTGTATGACGATCCGGATCTGCTGATTCATACCCTGAATATTCTGGGTGAAATCGGGGATGACAGTGTGATCCGGCCCATCCGCAAACTGCTGTATGGCGAGCCCCGCAATGCCAATGTCCGCTTTGCCGCCTATGAGGCCCTGGCCAATCTGCCCCTGAATAAGGGCGCCTTCATGCTCATACACGGGCTGCAGGATCCGGAGGAAGCGGTAGCGGTGGCCGCCGCGAAAGCCATTGACAGCAATTTTACCGAAATTCTGGCTGCCGGTATCCGGAATCTCATCCGGGAAAATGATGAATCTTCGGAAAAAATCTGTAAAACCATTATCGATGCCACTGTGGAGAAAATCTTCATCGGGGTTCTGTCCGAAACAAAATTCAGAGATTTCCTTGTACAGTATCTGCCCGGGACTCACCGGGATATTCAGGCTCATTATATTCAGATTCTGAGTGAACAGCAGGATACGGAACTCCTGAAAAAAGTTCATTTCCACACGGAGAGGAAAAAGGCCAGATATAAGATCTGCGCCGTGGATGACAGCCGGATGCTTCTGAATATTTATAAAAACAGCCTGCACACTCTGGGTTTTGACCCGGTGCTCTTTGAATTTCCCGAATCCGCTATTGAGTGGATCCGGAACGAAAAGCCCGATCTGGTTCTGACCGATATGAATATGCCGGGAATCAATGGAATTGAACTGACGGAAACTCTGAGAAAGACCTTTGATGCCGAAACACTTCCCATCATCATGGTGACCACCCAGAATGATGTGCAGGACACGGAATCAGCCTACCAGGCAGGCATCAGCAGTCTGCTCTTCAAACCCTTCACGACCGAAAAGCTCAGAGAGGCCATCTCCGAGTATCTTACATTGTCGGAATCATAATCTCTCCGGCCTATGACGGATAAGCAAGCAAGACCTGAGACTCCATCACCCCTGGCACTCGTCCGGGGTATTGGCCCCCGGCGCGCATCCGTTCTGGAGGAACATGGTCTGCATTCTCTTCAGGACCTTCTTCACTATTATCCCCGGACCTATCTGGACCGGAGCCGGATCCGGAGCATCGGCTCCCTTGCCGTGGGTGAGGACGTGACAGTCGCCGGCCATGTGCGGCAGATACGCCTGCAGAAGACGCGACGCCAGCCCATCCTGAAGGTGGTGATCGGAGACGAGACCGGAATGCTCACACTGACCTGGTTCAAGGGCGTACGCTGGCTTCAGAAGGCCTTTGAGCAGGGAGATTATCTGTCAGTCAGCGGGAAGGTCTCATTCTTTCAGGGGCCGGTGATCAGCCACCCGGATTTTGACATACTGGCCGGAAACCGGGAAAATCTGAATACGGGCCGGATTATTCCCGTATACCCGCTGACCCAGGCGCTCCGGGAAGCGGGATTTTCCAGCCGGCTCTTCCGCCGGATCTTTTCAGATATGTTCGACAAAGGCTGGGATCCGCCCCGGGATATGATACCCGATAGCCTGGTTTCAGCCACTGGCCTCATGTCCTACGGAACTGCGCTCCGTAATATCCATCTTCCCGATTCCATGGACAGGCTGGA
>JBJKQR010000029.1:0-4766 GCA_046735395.1 Fidelibacterota bacterium | reverse complement strand
GAGGAGGAAAGCCGGATTCTTGCCGCCGGCGCCGATGACCGGATCCTCAAACCCATCGATTTTACCGAAATGGTAAAAATTATCGCAAGATGGGTCAATGTGGCCGGGGAATAAATACTTCTCTGATTTGTAATCATTATTAATTCATGGCTGAATAGCGGATTCGACGGCAGCCTGCCGCACAGAGCACAACTGGAAACAGGCCTGGTTATTTATACTTGTGACTTTTTTAAGTCCTGCTTATATTCAGCCGATTTTTTAAAAAATCATTGGCTAGCTTTCAGGATATGAAAGGTGTTTTCTGTCCGTGAGGCCGCCTGAACAGGTGACGGAGGTGCGTAGAATGATCAGCAGGATCAGGGAAGGTGAAGAGTGATTATGAAGCATATTTTTGTCTTTCTGTTTATGACAGCATTTTTCGGGTCCCTGTCATTCGGTGATGCCGGTGAAAACAGCGGAAAATTCGGCAGTCTTTCCATCGCGAGCAAGCCGGCCAATGCAAATATTTATATCAATGATAAATTTGTAGGAACTGCACCTGTGGTCGTGGATTCCCTCCCCGAACAGCAGGTGTCTGTCCGGTGGGAGCTGAGCGGATACCGTCCGAGCGTTCATGATATTTCTGTTATAGCCGATTCGGTTCAGGTTTTGGGTGCCCGGATGATCAAATATATCGTCCCGCTGGTTATACAAATTGATACGGGCCTGGATCATGCACAAATATTCATTAATAACGATTTTGCAGGACAGAAAAAATGCAGGGTAACGATGTTTAATTCAGGTCCTTACACAATCCGGATCAGTGCAGATAATTATAATACTTTGCTGGATACCCTGATTTTTACCGAAAATACAGTCATCAACAAGCAGTATGACCTTCGGCCAAAAATGACAACCATGAAGATTACAGCGAATTTTCCTCAAGGCAGACTGATCATGAAGAACCGTAATCGAGATGAGGAATTTTACCTGAGCGGAACAAAAGTCAGGGATTTTGCGGATTCCGTCATTTTTCCTTATGAAACAAAAATACAGACAGGCGTTTACGGGATCTCTCTGAGCCTGCCCGGATATTATACCATTGACAGGACCCTGAAATTGAATGCACAGGATTTAAACAGTTTTTCCTTTGATTTTAAACAGGGGGTGAGGGATTATCAAGGTGCGACGCGGCAAATTTATACAAATTCGGGGTTGGTGCTCTGTTTCATCGGACTTGCAAAATATTTAAAAAATCTGGCGGATCAAAGTTACCGGGATTACCGGGTGGAATCCGACGCGGCCAGGGTGGTTGATCTGAGGATCCGGAGCACCCGGCTCTTTACGGCTTCACAGCTGTCATATGGGGTGGCTGCAGCTTTCGGAGTGAACGCATCGTTTAACCTGTATAAAATGACCTGGATATCGAAAAGTATCCATTATAAGGAGTGGAAAGCAGGTGACCATGAATAGGCTGATATCCGTTATTCTGCTGCTGATGCTGGCCATCGCCTGTCAACCTGATTATCAGTGGACGAATCCACTCGATCCGGATTCTGAGCTGGATTCACTGGCCTGGAGTCCGTATATGCTGCAGGCAGAAGCCATCAGTGATCAGGATGTTGCCCTGACCTGGCGCCGGGAAGATGAACGCATAGAAAAATTTCATGTGTACAGGACATTGACGGCAGAGGAAGACTATAAATTGATCGCTGAAGTCGTGTCCCGGGACAGTATCGTTACTTTTTCCGATTCGCTGGTTCCTGTCGGATATTACCGTTACCGGGTATCATCATATAACGGAAAACGGAACAGCGCTTTCTCAAATACCGTACCCGTAGCGGTGGTTTTTAATCCTTCCGTGTCAGTGAACTGCACGCTTCTCAGCGAAAAAGTCGTTCGTATTAACTGGCAGATCATGGGAGCCGATTCCGGGAAATATCATTATGATCACGTCATTGTCAAAAGAATAAATTCACAGACCCGGACTGAGGAGACAATTGCTGACTCCGTGTCATCAGGCAAGAACTTCGTGGTGGATTCCATGGCTGTATTCGGACAAACTTATATTTATGACATATATCTTGCAAACAGCGTGAATATATCTTCAAAATGTTCGTCCAAACCAATAAAATTGGAATTTCCTTCTCCGAGCAATGTCCTCGGAGAGGTCATATCCGAACATAGCATTGCTCTGACCTGGACGGGAAATTGTGATTTTGCTGTGGGATATAAAATGTATCGGCGTCCGCTCACGCAGAGCGGCATGAAATTGCTGGGAGAGGTTACGAGTACCGGAGAGCTGACCTTTGTGGATGATAACGCAGAGTATGGTATTGAATACTATTATGAGGTGCGGGCGTTTACACAAACCGGGGAAAGCGGGGGAGCCGGTACAAACGTGAAAATAAAAATGGCGGACCCGGGAATCCTGACGGTGAGACGGGATCTGGATCATCCTGATACTCACCTCCTGACCTGGACTGAGAGCGGAAACAGTTACAGAACAGGAACATATATCTATCGTGATACAGGTGCAGGTGAACAGAAAATTGCCGATGTCGGGGCAGATCAGAAAAGCTATGAGGATGCGAACATCAATCCTGAGACGGCCCAATACCGCTATCGCATCGTGGAACATACGGAATCGCACTTCACCGGCTTTTCCAATATGGATTTTGTGCAGTACCGGATGACCGATGTTGACGGGAATATATATCCTTGCACAAAAATAGGTGACCGGCACTATATGAATGAAAATCTGAGAGTCACCCACCTTCGGAATGGAGATGCTCTCAGGCTGATCACAGATCCGGAGCAATGGTGCAGCGATACTCTGGCGATTTCATACTGTTATTATGATAATGATTCGCTACAATATTCAAATTCACCGGTTGGTGCGCTGTATAGCTGGAATTCAGTGAGTGATTCCAGAAAACTCGCACCCCCCGGATGGCATATTATGACCCTGTCAGACTTTTTATATTTGGAAAATTTTACCACATCAAATATAAATATGATCAATCAGTGGTCATTCAGCGGTACAATGGATATGGATAAAATCGGATTTGCTCCTGTTGCGGGTGGATTTCGATTTGGGGGAAGCGGTTGGTTCAGCGGGATGGGAACCATGTATTTATGGACAAATAGCAGTGTTATAATAAGCATTAATTCATATAGCAGCTTGTCAACGAGTTGGAGTCAATACAAAAGTGGCTATTCCGTACGCTGTGTGACGGATTAGGAAATCCCTGAAATGAGGATTACAAATGGTCCAGAATAAAAAATTGACAAAAATACCACGCAATGGGAAGGAGAACAGAACTTGAAACGACGCATTACGAATCTGACCATTATTCCCCTGATAATGCTGGCGGCTGTGGCTCTGAATGCCGGCCAGCTGGTGGACCTCTACAGGGACTATCTGCCCGGATACATCATCGATCAGCCGAATAAGGTGACGAATATCGAGGGGCAACTGACAGGTGCGGCCATCATTCATCCAGACATGATCTACTATAAAATCGTGGAACTTCAGGCCCGTTTTGCAGAGGATGATTCAGAGGATCGGGCAGGTCTGCTGGACTATGCAAGGTCCCGGAGGCTGGTCTATCTCGACCGGCGTTCCGAGTGGGCAAAGGCAGAGGTGGTGATCATGAAGAAATCAGGTGTCAATAATCGTTCTTACAGAAAAAGTATTGCCACCCTGTCAGATCTGATTCAGCCACTTCATAATATTCGAAAAACATTCCCGGATCTGGATGAATCGCTGTTTACTGCTGACACAAATCTGATGAATTTCTACAGCTGGATGTTCTACAGGGGGAAACCGGCAAGCTATGATCCCGCCATTGTCTACCGGGATTCGGTTTTAAAGTGTGAATTAAAGATCCTGAGCTTGCTTTAGGACTATTCTCAATTTGACGGTCAAGGCAGAAATAAAAGGAAAAATATCAGTCTGAATGACCTGAAAACTTACTGGTACCTGTTTCCGCAAGGCGAAGCGCAGATTTCATCAGAAAATCTATTTACAGATATACTACTTGTTTTGCAGAAGGAAACGATTTCATACAACCGTCCGGCTGCCAGCCTTTCGTTTGGATTCAATATCATTAACCGGACAAGCTTTGATCCTTCAATATCTCTTCTTCAGGGTCTGGCATCCGAGAAAATTGAAAAATTGTACAAAGCGGAACAACCTGCCCTGACACTGGATTATCTGTTACCAGTGCGTGTCAGGTTCCTGCCTATCCCGTATTTAAAGCTTCAGGTCGCCTGGGCAGAAGACTTCAGCGGAAAATCCCTTGATTTTATATTCCACCAGAGAATCAACCAATCGATAGAGAACTTCACACTGCAAACGGCTATTGATATCAATAACGGGAGGGTTCAGATTAATAGGTTAAATTCGTATATGGCACAGCTTGTCGTGCCTCTCTATGTTTCCTATGACAAATTCATAATTGAGGCGGCATCAGGAGCTAATTTCAACACATTCAATTATAGTACATCGTGGACGTATGCTGCGCAGGTGGTAAAAGGGCGTAACATAAACGGCCGGGCCGTTCAGGAAATCATTTCTTTTGAGACTGCAGATGAGACTTTCTCTGATCAGCGTACTACAGAGATTGTATGGAACGCCTCTCTCATGCTGAGATATTATTTAGTCGTCCCTTAATATATATATAACATATTGATAATATTAGATATATCCATGTAATGTCTCTTGTATTTTATCCGGAAATGTTTTAAATTCATTAAAAACACGGCAATACGAAGGGATAACA
>JBJKQR010000028.1:0-16043 GCA_046735395.1 Fidelibacterota bacterium | reverse complement strand
AAGTAATCATTGTCCACAAAGAACACGGATGAACACGAAATGAAGAATTTTCCACAAATGACACGAATATACACGAAAAATCCTGAAACTCTAACCTCGGATTCCGACCACGAATCCAGTCTCGTTTTCTTCCCCATCTACCCATCTACCCATTTACCCATTTACCCATCGAACACGCCCACCCGCCAACATTACTCACCCGGTTTATCTGCAAATTCCAATGAAAATAACTGTCCACGGATGACACGGATAAACACGAACCATAATCAGTCGCTGATAAATTAAATTCATGTTTGTTGGGTCATAACAGTGAATTCTGTGTCTAAAATCCATTATATTCCAAAAAATATACAGCACGGAGATTGATAACGATGAAACAAGTCCAGACCATGATTTCCATTTGTATTCTGATCCTGATGAGCAGCTGTGCATCCATTTTCGGACCATCGCTGCCGCCCTCCGTCTGCAAGCTGGATCCGAAAACCCGGCATGCCTATCGGGGCGTTACTCAATTTCTTGATAGATGCATTAGCGAAGGGTATCCGGTCTCTGTCGTAAAATTCGCAAAAATTGATACACTTATTGTCCATGAGGACACGCAGCACATAGATATTTATTTCAACAACTGGTTTGAATGCGTTCCCTACCGGGAAGAGAACACACGACAGATTTATGATGAAATGAAAAAGGATCTGGGGACGCGTTTCGGCAATTACACCCTGACCATTTATGCCGATAAGCAGGAAATCAGCCGGCTGATTCCGAATTATTTCCGCAGCGATGCATCAGAATATGACAGCTCCCGAATGCCGGCCAAGGATAAACCCAGGGAGGCATTTGTCACGAATCTGAGCAAACCCTGGCTGTCGGATAGCGATCTTTATGGCCGGAATATCGCCGTGTGGCCCAGTCACGGCTGGTATTATGAACGCAGCCTGAATCGCTGGGAATGGCAGCGCGCCCGGGTTTTTCAGACAGTCGAGGATCTGCTGCCCATGTCCTTTGTGGTTCCTTATCTGGAACCCATGCTCGAAAACGCCGGCGCTCACGTCTTTATCCCCAGAGAGCGGGACTTCCAAACACACGAAATCATTGTCGATAATGATGGATCAATGGGGTCATCGGCTTATAAAGAAACAAACGCTTCCGGCGGAAAAATACATACAAACAAAAAAGGCTTCGCCATCGGGCATCCACCTTATCAGGCCGGCGAGAATCCTTTTCTGAATGGAACCTCAAGGATCATGGCTGCAGATACAAACGAATCCGCGGAGATCAACTGGACTCCCGATATTCCTGAAACAGGAGAATACGCCGTCTACATTTCCTATGCTGTCTCCGACTCCAATGTGAGCGATGCGCACTACTCGGTATACCATGATGGCGGAAAGAGCGAATTCCGGGTTAATCAGGCCATGGGCGGCGGCACCTGGACCTATCTGGGAAAATTCAAATTCAGCGCGGGGAAGCATCCCGAATCCGGCCGGGTACAGCTGACGAATGAAAGCCGGGACAAAGGTAAAACCGTGTCTGCTGATGCCGTCCGTTTCGGAGGCGGAATGGGAAACGTGGCCCGCGGAGGCATGATCAGCGGGCGGCCCCGATTTACCGAAGCAGCCCGCTATTATCTGCAGTACGCCGGAATGCCGGACACGCTGGTGTACAATTTCATGGCCGACAGCAACGATTACCGGGATGATTATCTCTGCCGGGGCGAATGGGTTGATTATCTGACGGGCGCTCCGAACGGTCCGCGACACGATCCGGATAACAGGGGGCTGCAGATTCCCATTGACCTGTCGCTGGGATTTCATACAGACGACGGCATCACCCGCAATGATACGGTGGTGGGAACCCTCATGATCTATTCCAGCCGGGGCGCAAATTCTCCCGACACTTTTCCGGACGGCATGTCCCGGCTCGCCAACAGGGATCTGGGCGATATCATGCAGACGCAGCTGGTTCAGGACCTGAGAGCCAAATACGATGCCGCCTGGAACCGGCGCTGGCTCTGGGACCGGCCCTACAGCGAAGCCTTCAGCCCCAACGTTCCGGCCGTCCTGCTGGAGCTGCTGTCTCATCACAATTATCTCGATATGAAATTTGCCCTGGACCCGCGCTTTCGCTTCGATGTGAGCCGGGCGCTCTATAAATCCATGCTGAGATTCATCGCCACCCAGCATCATTCCGACTATACCGTTCAACCTCTGCCGGTTACCCATTTTCAGGCAGAATTCACGGATGAGTATCAGATTCAGCTGAAATGGAAAGCCCAGCCCGATCCCCTGGAAGCTTCCGCTCTCCCGGACAAATATATCGTGTATACGCGGATGGGCAAGAAGGATTTTGATAACGGACAGGTTGTTCAGCAGGAAGAATTTACACTGAAGGGGATCAAACCCGGCGTGATCTACAGCTTCCGGGTAAGCGCCGTTAATGCCGGCGGTGAGAGTTTCCCCTCTGAAATTCTCTCAGCCTGCCGGATGGATACTAACCGGAAAGAAGTGCTCATCATCAACGGTTTTGATCGTATCTCCGGCCCGGCTACCATCGAAACGGATCAATATCTGGGATTTGCCGATTTCTGGGATCAGGGCGTCCCGGATAAATTTGATATGAATTTTGTGGGGAATCAGTATGATTTCAACGCAGATTCCCCTCAGCTGGACGATGACGCCCCCGGCCACGGCGCCAGTTACAACAACTACGCGAACAGGATCATCGCCGGAAATACCTTTGATTATCCATTTATCCACGGGCAATCGCTGAAAAACTGCGGCTATTCCTTTGTCTCCGCAAGCAATGAATCGGTGATGGACGGGGATATTGATCTTCGCCGCTACCGATATGCGGACCTGATCCTCGGCGAAGAAAAGGATAGCGACTGGCCCAAAGCCGGCCCTGAACGGCAGTTTCGGACCTTCCCGGAAAAAATGCAGAATCAGCTGAGTCGATATACTGAAAACGGCGGAAATCTCTTCATCAGCGGCGCCTACGTCGGCAGCGGTCTGTCCACGGATCAGCCCGATTCAATGGATATAAAATTTGCGAAACACATTCTGAACTATACGCTCAGAACCGATCATGTGGTGCAGGATGGCGGGGTGCATTCCACAGATACGGATTTTTTCCCGCAGCCCATGAACTTTGAATTCAACACCAGACTGAATCCGGACATCTATGCCGCTGAGTCGGCCGACGCCATTGAAGCCGTGGCTCCCGCCGCGAAGACGATTCTGAGATATTCGGAAAATAACAGCAGCGCCGCCGTCGCGTTCCGGGGAAGAACAAGTATCATCGTCTTTGCCTTTCCCTTTGAGACCATTCTGGAACGTTCTGCGCGGGATCAGGTGATGAAGTCTGTTTTAAACTATTTCAATGCAGAGTGACCGGTCACTCATATATATGAGCCAGCTCCCGCATAACGGGGCGGATCTTCGTGGTTCCTAAAGCCATCCTCTCTAAAATATGCTTGTCCTTCCACAACTGTTCGCAGGTGACAACACCCCGGTTCATCAGCGCCTGTTTGTCTTTCAGTGAAAGGGATTTCAGCACCGTCACCGGGTAGATACGGTAACTTTCGATCTGTTCCTTCAGGCCCTTCCCCGCCGGGTAGTTCCAGGCCAGAAGATTCAATCCGGCACATTCGCCGAAGGCTCTGGCATCCTCGGAAAATCGGGTATTCGTGACAACCCAGCCCTTGAAGGAAAACCCCGCGTAGTCAGACTCCGCTTCGCGCCGGTGAATGATATCATTCACACGGGACCTCACATAGAGCGGAACCTGTACGCCCACATGGCTGCCCTGATCCTTGTGATACTTGCATTCCACGAGGTGCTGCAGAGACTCGCGCGTGGCGATCACATCCATTTCGTGGGTTACACAATTTCCCGGAACCACCACACCCACCTCGGTACTGTAACCCATATGTTCGAAAAGGAGTCCGATAAAACGCTCGAAGGGATAACCGGTGGGCCCCAGCTCCAGAATCGCATGTTTGAGTCGATAACGCAGAGACGCGGCCGTCCGCTCCTTGCGCAGCATGTCAAATGCGTGAGCATAGATCCTGCGGCTTGTGATTCCATGATAGATCCAGCTTTTCAAATCATTGATAATATGGTCCACGGTTTCCGGTCTTGCTCCGGCATTGAACAATGAGCGCCGAAGCTTTTCCTCGGAAAAGGCCTCATCCTCGCCGGAAGCCTTTCTGATAAGGATCTGATCGTGTTGTGCGGAATGCGTATTCGTCATGCGTTACCAACCTATTTTAGAATTTCACCACATATTGTGCAGAGGATATTATCTATAATTTTGATATTTGTAAATATTATTTATCGGAAACCACGAATAATACTTTCCACGAAGAACACGGATTGACACGAAGGATTCAATATCCACGAATGACACGAATATACACGAAAAATCCTGAAACTCTAACCTCGGATTCCGACCACGAATCCAGTCTCGTTTCTTCCCCATCTACTCATCTACACATTTACCCATTTACGCATCGAGACGCCCACCCGCCAACATCACTCAACCCGGACTATAACATAATCCAACCCAAAAGATTGTCCACGAAGATTATGGATTGACACGAAGGATTCAATATCCACAAAGGACACAGATAGACACGAAATGAAGAATTTTCCACAAATGACACGAATATACACGAAAAATCCTGTAACTCTAACCTCGGATTCCGACCACGAATCCAGTCTCGTTTCTTCCCCATCTACTCATCTACCCATTTACCCATTTACGCATCGACACGCCCACCCGCCAACATCACCCAACCCGTACTATAACACAATCCAACCCAAAAGATTGTCCACAAAGAACACGGATTGACACGAAGGATTCAGTTTCCACGAATTACACGGATGAACACGAATAATATAAAATTCGTGAGGAAATGAAAAAAGGGGAAGAGAATGCTTTGAAATTCCGGGGGAAAGAACCTAAATTCAAACGAATGTTCGAACGATAAAAAGGGGGTGCGAATGAAAAGGCCTTTTCTGCTGTTTATTCTGCTGACCGGACTGCCGCTCTGGGGACAGGGTATTTTTGAAACTGCCGTCAATACGTCGGCGGAATCCGATGCAGCAGGTCCGTCCATCAACGGATATATACGAAGCACTGCCTATATTAACGGCTTCACCGGAACAAATTCAATCCGTCTGCAAAGCGGATATGGTGAAGCCGATCTGGAACTGAGCACGAAAGCTTCAGACCGGGCCCGGGCCTATTCCGATCTGCACTTTCGCAGCGGCTATGAATTGAACACTGAATTTTCAACCCTGGATGTTCGCGAGGCTTACCTGGATCTGTTCCTGAAAAAATTCGACATTCGACTTGGGAAGCAGATTGTTGTCTGGGGCAGGGCAGACGGCTTTAATCCCACCAATGCGATTACGCCCCAGAATACAACAGTCCGGTCTCCTGAAGCGGATGATATGCGAAAAGCCGCTCTTCTTCTGCGGTCCACCTATAATATTTCCTCGTCCCTTCGCCTCGAAGGGATATGGAGTCCGGTCTATTCCCCCACCATTCTTGCGGTGGAAATGGCCGATCTTCCCACCGATATTTCCATTGGAACCGATATTCCTCCGGAACCGGACCTGAAAAACGGACTGCTGGCCGGGCGCATTTCCTTCACCTTCTCGGCCGTTGACGGATCCTTTTCCTATGTTCATGGCTATAATCCCATGCCGGGCATCCGGCTGGAATCCATGGATATGACGACTGGATCTGTCGTCGTCGGCCCGGCGGCCTATCGTCAGCAACAGATCGGAATGGATTTTTCAACCCGGCTCGGCGCCTGGGGACTTCGCGGCGAGGGTGCCCTGCGTAGCCCCGATGACAAGCACGATGGATCCACGCATTACTATATCCCCTATAAGGATTATTATTATGTGCTGGGTGTGGACCGGACCTGGGGGGATTTCAGTATTCTGGCCCAGTATATCGGCCGCCATATCCCGGATTTCCAAGCCGTGGTCATGCCTTCCGATCCGATGCTGCAGCTCTATCCGAAGCTTGAGCAGTACAATAATCTATTTACTAATCAGACCGATCCATGGCGTCACGCCCTCAGCTTCCGCCCCTCTCTCTCCCTGTTATACGAAACACTGAATCTGGAAATATTCGGGCTGTATGACCTGACAACCCATGAAACAATGCTCATGCCGAAAGTCAGCTATCAACTGGCGGATGCCCTGTCCCTGTGTGCCGGAGGCGATCTCTATTATGGCCGGGACGGAACTCTGAATGATTTGATAAAGGACAATTTCAGCGCCATCTATTGTGAACTTCGTCTCGAATTTTAGGAGCAGTATGACACCGGACAAGAATCAGGATATTAAGACACGCATTTTTGAAACCGCCGTCCGCCTCTTCGCCCAGAAATCCTTCGGAATGGTGGGTGTACGGGAAATCGCCCGCGACGCGGTGGTCAGCATTTCCATGATCTCCTATCATTTCGGAGGCAAGATCGGAATTCTCCGGGCCATCTTTCAGGAACATACCAATCAGTTTAAAAGCATGATGGAGACATCCGTCAATGAAGGGGATGATTTTACAACCAATGTACGGCATTTTGTGAGGGGCTATGTCCGCCTCATCCGGAATCAGCACAACCTGATGATGGTGTGGTATTCGGAGCTGAATAACGAAATTGCAGAAGTCAACGATCTGAAAAATGGACAGCTTCAGCAGCTGAAATCCACGGTAAACCATCTGCTGCACAAAATCGGGATGGACTTTGACCGGGATGTCAAACGGCTGAATCTTATCGGTCCGGCAATTATTCAGATGATATATTCGCATTTTGTCCTTGGGCGCCTCCTGGACGATGATGAACCGGAAGCCTATGATGATCAGTTCTATGAACAGTATTCCGACATGATCGCCGATATGATACTGAACGGATTGAACGGACTCATCGACACTTTTAATTCATACGCGGACTGACAGAATGAAAAAATTAAAATTTAGCATGGAAGAGGCGATTATCCGTTTTCGCTGGCCGATCATCCTCGGTTTTACCGCGCTGACGCTGTTCTTCGCCTTTCAACTGCCCAGGGCCCGGATACAGGCGGATCTGGAAACCTATATCCCGGATACCGTTCCCGCCCGCCTGAATACGGACGCCATTGACAAGGTATTCGGTGGATCGGATATGCTGATGGTTCTCCTGGAAACGGATGATGTTCTGAATCCTGCAACGCTGAAACGCGTCGGGAAACTGTCGCGTCAGTTCAAACGGATCAAGGGCGTAAATCAGGTTCTCTCCCTTTTTGATTCCAAGAATATTCATGGAGAAGACGGCATGATGATCGTGGATCCGGCCGTAAAACGGCTGCCCCGGACTCCTGAAGAGCGGGAAGCGCTTCGGAATAGCCTGAAATCCAACGATCTGGTGTATGGACTGGTCGTATCCATGGAATTTGATATGACCGCCATCCTCATCTCCATTGATGATGATGTGAGCGATCTGATCATTCTGCAGGATGTGAAAGACGCCATTGCGAATGTCCCCGGCGATGAAACAGTGCGCATCGGGGGACTGCCCGAGACGCGGGCGTCCATTTCGAACGATATTGCCCGGGATTTCATCCTTCTCATGCCCCTGGCCCTCATCCTCATGCTGTTGACACTGCTGCTCACCTTTCGTCAGCTTCGGGGTGTTCTGCTGCCCTTTGCCATTGTCATCATGTCCATTATTTTTTCAATGGGGTTTCAGGTCATGATCGGGTGGGATCTGACCATTCTGGCGATCCTGCTGCCCGTAATGATGATCGCCATAGCAAATAATTATGGAATTCATCTGATCGCCCGGTATCAGGAGATGGACAGCCAACCCGAATTCCATAGCAGAAATGATCTGGTGAAGGCGGTTGTACTGAATCTGAAAATGCCGGTTCTCCTGACAGGACTGACGACGATAGCCGGTATTCTCGGACTGCTGTCACATGTCCTGATTCCGGCACGGCAACTCGGTGTCATGGCCGCCGTCGGAATCGCTTATGCGCTCATATTGAGCCTGTTTTTCATCCCGGCCCTTCTGTCCATGATGAAACGGCCCCGGGAAGGGAAGAATCGTACTCAAAGTGAACGCAACGCGGACTCGAAACTGCTTTACCTCGGCAACATGGTTGCGGGCCATCCCCGGCGCATTCTCCGGATTGTAAGCGGAACCGTCCTCTTTTTACTGCTTGGAGTCTTTTTCCTGAAAGTGGATTCCAATATGATTAATTTCTTCCCCCGGAACCATCCCACCCATATCGCCGCGGAGCTCATCAACCGGAAATTCGGCGGATCGGAGCATTTATCCGTCATGGTCGAGGGCGATATCAGGAATCCGGATGTTCTGAGGCAGATGGATGCGTTCAGTACGGAATTGGAATCTATGCCCGATGTGGGTGATGTGACGTCGCTGGCGACGGTGATCAAAGCCATGAGCCGGGCTCTGAATGATCCCGATGAAGCGGGCTACAACCGGATACCCGATACCCGCGAAGCCGTGTCACAATATCTTGAACTCTATAATATGTCAGGGGATCCGGAAGATTTTGAGAAGATCGTGGATTTCAACTATGAACACGCTCAGATCATGATCCGCATAAAAAATTCGGACGCATCCGCCATCAAGGCAGTGGTTGCCCGGGCAGAGGATCTGGCATCCCGCTACCCATCAATCAGATTTGCCGGAGGCCAGAGCATGATTACGGCCGAATTGATTGATATCGTGGTTCGCGGCCAGATGATATCCCTGTTTCTGGCCATCATTGTCATCGCCCTCATGGTCATGCTCATGTTCCGGAGCCCGACGGCCGGATTGCTGGCGACAGTTCCGCTCCTTGTAGCGATCATCCTGCTCTTTGGTCTGATGGGATATCTGGGCATCCGACTGGATATCGTCACCGCCATTCTGTCCTCCATCATGATCGGAGTGGGGGTCGACTATACCATTCATTTTCTCTGGCGCTACCAGCAGGAACGGAAACGGGGACTGGATTACAGAGAGGCGGTGGTACATACTCTCGTCACCACCGGCCGCGGCATTACCTTCAATGCCCTGTCTGTGATGATCGGATTCGCTGCGCTGCTCGTGTCCATGTTTCCACCTCTGAAATTCTTCGGCTTTCTGGTAGTCGTGTCCATTTTTGCCTGTGCCGTGGGGGCCATGGTGCTCGTCCCGGCGCTGTGCCTGGTTTATAAACCCAAATTCCTGGAACCGGATCAGGACAGGAACAAGGAGGATCTATGAAACGGATAAATGCTTTAATTCTGCTGCTGATCAGCCTCTCCGCGGGTCAGGACATGACGGGGCGGCAGATCATGGAAAAGGCCCTCGATGCCCAAACCCTGTCCGGAACGGAATATATCGGGACTCTGCAAATTTTTGATAATAAGGGACATGAACGCGTGCGAAAAATTGCCGCCGCATCGAAGGATTACCCGGACGAAAATGTCTCAAAGCGGATTATCCGCTTTCTCGAGCCGGCGGATGTGAAGGGCACCGCCCTGCTCATCTTCGATCACGACAACAAGGATGACGATATGTGGATCTATATGCCATCCCTGAGAAAAACCCGGCGGATCGTCAGTTCGGATAAGGGAAAGAGCTTCATGGGATCCGAATTTTCCAATGCGGATATGGCCGCCGAGAATATGGATGACTTCCAATATACACTCCTGAATAACGATGTATTCATGGGAACGGAGTGCTGGAAGATCGAGATCCGGCCCGTTAATGAAGAGAGTGCCGACGAAAATGGCTATTCCCGTAAAATCGTATGGATCGCCAAATCGGATTACGTGATGCGGCATGCCGAATTCTATGATTTATTCGACGAATTGCTCAAGACGCAGACCAACAGCGATATCCGCCTGCTCGACGAGACGGGAAAAAAATACCAGGCCGCCGTCATGCTCATGGAAAATGTCCAGAACGGGAGAAAATCCGTCATGAAAATGGACAGCATTAGCTTCAATCCCGAGGTCAGGGATGAGTATTTCACGATCCGCTATCTGGAGCGCTGAAAGCGCCTGCCGGGCGGATATTTCATGAAACGATTGATTTTATTTCTGCTGATAATCCTGCTGAGCACAGTCGGCGCAGCCCAAATTCTGATCCTGAATATTCACGAGATAAGAAATACGAAAGGGCAGCTTCGGGTGGCCGTCTTTGAAGATCCTGCTCAATTTCAGACGGAGCAGCCCATGCAAATCCTGAATGTGGATAAATCCGGCATATCGGATGCTGCAACGCAGATAACTCTGCATCTGGCCCCCGGTTGTTACGCCATAACCGTTCTGGACGATGAGGACAGATCCAATGATATGAGCTACTGGCTGGGCGTCATTCCCCGGGAGGGCATCGGCTTTTCTGATTTTATTCTGAGAGATCTTCATAAACCCGGTTTTTCCGATTTCCAGGTTAATCTGGGCCAGGATTCCCTGAATGTGGATGTGGAAATAACGTATTTTTAGGGAAGATATCCCCTATATGATGATAAATGGAATCCGGAAGAATCACATAACTGTTGTAAAAATTCAAGAATCGCTTTATCTTTCTTCAGCACTTAGAGTTTTTCTGAAGCATATTAGTCAAGAGATGGAGCGAAAATGAAGAAATTATTGTTTGTCTTGATCTTTGGACTGCTGACCCGGCATGCAGCCTATTCTCAGGGAGAGGCGGGAGCTATTTTTCTTCTCATCCCCCCTTCGGCAACCTTGAACGGCATGGGTGAGATCGGCGTCTGCCTGCCATCTTCCGATCCGGTCGCATCTTTTTTTAATCCGGCAAACGGACTGATGAATTATGACGGCACCGGCCTTCAATTCCAATATTCCAACACCCCCTGGCTGCCCGCACTCGCAGATGATATGTCCTATTCCTATCAGTTTCTGGGAATGAGCCTGCCCCGAATTCTATTTCTCGATAAAATCGCTTTTTCCTACGGCAAAACCTTTTTAGACCTGGGATTACAGAGGAGAACCGATGCAAATGGAAATGATCAGGGCTCATTCAGATCCTACATGAAATCCGATATGCTGACCCTGTCTGCAGAAAAACGGCATATTTTCAATACGCCTCTTACCCTGGACGCCGGACTGGCCGCCAAGAAAGCGAAACAGTTTCTGTCTCCTTCAAGGATTGTTGATGATATTGTAAGAAGCGGCATCTCAGCCGATAATATGGTGGATCTGGGGCTCATGCTCCGCTATGATCAGTCACTGACACTGGGCAATACGTTTGCACTGGACATCCAGCCCGCTTTTGGCGTATCCATCCTGAACGTGGGGGATTCCATCTCCTTCGGATTTCCCGGCGGGGCAGATCCGGCCCCGCGGACACTTCGCACAGGTCTGTCTCTGAGACTCAACCTGAAAACGCGTAGCGGCCTTTCCCTGCTAAGCTGGCAGGCTGGACATTCCGCCAGCGATCTTCTGATAAATGCTACACACGAATCCTGGGCCTATCAGGGTGGATTCGGAGACATCAATTTCGTCAATCACGTTTTGCGGTCCGAAGCGGATAACGGCCCGGTACAGGTAGAACGCGGTGATGAAATCACCTTTCTTGATTTTCTCTCCTTTCGCTCCGGTCGACGGATTGACAACTATGGCGGCATTGATCTGCGTGAAAGCGGAATCGGCGTAAAAAGCAGCGGGCTGCTGCAAAGTCTTTACGCCATTACGGGATACCCTGCCCTGGCCCGGATCAACCGTCATATTCTGGTGGAATACAACCTGTCCGACTGGAATAATGGAATCCTGCAGGGCACGCACTACTCCGCCTTTACCGTCACCTTCAATAATCTGTTTACCTGGTTCTCCGATTATCCCGAGCCTACGGTTTCCCGTCCCAATTTCCCATCTGTCCTGTCAGGATTGAGGTATTCGTTGGGAATGTCAAAAAATTGGGGCATCATCAGAAAGAAAACCTCGGATGATGGGCTGAGCTACACACCGGATCAGGGATTTGACCTGAGTCTGGAAAATGAAATTAAAAACACGATTATCGGCATATCACTTGCCCGCTATCAATCCGCCCTGAACTATTCAAATACTTGGGAATTTTGGGGCATAGGTCTGCAGTATTCACTGAAAATTACGCTCTACGACTATTTTACCTCACTGTACGTTCTCCGAAGTCATAATCTCGGCAGCAGGGCCCGGGCGCTTTACGGGCTGAATTTCACACATAATATCTATGAAAGCGCAAAGTTCGGCTCCGAGGACATTGATTACAGCCGGGAAAGCACCTATAACACCGAACTGATCGCAGGATTTGACACTCGGCTGTACAAGGAGCTGCGCGTCCGGCTGAATTACTTTCTGCGCCTCTTTCCGGAAAAGGATATGGTATCAGAGGGAGATAAAATCCATATTCATGGCTTGCGTCTCAGTTTCGGGATATAATTGCCTTTCAATGATGCGGACAGAAGGCTGCAATAGACGATTCAGCGGGACACGATTGCAGGGTTTATTTATTATAGCAAAATTACCCGCTCTGCTACAACTCATTAAGTCGGATCAATCAGATTTTCTAAGATCTCAGACGCGTTTCTGAAATCCACGATTCGAATATCATGCCTGTCACCTGCGTATATCAGCCTTTTACCATAGGGAAATATGGGAAATAATTAAAATTAATAAATATGTAATATCCACGTTGTATATTCATATTGCGTAAAACAGACATTAAAATGTAAAGAGTTTCACCGCCCAAATTAATTACAAAAGCAGTTTTTTCCCTTTGAGAATGGAAAGTTGGAGATTGAAGATATCAGATTTAAGAAAGAAAAAACAGTACAGATTGTCCATTTCACGTCCTGTAAATGTGATAACCTGTCAACATGTGAACTAATAAAGAGTACATCCGGAGAGACTCGAACTTATTTCAATTCCCTCTCACCATACCCGGCGTATTTCCCATATACCGTTGATAAATAGTCAATTATAGTGTAATATTGACTTGATGCCCTTACCTCCGATTTCCATAGAGTTCCCTGGATTTCACGAAGTGATTCGCAGCAGATTCGCACCGTCCACAAAAAGCTTAATTTGCTCGATGAATATTGAATAATTGAAAGGTCTGAAATATAGGATATTGCATTATATAAGAGGAATAACAGTGTCGAAAAGCCAGTCAGCTGCGTCCTGCACATTCCATGGGACACCAGTACGCAAAAGACCGGTCATATCTGTAAGGAAGGCAGCACTCTTCAGCTTCTCATTCAAATTCCGGGAAAACTGTGGCCCCGTTACGGGATTCTGTTCCGTGTATTGATGAAACAATCGAGTGATTTCGGAAATGTCCGGATCCAATCTCTGACAGGCAAGATATAGATCAAAAAGGTCCCGTCCCTTTTTGCGCTGATACAATGCCCGCAATTTCGTCGCCAGGAGCTCGTGAAGATCAAAGGTTCTTATGTCAGCACTATCTGAAAACCAGCGATTCTGCAGGGTATGACGAATCGTCTGGAGCGGCAGATACGATCCGTGTTCCCTGGTGTTTGTCTCGATCTTCAATCGAAGTCGAGTCATCGGCTGGAATTCCGTTTCAAAGTGATAAATGAGTTTCACATTGTGCTGCGAGGTCCGATACGCCGGTTCGTCCAGAAAAGCCAGAGCCTGTCTCAGGTGATCTGTTGTTTCCCGGATCGATTCGGAATGCAGCTGAACAAGATCAATATCCTCGGAATATCTGGCTTGTTGTGTCAGAAACAGTTTGTGAAGGGCCGTGCCGCCGCGAAATGCAAGTTTGTTATTTAAATAGGGATCTTTAAAGATAGAAATGAGAGCCCGCTCAACGACCAGGTCCTGTTCAACCATGAAAAAGTCCTGCCAGGGAGCTTGCTGATACCATTCGAGAATATAGGCCTGTGGAATCATTCGATCTCACCTTCATCAATATTCAAAAGAACTTTCCAAACCGAGTCAAATGCCTGGGTCATATCAGGTTCTGCCGGACTGAGTAAAGTTCGTCGTACGTCACGTCCGGCCAATTCTGCCCGAATTAGCGGCAAAAGATCAGTCCGGTTCGAATATCGATCCAAAATCAGACCCAGGCGCTGTAAAATAACCGTTGGCTGCCCATCCGAGATAACATCATACAGAAGGTCTGTATTCATCATATCAGACAATTCCCGGATAATGGAAACAATCTGATAAATTCCCCCACCGCTGTCCGGGTACTTCAGTAAATCCAGAGCTGTCAATTCCGCTGAGGAGACATTTATATACCCGCCGGGACTTTTCATTTGCAGAATTCCATGAGTCGGGAACCGGCTGTTCACCTGAAAATGGATATTTACAGTTGATTTACGAATATCCCGCAATGCCGGTTTTATGCTGGTGACAAATACTGATTGTACGGCCTGGCTTGTCGCGCCATGGAGTGATGCGGCGCTCAGCAAACTGATATAATACGGCCGTTCCAGCCAGGACATCAGATCGTGAATATAATAGGCATAAGGCAGCATGCCCTTTTGTCGATGTTCCGGTGTGAGCAACAGATAAAATCGATCCCGCAGCGATACGACGCGATGTGCTTTGATCAATCGGGCCAGATCCGCCCGGATCGCAGACAGGGACTTGGGAATATGCTCTTCGAGCTCGTCCAGTGAGACACTGTACCTGCCGATGGCAAGCAGCGAATCAAGATAGGATGCTGTGTCTGTTTTTAATGTGGATTGCTTTATCATTTGCATATTATAACGATATTCACAATAATACGCAAACGATATTGTTGTTTTTATTTAAAAACAAATCTTACTGGAAAACAACATCTTCCAGCTTGGAGCCATCTTTTCCCTGCCTGATACTGCGTTTATAATCCTTTTTAAACTGCGTGGAATATCGGATGATCATTTATCTAATTCAGCGAATAAGCCTTCTACGGTATCAACCTGGTGTACATCTATTCCTTTGTCAGAATCCTTCAATGTTTTCGCTGTCAATTCATTAGGCAGCTTAATTTCGAAAGGAATTCCTTTGTGAATGCTTACCTGATTCAGGAATAATGAAATAGCCTCGGACATGGATAACTGAAGCGCGTTTAAAACTTCCTGCGCTTTCAATTTAACATCCGGATCTATTCTTGCTTGTATTGTTGCTGATTTGTTCATATTTAGATCCTCCTATTGTCCATACAAATAACATACATTTAGTGGCGCCAAAAATCAAGACCTAAATTATGTTAAATAGACATGGAATCAGAACGTATACGGAACCCTCCCGCAGCCATCATCGGAGCTGACTTCCAACTTCCCGCTTCTATATTCTGACGTCTATATTTAAAGAATGTGTACAGCCGGAGAGACTCGAACTTGCTTCTATTCCCGATTGTAATTGCAATGATAATGCACGCAACTCACTGATATATAGCGCATTAAGGAAGTATAAAACAGGCCCGGTATTACCCTCGATTTCCCTAAAGTTCCCTGGATTTCATGAAGTGATTCACACCAGATTCGCACCGTTATCATAATTGTCATTTCAGCGTGGAAAGAATATCAGATTTGCGGTATCGTTTAACGCCTCCGGCAATTACGGTTTTCAATTGTCCTGAAGATGTATTGTTGTAAACTGTTTTCTTTGTTATCTGTAATAGTTCAGCTACTTCCTCAACAGTGAGAAACTCTCCATAGTCATCTGGCTGTTTTTGATACAGGGCGGAAAGCTCTTTGTCGGTTGCCAGTTTGAGGAAGTAGTTCCGTAGCGGGACATCGTTTATGTTCGCATAGATCTTCTGGTGTATGTGGTGAGTGTCTTTTACTTTGGTCGCAGTTATTGAAATAGCTCGTGTTTCACTGGCATTGTAAAATGAATATACTAAAGAGTTTTTATTGATTAATAAAAAGATGCTAATGTCTTTGGGATCAACAACGAGGGAATCCAAACAGTAGCCATGTTCAAGTTCCAAATAGAGAACCCCGTGATGTTTAATCTGTTCGATCAATTGGCAGTGACCGTTCTGATTGAAAATGGATTGGCTGCGATTACCATGACCACCTTTATTTTCAGGA
>JBJKQR010000027.1:0-71061 GCA_046735395.1 Fidelibacterota bacterium | reverse complement strand
ATCATAACCCGTCACGGAGAATCCGGCTTTTTCGAGATCCGGAAAATAGCGGCCGCTGCCACAGGCCGGCTCCAGAAGGGCTCGCACCGGAAAAGGAGAGCGGTCAAAAAGTCCGACGTAAAATTCTATTTCGCCGCTCAGATCCCAGGAAAAGGCAGCATGATACAGTTTCGGCAGGGTATACAGGGGTTCGGTCATCTATGAAAATATCATCAGAACATGCGTGAGAAGCGGAGTGTATAGACCCAGGGCGCATTTTTATCGCTCGCATCGCGGGCTGCGTCCAGACGAATTCCGAATTCATCCAGATCCCCGGTTTCCACTCCCGCTCCGATGGTTTTCAACAGCGATTCATAGCGATAATTGGTCAGATCTTCGGTCAGGGATTTTTCTGTTCTCGCTGTCGCCTGGCCCATGTCGGTAAATACAAAGAAGAAGAGATCGTCATCCTTTGAGGTCAGGCCCAGTTCCTGAGTCGCCAGCAGCATGCGGTCGCCGTTGTAGCCTTTGAATTTCAGGCCGCGCAGGCTTCCCATCCCGCCGATGTAATACCGGTAACGGTCCGGAACATCTCCGTTGCTGACCGCCGAGACAACATGGGTCCGCAGCTGAAATACATCGAACAGGGTTCCGATATAGCGAAGGTCCACATTGAGACGCTGAAAATTCAGATTCCCGCCGTAGTCGCTGCCGTACTCTTCATACTGGGTTCCGATCTGAATTGCGCCGGGAAAGCGCTGCGGATCATGTCCCAGGTTCAGCGACACACTGCCGCGATAGCCGATCAGCTTTCCGAAACGGTCATTCTGAAAGCGGATAGGAGCCCACCTTCTCACCAGACTGCTGTCGTAGAGATCCACATATTGCTCTTCCTGGTTGATATAGTCCGCCTTCAGCTTCAGAATCCCCAGCAGCGTCTGGCTCACACCGGCTTCGCTGCCTTCCGCCTTATATCGGTCATAATAATCAAATTTTGTAAAAAGGGATGACAGAAAATTATCGATGGGATTGATACGCCACTGATCCTGATTCTGCATCTCGGAATAGCCCTGAGCGTAAAAGAGCAGTCGGTTTTTCGCAGGAAAGAAGCCTTTGCTGAACATCAATGCGCCCTGGGGCCGTTTGCTCGCGAACCCATAGGCAAGCTTGATGCCGATACGGGCACGCCGCAGGGTTCCCAGATCCGTCCGGTAGGTTCCGAGCTGAACCAGAAACCCGTCCTGACGGTTATAATCCGCCGTTGACTGATAATTGGGCATGGGGTCGTATTCCGCGAAAATCCGCGGAAAGGTCCGGTCATTGTCTTTTCCCTTTTTATCGTCGATCACGATTTGGGAATGATCAAAATTCCGCGTCTGGGAGATCCAGTCCAGCATGGCGCTTTTGACATCCTTTCCCTGAATATTCGCGACACGGACATTATCATCCTCAACCGAATCCTGATTAGTACGGACCACCCGACCACCATAACAGGCCAGAGTTCCGTTAATAACCGCCGTTTCTCCCAGTTCCGCATTCCCGCCGAAGAGAGTAATTTTTCCGTTGACCACGCCGTTGATCATGGCATCACCCACGTAGATCTTGATATGCGTATCAGCAGCCAGGGTGTCGCCCTCTTCCAGATGATAGGTGGAATACATGGGTACTTCCTTCATTCCGGCAAAAACAGGCTGCAGTCCGAGAACGAGCAGAAGTACAACTTTTATAACAGATCTCATTTTTCACTCCGCTTGTTTATGCTGATATCACCTTCGCTGCTGGACAGATCGACGATATACCCTTTTCCGTTTTCGTTATAGGACGCCACCACATTGCGGTTGTCCTTCTTCTTGATGTTCAGTGGAAAATCGGACGAAATTTCCACGCCGAATCCTTCTGCCTTCGCTTCGAGCGAAAATTCAGGCTGCACCGGAATATCGAGCGTAATATCACCATTGGATGCATGCAGTTTGATGCTGTGATCCTTCAGGTTTTCGCTGTAATACTTGCGGACACGGATATCTCCCTGCACCGATTCCAGATCGATGGAACCGCCCACTTCATCCACGCTGATATCTCCGCCGGCCGTCTCAAGTTTCAGATTGCCTTCCACATTGGAACATTCGATCAAACCGGCATTGGTTTCACCCGAGAGTGTGCCCCGGATGCCATCAGCGCTGATATCTCCACCGGCTGTTTCCAGCGACATGACCACCTGACAATCACGCAGTTTGATATCTCCTCCGTAGGTTTTGATATGGCTGTCGTCACTGCTGAGTCGCCGGATATCAATATCTCCGCCCATGGTGGTCACCGTCAGATTTCCCGCCAGTTCGTCCACATCAATATCACCGCCGGCCGTCTCAATTTCCGTCCGTCCCCGGGAGGTTTCGATGCGGATATCGCCGCCGGCACTGTACAGCTTTATATTCCCTTCCAGGTTATCCGCCTGTATATCACCGCCGGCCGTCGAAAAATTAATGCTCCCGGTCAGGCCTGTCGCGTTGATATCTCCGCTGTAGGTGGCAAAGACCAGCTGGCCCTGAAGTTTTTCCAGATCCAGATCGCCACTGAATATTTTCCCGGCGATACTGCTTTCCACCGGAATTTCAATATCATATTCCACATAGACTCTCACATCCGCCTTCAGTTTCTTGAAACGGGTATTATTGAGCGCGTGTCCGTAACGGGTTTCTTCGAGGCCCAGGTGAAATTTTTCGTAGACATTCCGGGCTTCTGTTTCGGACCGGGTTTTTACAACCATGGTTTCGGTGCAGCGGACCTGGCTGCCGCTGATGCCCCGGATTTTCACATCCGCGATGACATCCGTGATTTCCAGCTGGTAGGGACTATGACCGGCTTCAAAACTGTCCGTGCTGGTGACCCGCATGGCGTTGTCTTCCCGGCTGAATTCGGGGACTCCGGCACTGAGCGCTGCAGCGGCAAGCAGAGTAATATACAGTCCAAGTGTCTTCATGTTCGGCCTCATCGTTTTTCCAGTGGATTACCCTGAAGATTGTTGTAGTACTGATTGATCAGCGTCCGTACGCCTTCGGCATCATCTTCTTCAGCGGCTTTCTTCAGCACCGTGTTGTCCTTGTCATCAATTTTGTCTGCTTCGGTCAGAATCTGAATGGCCTCCATGCGCATCGCCGGATAGCTGTCACGCGTAATCACTTCCACACAAAGCTGCTTGATCTCTTCCGTAAGAGGAAATTCGCTCAGTGCCTTCATGGCTTTCAGACGCACGCCGTTATTCTCATCGCTGCGGACCGTGGTCATCAACGCGGAGATTATTTCATTTCCCGCCTTCATTTCCGTGGACAGTTTCACCGAGCGCAGGCGGGTTCCGGGGTTTTCATCCTTCACCATGGCATAGGCCAGCAGTTTCTGAATATAGGGATCGTTCACATTTCCCGACACCTTGCGATCCTGGCTCTGACTGTATTCAATCTCCAGATCGCCGGTGGTCTGATTGACGACCTGAATCCGCATATCCTCAATATTATAGCCATCGAGCAGTCCGGCCGTATTTCCCCGGGAGGGCAGAACCGGGCCTGAAACCGACAGCAGACGACCCAGCAGCAAACCGACGACAAGCGTGGCGGCAGCCACCGATACAGTGGGCCACAGGGATGAAAAAGTGAAGGAACTCCGTGGCCGTTCCCGTTTCTGCAGAAAGGATTCCCGGCGAACGCGCTGCATGATGTCCTGATGCAGACGGTCCATCGCCGTATCATCAATCTCCGGTTCCGGCAGGTTTTTCAGCATGGCCGAAAACACCTGCTGCTCTTCCCAGAAAGCGGCGCAATCCGGGCATTCGTCCCGATGTTCATCCAGTTTCTCCCGGATATTCGACGGAATATCCAGCAGATCGTATTGAATCAGAATATCTTTAAATTTTTCACATTTCATGGCATCAACCCCGCAGCAATTGATTTTTAAAGGGTTTCAGTATCACTCTCAACTTCTCTGTGGCTCTGAAAAGATATTTCTTCACAGTTCCCTCACTGATCCCGATAATGGAGGCAATCTCTCTGATTTTCAGGTGCTGGGAATATTTCATGATGAATACAGTTCGCTGTTTCTCAGGCAGCTGCAGCAGCGCTTCCTTCAGCTTGATCTGAAAGCTCTCACTGTCCGTCGCCTCCGTGCTGTCCATATCGGATACGGCGACCTGCCGGTCCTGATTTTCATCATCCTCCAGGAATTCATAGGTCTTCCGGGATCTCTGATAATTGAACGACGTATTCATCACAATCCGGTACAGCCAGGAGAAAAAACCGGCTTCAAAACGGAAACTGTCCAGCTTCCGGAAAACGATCACAAAGACTTCCTGGGTGATATCCTCGGCATCCTGTACGTTCTGCGCGACCTGCATCGCGATGCCGTATACCTGCTTCTGGTAAGTCCTGACGATGTTTCCGAATGCTGCCATGTCTCCCTGCTGTGCTTTTCGTATCAGTTCACGTTCTTCCATTTCCACTGTCCTTATGACACCGACCTCTGGAAAAAGGTTGTCAGGGTTTGGCTATTATACTTATCGATTCATTTACTCATTTTTGTCCGTCGGCATAATTTAGAAAATTTATCCCCCTGATTGCACTGCAAATTCCCTTAAAACAGGATTGAATGGGAGGCAGGGCCCAATCCGGGAAAAAATGCTGCCAGGATTTCAGTCACAGAGAAAGAGCGTCAGCGTCGGAAGGACAGCAGGCCATGGCGCTGCAGAGTATCAATCAGGGCATGATTGAACAGGGTTACGCCCTTTTGGTTCAGATGATGTTCGTCCGAGAAATCCAGCGAATCGACGAGCCCCGCCAGTCCGTTGAAATTCCAGTAGGGACCGGACGCGGACATCAGACTGTCAAAATCTGCCTCATTGATCAGGGACCGGTTCAATTTTTCTGACACGGGCGCCTGGATGAGAAATACGGGAATATTCCGTTTACTGCACATGGCCAGCACATCCCGGAAAGCCCGGATCTGAACGGGCCGGGGGCGCAGAATCCGGGGAGACAGCGGTTCCGGTGTCCAGTGACTCATATCCTGCTCCACATATCCTCCGGGAATATAGGTGTCGGCACCCTTCCGCGGCGCTTCAGGCAGCGTATCCCCAGCACAGAGAAAATCGTGGGCAAAACCGAAAAGCGCCGTATTGATGACTTTGATATGAGGAATATTCCAGATCATTTTCACTGTTTCCAGGTCATTCCGGTCATTGGCGATCAGCTCAAGCGCAGACTCCACACCGTCATTGGAAAAAAGCAGGGGCGACACTTCGAAGATCAGCACCCGGGGACGGATCCGGTCTATATAGCGTCGCAGCAGCAGCCGGGTCTGAATGGGCGTCTGGCTGCTGGTACCCAGGTTGAAACAGCTGTATCCGGCAGCCCGGAAAATCCGGACGTCAAAACCCCGGTAGGCATGGGAGGAACCCACAATGAGAAGGTCCGGCTCACTCATGCTTTTCACTTCCCGCAGACGGGTGAGCACATGCCCCTTCGGAGCGCGGATATAATTCACATTCGAATTCAAACCCGGCCAGGCCACGGCTCCCCAGAAAATCACCAGGCCAACATACACCGGGGCCGCAAAGAGTCCGAATGTCAGGCATTTTTTCAGAAATAATTTCATCAGAACTGGAAGTAGATAAAGGGGGTTTCTATGGTTTGCATAAAGACACCGATCATGAAAATAAGGCCGGCATAGGCGAACCATCGGGCCCACCGGGACGGAACATACTTCAGTATGGCGAGGGCATAGTGCTCTTCCCGGCCTATCCATTCCACGATGACAAAAAACAGAATAAGCAGCAGCGTCATGAATGATTTCCCGATTCCCGGCAGAGAGGGATAGGAAAAGAGCGAGAGAGAAAACAGTCCGCGCAGGTACAGAACCGCATCCATGGCACTGTGGGCCCGGAAGAAGGTCCAGGCGATCAGCGTCAGTGAAAAGGTAAGCGCCATGTCCCGGATTTCAGCCAGATCCGGCAGATGTCTCCCGGCTGCAACCACATTGAGATGATTCCGGTTCCGGCCGCCTATCTGCAGAGGCAGGAAATACAGGGCGTTCAGCAGCCCCCAGATGACGAAGGTCCAGCTGGCGCCATGCCAGAAGCCGCTGACCGCAAACACGATCACCGTATTCCGCAACGTCTGCAGACGTCCGCCCCGGCTTCCACCCAGCGGGATGTAGACATAATCGCGGAACCAGGTGGATAGTGATATATGCCAGCGCCGCCAGAATTCGGCGATATCCCGGGAAAAGTAGGGATTGGCGAAATTGCGCATCAGCGAGAAGCCGAAGAGACGGGCCGTTCCGATGGCAATATCCGAATAGCCGGAAAAATCACCGTAAATCTGAAAGGCAAAGAAGATGAGACCCAGCAGCAGCGTACTGCCGTCTGCGCCGGCCGAATGCGAAAAGATGCGATCGGCATATTCGGCACAATTATCGGCTATAACCAGTTTCTTAAAAAATCCCCAGAGCATCTGCCGGAGCCCGTCCACAGCCTTGTCGAAGGAAAAACGGCGTTCCGTTTCAAATTGGGGCAGAAGATTGGATGCACGTTCGATGGGGCCGGCGACCAGCTGAGGGAAGAAGGCCACAAACGCGGCAAAGGCCGGAAAATCCCTTCGGGCGGCCAGCTTTCCCCGATACACATCAATGGAATAGCTCAGGGTCTGAAATGTGTAAAAGCTGATACCCACCGGCAGAATAATGTGAAGCGTCCCCGTATTCAGAGTCAGGCCGAAGGCATGAAACATGGCCGCCGCATTATCCGCGAAAAAATTGAAATATTTGAAAAAGCCCAGAATTCCCAGATTGGCGGTCAGGCTCAGGGCCAGAAACAGCTTCCGCCGGGATACTTCGGAGGTGGAGTCCAGCGCAAGCCCCACGCCGTAATCCACCAGCGTACTGATAAAGATCAGGGAGAGAAAACGCCAGTCCCACCAGCCGTAGAAAATGTAGCTCGCGATCAGAAGCAGGACATTCTGCGCCTGCCGCCGCCGGGAGCCTAACCCGTGATAGAGCAGAAATACGATGGGCAGAAAGACAGCGAAATCAAAGGAATTAAACAGCATGATCTCGATCCGGCCTCTTTAATTATTTTCCTTCTCCGTATCCGGGAGCGGTCATCAGCTCTGTGGAGCGGCAGCCATTGACAACACGACAGACTTCACCCGGATTGGCGGCAAGTTAGCCCATTTCCCGGTGAGATGGGAACAAAAAAATCCGCGGCCATCGCGGCAGAACCTCGTCGGGAACATTTCAAAGATCCGATCCATTTAATGAGGCAAAATGAAGAAAGGTTGAACATGAAGAAAAAACTTGTAATCATTTTCTCACTGCTGATCCTCAGCGTACCGCTTGCAATGGCCTCAGCTCTCGATGACCTGAGTCGCGATATCGCCGACGTTGCCCAGAAAGTGTCCCCCTCCGTCGTCACCATTACGGCTGAAAAAGTCATGAAGCAGAACCCGATGTTCGAACAGTTTCCTCCTGAATTCTTCTTTTTCGGACCGCAGCAGCGCGACCACGAAGTCCGGTCCAAAGTACTGGGCTCGGGTGTCATTGTCGGTGAGGGAATCATTCTGACAAATAATCACGTCGTGGAGGATGCCGAAGACATCACCATTCATCTGCAGGACCGGCGTGAACTCAAGGCCGAACTTCTCGGAACCGATCCGGCTTCGGATGTGGCCGTACTGAAAGTCAAGGAGAAGGATCTGCCCGTTATTGCGCTCGGAAACTCAGATGACCTGAGAGTCGGTGAATTTGTTCTCGCCATCGGTTCACCCTTTTCCGACCATCTGAACACCACCGTAACCCTGGGCATCGTATCGGCCAAGGAACGGACCGGCATGGGGATTCTGGATTTCGAAAATTTCATCCAGACGGATGCCGCCATCAATCCCGGGAACTCCGGCGGCCCGCTCATCAATTCAAAGGGAGAACTGGTCGGGATCAATACTGCCATCGAAAGCCGCTCCGGCGGTAATCAGGGAATCGGTTTTGCCATCCCCGTGAACCTGGCACGTCACAATATGCAGGATATCATCAAGGAAGGCCGGGTCATCCGCGCCTATATCGGTGTGCAGATTCAGGAAGTGGATCAGGATATCGCCAATTCTCTCGGGCTGGAGAATGTCTCCGGTGCCCTTGTGGGAGATGTGGTCAAGGACAGCCCCGGTGAAAAGGCCGGCCTGAAAACCGGCGATATTATTCAGACCGTCAATGGTGATAACATTGTGACCGCTGCTCAACTGCGCATGAACATCTCCACCCGCCGCCCCGGTGAAAAAGTGGATCTGGGTGTTTTCCGCGACGGAAAAACCCGGACTGTTACCATAAAACTGGGCGAATTGCCCGCGGAAAAAACAAAAAAGACCGGCGACGATGCCAATACGGGCAAGCTGGGTATTACGGTCAAGAACATTGATGACACAATCCGCAACACATTCCGCCTTGACAAGGATCAGCAGGGTGTCATTATCACCGGAACAGATGAAAACAGTGATGCCGCCGAGAAGGGCCTCGTTCCCGGAACCATCATCCTCAAAATCGGGAACCAGGAAATCGCGGATCTGAAGGAGTATCGCACCGTACTCAATACCTATAAAAGCGGAGATTCTGTCCTCTTCTTCGTAAAATACCGGGGCAGCAATCATTTTATCGGCCTGACTTTACCCTGATCATCCAAAGTCGGACATGCATCTGAAAGGCGGGGATTCCCCGCCTTTTTTTCTTTTAGAACTGCCATTTTCACCGTATTTTAGCAGTAATTATGGCAGAACGAATGATGCCGGCCTACCCGGTGGATGTGACGTCAGGAGAGGCGCTGAAACACATTGTCAAGGCAGTGCCATCCCTGCTTAAACTGCTTTATCGCCTTTTAAGAGATCCGGAAGTGCCGCTCGCAGTGAAAATCTGGATCGGCGGATCGGCCGTTTATCTCTTTTCCCCCCTGAATATTTCCTTCGGAAAGAACCGCATTCTGCCTCTCCGGCTTCTGGGATTTCTGGACGACATTATCCTTATTCTGCTCACTCTGCAGAAAAGCTTCCAGAAAACGCCCTATGACATTCTCAACAAATACTGGGATTATTCCATGCCGCTGGACCGGTGGAATGATCTGGTTTTTAAATTTTACACCGATATCAAAGCAGCCATCTGATCGGCTGAAAACGAGGAGAAGCTATGGTTAAAACATTCTCAGAACTTGTCATTGAAGGCCCCTTCCTTCTTGTAAAGGGTTTTCTCATGGGCTACAAGTATTCCTGTAATCCCAATATGGACTATTTCTTCCATCGCAAAGCCGGCATCAAACGGGAAACACTGAAGGATGTTCTGCAGGAATATTTCGAGCTCGACAGCTATACGCATGTCTGTCTGGAAAATGCCGTCATTGAACGCTTTGCCGAAACGATCAAGGCCTCCGAGGACAGCATCAAACTGAAGATTAAAAGCCGGAAACTCATTGTCTCCGCATCCTTCACCTTCCATTTCGAAGTTTTCAACCGGGAAAAAGCTGATGAAATCCGGAAGCTGATTAACAGCATTCCCTCCACGCTTCATCTGGAAAATTTCAAGGAGGACGAATACACGGAAAATGAAGGACGGGGTATTGAGATGTACGCCCCGCTTCATGACTATTCCTACAGCGGACGCGGGCATATCAGGGGTGAATTTTCTGATCTGATCGGTTTATACAAGACATTCAACAATCAGGACAGTATGGAAACGACTCGCGTAGAGCTTGAATTGAAGGATTAATGGACAGTCACGGGCATGAGACACCCTTTCAGCGCGCAAGCGGTATCCTCTGCCATGTTTCATCCCTCCCCGGATTCTGGAACATGGGTGATCTGGGTCCGTCTGCGGAGAAATGGATAGACCTGCTGGCCGAGGCCGGGCAGAAGCTCTGGCAGATCCTTCCCCTGACTATTCCTGACCATACCGGGTCTCCCTACTCCAGCTATTCAGCCTTTGCCGCCAATACACGCTTCATTTCACCGGAAAAACTCTGCCGGGACAACGCCTGCAGTAAAGAGCTTCTACAAACACTTGAGCAACGCATCAGTGATCCTGTCCTGCGGAAGCAGGAACTGCTGAAGGCCATCATCGAAAATCAGGCCTGGATGGAGGAGAGTGCCTGTGATTTCCGTGAGTTCAAGGCCCAGAATCACAGCTGGCTCGAGGATTATGCTCTCTTCACCTCGCTCATGAAGCATTTTCAGAGCCTGTGGACCGAGTGGCCGCAACCCTATCGTGACCGGTCCCGGCAGGCCTTGCTGGACTGGCAGGAAGAGCACGGGGATGAACTTGATTACTACAAGCTCGAACAGTTTATTTTCCACCGGCAGTGGAATGAACTCAGACATTACGCCACCCGAAAAAACATTCGCATCATCGGAGATATCCCGATTTTTGTGGCCTATAATTCTGTGGATGTCTGGGCTCACCGTACTCTGTTCAAACTGGATGACCGGGGTCTGCCGACGGTGGTCGCCGGCGTTCCTCCGGATATTTTCAGCGAAACCGGCCAGCTCTGGGGCAACCCGCATTACAATTGGGATGTTCTCCGCGAGCGGGACTACTCCTGGTGGTTTGACCGGATCGGCCATCTTCTGAATCAGGTTGATTTTGTACGGCTTGATCATTTCCGGGGATTCGCAGGTGCCTGGGAAGTGCCTTTCGGTGAAAAAACCGCCGAACACGGAAGCTGGGTTTCCGGTGGCGGTCAGGGATTTTTTGATGCCCTGAGCCTCCGTTTCGGTAATCCTCCCATCATCGCCGAAGATCTGGGCATTATCACCGAAGATGTTTCAATGCTGATGGCGCGATACGGTTTTCCGGGGATGAAGATCCTTCAGTTCGCCTTTGATTCGGGACCGGACAACGGCTTTCTGCCTGCCAATTACGGAAACGGACATTGCATCGTGTATACCGGAACTCACGATAATAATACTCTGGCCGGCTGGTATGAGCACGCCGCGGATATTGAAAAAAATAATCTGGCGGCCTTTCTCGATATCCGGGAAGCACCGGTGGTCTGGCCGCTGATCGAAGCCGCGAGTGCCAGTTCCGCCGTGTGGGCTGTCATCCCGCTTCAGGACATACTGGAGCTGGGAGAGGAAGCCCGAATGAATTTCCCCAGCACGACGGAGGGAAACTGGGTCTGGAGACGGGAATCATTCGAAGGACTGGACACTCCGCTGCAGCGACTCCGTCAGCTGACGGCCAGATATGGAAGAATTTGAACCCTGAATACAAGATGAACATTATTTAATCATAAACAGGAAATCCACAGGATTTCAGGGGGTTAAGAATGAAACTGTACACAGCAGCTCTGGGAATTTTAATCCTTGCAGGACAGACTTTTGCATTTGAAGATCACAGCGACTACCTCAGCGGACCCTTCAGCAGTGGCGAGGACGTCACCGCCGCCTGTATCGAATGCCACGATGAACAGGCAACAGCCTTCCTGAAAAGCGTACACTGGACGCTTCTGGACTCCGCTTCCACCGTAGAGCGAAACGGAAAGCTCATTCCTCTGGGAAAACGCACCGTCGTCAATAATTTCTGTATCGGAATCGCCTCAAACTGGCCCCGCTGTACCAGCTGTCATGCCGGATACGGCTGGACGGATGACAATTTCGATCTGACCAACCGCGACAGGATAGACTGTCTGGTCTGCCATGACCGCACCGGAACCTATAAAAAAAGTCCTGCCGGCGCCGGACGGGAAGTTCCCGGCCTGGATCTGGAAAAAATCGCGAAAAGTGTCGGGCCCACCAGCAATGAAACCTGCGGATCCTGTCATTTTTACGGAGGTGGCGGCAACAATGTGAAACACGGTGATCTGGAATCCGCACTCATCAACGGACCCAAATCCCTGGATGTGCACATGAGCCCGGAAGGGCAGGATTATGACTGCAGCGCCTGTCACAAGACTCACGATCATCAGATTCCGGGAAATGCGCTCAGCCTCGCATCCAGGAACACCAAGCTCGTTCAGTGCGAAAACTGTCATTCCGCCAATCCGCATGTGAGCGCGACCCTGAACCGGCATTTCCGCAGTCTCGCCTGTCAGACCTGCCACATCCCGGAATTTGCCCGGGAAAATCCAACCTCCATGTACTGGGACTGGAGCCAGGCCGGAAAGGATCTGAAGGATGTGCCCGAACAGTACGGCCAGCCCGGCTTTACTAAGAACAAGGGGGCCATTACCTGGGGGAAGAATGTTGTTCCTGAATATGACTGGTACAATGGCGACAATGACCGCATGGTACTGGGAGATCCCATCGATTTCAATACCGTCAATTACATCTCGCGGCCCAAAGGCAACATTTCGCAGAAAGATGCAAAGATCTATCCCTTTAAAGTTCATCGCGGCAAGCAGGTGGCTGACAAGGTAAATAAATATCTCCTGACGCCCCAGCTCTGGAAAGGATTCTGGGCCGACTACGACTGGAACAAGGCCCTCGAAACCGGATCGCTCGCCAATCACCTCGAATACAGCGGACAGTACGATTTTGCCGAAACAGCCATGTACTGGAAAATCAATCATATGGTCGCACCGAAGGAGGATGCCCTTCAATGCGTTGACTGCCACGGTCCGAGACAGACCCGGATGGACTGGGCAGCCCTGGGCTACCGCAACGGCGATCCCCGCAGAGCCGGCGGCCGCTTCAATCCGCATAAGAAATAGATAATATAAAAAAGCAACTGTAAACGGGCCGGCAATGACCGGCCTGTTTTCGTATAATCCCCTTTTCTCTAAATCGCTACCAGTTTATCAGAAAGCTGCTGCCCATCCTAAGCCGTCCGCGCCAGGAACAGGAATTGAACTTCGTTTTTATGGACAAAAGGCTTATATTCCGGACAAAATCTGAGTCGAAGGAATCGTGAAGCTTAAAACAAATACAATTGATCTGCCGGGCCGTCTTAAGGATGATATCCGGGTCGTGGAAAGCAGACTGAAGGAATCCTGTCATTCCCAGAACGCGCTGATGGAAAAGATTACAACGGAAGCCGTTCTCAGTGGCGGCAAGAGACTGAGGCCTCTGCTGATTCTGGCCACCTTCCGGGCCATGAACGGACAGGATGAAGAGAATGCCTACAAGGCAGCAACGGCCCTGGAACTGATTCATACCGCCTCGCTGATACATGATGACATCATGGACAACAGCAAGACGCGGCGGGGTGCAATGACCGCGTTTGCCGAGCACGGACTCTCTCCCGCTCTGCTGGCCGGGGATTATCTCTTTGTCGAGGGATACGGCCTCGCATCCCTGCTCCCCAATAAAGTCGTGGATTCGGTTGTCATCTCGCTGAAGCGCCTCGGAGAAGGACAGCTCACTGAAGATCAGGCAAATCATACCGGCTACGATTTCGATACATATCAGCGGATTATCACCGATAAGACCGCCTACCTTTTCTGGGGATCCTGCCGAATCGGAAGTATTCTGGCCGATGCGGACCATGAATGGATTGAAAAGCTCAGCAAAGCCGGGATGGACCTTGGAATAGCCTTTCAGTACGTGGACGATATTCTCGATATCGTCGGTGACAGCAAAATTACCGGCAAGCCCATCGGTACGGATTTTCTGATGGGAAAGATGACACTGCCCTATTTTAAATACATGGAAGCCTTCGGCCCCCTGCCAGAGGAAAAAACGACGGAGAATTTCAAACGGATATTGCCCCAGCTCTCCCAGCCCTGGCTTCTGGATCAGTCCCGGGACCTGGCCGCCCGATATACAGACAGCGCCATCCGAATCTTCAGGGAATTGCCCAATGAGGAAATCCGCAGTTTTCTCATCACGCTCTGTGAAGAAATGCTTACACGAATTCATTAATAATTTATCTGTATAATTATAAAAAGGCGGAGTGTGACCTCCGCCTTTTTTATTTTCGGTGATTTATTCCCCGGAACCGGACCGGATCTCGGCGTGTCCATCCGCAATATTCACTGACAGATGCTTTTCTCCGCTGTGCCGCAGCATATACATGGCCAGCTCCGACAGCAGCGTCTGCCTGATAAAGCGTTTCACCGACCGGGCACCATATTCCTTTTCCCAGGAAGCGTTCAGGATAGCTTCCGGCAGGGAGTCCGGCCAGGATAGCTGAATCTCCTCAGACAGAAGCTGTTTCCGAATATCTTCCAGCTGCAGTGAGATGATCTCCAGCATTGCGTTCCGGTCCAGATCATTGAAAGAGATGATCTCATCAATACGGTTGAGAAATTCCGGTTTCATCACCACCTTCAGATCCTCTTTCTTCAGATTAGACGTCATAATGATCATCGTATTCCGGAAATTTACGCTGCGTCCCTTCGAATCGGTGAGGCGTCCCGCATCCAGAACCTGCAGCAGAATATTCAGGACCTGCGGATGCGCTTTTTCTATTTCATCAAAGAGAATTACCGCGTAGGGACGTTTTCGTATTTTTTCGGTCAGCTGTCCGCCATCCTCGTACCCCACATAACCTGGAGGTGAACCGATCATGCGGGATACAGAATGGGATTCCATATATTCACTCATATCAATGCGGATTAGCGCATTCGCGTCATCAAAAATGCTGGCCGCCAGAGTCCGGGCAAGTTCGGTCTTTCCCACGCCCGTAGGTCCCATGAAGATGAAGGAACCGAGGGGGCGCTGTTTGTCCAGAATACCGGTCTTACTCATCCGGATCACATCGCTCACACTCTTCAAAGCCTGCTCCTGGCCTTTTACGCGCTGAGAAAGCTGATCTTCCAGGCCCATGACTTTTTCAATCTCGCTCTCCAGCATCTTATTTACCGGAATGCCCGTCCATCGGGCAACCACCGATGCAATATCCTCGCTGTCCACTTCCGTTTTCAGAAACGTAAACCCGGCAATCTGGCGGTTCGTATCCTCCAGCTCTGCCTCCAGCGCCGGGATATCGCTGTACTTTATTTTTGCCACCTGCTGCAGATCGCCCTGCCGTTCGAGAAACTGCATGCGGCTGGCCAGGTTATCAATCTTTTCCTTGATCTCATTTGCCTTGTCCACAATTTCCTTTTCATACTTCCAGGCCTTTCCGAGTGACGCAAGGTCTTTGTCAATCTTTTCAAGTTCGTTTCGAATGGCCGATTTCCGCTGCTGAGATTTTGCATCCTTTTCCTTTTTCAGAGATTCCGCTTCAATCTCCAGCTGAAGTGCCCGGCGTTTCAGATCATCAATGCCCGTCGGGACGGAATTGATTTCCATTCTGAGCCGGGAGGCGGCCTCATCCATGAGATCTATGGCCTTATCCGGCAGAAAGCGGTCACTGATATAGCGGTTCGACAGCTGCACTGCGGCGATCAGCGCTCCATCCTTGATGCGGATGCCGTGATGAAGTTCGTACCGGTCCCGGATTCCCCGGAGGATGGTGATACTGTCCTCCTCCGAGGGTTCCTGAATGAGAACCTGCTGGAAACGGCGCTCCAGGGCAGCGTCTTTCTCGATATATTTCTGATATTCCCTGAGCGTGGTTGCTCCCACGATTTTCATACGTCCACGGGCCAGCTCCGGTTTGATGATATTCGAGACATCCATCTGACCTTCCGCGGCTCCGGTTCCGATGATCGTATGCAGTTCGTCAATGAAAACGATGATCTCATCACTCTTTTCCAGGACCGCAGAGATAAAATTCTTCAGCCGTTCTTCAAACTGGCCGCGGTAGGATGCCCCCGCCAGCATGGCAGACAGATCCATGGCGATCAATCGTTTATTTCGAAAATTATCAGGAATATCACCGTCCGTGATCCGTTTTGCCAGGCCTTCCACAACGGTGGTCTTTCCCGTGCCGGGCTCCCCGATAAGCACGGGGTTATTCTTGGTTCGCCGTGACAATATCTGAATAATGCGACGAACTTCCTCTTCACGGCCGATCACCGGATCAATTTTTCCTTCCCGGGCGAGAGCCGTGATATCCACGCCATACTTGCTGAGAGCATCGACATTTTCTTCGGGATTAAACATCTGGGCATTCGAATTCATACGCCCTCCTTTCTTTTTACGAAAGACAGTCGAATTTCATGCCAGCGCGAAATATCTGCCACAATGGCAGATATTAACCCGATAATCTGGAATTACCCGAGGCTAATTTGGTAATTATGACCACTAGTGTTCGGTTGTTGTAGAAAAAATGTCGTATAACCTAATAAATAACAGAATGATAAATAAGGAAAAAATATTTTTGCATTTGAACTTCGTATATTTCCTCCAAAAATACTGGATAATTGGAGTTTTTATGCAGGATGACAGACTTATTTTTGCACAGATAATGGATTATGTTCCTCGTTACGAATTTTCCAAATGTGTCAAAAGATATGATGGCGATTACAAAGTTCAAAAATATACATCCTGGCAACATTATTTGTTAATGTCTTTTGCCCAGCTAACCTACAGAGATAGCCTGCGAGATGTGATCACCTGTTTGACGGCAGTGGACTCCAAACTATATAGAATGGGCTTTCGTACAACGCCAGTTCTCAGTACTATATCCGAAGCCAATAAGCATAGAGATTATCGGATTTACAGTGATTTTGCGCAGGTACTCATCAGCCTGGCTCGGGATTTATATAACGAGGAACCCAATATTCTCAATATTAAAGAAGCAGTGTATGCACTGGATTCCAGTACCATTGATCTGTGTCTGTCCATGTTCCCATGGGCACGTTTCAGAAAACATAAAGCCGCTGTCAAACTCCATACTTTATTGAATTTAAAAGGCAACATTCCCAGTTTTATCAAAATAACCGATGGTAAAGTACATGATGTGAATATCCTGGATATAATTCCTTATGAACCTGGAAGCTTTTATGTTGTGGATCGTGGCTATCTGGATTATGTGCGTCTGTATCGTCTGCATCAGTCTTTCTGTTATTTTGTGATTCGGGCAAAAACAAATACACAAACACAAAGAATATATTCACATCCCATCGACAAGGTCACAGGCCTTCGATATGATCAAACGGTAAAACTGACAGGGTTTTATACACAGAAGGACTATCCTGATCATCTGAGACAAATCAAATACCGAGATCCTGAAACAGACAAAGAGCTGATCTTTTTGACAAACAATTTTGACTTGCCTGCTCTAACCATAACTCAATTATATAAAAATCGTTGGCAGATAGAGCTCTTTTTCAAATGGGTTAAGCAACACCTGCGGATTAAATCATTTTACGGCACATCAGAAAATGCGGTCAAATCTCAAATATGGATAGCGGTCACGGTGTATGTTTTGGTCGCAATTATTAAAAAACAGTTGAAAATCGAACATTCTCTCTACACTATTCTACAGATTTTGAGTATCAGCATTTTGGAGAAATCTTCTATTTATCAGCTACTAACTGATGTTAAATACAGATCTGACGATGGCAGTATTTATAAACAGCTGGAATTATTTAACTTATAACCGAACACTAGTGAGATCGTATATATTATTTATAAATAATTATTTATCAGATTCTAAATGAAAATAACCTACTCCACGGCAATGGTATCCGGCAGTTCATTTGTATCATCCGGGCTGACCGGAAAATGTTCAGCGAGGATGAGGCCGATTTCCTGGAGAATGGTGACAACACCCTCCCGGAATCGCTCTTCCCGGAAGTAGCTGCTGAGTTTTTCCGCATAGGGTTCCCAGTTTCCATCGGGAATTCTGTCATGCAGGCCCGTATCGCCGATCAGCGTAAACTGCCGCCGCTGCAGATGAATAAGCAGCAGCAGCCCGTTGTGATGGCGGGTAGCTGTCATGCCCAATTCATGAAATTTTGCTTCCGCCAGCGCCCTCATATCCATTTTTTTCATCCTGCCCCGGTCGCGGGTCAGAACCAGAATACGAACTTCCGCATCCGAACGGCTTTCTATGTCATGAATTGCCGCTTCGATGGCTTTGCGGTCGTCCTCATTGAGTATGGTATTAATGTTCAACATTCGCATCTCCTTACCAGCTGCCTGAGGCACCGCCGCCGCCGAAACTTCCGCCGCCGCCGCTGAAACCCCCGAATCCACCGCCGCCGAATCCGCCGCCTCGAAATCCGCCTGAGGACCGGCCGCCCGACATCATGGAACCCAGCAGCAGTGCGGCCATGGGATTTCGCCTGAACAGCCGCAGAAAGATAAAGATCATGAACAGGCTGAAAAAGGGTGCGAACACACTCCGCGGCCCTTCATTTGCCCGGCTTTTGCCCTTCCCCGTCACGGGTGCGGCTATCACGGAGGCCATGGCCTTCAGTCCCTCTGAGACACCGCCGTTATAATCATTCATCTTGAAGTACGGAGTGATCCGTTCCCGGATGATCCGCCCGCACTGATAATCCGTAAGTTTGGATTCCAGGCCGTAGCCGGCTTCAATGCGCACACGATGATTCTTGACGGCCACAACCAGCAGCGCACCGTTATCACGGCCCTTCTGTCCCAGCTTCCAGCTTTCGGCAGCCTGCATGGACACCTGTTCAATGCTTTCTTCGCCCAGATCGTTCAGCGTCCAGACCGCCAGCTGCACACCGGTACGGGCTTCGTAATCACTGAGCGCCGCATTTAGCGCGTTATCAATACTGAGCACAGAGGCCTGATCCATGACATGGGATGTGAGAGGCGGAATCTCCACAGCCAGCGCCAGAGCTGACGCGACAAAAAGCCCCAGCAGGATTTCAGAAATCCTTTTCATCAGAATTTAACCTGCGGCGCCTGCTCCGCGCCTGCAGCGCTTTCAAAATATACTTTCTTTGAGAATCCCATCATGCCGGCGATCATATTGGTGGGAAAGCGGCGCATGGTGGTGTTGTAGGTCTGTACGGTTTCGTTAAAGCGTCGCCGTTCGACCGAAATGCGGTTTTCCGTTCCTTCCAGCTGATCCTGAAGGGATTTGAAATTTTCATTGGCTTTCAGGTCCGGATATTTTTCGGCCACAACCATCAGCCGGCTCAAAGCTCCGCTCAAGGTTCCCTGAGCGGCATTGAACTTCTCCATGAGCTGCGGATTATTCAGAATTTCAGGCGTGATCTGCATTTTTCCCACCGATGCGCGGGCTTCCGCTACCTGGGTCAGTGTTTCCTTCTCATGAGACGCATAACCCTTTACAGTTTCGACCAGATTCGGAATAAGATCCATGCGGCGCTGATACTGATTTTCAACCTGTGACCAGGCTGAGCTCACACCTTCATCCAGCACCACCAGATTATTGTAGGTGGAGGCAAAAACCCGGTACAGTCCGAAAAGGACCACAACAGCTACGATAACAGCAATCGTCGATTTCTTCATATTATCCTCCGATAACCAGTTTCTTCATGAGTTCCCGGACACCGCTCAGTTTTTCCATTCCGAAGATGCTCGCTTTCACATCCTTCATCTGATCATCGGAAACCTGAGCTTCAGCCAGCCCGGTGAATTTCGCATCCAGATCCGAAAGGGTCATGGGTTCTCTCGGGTCTCCCTTGGGATATTCCAGATAGGTCGTGAACACCTGTCCGTCCTCCACCTCGATCGCGACGCGTGACGGTTGTTTGGCCGGAAACATTTCCTCAAATTCGATGGACGCTTCACCTTTGATCTTATCAATCAGTTCCCATACGCGGGGATCCCTGAGCGCTTCATCACTGAAGGCTGCGGGCGTAATTTTCCGGTCCAGAATGGCCCGGGTCAGACAGTAGGGCAGGCTGTGGTCAGCCGTTTCCCGGCTCTCGGGACGATATTTGTGGGGATCAAAGAGAATATCACAGGCCCGGGCGATGGTCGTCACCGTCACCGTCCGGATTGTGTCCGGATCTATATCGTGTTCCGTAACCAGCTTGATGGCGGCGGAAATGTGGGTGTGCGTCAGCGCTTCCGTGGGAAAGGCCTTCATGCCGCAGTCCATGATACGAAAGGATTTTCCGAGTCCGTCAAACAGCACCTTCTCATCCCAGTCCGGGCCGAACACGTCCATGAAACCTTCCTTGCCTTCGAAAACCTTTTCGGTTCCCGTATAACCCCGGGCAGCCATGAGTGCGGCAAAGACACCGGACTGTACGGCCATGGGATCCACCGTATTCTTCATCATGGTCAGCTGGCCGGCAGTGGGACAGCCGATGGTGTGATTATGGGATCCGTTGATACCGATCGCGTAGACCATCTGGTCTTCCGTCAGCTTCAGCAGCCTGCCGGCAACCAGGGGACTGACAAACTGTGTCAGTGTCGCGTGATGCCATTTCCGCTCACGGACGCCCGGCCTGGCAAATTCGCAGAGACGCTGCTCAAATTCATAGGCCAGCACAACCGCGACAATCAGTTCCTCTATGCTCGCATCCACCATCTCCCCCACGGCCAGAGCCGCCGGAATGAGATCTGAAGGATGGCTGGGATCTTCCTTCCAGTAAATATCATTGAAATCGAGAGCCCGGACCATGAGAGAATTGACCAGCGTGGCATTGACGGCCGGGATCCGGTCACCGAAACCGATCAGCGTTGCCTCTTCGCGGCCGCCCATCTCTGTATAGAGGTCACGGAGAATATTTACATCGCGGGTACGAAGCGCGCCGAATGCGCAGCCCACACTGTCGTAGATAAAGCGTTTTGCCTGCTCGACGACGGCCTCGGGCAGATCACTGTAGTTCAGGTTGAGTGCATACGCCGCCATGCGCCGGCTTATCGACTGGTCCATGTATCATCCTTTCCAATTGATTTTGTAAAACGTTCTATACGGGAAAACTGCAGAGCTTCCGCGTCCACTGCCGCGTTTTCACGACGGATTTCCGGCCGCATCAGCTGACTGTTCTTCAGACTGGACCGCAGGTGATATTTCAGGGCATTTTCCAGCCGGTCCGGATTTTCACCCCGGTAGAAGACCATCATCTGATCGGTATTGATATACTTGTTCAACGCGACATAAGCAGCTTCTGAAGACATGGAATTTATAACGCTGCTTTCCACATTCAGCAGATCCTCACTGCCATAACAGCGGCTTGCATCCGCCATCCTGCCCTGAAATGCGATATCCCCGGTTTCAAGGGACATTCGATACAGATGCTTCTGCTTCAGATCGTCAAAGGTGTTCTGATCCCAGCCATTTTCCAGAAGCGAATTCATGGAATGGACAATGTATCGAAGCGCAAAGACCGCATCATCCGGCGTCACGTTCTCCAGATAGATATAGAAATTCACCGCGCCCTGATCACAGGCATCCAGAGCAAGCCCGTTATCGCCGAGATGCCGCAGTTCCAGGCTGCTGACACTTTTAGTGGCAATGGCCCGCTGCCGAACGAGGGCTTTTTCAAACAGCCCGCCCCCTCCGGGACAGTCTCCCAGCCAGGTGCTCAGCAGTTTGATCCCGTAATAATCATTGGAATGTTTAATCATATCGAGAGGAAAGACTATCAGCATTCCGGGAATTTCTCCCTTATCCGATTCGGAAAGCCAGATACGGCGGCCCCTGTCAGGTGTCAATTCCACCACTTCCTCCGTATTTTTTTCGCCTATGGAGTACCTGTGGAAGGAAGAAAAGTCAGAAATCAGAAGCGACCGTAGATCCGGCGGCATCTGGCCGCTGAGGATCAGGCTCATGTTTCGGACACTGAATTGATTTTCGTATAAATCATTGAGTGTTTCGGCCGTGACGTCAAAGGGCTGAGGCGCAGAACGTGACGCATCCTGATTCTGAATCTGCTTATAGAGCGCAATCATGGGCTCGGGTATGGTGTGGGGGATGCTGCAGTTCAGAACCGAATCGTCCGCAGGTGAAATATGCAGAGTATCTGGAAAATGCGGATAGAGCAGCTTGTTTTTCAGAAGAGGGTACACTTTCGGAAAAAACCGCTCGGGAAATATATACTGCAGATAGCTCCGGTCCTTTCCGGCGTGTATATAATTTTTTACATGATAGGATTTCAACTGATCATTCAGGGACATTCTCTCGACAGAATTTCCTGATCCCCGGCCCAGATACTGCAGGATGGCTGCGGCAGTCATATCCGTTGAATCCGAATTTCCGCGGCGCGCAGAAAAGCTGTAAATCATACTCAGTTCATCACTCCCGCGCATCGGTTCCGTCTTCAGGTAGAAATCCGCTTCAGGACGTGAACAGGCAATCAGGAATACATAAAAAGTCAGTAAAGCCAATTTTTTCACGGGTCACTTCTCCCTGTTCATGATGTAAATTTGTGCCCGTGACGGCAGAATCAATTCATTCTCCGCCTGCCTGATATCATAGACGCTTCTGCTGCTGCAGTCTCTGAGAATTGAAAAGACCTGTTTGGCATCCCCGCTGATCGCCGTGTAGGGAATCAGGGCCCTGTTCAGCCGAAAAGGATCATTTTTCAGGCCCGTCGTCTCCGCCTGCAGTTCACGGCTGATGTTCGACAGCCTGTTCTGGGTCAGCGCAGGCGTCTCATCAGCCATATACCTCTGAAAATATTGTTCCACAAAGTCCATGTCGTTCAGGGACTTCAGGTCGAGTGTAATGGCATAATATCCCGCATCCCGTCCAGAAAAGATTTTTCGTTTCACGGATTCAATTGATCCGGCATCATTGCGCAGATAGCGGACAAGTTCGGATTTTTCACCGAAGAGCGCCCTGTCCATGAGATAAAGCGATGCCATCAGGTCGAGTGCCCTGTTTGCGGGAGGCAGACGCCACACATAGGACAAAAGACAGCCTCCGTCGTCCCCGGACAGAAGACTGGTCCGATTTTCATGAAGCTGTGCCGGATAAGCGGGAATGATCCGGGGTTTATACCCGGCCTTCCAGGGTCCGAAATGCTGTTTGACCATTTCATAGATTTCCCCGGTCCGGTTGAAGCCGCCGCTGATGAAGAGAATCGTATTCTCCGGCCGGTAGCAGCGTTCAAAGAATTTTTTCACATCCTTGCTGTGGGTACTGAACTGTGTAATATTTCCTGCCGTCCCCTGCGGTGAATGTCCATAGGGATGCATTCCGAAAAGATCCGTACGCAGCTGTGATTCCAGCGCGCCGTCACGTCCGGGATGCGCGGAATCCATGGATTTCAGGGCGATCAGCGCTGTCTCATTGAGAATAGCCTTATCAAAGGTCGCATTCATGAATGCGTCTGCAAGTGCCCGGATCATGGTCTTTTCATCAGCAACCGGACCGTAGAGCGTAAAACTGTTGTAGTCTTCCTCGGATTGGTGAGTCGCGCAGACACCGGCCACATTGAAGAGACTGTCATTTCGGTTCAGCAGATCCTGAAAGATGGCAGAGGCCGTGAAGGAGGCCATTCCCTCCTGTCCGGGCTCCACTTCCTCACGGGATCCGCAGCGCAGCAGCAGGCTTACGGCCATGTCCTCCCGGCCTTCCATGGGAATCATCACAAGTTTCAGCCCGTTTCCCAGAGAATTTTCGTACATGATGGGAATGTCCAGATCCTGGGCGCCCAGCATGGAGAACCAGCTCATCATCATCAGTATCAGAAAAAAATTACGATTCATCAGGACAGAACCCTCCGAACGGCAAGGGTCCAGCCCCTGTAGAGGTTTTTCATTTGCTTCTCATTTCTTTTATCGGGTTCATAGGTGATGGCAGATCGGGTGCGTTCGGCAAAATCCCGGGCCGACGTCCAGAATCCGCTGTGAATCCCGGCCAGTCCGGCCGCACCGAGAGCCGTCAGGTCATCCACAGCATTTTTTTCCACGGGCAGGCCAAGCAGATCCGCCTGAAACTGCATCAGAAATGTATTGGAGCTGGCACCGCCGTCCGTTTTCAGGGCCGCGGGCCGCAGCGAACTTTCACTCAGCATGAGCTGAAATACATCCGCGCTCTGGTAGGCGATGGATTCGAGGGCCGCACGAACGATGTGTGCCCGTCCGCTTCCACGGGTGAGGCCGCTGAGACAGCCCCTCGCATTCATATCCCACCAGGGTGCGCCCAATCCTACAAAGGCCGGGACGAAATACACGCCTCCCGTATCGTCAATACTCCGTGCCACCTCTTCACTTTCGGCCGCCGTGTGCAGCAATCCCAGTTCATCCCTGAGATACTGAATCACCGCACCTGCGATGAATATGGACGCTTCCAGTGCATAGACCGCCTTTCCCCGGGCATCACAGGCCAGAGTCGTCAGCAATCCATTTTGTGAATGAATTCGCTCTGCCCCTGTATTGATCATCATGAAGCACCCGGTTCCGTAGGTATTCTTTATCGTACCGCTGTCCCAGGCGCCGTGGCCGAAGAGAGCAGCCTGCTGATCTCCTGCCACTCCCGTCACCGGAATATTCTGTTCCGGCCCGGCCATAAAAAACAATCCGGAACTGTCCTGCACCTCAGGCAGTATTTCCCGGGGAATTGTAAAAAGCTCAAGCAGCTCCGGGTCCCAGCTCTTCGATTCAATATTGTAGAGCATGGTCCGGCTCGCGTTGGTAGGATCTGTGAGATGCACCCGTCCGCCGCTCATCCGGTACATGATCCAGCTGTCGATGGTACCGAATTTTAACTCACCCTTGCGGGACCGTGAGCGGTCCGGGTCACAGGCATCCAGCAGCCATTTGAGTTTCGTGGCGGAAAAATAGGCATCCAGAACCAGCCCGGTTTTTTCCCGGATCATGTCTTCATGCCCCTGCTGTTTCAGCTCTTCACAATAAGCCGCCGTTCTCCGGCATTGCCATACGATGGCATGATGCACCGGCTTGCCGCTGCGGCTGTCCCAGACAACAGTCGTTTCACGCTGATTGGTAATTCCGATGGAATCCAGATCTCCGTGACCGACCCCGGATTCACGAAGAATAGCCTCCATCCCGGATTCAACACTGTTCCATATTTCCTCGGCATCATGCTCCACCCAGGCGGGCTGCGGGTAATACTGCTTTATTTCCTGATAATGCCGGTGGGTAACATGTCCCTCCCTGTCGATCAGCAGGAGGGTCGTACCGGTTGTTCCCTGATCTATGGCCAAAATGTATTTTTTCATCCGCCGCTTCGAACCCTCGTTTTCAATGGGCTAAACTTAGCAACTTCAAGTGTGGAATAAAAGTCCGCAGACAGGTAAATCAATGCCGAATCATCACTTTTCATGGCCAATCCGGCCCGAAGTCAGAACAAGCGGCAGCTTTCGATCCGGGCGAAAATTCAATACGCTGTCTCCCGGACAGGCCAGGGCCGTCGAACTTCCTCCGTCCAGATTTACCACGTCAAGGCTCTTCCCCCGAAAGCAGTCCAGCCGGGGCAGGTGTTCAGCCAGCTCCGGAAGTGTCACCTCCCGGGTGCAGATAATGAAATAACATACTTTTCCATCCGTCTCCGCGAGCAGGGTCCGAAGATGGGGACTGTTCCCGTTGACGGAGTTTCCGACCGCCACACTGTCATAAGTCCCCTTCCTGAACAGCACCGGCCCGGCCTGAAACAGGATCCGTCCCGAGGCAACACCTTCCTCTATGGAAGGATTTGCATCCAATATTTCAAAAACAGCGCGGCGGGGGTCGAGAGCGACAATCGTGCTCAGCTGCCGGTCCTCTTTATAGGGTGCCACACGCAGTCCCTGTATCATCAGAAGTCCGGCATGCCGCCCATCCGCTTCAAAATAGCTGCTGTTGATCGCAGAGCAGGCACTGTCTTCCTCCGTCAGCGTCTTCAGGGATTTCTCGCGATCGGGATCATAATGAAAATTCAGGGGCAGATCGGCCTGAACAATGGTCAGGCCCGCATCCGGATAGGTCCAGGAATTTATCAGCGGCTGACTCACATCGGTCCCTTCCGTTTTATCTGACAGATTTGCACTCTCCCCCGTAACCGTTGCCCGGAAACCCGTGCTGCATTGCGTGGTGATCAGGAAGCAAAACAGAGAAGCCAATAGCAGCTTCCGGTGATTTCGCTCAGGATTGACGATCTGAAGCGCTTGCGATGCCATGCATACACTCCTCATATTCATTCATAATCTGTTCCACAATGTCCCGGATGGGCCGGACGCTGTCGATCTGAGCGACGCCCTGACCTGCCGACCAGACCGTGCGGTAGGATAATTTCGGCTTTTTCCTGCCCAGCAGCGCCCGCGCTGCCCTCGACAGGCTGTAGAGCCGTTTCAGTCTTTTATTGTAGGACAGCAGATATTCGAGAAATCCCGGTTTCAGCCCGAATTTATACAAATCCGGATTCAGAATAAAATTTCCCGGAAAGCCGTCCACTTTATCGGTATTGACGATGTCCTCGGCGACCGCATCGAGAACAGCCTGCTTATAGACAGGCTCCACCTGCGCTTCCTCCGATGCAATGAATCGGGTACCCATGAACACGCCGTCCGCACCCAGCATTTTCGCGGCAGCCATGGTCCGACCGGTTCCGATGGCACCGGCGGCCAATATGGGTCTGTCTGTGAGAGAACGAAGCCGGGGAATCAGCGCAAAGGGCGACAGGGTTCCCGCATGTCCGCCGGCACCGTAGGCGACTGCGATGAGTCCGTCAGCACCGAGATCAATCGCTTTCCGGGCATGCTCCTCCCCCACGACATCGCAATATACTTTTGCACCAGTTTCATGAGCTTTTTCGATAAACCACGCCGGATTGCCGAGAGAGCTGATGATCAGCCGTACGCCTTCCTCCATGGCAATATTCATCTGTTCTTCACGCAGACGGTTTGACTGCTGAACAATGATATTGATTCCGAAATTCCCATGTCCCGTTTCCGTCTTGATTGATCGGATGGCGGCACGGTATTCCTCCGTACTCCGATAGTTCAGTGCCGGAAAGGTTCCGAGTATCCCGGCCTTCGCGGCAGCAACGACCAGGGGCACCCGGTTTATCAGAAACATGGGAGCCAGCACCATGGGGTATTTCAATCCGAATTCTTCCGTAAATGACCGGGCCATATTCGTCTCCTTCTGTTAAATCAGGAAAATGCTGACAGGAATCTCTGCCTAATTGAAACGATCCACAACCGCCGCACCGATGGAATCGCCCCAGACATTCACGGTGGTCCGTATACGGTCCAGAAACCAGTCCACAGCGAGAATCGCGCCGATTCCCTCCGTTGGGAGCCCGACGGAGTGCAGCACCAGAACCATGGTCACCAGGCCGGCTTCAGGTATGCCTGCTGCACCGATTGCTGCCAGTGTTGCCGTAAGCACGATGACCAGCTGATCCGCGAATCCGAGATGAATCCCATACAACTGGGCGATGAACATGGCTGCCACCGCTTCATACAGCGCAGTCCCATCCATATTCACCGTCGCGCCCAGAGGCAGGACGAAACTGGCCGTACTCTGGCGGATTCCGGCATTCTTTTCCGCGCATTCCATGGTGAGAGGAAGGGTCGCACTCGAGGACGCCGTGGAAAAGGCTGTGATCAGCGCTTCCCCCATCTTTCGCACAAAGTCGAGGGGATTTTTCCGAACGACCAGAAAATAGATGAGCGGCAGCACAAGCAGGCTGTGCACAGCCAGGCCGCTGATGACCGTCAGCACATACATGCCCAGACGTGTCAGTTCTTCCTCGAAGGCACCCCAGCCCCCGGCTTTTCCCAAGCGGGCCGCCACCAGTCCGAAGATGCCTATAGGCGCGAACACAATGATCAGCTGCGTCATTTTCATGGAAATTTCAAATAATCCCTCGAAGAATTTCAGAACCTGATCCGTGCTGTCGCGCAGACTGTTCATGACCAGGCCGAAAAAGAGGGAAAAAAAGATGAGGGGCAGCACCTCGCCCTTTGCCATGACCGCAAAAATATTTTCCGGAACGATGCCGAGAACCACATCCAGAAAACTGTAGCGGCCGCCGGTATGAACGGCCCCGGATACGATCTGGCGGTTGATTCCCGGTTCCAGGATATTGACCAGAATCAGTCCGGCCGTCACGGCAAGCAGGGTGGTTAAAATGTAATAAAAGAGAGTCACGGCACCCAGCCGTCCCAGTTTTTTCACCTGCCCCATCTGCGTGACCCCGAGAATCATGGACGATCCGACCAGGGGAACGATCATCATTTTGAGAGCATTCAGAAATAATTTTCCGATCAGTTCGGCCATCGGCAACTCTGTACCCGATATTCCGCCGTAAATGGCGCCTGCGATCATACCGATCAGTAAAAACAGGATAAATCTGGGGCTGTGGACATCAAGTTTCATCGCCGGTCTCCCTTTGTCGTGTCCGGATCAGGTATCGGGTCAATACATCATAGACCTCCCTCACAGAACCGTTATTTAGTTTTCCAAGCAGTGTCATCTGCATATCGATCAAATGGCTGTCACCCCGTTTCACCGGCCCGGACAATGCGTCGGAACTCCCTTTGCCGATATAGTTATTCAATACGCTCTGGATAAGGGGCCGAAATACCTTCCGGAATTGACCTTCATCCAGACCGGTCTCCGCAGCTGTCTCCTCGGCCGCAGCCCAGACCGCCAGACTCAGATTTCCGGCAAGAACAGCCGCCGTATGATACCAGCGCCTGTCCTGAGAATTCATTCTGAAGGCTCCGGCGCCCAGATCAGCCGCCAGCTCCGTCATCCAGGCCTCATTATCACCGTCGATGGCAAAATAGACCTCATCCAGATACGCGGCCGGATAGGCCGGACCGGGAATGGAAACCAGCGGATGCAGCGCGTGTTTCTCTATGTCCGGCGATATATTTCTGACTGCATCGAAGACATCTGCGGCCGTAAAACCGCCGGGGTGCAGCAGATGCCGGGTATTCAGCAGGCGTGCATCCAGGTCCCGGCACAAATTCTCCAGACGATCGTCGGGAACGGCCACTATGCACAGATCATTTTCAGGAAAGGATTCCTCCGTATTCAGGACAGGGAGCATCCCGTACTCCTGCGCCATTCTGGCCTGTACAGCCGGATCCGGATCACTGAAACCCAGAAAAGACCAGGATCTCGATACCAGACGCCGGGCCAGCAGTGAGCCGGCATTTCCTCCTCCGATCAGTACGAATGACTTCATTTGCCTTCCGAAAAAACAGTCGCTGTAAAAATTCTGAATTCCATATCCTCATCTATATAGGCTTCGGAGTTCAGTCCGGCCTTGAGACAGAGGTGACGCAGCGTCGTCGTCAGATCCCAGCCCTGTTCAGTGGCCACCTGGGGCAGAAAAACAGCCTGATGAAACCCTTTCCGGATCAGGATGCCATGCAGCCCGGGTTCAATATCCTGCCAGTGCTCAATTTTCACCGGTTCACTGAGGATGGAGATTTCGATCTCGATATCCTCCAGTTCCGAATGCTTCAGCCCCGGAAACCGGGGATCCTGAAATGCCGACGCTTCGGCCAGTTCATAAAGGGATTGGCTCAGAGGCTCCTGGCCGATGATATGCCCGATACAGCCCCGGAGCATTTTCCGTTTATTCAACGTTATAAATATCCCCGGTTTGCGTGAAAAGATGGGAAGATCGGGCAGCTCCTCCGTCTCCGCGCCGGTCAGACGACTCTCCAGATATTGTCGCACTGCGGACAGCATGATGCGCTTTTCATGATCACTGATGTTCATGACCACCTCTTTTCATGGTAATAATGGCGGAACTGTAACCCACAACGCTGCTGCGGTCGGGAATGACCTGCCCCGAATGGCTGTAACCCAGGGTATGGACAGCGGATCCGGGCAAGGCTTCGAATGTGCGGAGCACGGCAGCAATGGGACCGGCTCCGCAGGCTTCCACATCCCCGTTCCGGACTGAAGACCAGAAAGACCTGCCGTCAAAATTTCCGATTGCTTCGATACAGCGTTCATCCATGCGCCTTGCCTGGTCTGCCGGATGAAAATGGCTCAGATCCGAACTGGCGACGACCAGAAGTTTTTCGCCCAGCTCCTCAATCAGATACTGAAGGCAGGAGATCAGTGTTTCGATGGTCTGCTCGTCCTGCGAACCCATGACCAGCGGCAGCAGACGCGTATCCGCACCGAGAACATACTGGAGAAAGGGAAGCTGAACTTCCAGCGCATGCTCCCGTCCGTGTCCCGCGTCAGTCGCTTCCACCCACGTTTTTTCGCAAATGATTTTCCGTAGGGAATCGTCAATTTTCATCACACCCAGCGGAGTCTGATACCCGCTTCCCGGATAAATGCTCAGTCCCTGAAAATAGTCATAGTGGCTGGGTGAAATGACACAGATAACATCAAAACTGCGGCCTTCCAGACAGCGGTAGGCTCTTCCTGCCTGGGCGCCGCTGAATATATAGCCTGCATGCGGTACAATCAGAGCTCGTACGCCTTCATCCTCTGCCGGCGCATCTCCCGGATCTGCATCCAGAAATGACCGAATCTGTGAACGCAGCACATCCTCCTCTGCAGGGTAGAACTGTCCTGCGACCCGTTGAGGCCGTATCATAGGCAACCCTCCTAGATTAGAACGACAAAAATATCGTAGAACATGTGGCTGTAAGCAGCCGCAGCAAATCCTCTCCATAGATAAATGGCGCTGAGCATGAGACTCCCCAGAAAACGAATGGCAAAGGACGTGTAGGTGAAGGTGTCCCCGAAGGTACCCATGTAATGGATGCCCACGAACACAAGCGAGGAGATCAGAACGGCCAGAGCCGTCAGGAATCCGTGATAAACACTTTTCAGACGCGAAAAAATGAGCAGCAGGCCTTCAAGGAGAATCCCGCGAAAAAGGAGTTCCTCGTACACACCGGCGCCCATGCTGTATACAACATGTCTCAGCTGGGGAACAGATCCGCTGAGCATCACGTGGGTCCTCAGGATATAGGCAAAGAAGAATATCATGATCATGGCGTAAAATGCGCTTTCCAGAACCAGAACCGGGAAATGAATCCATTCGAATTCGCCACCGCGAAATTTCACCCTGTGGATCAGGGAAACGGTGATGAAGACGAGGAGGAAAAGAATAATCGAAGCGGGAAAACCCTGAAATCCCACATGAGCAAGAATGCGTTTCAACATGATATCAGCACTGTTTCGGATTCCGTCCGTATCGGAATTATTGATAATAAAGAGTGTGACCTCATAGAACAGCGCCATGGGCATGACAAAAATAAGGCTGAATAAGGGTGATTTTGTAGATCGGAAATAATTCATATCAGGAATTGAGCCTGTCCAGAACAATCTGGCCGTCAAGAATCGTCAGCAGCGACCGGATCGTAACAATATCCGGAATTTCCACACTGAAAGGATCCTTGGAACAGACAAAGAGATCCGCGAAATATCCGGGCAGTAACTTTCCCTTCTTTTCACTTTCACCGCTGAGAGAGGCGGAATTGACGATCATCATGGTCAGTGCGTCATCCATGCTGATGCGTTCCTGCGGATACCATGATATCCCGGAATAGTCCGGAATGCGGTGAACGGCTGCAGTAATGCTGAGCCAGGGATTGATATGTTCCACAGGTGCATCGGACGCAAAGGTAACCGGCAGGTTCCGGTCCAGCATGCTTTTCAGGGCAAAGGCGTGCCGGCTGCGCTCTCCCCAGTATTTTTCCGCCGTGGGAAAATCCGACAGCAGGTGGCTGGGATTTGCGGTGATACCGGGGCGTTGCCGCTCCAGCCTGTCCAGCAGTTCCGGTGAGCAGAGCTGAACATGCTCAATGCGGTCCGGTATCCCTTCAAAGGGGCTGCGGCCTTCCAGCAGCTTCAGTGCTTCATCGACAGCCGCATCCCCGATGGCATGAACCGCCAGTTTCAGATGCGCTTCCTCCGTTCCCGCCACATCCCGGCGAAGTTCTTCCCCGTCCCAGATCCGAACCCCGGTATAGTCATCCATCCCTTCGTAAGGCGCGGACATCCAGGCCGTCTGGGAACCGAGACTTCCGTCCAGAAAATATTTGAGGCCCAGAAACCGCAGCCAGGGGCCGCCATCCCCGCTTTTCATATGATAGTCCAAAATCTGCTGTTTATCATGATGATACACGTAAATACCCAGCCGCGGGCCGCGATGAACCCGGTTCTGATACAGATTCCGCAGATTCCGGTAATTCTGAAAGGTCTCGATGCTGTGCAGCGAGGTGATGCCGAACTCAAAAAACTTTTCAAAGAGCTCCATCGGGAAATTGAAGAGAGGGCTGGGCTGCTGATCAACCAGGGGAACAATACACTGCATCATGGCATCTTCGCGGAATATGCCGGTCAGCTGGCCGATGGAATTGGTCTGAATCTGATTGAGATCAATATATTTGGCCATATCCCTGGGATTTATCATATCAATGACCGAATCATTCACCCAGGCCGAATGGAAATCCTTGGAGAAGAAAACCACTTTCTGGAGAGGCGAAATGAAGGAAAGGTCTTCGGCGGTGGGCAGACGGTGTTCCTCCCATACATTATAATTCCATCCTCCGCCCAGAACCCATTCCGAGTCAGGCAGATTTTCCCGCACATAGGCCAACAGCGCCTCCAAGGACGTGAACCCGTCCAAGTGAAGCTGCTTTTCCCGTTTGGCCCATTCACTCAGGTGCATATGCGTATCAGAGAAGCCCGGAAGCACGGTCCGGCCTTTCAGATCCACCGTAAACACATCCCCGGCAAGCAGCGGCTGAATCTCGCGGGTTCGTCCCGCGGACCTGATGGTATTGCCTTCAATGTAGAGAGCCTCTACAACAGGCTTGTCCCGGTCTCCGGTCCAGATTTTACCATTGTGAAGAAATATTGAATTCATTTTGATCCGTTCAGAATAACAGCGAATTTCTAAGCTTCAGGTTAACGTCCCGGACCCGGGTGGCCAGCATAATCGAAATTTTGTGAATAATCTTATATGCCGGAACGGGATTATCCCTGAAAAAATTCGTAAGGGGATCGTAGGGAATACGCAGAATGGAGGCTTCATTTCTCACCTGCACCGTTGCCGACCGGGGAGCGCCGTCCAGAAAACTGAGTTCGCCGATGATTTCTCCGCTTTTCACCGTGGCCATCATTCCGCTGTCATCAATTTCCATGGATCCGACCTTGCGAATCAGGATATTGAAGCGGCCTTCCAGTACAATAAAGATATCACGGCAGACATCGCCTTCCCTGAACAGGATTTCACCCTCCTTCATCGTCCGGAACTCGACGAAGCTGTCTACATCCTTCAATTCCGGTTCAGTCAATCCGCTGAACATGTCAATGGCCCGAAGTTTGTCGAAAAGCATGGGCACTCTCCTATTTGTCATTGATTTCCAGAATGGCCAGAAACGCTTCCTGGGGTACTTCCACCCGTCCCACCTGTTTCATGCGCTTTTTGCCTTCCTTCTGTTTCTCCAGAAGTTTGCGCTTTCGGGAAATATCGCCTCCGTAACATTTGGCCGTCACATTCTTCCGCAGCGCCTTCACCGTTTCCCTGGCAATGATGCGCGATCCGATGGCAGCCTGTACCGGCACATCGAAGAGATGGCGCGGGATCAGGGACCGCAGTTTCTCCACCAGCTTCCGGCCCTGCATATAGGCATCTTCCTTATGAATAATGACACTCAGTGCATCCACTGCTTCACCATGAATGAGAATATCCAGTTTCACCAGCTCAGCCGGCCGGTAGCCGATGAGTTCATAATCAAAGGAGGCATAGCCCCTCGATACGGTTTTCAGACGGTCATAAAAGTCGAAAATCACCTCGGCGAGCGGAATTTCATAGAGAAGCTGCACTTTGGTTTTATCTAAATAATGTGTCGTTTTATAGATTCCGCGTTTGTCCTGACACAGCTTCATGAGATTGCCCAGAAACTCGGACGGCGTGATAATCTCCGCCTTCACATAGGGTTCCTCGATATGATCCAGATCCGCCGGATCCGGCATGGTGCTGGGCGAATCCACCCGGACCATGTCACCATTTCTCAGCCAGGCGTGATACACGACGTTGGGAACAGTGGTAACCAGATTCTGGTCAAATTCTCTCTCCAGCCGTTCCTGAACGATCTCCAGATGCAGCATGCCCAGAAAACCGCAGCGAAATCCGAAACCCAGTGCTGTTGAGGATTCAGGCTCGAACTGCAGGCTGGCGTCATTGAGCTGAAGTTTTTCCAGAGACTGTCTCAGCTCGTCATATTCGTCATTGATGACCGGATAGAGCCCGGAATAAACCATGGGTTTCATTTCCCGGTATCCCTTGAGAGGCGATGTGGCGGGATTATCCGTGGTGGTGATGGTATCGCCCACTTTCAGATCCTTAATATTCTTGATCTGCGCCACGATATAACCCACGTCCCCGCTGCGAAGCTCGTCCCGCTTCTCCCTCACGAGATGAAAGATACCCGTTTCGGTGATATCGTATATTTCATTGGTGGCAAAACTCTTCATCTTCTGTCCGGGACGGATCACCCCATCCATGACCCGGATATAGGGAATGGCTCCCCGGTAGCTGTCAAATACACTGTCGAAGACCAGCGCGCGAGCCGGCACATCCACATTGACCGTCGGCGGCGGAATGCGCTTTACGATGGCTTCCAGCAGCTCGGCGATGCCCAGGCCCGTCTTTGCGGAGGTGAGAATGATATCATCCTCATCACAGCCGATGAGATCGACAATCTGGTTCTTCACATCCTCGGTCTGTGCCCCCGGCAGATCCACCTTATTGATAATGGGAATAATCTCCAGGTCATTTTCCATGGCCAGATAGGTATTTGAGACCGTCTGCGCCTCTATGCCCTGACTGGCATCAACGAGGAGAAGGGCACCTTCACAGGCTGCCAGCGAACGGGACACTTCATAACTGAAATCCACATGGCCGGGTGTATCAATGAGATTCAGCGTATAAATTTTCCCATCGGCGGCTTTGTATTTCAGCTGTATGGGATGACTCTTGATGGTAATACCCCGCTCACGTTCAAGATCCATGTCATCCAGAACCTGATTCTTCATCTGAAATTTCGTCAGCGTGCCGGTCTCTTCTAGAAGACGGTCGGCCAGGGTTGACTTTCCATGGTCGATATGGGCGATAATTGAAAAATTCCGTATTAATTGATTCATGGCTAAAATTACGAGAAATCATGAGTAAAGAAAATGAAAAAGGGGCCGCGTTCTTCCTGAGGTTTTTAATTTATTGTCAGCCTGTGAGCCGGACCGGCCTGCAGGTTGAACAATAATCAGGGAATAAAATATTTTTCAAATTCCCGGAACTTTTGTTTCAGCAGAACATTTACTGATAAAAAACGCCAGGGAGGCAGGACAATGATCACCATACACAACACAGAACAGCTTGATCGTTTCATCCGTTCAACCCGGGGTCTCTACCAGAATATCATGGATTCAGGCAAGAGGCTCATCGGGCTCCAGAATCCCGAGAACCGTTTTTCCCGTCTGCTGAGATCCTATTTCCTCGGCTTCAAGGGATCATCCAAAGTGAATATTGAAATCGAAAATATTGAATTCGGCGAACTTGCCGCCATGTATATGGCAGAGAGCAAAGCTTTTCCCAGGATAAGGTAGCCCAACCTTATCCGCTCTTACTCCCCTCAAATCCCGGTCCCGCCCAGGACCGGGATTTTGCCATTCCTTCAGTTTTTCCGGCAGAACAGTCCGGATATCTCAGGCGAATGAGATCACATCCACCTTTCCTGACACTTCATTTTCTTGAAAAATGAAGTATTTCAGCGGAATTATTTTGTAAATTCGCCGCTATGAATTCAGCCATATTTCTGGTTTTCGCCGGGGCAGCCGGCGGATTCATGTCTGCCGGATTCGGCGTGGGCGGCGGCGCTTTCATGCTTCCGCTGCTGCTGTTCTACTTCCGGGGCAGCCTGCGGGAATACGTTCCCCTGTCCCTGGCGGCCATCCTTCCCATTTCCCTCATATCCGCAACGCTTCACCTGATTCAGGCCCGGCCTGATATCAATTATCTGCTCCTGCTGCTGGTACTGGCCGGCAGCCTGACCGGAACCCGCGCGGGTGTGAGACTCATCCACCGAATTCCCGCACGGTTGCTCAGCGCGCTCTATATCCTCATTCTGATCATTGCAGCGCTCCGGCTGAGCGGGATCCTTCCGGCGACAGGCAAGGCTGTACCCGAATCCGTGGAATTTTTTCTGTATCCGCTTGTGGGCCTCATCGCAGGCCTGTCCTCGGCATTGTTCGGAATCGGCGGAGGTATCATCATGGTACCCGCGTTTACACTGCTTTTCAGAATGCCGGCTCAGGAGAGTGTAATCCATTCCCTTCTCATCATCATCATCACATCCGGCTCGGCTCTGCGACTTCATCTGAAACAATTTCGCGACACAAAAATACGCAGTTTCCTGCCGGCCATGATTTTCGGAGGTTTTCTGGGATCCATGGCCGGGCTTCTGCTATCCACCCATATAGAAGGGCATCAGTTCACCGGAGCCTTCGCGGTCATTCTCATGGTGATGAGCATCCGGCTGGCCATTCAGCTGCTGAGGTCGAAACCCGAATGATGATCCCTGCAGACCGCCGCACAAAGGCCATTGTCCTGCTCGGCCTCTCAACGCTGTTCTGGGGTATGACCTTCGTATATGTAAAACAGGGTATTGCTGCCATGGGCGTCTACCCCTTTCTCGCCTATCGGTTCTTTCTGGCCGGCCTCATCATGCAGATAATCTTCATACGCCGCTTCCGGAATACCGATCGCCGTGAATTCCGCAATGGCATGGGCCTGGGTATCCTGCTGGCCGTCTCCTATTTTCTCCAGACTTTCGGCCTGCGCAGCAGCACTGCTGTGAATGCGGCCTTCATTACCGGCAGCTTCGTAGTCATGGTTCCCTTCTTTTCCTCACGGATTTCTAAAAAACCCATACATACCGGGCACTATTTCGGCGCGTTTCTCTCTCTTGCCGGCCTGGCAATTCTCACAGGAAGCGGCTTCACACGGCCTGCCTTCGGCGATGTGCTCATCTTCCTCTGCGCGGTCATCTTCGCTCTCTATATTGTTCTCATCGGCGGTCTGAAACCCGGATACGACAGCATCAGGCTGACTGTCACACAGATATATACGGTCGCGTTTCTTTCACTGATATTGGCCATCTATCACGGAGATTCGCTGGCTCTGCCACAGGGAGGCGACACATGGTGGTCACTGCTCTTCTGCGCTATTTTTGCGACAGCCTTTTCCTATACGGTGGAAAACCATTATCAGCAGGCGCTGATCGACACGCTGGCAGCGCTCATTTATTCACTCGAACCGGTATTTGCCGCCCTCTTTGCCGCAGTGATGATCGGGGAAATCATTACGCCTTCCATTGCCATCGGAGCCGCGATTATCCTGTCGGCAGTCATGATAACCATTAAAACGACATATCAGGAGACTTGACATGAATCTGTCCAAACTGAAAAACATCTATCGGGATCTGGGACCGGGATTATTGTGGGCCGGAGCAGCCATCGGCGTGTCCCATCTGGTACAGTCCACGCGAGCCGGGGCATCCTACGGATTCCTGCTTATCACCGTCATTATTATCGCCAATATTCTGAAGTACCCATTTTTCGAATTCGGCCCCCGCTATGCAGCCGCCACCGGCGAATCTCTGCTTGATGCCTATGCTCATATGGGAAAAGGCTATTTCATCCTTTTTCTCATCCTGACATTCGGAACCATGTTCTCCATCACGGCTGCCGTGACCGTGGTGACTGCCGGCCTGGCCGCACAGATCACGGGCATTGCCATCAGCCCCCTGCTCTGGTCTGCAGCCCTCATGGCCATCTGCATCCTGATCCTCGGCCTGGGAAGTTATAAGGTTCTGGATAAAACCATCAAATACGTCATTATCGTTCTCAGCCTGTCCACTCTCGCTGCCGTTATTCTGGCTCTGTTCCGGGGCGCTGCCCGTCAACCGGATTTTACAGCACCCTCCCTCATGACCTTTTCAGGCGTGGCCTTCATGGCGGCTCTGATCGGCTGGATGCCCTCGGCAATCGATATTTCCGTATGGCACAGTATCTGGACTCTGGAAAAGGAAAAGATCAGCGAGGAAAAACCCCATTTCCGCCGCAGTATCCTCGATTTCAATCTGGGATATATCGGTACGGCCATCATCGCCATCGCCTTCCTCATGCTGGGCGCTCTCATCATGTACGGCAGCGGTGAACAGTTTCCTTCCGGCGGCGCCGCCTTTGCCGGACGTTTTCTGTCTCTCTATGAAAAGAGCCTGGGGCACTGGTCCTATCCCCTCATTGCCCTGGCCGCCTTCACGACCATGTTTTCCACTACCATCACCGTACTGGATGCCTATCCGAGAGTGTTGCAGCGCGCCTGGTCCCTCCTTTTTCCCGAACATAAATCCACTGAGGGCGAAAATACGCTGAGTTACTGGATCTTCATCATTTTCACTGCCATCGGTGCCCTGCTGCTTCTGAGTGTCTTCACCAAGAGCATGACCCTCATGGTGGATATCGCCACAACCCTCTCCTTCATCACGGCTCCGGTCCTGGCTGTCCTCAATTATAAGGCTATCCGTCTGCCCAATATCCCCGAATTCGCCCGTCTGCCCAGATGGCTGAATATCCTCTCCATTGTGGGCATCGCCTTCCTCAGCCTCTTTGCCCTTGCCTATCTCTATATGAAATTTTTCATGTAAGAAACATCGGTGTGATTCCGGCCTCCCTTCGGCTCCTGACGTCCCAGCTCAATGAATTATGTGTAAGCCGCAATAAGGCGGATGTCCGGAGAGATATTATGGATCAAAAAACTGGAAATAGAAACAATCTCAAGAGGATTTTATTTTATTGCAGATGAAATTCTCGTTTACGCTCAAACACTCAAATTAATCTAACTGATAAAATCCGGCACAAATAAAAAAAGCCCCGTTTTCACAGGGATTTAATTCTCGACCCGCCTCTGCTGAAGCTATGGCGCGGTCAGGCCTTCGGAAGTCAACCCGCCTTTCGCTGAAGCTACGGCGCGGTCAGGCTCTCGGAAGACAACCCGCCTTCGCTGAAGCTACGGCGCGGTCAGGCTCTCGGAAGTCAACCCGCCTTCGCTAAAGCTACGGCGCGGTCAGGCCTTCGGCCTGAGTGGAGAATAGGGGATTCGAACCCCTGACCTCCTGGGTGCGATCCAGGCACTCTCCCAACTGAGCTAATTCCCCAGATTTCAATAATCGCGGAACGGAGTACCGAACTCGCTTTTCCGCGCGTATTTTAGCGTTTTCAGAGAATATTTACAACAGAATTTTGCGCCGCATCCTCTGTCCCGCGGCGCTGCCCGGTACCTGAAATTCAATCGGGTTCCCTACCCTGAGGGAGAGCATGTTTCTCAGAATTTGGTCTTTATTCCTGCAGTGAATTTTTATAAATTCGGGGGTGAAAATTTGTATCTGTTTATCCGACATTCCAATCAAAGCAGGGATGAGAGTATTATGACAATGGAATTGAAATTCGGGGATTCTGAGCAGCCTGAAAAAGCAGCTGTTCAGCCACCCAAAGCGCCGAAGGCAGCAGAAAAGAAACCCGCGCCGGAGAAACCCGGAAATGGTGAAGCGCCCGTAAACTATACGGAAGAACATATTACCACACTGAGCAGTCTGGCCCATATCCGGCTTCGCTCCGGAATGTATATCGGACGCCTGGGAAACGGCACCGATCCGGATGACGGGATTTATGTTCTGCTCAAGGAAGTGATTGACAACAGCATCGATGAATTCATCATGGGCTACGGCAAGCGGGTGGACATTGATATTGAAGGCAAACAGGTCCGCATCCGGGACTACGGCCGCGGCATTCCCCTGGGAAAGGTCATCGACTGCGTCTCCGTCATCAATACGGGAGCCAAGTACAACGATGAAGTTTTCAAGTTCAGCGTGGGTCTGAACGGTGTGGGAACCAAGGCCGTCAATGCGCTGAGTTCATCCTTCAAAGTCACCTCATTCCGAGACGGCGAATATTTCGAAGCCACGTTTTCCCGGGGCGAGCTGCAGCATGAACGTAAAGGCCGGAATGACAGTGAAAAGAACGGGACTCTGGTCGAGTTCACGCCCGATGAGGAAATATTCGGCGAGTACAGCTTCAATTACGAATTCATCGAAAAACGGCTGTGGATCTATGCCTGCCTGAACCGGGGCCTGCAGCTGCGCTTCAATAACCAGACCTTCAAAAGTCAGAACGGGCTCCTGGATTTTCTGCAGGCAGACCTGGATGATGAAAGCCTCTACACCTTCATCTATTTCAAGAATGACGAACTGGAATATACCTTCACCCATACCAATAATTACGGCGAAAATTATTTCAGTTTTGTCAACGGACAGTACACGAACAGCGGCGGAACGCACCAGAGCGCCTTTCGCGAGGGCATTCTCAAGGGCATCAATGAATTCTACAAGAAAAACTACAATTCTGCTGATGTGCGGGACGGACTGGTGGGAGCCATTTCCGTCAAGCTGATGGAACCGGTGTTTGAGAGCCAGACCAAGAACAAGCTGGGCAATAACGACATCCGTCCCTGGATCGTGAATGACGTAAAAAACAGCCTCATCGATTTTCTGCATAAAAACAGTGACGTCGCGGAAGTGCTGGAACGGAAGATACAGCAGAACGAAAAACTGCGCAAGGACCTCACGGCGGTACAGAAGGAAGCCCGCGCAGCCGCCAAACGCGTCAGCATCAAGATTCCCAATCTCAAGGACTGCAAATATCATCTTGGTGACCGGAAAGATGGCGGAGACACGATGATATTCATTACGGAAGGAGCCTCCGCAGCCGGTTCCATGGTTGCCAAGCGCAATGCCTTCACCCAGGCTATCTTCGCCCTGAAGGGAAAACCGCAGAATGTTCACGGACGCAACCGGGCCATGCTCTACAAGAACGCCGAACTCTACAATCTCATGAAAGCGCTGGGCGTGGAGGAAAGCATAGATGATCTTCGCTACGATAAAATCATTGTTGCCACCGATGCGGATGTGGACGGTTTTCATATCCGGAATCTCATGCTGACCTTCTTTCTCACCTATTTCGAAAAACTCATAACGGATGGCCGGAATTTCATGCTCGAGACCCCGCTGTTCCGCGTCCGGAACAAAAAGGAAACGCGCTACTGTTATTCGGAAAAAGAAAAGAATGAGGCTCTGAAGAAAATATCCGGAGCCGAGATCACCCGTTTCAAGGGACTGGGAGAAATTTCACCGAGTGAATTCGGACAGTTCATCGGAGATGATATGCGCCTGATCCGCGTCGGCGTCGATGAGCTGCATACCGTTCCCCAGACTCTGGAATTTTACATGGGTAAAAACACCCCCGAACGCCGTGAATTCATTATGGAGAACCTGATCTGATGAGTTACCTGAATAAACTCTTTTCCGTAAATTTTCTGGAATACGCTTCCTATGTTATCAAGGACCGGGCCATTCCGGATATAGAAGATGGGATGAAGCCGGTACAGAGACGTATTCTTCACACCCTGCACAGCCTGGACGACGGCAAGTTTCACAAGGTGGCCAATGTGGTCGGCTCCACCATGAAATATCACCCTCATGGTGATGCGAGCATCGGAGCTGCCCTGGTCAACCTGGCAAACAAGGATCTCTTCATTGACCGGCAGGGAAATTTCGGAAATCTTTACACCGGCGACGAAGCCTCAGCTCCGCGTTACATCGAATGCCGCCTCAGCGATCTGGCCCGGGAAACCCTCTTTCTTCCCCAGATCACCGAGTACGTTCCCAGCTATGACGGCCGCAACCAGGAACCGGTCAGTTTTCCGGCCAAGCTTCCTGTCCTTCTGGCCATGGGCGCGGAAGGAATTGCCGTGGGTATGGCTACAAAAATTCTGCCTCACAATCTCATTGAACTGCTGAGGGCGGAAATCTCCGTGCTGAAGGATGAGCCGGTGGAATTATATCCCGATTTCTACGGCGGCGGCGACATGGACGTGTCCGAATACGACGGCGGCAACGGCAAGGTCCTCGTCCGGGCGAAAATCGACACCTCCGATCCCAAACGCGTGCTTATTACCGAACTGCCCTTCGGACAGACCACCGAGTCGCTGATTGCCTCCATTGAAAATGCCGCCCGGAAGAATAAATTCAAAATCGCCGGCATTAATGATTACACGACGGAAAATGTCGAGATCGAAATCACTCTGCCCCGGGGTGTCCACAGCAGCGAAATCCTGGATCCGCTCTTCGCCTTCACTGACTGTGAGATCAGTATCGCCGTCAATCTGCTCTGCATCAAGGATAACCGCCCCGTCCAGATGACGGTCTCTGAAGTCATCACCTATAATGCCTTCAGACTGAAGGATGTGCTCAAGGCAGAGCTGGATTACGAACTTGATCAGCAGAACCAGAAACTGCATATCCGCACCCTGGAACAGATCTTCATTGAAAACCGCATCTATAAAAATATTGAAGAGCAGAAAACGATGCAGGGGGTGATGGATGCGGTCATGGAAGGATTTATTCCCTTCCTTGCGGAAGTCAAGCGCGAGATCAGCAAGGAAGATATCGAACATCTGCTGAAAATCCCCATCCGGCGCATTTCCCTCTATGACATCAATAAGGCAAACAAGGAAATCAAGGAAATCAAGGATCGGATCAAGGAGATCAAGCACTCTCTGGCCCACCTGGTCGAATTCACCATTGATTACCTGCAGTCACTCATCGACAAATACGGGAAGGCATATCCGAGGAAAACCCGGATCACCGGCTTCAGCCAGGTGGATGTTCGGGAAGCGGCCAGCCGGGATATGAAGCTGCGCTATGATGCTGCAGAAGGGTATCTGGGAACGGATGTGAAAACCGGAGATCCCATTCTGGACGTGTCCCCCTATGACCGGGTGCTCATCATCCGTCACGACGGAACCTATTTCGTCACGGACGTACCGGAAAAGCTGTTTATTGACAGGGGAATGGCCTTCTGCGGATTCATCAGTAAGGACCGAGTCTACTCCATGATCTACCGCGAAGGGGAAAACGGCTATCCCTATATCAAGCGCTTCCATATTGACAAATTCATTCTGAATAAGGAATATAATCCCCTGCAGACCGGTGACACACTCATGAAACTGCTCACCGATGAAGACAGACACTTCATGGTCAAATACAAGCCGAAACCCCGCCTGAAAGTGCTGGAGGAGGAATTCAGCCTGGCCGAATTCAACGTGCGGGGAAGTACGGCCGGTGGCCTGAGAATTGCCAAGAAGGAAATGCGCAGTCTGCGGATTCTGTAGGCAGTCTCCTGATCAGGAATCGATTTTTTCCAGCGTATCGCTGATATATTTCATAATCTTTTCGTTAAAGATATCATCATACAGGTGATGTGAATTGCGGAAGAGCTGAGCGCTTTCATGACAGCTGGCCGGCAGCTTCAGGAATGCGTCATCATGACGGGAGTTGTAATAGGCCGCCTTTTCCGCAAATTCCTCCAGATTATCCAGGCCATGCTGAACAGCCCGGCAGATTCCGGTCAGCAGCAAAAAATGATGGGCGGATCCGTCTGCACTGCGGAGTTCCACCGTCTGCCGGTGAAAGGGGCTGTGGTAACTTTCCCGGTTTCCCTGATTGATGAGAGACGCCAGATCCTCGCCGTTCTTCCAGGCCAGCGGAATACGCAGGAGTGCGTTCCGGTCCAGTTCATTCCAGTACACGACAGTGGGAGACTCCTGGTCGGGTACCAGACGCCGGTAGGACGCCTCATGCCGGTTGCCCAGGGCCGTCAGGCTGGGAGCGTATTCGCAGAGGCCGCTCAGGGTGGCGAGCGCTTCCCGTGACAGCCGGCCCTCATCCGTCCGCATGATATTATTAGTTCCGCGCAGCAGTTCCAGGTGAAAATGGAGTCCCGTCCCGGCGTGCCCTTCCTGAATTTTCGGCAGAAAGGAAATCTGCAGCTCATGTTTTGCCGCCACATTCTCGGCGATCCACCTGGCAAGAGCCAGATTGAGAGCGGCCGTGGGAAGAGGCGCCGGTAAAAATTCAATTTCATACTGCTCGGCATGACATTTCCGGCCTTTCCAGGCCAGATCCCGGATATAGCCAACCTCCGCATGCACATATTTGATATTGCCGGTGATATCACTGAGAATACTGCCGATTTCCATATTGACATGAGAGTATTTCAGAAAAGGCGAGCTCTGCTGGTATCCCTTTTGTGCATCCAGCAGATAATCCTCATAAAGCTGCGTTCCCAGCAGATAAAATTCCAGTTCTCCCAGGCCCCACAATTCCAGGCCGTGCGTGTCCAGAATCCGGTCCCAGGATTTTTTCAGAAGATTCATGGGAGTGAATTCAGCCGGCTGTTCATCCTTGTTCAGAAAACTGCAGATGATATTCACCGTATTTTCGACAAAAGGATTGAGGTAGCGGTGTGATACTGGGGTACGATGTACAGGTCGCTTTCTCCTGATGGAATAATTCCCTTGAAAAGGCTGGAGCCGTCCACCCTCTCCCCCGCAGCCAGAACCCGGTGGGCATATTCGATGGAATTCACAGGAATCATGAGTTCCCGGATCGTATTCTCCAGATCCAGATACTGAAAACACAGGTAACGGATCTTGTTCTGCTGTATGAATGCAATAATATCTGAACGCTGCAGTTCGGCAGCCGGCTTTCCCAGTCTGAATGCCAGTGTCAGATTCATAATTCCTCCCTGCGGTTATAGCTGATTAATTTTTCAGGAAAAAGCCTGAATTCCGGTCAGATATTTGCCCAGAATGAGTGTATGAATATCTGAAGTCCCTTCATAGGTAATGACGGACTCCATATTCATGATATAACGCATTAATGGATATTCGCTGCTGATGCCTGCAGCACCCAGGATCTCCCTGGCAGTCCGGGCGGCCAGACGGGCCAGCTCCGTATTGCTGCGTTTTATCAGGGAAATCTGTACAGGATTCTCCTGCTCCGTGCCCATCAGGCGGGCCGTTTTCAGGCTCAGAAACAGAGCCTGCTGGATGGACGTATAGAACTGGGCAAGTTTTTCCTGAACCAGCTGAAATGAGGCAATGGGTTTCCCGAACTGAATACGCCGGGCTGCATAGTCTGCGGCAATGTCATAACAGGCTTCTGCCAGGCCGAGGGTTCCCCAGGCAATCCCGAAACGCGCTTTCGTGAGGCAGGCCAGCGCGCTTTTCAGGCCCTTCGTTCCGGGAAGCAGCGCATCCTCAGGCACGAACATATCGTCAAAATAAAGTTCGGCCGTATCCGAAGCTCTGAGAGACCATTTATTCTTAATTGGCTGTCGTCCGAATCCTTTCGTGGCCGTATCGACGAGAAATGCACGAATGCCTTCTTCAGTCCGGGCCCAGAGGACACAGACCTGAGCCAGGCTGCCGTTCGTAATCCACATTTTTGAGCCGCTGATGCGATAGCCGCCCGATACTTTCACTGCACGGCTATTCATACTTCCGGGATCACTGCCGTGATCAGCTTCGGTCAGGCCGAAACAGCCGATGGCCTGTCCGCTGATAAGCCGGGGAAGCCAGTGTTCCTTCTGCTCACTGCTGCCGTAGGCGGATATGGGATAGACGACGAGAGAATTCTGCACGGAAGCGAAACTGCGCAGTCCCGAATCACCTTTTTCCAGCTCCCGCATGATCAGGCCGTAAATAAGCGGTGAAGCGTGGCTACCGCCGTATTTTTCCTCTGCCATAATACCGAGAAATCCGGCTCCCGCCAGATCCTCAATGAGCTCAACGGGGAATTCCCCGCGGGCAAAGGCATCTTCAATAAGGGGATTTACCCGGTCTCTGACAAATTCGGCGGCCGCCGTAACGGAGAGCCGTTCCTCATCCTGAAGTTCATCATTGAATCGGAAGAGGTCTTTCATGCGTCCCCGTCCCCGTGGGCAGGCAGGTCCTCCTCCCAGGGCAGGATGATGGTCCGGATACTCTGTCCCATTCTCAGAGCGTTGATTCCCTTGTTGATATCCTTGATATGAAAGCGCTGTGTGATCATTTCCTCATAGTGCAGCTTTTTCTTTTCAATGAGATTCAGCACGTTTTCCACGCAGTGAATCGGGGCTGACAGCGCACCGGTCAGCGTAAATTCATTCAGAACGATCTGGTTGATAAGGTAGGGAAACTGATTATCGGAATTTCCGGAGAGCATGAGCTGTCCGCCTTTTTTCAGAACACGGATACCCTGTACGAGGGTTCGCGGAGCTCCGACCGTATCCACCACCACATCCGCCTTATCCTGCAGCAGGTCCAGAAGCGCCTCCTCGCAGACATTCACCTTGTTGGAATTCAGGATTCCCTGGGCGCCGTATTTTCTCGCCAGATCCAGTTTCCAGTCGAAAATGTCCACCATGTACACATCCGCGTGTTTCAGAAGCGCCATCTGCAGAATGCTGAGGCCGTAGGCGCCGGCACCGAAAACCACCACCTTATCACCGTCCTTGATGATACTCCGTTCGAACACGGCATGATAGGCTCCGATGAACAGATTGCTGACCAGAGATCCCGCCTCGAAACTCAGATCCCTGGGCATCCGGGCGGCATTCCGCTCCTCCACGGCCATGAACTGGGTAAAGCCGCCATTGATGGTGCTTCCCATAAAGCTCAGATTGTCACAGGAACTTTCATCCCATTTCTTGCATTTTTCGCAGTTTCCGCAGCTGACCGTCGCGGGAATGATCACGTGGTCACCGATCTCAAAATCATGAACACGGTCACCCACGTCCACCACTTCACCGGCGATTTCATGGCCCAGTACCAGAGGCGGCGGCGAAAGGGTCGCCATTCCTCTGTCGATATAGCTCAGGTCACTGTGGCAGATGGCACAGCTCCTGACCTTGACCAGAATGTCCCGCTGCCCGACACGCGGAATCTCCCGCTCTTCAACGACCAGCGCTTCATAGGGATTGTAAAATACGGCTGACAGCATTTTATGAATTACTTTCTGTAGAACGGGAGGTTTAGCTGATTCATATTGAAAAATACATCACTTTAACGACTAATTCTATGAAAAAGACCTGTCCGAAAACAGGAACAGGCTTCCTATCCACCCCGTCATATCATCCTATATCGAGAAAACGTCTGATAAATGAATAGATCTTCCAGGCATCGTTGAAATTGCTGGCAATCCCGAAACTGATACGGATTCCGCCGGCGTTCTTTCCATCCTGGTTCCGGATGATTTCCAGATAATCATCAAAACTTTCGCCATGCTTTTCCTCGATGATCTCCAGAATTTCCTTTCCGGTAATTCCGTACAGGGATTCGCTGGTGCCGGGGTTGCAGAAACATCCGGTGCGGATGGATATCATCTCCTTATTGGCAAGTTTTTCGAAATGGCGAAAATCTATCAGCTGATTCTGCCGGTCATAGAGATTAATGGCAATATTTCCTCCGCGCCGCGTATCGGCCGGGTCCCCGTAAAAGCTGACCAGATTCACACCACTGTCGTGCTGCAGCGCTGTCAGCCTGTTGATGAGCCACTTTGCCAGGCTGACGACCCGTTTATGTATGGTATTCACGCCCACGCTCTTCAGATGGCTGAGGCCGATTTCCACAGCCGGAAATCCCAGATAATTGACCGTTCCGTCCTCAAATCCCGCATGTCCTTCATTCATGAGAACCGCCTCGCCCTGAACCGAGGCCAGCTTGATGGTTCCGCCGGCGAACCAGGGCCTTTTCAGCTTTTTCAGCTGTTCACGGCGGATGAGCAGCGCCCCGATTCCGGTGGGATACCCAAACATTTTATAAAAGCTGAGCGGAACAAAATCAGGCTTCCAGACACTCAGATCCAATTCATTGCTGGACACATAGGCGGCCGCATCCAGCATCACATCCCATCCGGCATCCTTGGCCATGCTGATCCATTCGAGCGGATGCTGCACACCGGAAAAATTGGACTGTGCCGGATAGACAAACAGATGATTCCCGCCGTCCTGTACCCGGGACAGGCCGGCTTTCAGTTCCTCTTCCCGTGCCCGGAGATCGGGGGGATAGATGGGCAGGTATTCCACTCCCGCCCCTTCGTGATGAGCATACTGACGGATACCATTCACACTGTTATGATTATCAAAGAGCAGCAGCAGCCGGGAATGACTGCAGAAGGGATAGGCTTCCGCCACAAGTTTGATGGCGGAACTGGCATTGGAGGTAAAAACTACTTCGTACTCGTCACGGGATGCCTTAAAATAATCCGCGACGAAATTCCGCACCCGGTCCACCATCTCCGTGGCTGCCAGGGACGTGGGATTGGCGGAATGGGGATTCCCGAATACGCCGGACCGGAGAATTTCCAGGTGGGCCTGGAGCTGGCTTTCCGCATAGAGTCCGCCGCCCGTATAATCGAGATAGACATGCCCCTGCTGATCAAGGCGCGCGTATTCCTTCTCCCGCAGGATGTCCAGAACCGCCGTTTCGCCATAGTCAGGATATGTCTTCAGGAAGGCATCAAAGGCCTTTTCCCTGTCTGTTTCCTTCTCTTTCAAACTCGTCATTCTCCCCCCGGGCATTCTTATTTTTCGTGTCCTAATTTAATACTTTTTCCCTGTGACTGAATGCTTTTTTATTCTGCGTCCCGTGAGTCATCATGGCCTGTTCCTGCTGGGAATTATGAGACGTTTTTTGTATTTTTCCCTATGAATTTCACAAATCAGACGAAGGATAAAGCGATGTTCAATAAACTCAGTCCGGAAGAGGAGAGAATCATTCTCGGCAAGGGTACGGAAGCGCCGTTCAGCGGCAAATATGACAACTTTTCAGAAACGGGGCTCTATCGCTGCCGTCACTGTGGCCAGGCGCTGTTTGTGTCGGACAGCAAATTTGACAGCGGCTGCGGATGGCCATCCTTTGATAATGCCATTCCCGGCGCGGTCCGGGAGACGCCGGATGCCGACGGACAGCGTACAGAAATCACCTGCGCACGCTGTGAGGGCCATCTCGGCCATGTCTTCCGCGGGGAAAACATGACCCCGAAAAACACCCGTCATTGCGTGAATTCGCTGTCCATGGATTTCGTGGCTGCCGGAAATTCCGCAAAGCTGGAAACAGCGGTCTATGCCAGCGGCTGTTTCTGGGGTGTGGAATACCAGTTTTCCCGCAAGCCCGGTGTATTGAGCACTACCGTCGGCTTCACCGGCGGACATACGGAGAACCCGTCCTACAAGGAGGTCTGCGGGGGTAAAACAGGACATGTGGAGGCAATTCTCGTTACCTATGATGCCAACCAGGTCAGTTACGATGAGCTGACCCGGCTGTTTTTCGAAACTCATGATCCGGGCCAGGAAGACGGCCAGGGGCCGGATATCGGTGAGCAGTATCATTCCGTCCTCTTCTACGACAACCCGGAACAGAAGGACACGGCAGAGCAGCTTATCGAAATCCTGCGGAACAAGGGATTCAAGGTCGTGACGGACCTGCGTCCGCGTGAAGCTTTCTGGCCTGCAGAAGACTATCATCAGGATTATTACGCGAAAAAGAACGGCATGCCCTATTGTCACGCCTATGAAAAAAAATTCTGATTTCGTGTTGATGACGAACCTGTTCGTGCAACATAACAGAATTTCTATATAGACAATCTTCCTCTATGAAATTGGTCAGAATTACTGTAATTTCGGAACAGAACAGCAAAACAGTCCGGGGATAATCTTTCGAATATGAGTGATGCGCAGAACAGAATGGAAGACAGGCCGCAAGACTTGGAAATCGTATCCTCCGCAAATTTTTTCCATCTGGCTCTGGATCCGGAATTCCGCATTCTCGATGTAAACAGCTGGCTGCGCAACAGTTTCACAGGCCTGAAGAAGGATTTGGGCGGCGAAAATTTTTTCCGCTATTTCGATGTGGATCCGAAGGTTGAATCAGAAATTATTGATCAGCTGACCGGACATGCCCAATTGCAGAATATCACCTTTCTGATCAGCTTCGGAGATCAACAGGTCTACGGCATCTGGAACATTAAAAAGATTATTCATGATCAAACCGGCCACCAGTTCAGCTATCACTTTTTCGGGAGTGATGTGACGGAACGGCGGAAACTTCAGCTTCAGCTGGCTCAGAGTGAAAAATTGTCGGCGATGGGGCGGATGGCCGCCGGCATTGCTCACGACATTTCCAAGCCCACCAATGCCATCATCTCACTGGTGCAGGTACTTGAAGATTATACGGAAGACAGTTTCATCCTGGAAAAGCTCGGGCTGATGACCACGCAGATGGAATACCTGAACAACAAGGTGAGACAGCTGGTGGATCTGGGACGCCCCATGCAGCCCAATATTGAGGCTGTGGACATCAACAAGGTCATGATGGAAGCAATCCGCATCATTAACTATGATTCGAATCTGAAACAGGTCCGGATCGAGACCTATCTCTGTCCGGCGATGCAGCTGATACAACTGAGTTTCGATCATGTTCTTCAGGTATTCATCAATATTCTGCTGAATGCGGGGGATGCGGTGAAGGATGAGGCTGAGCCTATCATCGTGATCAGCACCGAATGCCGGGACGGGAAAATATTCATCGATATTCAGGATAATGGCTGCGGTATTTCACCCGAAGTTCTCCCTCATATTTTCGATCCTTTTTTCACACGTAAAAAAGGGAAAAACGGTACAGGCCTGGGATTGTGGATGTGTCATACCATCATTACTGCCATCAAGGGACGAATCTGGATCGACAGCTCGGAGGGCAAAGGCAGTTCCGTTCATCTTGTTCTGCCGCTTGCGCAGGAGGAGGCCGTCAATGCTGAATAGAATTCTCATTGTCGATGACGACGATATTTTCCGTGAATCCCTGCTCAGCATCCTGAACAAGAAGGGTTTCAACTGTGATCAGGCTGCGGATGGCCGGCAGGCCTTCGAACTCATCCGCGAACAGCATTACGATGTGGTGATCACGGATCTGGAAATGCCGGACATGGACGGCCTGACCCTCATGGAAAAGACCATGGCCTACGCGCCGCAGATATTCTTTATCGTCATTACCGCCTACGGCACCATGGAATCCGCTATTACGGCCCTGCGCAAAGGCGCCTACGATTTTATCATCAAACCCTTCAAATTCGAAGGTCTGGTCATCAAGCTGGAAAAGCTTCTGGAGCATAAACTGCTTGAGCAGGAAAATATCCGGCTGCGGCGGGAAATGAACCATCAGTATGATTTTGCCAATATCATCGGCCAGTCCCCGGCCATGAAGGATGTATTTCAGATCATCACGAAGATCAGCAACACGGACAGTAATATTTTTATCAACGGACGCAGCGGTACCGGCAAGGAGCTGGTAGCCCGCGCCATTCACTACAACAGCAAACGCCGGAACCATCCCTTCATCAGTCTGAACTGCAGCGCCATCCCGGACACACTCATCGAAAGTGAACTGTTCGGATACCGGAAAGGCGCTTTCACCGGCGCCGTTCAGGATTATCCCGGAACCTTCCAGCTGGCTCAGAACGGGACCCTGTTCCTTGATGAAATCGGCGAAATCTCTCCCAATTTTCAGATGAAGCTGCTGCGCGCCATCGAACAGAAGGAAATCCTCCCCCTCGGTCGCAGCAAACCGCTGAAAGTCAATGTCCGGATTATCGCCGCCACCAACAAGAATCTGGAAAAGGAAATCGAAAACAAGAATTTCAGGGAAGATCTGTACTACAGGCTGAACGTAGTCAATATCCGCCTGCCCGGACTGAAGGAACGCCAGAATGACATTCCCCTGCTCACCAACCATTTCATCAGCCGCTTCAACAAGGAGCTGGGAAAAAATATCCGGGGCATGACTCATGATGCCATGAAGGTCCTGATGAATGCCGACTGGCGCGGCGAAGTCCGTGAACTGGAAAATATCATTGAACGGGCCATGATCTTCTGTGATTCCGAAATGATAGATATATCAGTGCTTCCCCCCTATCTGTATGAGAAAAATCTGAAGGCCAGCATTATCGACAGCAACCGCTCTCTGGACGAAGCCACGAAAATGTTCCAGAAGAATTATATCCTGTCCGCGCTGGAACGCTTTAACAATCACCGGGGAAAAACGGCGAAATTTCTGGCAATATCGGAGCCGACCTTATACCGGCGGCTTCAGGAACTGAACATTATTTGAGGAAATTATGAATAACAGCATCGATCCGGTCTTTCTGGAAAAATCAGCAGGTGTCCTCAAACTCCTGGGACATCCAATCCGAATTCAGATTATTGAATTTCTGGAAACGGGAGAACACAGTGTCGGAGAAATCCAGAACGAAATTAACCAGATTCAGGCAATAACAAGTCAACATTTACGACTGATGCTGCGGAAAGGCATTGTAAAAAACCGCAGGGAAGGAACAAGTTTGTATTATTCGATAGCGAGTGATTTTATCACCAATATCCTGAAATGCATCCGGAACTGTTCCCTGGCCAGCGTCGCGGCAGCAGACGAAACGAAAAAGGAACTGTAATTATGGCAGAGATGACTCAAGATGCATTCGGCGCTCAGAAAACGCTGAACGTCGGATCCAGATCGTACCGCTATTACGATCTGAAAGTCCTTGAAGAAAAGGGACTTATCGGAAAACTGGAGACCTATCCCGTTTCCATTCGTATTCTGATGGAAAACATTCTCCGGAACATCAACGGGAAGGAAATCTTTCAGGATGACATGAAAAAAATCGGAAACTGGCAGCCCCAGATGCCCGAAAAATTTGAAATTCCCTTCAAACCCGCCCGCGTTATCCTGCAGGATTTCACGGGAGTTCCGGCTGTTGTGGACCTTGCGGCCATGCGTTCGGCCATGAAGGCCATGGGCGGCGACCCCCGGAAAATCAATCCTCACTGCCCGGTTGATCTGGTGATCGACCACAGTGTACAGGTGGATTATTACGGCAATGCCAAGGCCATCGAAAAAAATTCCGAACTGGAATTCAGCCGGAATATGGAACGCTATAAATTTCTGAAATGGGGGCAGAATGCCTTTGATAATTTCCGGGTTGTTCCCCCTGCCACGGGCATTATTCATCAGGTCAATCTCGAATTTCTGGCCAAGGGTGTGGTGAATGACAGCGAAACACTCTACCCTGACACGCTCGTGGGAACCGATTCCCATACCACCATGATCAACGGCCTGGGTGTTCTGGGCTGGGGTGTGGGCGGTATTGAGGCAGAAGCCGTCATGCTGGGCCAGCCCATTTACATGGTTGCGCCCGAAGTGGTCGGTTTCCGGCTTCATGGCGAGCTCAACGAAGGCGTCACCGCCACCGACCTGACCCTGACCATCGTCGAAATCCTCCGCAAGCATAATGTGGTGGAAAAATTTGTGGAATTCTTCGGAGAAGGCCTGTCCTCCATGACACTCGAGGACCGGGCCACCATTGCCAATATGGCTCCCGAATACGGTGCCACCATGGGCTTTTTCCCGGTTGATCATGTCACTCTGGATTATCTGAGAAATACCGGACGCAGCGCTGAAGACGTGGATGCCGTCGAAGCCTACTGCAAAGCTCAGGGACTGTTCCGCACCGATTCCACGCCCCAGGCGCAGTACACGGCTGTATTGGAACTCGATCTGAGCAGTGTGGAACCCAGCCTGGCCGGGCCTAAACGCCCTCAGGACCGCATTACCCTGAAAAGTATGAAACAGACCTTCCGGAAATCGCTGACGGATGATGTAAAGAACCGCGGTTTCGGCCTGAAACCCGATCAGCTTGATGCAAAAGCCGAGGTCACAGTCAATGGGAAAAATGTGACGCTGAAGCACGGGTCGGTGGTGATTACAGCCATCACATCCTGCACGAACACCTCAAATCCATCCGTCCTGATCGCCGCCGGTCTGGTCGCAAAAAAAGCCGTCGAACGCGGACTGTCCGTTCCGGCCTACGTGAAGACATCCCTCGCACCCGGATCAAAGGTTGTGGAAAAATACCTGAAAAAAGCCGGGCTGCTCGAATCCCTGAATACAATCGGTTTCAATATTGTCGGTTATGGTTGTACAACCTGTATCGGCAACAGCGGTCCTCTGGACGACGCGGTGGCTGAAGGGATTCAGAAAGGTGACCTGGTTGCCTCGGCGGTGCTGTCCGGTAACCGGAATTTCGAAGGCCGCGTCAATCCTCACACTCGCGCCAATTTTCTGGCATCTCCTCCCCTGGTCGTCGCCTATGCCCTGGCCGGAAGCACCGATATTGACCTGACCACGGAAGCCATGGGAACCGGCAAAGACGGCAAACCCGTTTATCTGAAGGACATCTGGCCTACACAGACAGAAATTCAGGAACTGATCAGCAGCTCCCTGCTGCCGGAAATGTTTGCTGACAACTATGGAAATGTCTGGACCGACAATGAACTGTGGAACCGGATCGATACGGTTGAGAATGATCTCTATGCCTGGGATGAGAGCAGTACCTACATCAAGGAACCGCCCTTTTTCATCGGTCTGACCCGGGACTTGCCGAAGACCGGAAATATCAGCGGCGCCCGCGCGCTCGCCGTTCTGGGTGATTCGGTTACCACCGATCATATCAGTCCGGCCGGAGTCATTCCGGCCCAAGGCCCTGCGGAGAAATTTCTCTTCGACCGGGGTGTGGAACGCCGGGATTTCAACAGCTTCGGCTCCCGTCGGGGAAATGATGCCGTCATGGTACGGGGTACCTTTGCCAATATCCGGCTGAAAAACATGCTCGTACCCGGTATCGAAGGCGGCGTGACCCGCACGCTTCCCGACAACACGCAGATGTCCATTTATGATGCATCCCGGAAATATGCGGAAGCCGGGACGCCACTCATCGTCCTGGCCGGTAAGGAATACGGAACCGGATCCAGCCGTGACTGGGCTGCCAAGGGCACTCTGCTTCTGGGAGTCAAGGCTGTCATCGCGGAAAGCTTCGAACGTATTCACCGTTCCAATCTGGTGGGGATGGGCATCCTGCCTCTCGTCTATGCCGATGGCGAAACACGCGAGAGCCTGGGCCTGAGCGGTGAAGAGAGCTACAGCATCACCGGCCTGGAAGGCAGCATCACGCCTCGCATGACGCTTCAGGTCACGGCTGAGAACGCCGCCGGCGAAAAACGCAGCTTTGATGTGATCTGCCGCCTCGATACGCCGGTGGAAATCAACTACTACAAAAACGGCGGAATCCTGCACACGGTGCTCAGAAATCTGGCAGCCAAAGCCTGAGAATTTCCAAATAAAAACAAAAAGCCCGCGATCTGCGGGCTTTTTTTATTACTGTAAAATATGGTTTATTTCAAAAGCAGCATTTTTATGGATTTCACGGCTGAAGGCGTAGTCATCCGGCAGAAATAGAGTCCGGAGGCGAGTTGTTCGCCATGATCTCCATGCCCGTTCCATAGCCGGGTATAGGCACCGGCCGGCATAACCCTGTCCTGCATGAGAAGCGCCACCCGCTGTCCGAGTGAATTATACACAGCCAGTGTCACCTGTGAATCCGTATCCAGACGGAATGAAATCGTCGTCTGCGGATTGAAGGGATTGGGGTAATTCCCTGAAAGCTGAAATCCGGAAACGAGTGTCCGGTCATCAATCCCATCATCGAAAGTAAAGAGGCCCTTTCGCAGAATGGTGCCGGCATCTCCAGCCACCCAGAGCATGCCGCCAGCTTCTGCCACCTGCTTCAGGTTGATGCCGGGAAGCGGGCTTTCCTCTTCTTCCCAGGTCCGGCCTCCGTCAAGGCTCAATACGATGAGTCCGTTATTTCCAACGGCAGTAGAGATAGAGTTAGCGCCCCAGATCGCCACGTCATTGATCGCATCACCTGAACTGTTCACGTACACGGTATCCAGTTCACCGGGGGCTGCAGGATCTGCCCGGAACAGTACACCATCGCCGGCCCCGATGATCAGTGCAGAGGGCGACGCGGCCATACACTTCATCGCCATGGATCCGAAGTCCCGTATCAGCCGGATGGTCTCCGACGTATCCGAATCACCCCAGACGGTACCGGAGTTTCCCACGAGAACCAGGCGTCCGTTATCCAGAAATGTAAAATCATTGATTGTCTGATTGATTTCATTAGGCCGGTTTTCCCAGCTTGCTCCCCCATCAGAGGACTGAATGAAATAGCCTTTCGTCCCGCTGGCATAAATATTATCGACAGACTGCCTGAGTGTGCAGTAGATCGTTTTATTGCTTGCCTCGGACATGGGGTTGGGAGATACGGTCCAGGTCTGTCCACCGTCATCCGTGAGGCCGAGGAACCCATTCCAACCTGAGAATACGCCGAAATCATTCCCGGCGAAGGACATGGAGGTAATATTTCCCGTATAATTTGTAAAGAGATTGGAAGGAAAGCTCCACTCCATATCGGGCCGGGCAGCGATACTCATTTCTCCGCCACCCCAGCATCCCACGAAAACCTTTTCATCGGTCGCAGCCAGGGCGTCAAAATTTGCGGAAGGCCAGGGCAGAACAGGCTGCAGGGTTGTGCCGCCATCCTCAGTTTTATAGCAGAAGCTGTTTGCGTAGAAAAATAATCCCCGATCCCGGTCGAAACACTGCATATAGCTCAGAGTATGGCCCGTTCCTGTCTGAAGCGTGTCCCAGGACGCACCGCTGTCGTCACTGCGAAAGAGATGTCCGTCTGTCCCGGCAGCAAAAATCCGCCCGCCCGGTATTTGACATGCTTCCAGATATGGAAATCCGGCCGTCAGTCCGCCCGAATTCTGGTAACTCCGTCCCCCATCATGTGAAATTCCGATAAAATTGTTATATCCGACGATCACGACCGTACTGTCGCTGCCGATGGCCACGTCGTAGATTTTTTTGCTGACAGCTCCCAGTGGAAATACCGAGGCAATATTGACATAGGACCAGCTCTGTCCCCCGTCATAAGTTGCCCAGGTATGAGCCGCCTTATCATCGGAAATCACAACCCCGAAATTCTCACCGAGAAAATCAATCCCGCCATCCAGATCCTGGCCCAGGAAAGTTGAATCACTTTTTACCCAGGTCAGTCCTCCATCGTCTGTCTTCAGAAAGGTCGCAGCGGGCCCGATGACATAGACCAGATCCGGGTTCACGACACAAAGTTCGGAAAAACTCACTTTGGAGACCGATGTATCCCCCACCATGTCCCAGTGTCTGCAGGCATCCGTACTTTTATAGATATACCCGGAATCTGCAATACAATACGCAACAGAATCACCGGAAAAGGCAATACGTTTCCAGTCTATGCCACTGCCGTCCGCCTCTCTGAGAACGGTCCATGTCACGCCGCCATCCTCGGTCTTCTTCACTAAACCCTCAGCACCGACCCCATATCCGGTCAGCGGATCCGTAAAACAGAGGTGATCCGGCATTTCGATCTGCACCGGTTCCTTTACAATTTCCCACTCAGATGCTCCTGCCGGCCTTGATACGGCAAGCAGAATTGACAGAAGCATCGGTATTCGATTTTTCATATTCAAATTCCTCACTTATCGGCTGAAATCCAGTCCCAGAAGCAGGGAAAAACCCTCCGGCTTTCCATTTCCCTGCCAGCTGCGGGAAAGGACCGGATGCAGTGTCACTGCAGATCCATCCATTGATGTTCTGCATATGCGCAGATCAGCGCTCAGATTCCGCAGCCGCGGTGACGGCCAGGTAAAATCTCGGTCCGTCTGTTCTGCGCTCACAGTGCTGCTCACAGTCACTCTCCGTGAAATATTGCCATTCAGTTTCAGATTGACTGATGTGCTCCTCAGAACCTGATCGCAGGTAAATCCATTCAGATATTCCCGGTAATTGAAGTTATTCAGGGACTGGCGAAACTCCAGAGAAAATGAATTCCGATGAGAAAGCGCTGCGTGGGCAGTAAATCCGGAATTTCTGCTCAGGACAGACCTCAGCTGCATTTCGCCGGAATTGACATTATCCGTGAAATAGGATCCCCTGATACCCATGCTCAATCCCATTGCTTCATATCCATCCGGAATGCTCAGCGTCCAATCCAAACTTGTCATCCTGGGTATTTCTCCAGCCCTGAAATGCAACACAGTACCGGTACCGACTTCAACAGTTCCGGTGCTGCTCTGCAATCCGAGCGAAAAGTTACTATCCGTCACATCGAATGGAAATCTTTTTTTCTCATAATTTATCCCGAAACCCATGACCCATTCGTTGCGGCGTGCGCGAATTTTCAATGAAGGCGATTCATTGAACCAGCTGTACTCTCCCAGCATCGTTCTCATCCTCAGGTCCATGGCCCGGGATTCCGCGTCCTGTGCTTCCTGGCGAGACATGAAAAAGGTACTGAGAGTAAGGCTCTGCGCCTTTTCCGGTGAAAACAGCCTGAGCTCTGCGCCTGCCCTGCCCTCCCTGAGAATGGTTTCGGTTTCCGGATAGTGATCCTTCAACCCATGCGCAAGGCGGTAGGATGACGTGAAGGTCAGCACTCTGCGGGTGGCCTGTTTTTTCAGCTGAAATCCCAAAGAGGGTCCGTTCCAGTTTATGCGGCCGCGTGTAAAGTCGGCCAGATTGACCAGGCGGGAATAATAATCGAAAGCAGTGCTGCCGTAACGGCTGTAATCCGTATTCTGAAAATAATTCAGAATCCAGTCGAGATCATAGTTATTCTTCAGCGGAATATGCTGTTGGACTACGAGGCGGACAGCGTCCGTTCGGTGGGAATCGAAGGAACGCGCCGTATCCCGGATCGTCGTGGCAGCCGTCAGGGAAATCCTGTATGCCGGCCGCTCGCCGTTCACAAAAGCGGATGTATCAAAAGAATCTGTCAGAAAGTGCACAGGCCCTGCAGGATTCTGCAGAGCCATGAGAAGTGAAACCGGAAACCACAGCAGCAGAAATTTCATTAATATCCGGGAGTGGGTGTCGACATAATCTCGAAATCCGCGGTGGAATTGTTGCTGTCCATTCCCGGAGCAATCCGCTGCATGGACTGGCCGCTGTAGCGTTCCATGCCGACGCCGGCCCAGCCTCTGTCTAAAATGGGATCCACATCCTTTATATAATCCTGTTTTGAAGAATATTCCACGCAATCCAGAATCGTGGAATAATCAATTCCATCCGTAAAATCCCGATCCTCGCCGTTTGCAATAAGAACGATATCTGAGATCAGGTTTACCATAAAATCCTTCGTATAGCCCTCTTCCAGATTATCAAGGTTGGGAACATCAGGATTATCCCAGTCAGCCACGTCCGCACTGTTTTTAAACTCCCAGTCCGCGCCGGACAGATCCACGCTGGTCGGATAGACGATACTGCTTCCTTCCAGAGTCTGATGATTCAATGCGTCTTCCGCAATGACCGAGTACTGAGCAGGTGCAAGGGGATAAGTGTGGCCTCCCGGATTTCCCGGAAAAGCAAAAACTGCCTGTACTTCATAACTGTCCTTCATCCTGCAGATGATATTTCCGTCAAGATATACCGTATCCGATGATGAATTAACCAATTCAATGAACTGATCCTGAAAATAGTAGTCGTTATTGACCGGGCCAACGACATATAATTCGTTGATTTTCAATCCGGGATTGCTGCCCGTGGGCATTAAAGCTATCGTTATTGCATCCGTGGTCCCGGATTTTCCGTCAATCTGCCCTGAGGCCACCAGAGGAATCATCACGGATGAATCGGGGAAATCCTGAGCAGGCCGGGCCAGATCTGCGCTTACCGAATACGAATACAGACCTGCCGGAATCGCTGAGAGATGTATCCTTCCCGTACTGTCGCTGCTGACCGTAATCGGATCACTGTTGAAATTTACCGACTGCAGGGTCATTTCGGCGCCCGACACCGGAATGGAATCCCCTGCTTCCGCATAGATCAGTGTGATGTTTAGATCCGTCACAGGATCACTGCCCGGATCCGACAACAATCCGCATCCGACAAACAAAGCCGCCACCATCAGAGATGTCATTACTTTTACCATATTCGTCCTACCTCCAATCCATAAAATACCGGTTGATAAATTTCCCTGGCCGCACCGGAATAGGGATGAATCACCAGGCCCCTGTTATCCAGTACGTTATTTATATAAAGACTGATATCTGTATTATTTCCAAGGCTTTTCGTCACCCGAAAATTCATTTTCCACAGCGCCGGGTAGCTAATTCGCCGATCATCCCAGGCAACGGCCATTCCTTCATGCCAGGGTATGTCTTCACCGTCCATATTTCTATAATACATGGCTGTGGCATAGATTTTCCGGAAACTGCTCATCAGATCAGCCTGCCACTCCAGAGTGACCCACATTCCCAGTTCGGGGCTGATTCCGGAAATCCGGTAATCGGCATGCAGATCTTTTCGATGCGTTTCAGGTGCCGGATACCAGAGCGTTTCAAAGGGTGCAAGATAATTGTGCTGATAGATCAGATTCTGACTGCCATAGACGCTTGTCCGGTAACTGATATCCAGATAATGCCGGACAGCGCGGCTGCGGTGCAGGACCAGCCGAAATTCCAGTCCCTGCTGCCGGCTGTATGCGCTATTCTCATACACTTTGCAGGTATTGGAGGTGAGTGTATCCGGATTCTGTACGAAACCGGCAGGATATACAACCTGTATGGGGAGACCCTCCGTTGACCGGCTGTACGCGGTGAGACGGCAGCTCATCCAGGAGCGGGGCGAAAATTCCAGGCCGATGTCCAGCCGATCTGTTGGAAAGTATTTCAAATCCCGGTTTTCCTGCTTATAAATTTCAGTAACGCGCACTGTATCTGAAAGATATTCAAAATATTTCGGTTCACTGTAGATTTGTGCCAGGGTCACATTCTGTACTGTACGGCCCGCGGCGCTTCGCAGAGACAGGCCTGGCAGAATTTTCCACACCGCAGATACTCTGGGCTGCAGAACCTTGCCCTGTCTGAAGCTGCTGACATTATCCGTCGGTGAAAATCCGTCAAGACGGAGGCCGCTGTTCCAGGATACGGCCTGATGCAGAAGCTGTCCCCTCAGACTGATGAAGGAAGTAATCTGCAGCTGCCCCGGATAGCTGTCAAAAGGGTAGCTTCGCCGTCCGGAATAAACCCCGTAATAACTCCACTCCGGATTCACGATAAAACCCTGGCCCCGGTTTATATCCAGTTTTGCTTCAGCGCCCCAGACCAGGTTCGTCTTTCCCGGAAATTGCTTCAAGGGCTTCGTATGACGGAATTTCAGGGCCGCGCTCCACTCCTGTCCCCGGATATCATAGCTGCCGATATAGCCCGGAAGCAGATCAACCAGAGTTGTATCCATCCGGACAGGCCCGTCGGGTGAATCCACTGTCCAGCTGCTGTCACGCGTCACAAGTTTGGGTTCAGCCACATATTTTTCATGATGCTCATCCCGGTTTCTGAGGGAAAGGATTGCCTGGAATTCCATCGAAACATTCTCCGCGTTCCGGACAGAACTGATAAAATTTACAGACGTCCTGTATCCGCTGTCAAAATCCACAAGTTTAAAGGGTCCGGCCGGCGCATCGCTGTTCAGAATCCGTGAAAAATCAAGGCTCAGTGATGAACCGTTTCCATTTTCCATGTCCGACACCTTCAGGTTGCCATGCAGCCGATGATATTCATCACCCCGGATCCGTGGGTCCTTCTCGCTGTAGCCATAGTCTATAAGGTACTCTGAAGGCAGCCCGAACAGGTGAAATCCCTGGGACCAGGAGAGCGTTTTCGTATCGGGATTCACTCTGGCGCTGAAGGCATTCCGCAAGCGGGGAGCACGGCTCTTCACCCGGATCAGGCCGTTTGTATAATTTCCGTATTCAACCGGAGCAAGCCCCTCGATCACTTCCACCTCCCCCGCATTTTCCGTGGAAACTTCGCGAAGATCGGGGCCGATCATGGCATCTGTCGTTCTCACGCCACCGATGGCTGACATATCCTGTCCATCCACCTGAACGGCCGTGCCCAGACTCTGTATCTGTCCTTCAATTCCTTCGGATTCTGTACTGCGAAGCACCGCACGCTGTGAAGCGGAGAGCCCGGGATTATTCCGACCGCCCGATCCCGGCAGCAGATACAGAATATCTCCCAGCGAAGAGGCCTGCATATGTCTCAGATCTCCTTCATTCACCTTCCTGCTCTCGTAATCCGCTTCCGGCAGCAGGGAATGCTCCTTTGCCACCACGTCCACAGATCCGATATGAAAACAATAATCTCCCTTCCATTCCCGGTCGACCGGAATAAGATGAATCAGGACATTTTCGGCCTTCGAAGTTCTGTCCGTACTGGGTACTGAAAAGACAACATCAGCATAGAAGCTGTCCTTGACGGCCGCCACCTGAAAAATTCCTGCCGGAAGTCGGTCGATACGAAAAAAACCTGCCGTGTCAGTAAAAACCGGCTGAAATACGAGTAATGTATCCGTGGAACTCTCCACCCGGACCTGTGCCATAGCGACCGGTTCATCACTGATGCTGTTCCGGACAAAACCCTGAATCGCTGCGGCAAGGGCCATCTGGAAGCAAAACCCAAGTAAAATACCCGTTTTAATCATGATGCCGACCTGGTTTTTCATACCCGGTCTCCCGAAACAGGTTCGGCGGGAAGCGACATGATAAATTCGGCAAAAACACCCTCTTCAGAGCGGACACTGAGACGGCCGCCATGTTCACGAATGATGGAATGGGATAATGCCAGTCCCAGGCCGGTTCCTTCATTTCTCACTTTGGTCGTGAAATATGGAGTAAAAATATGGGGAAGATGGCGCGGACTGATTCCATTTCCGTGATCTCTGAAGACGATATCCACAAAGGACAGGTCATCCTGAACACGAAATTCGGCCGAGAGCACGATGCGCTTGTTCTCATTCGAGGATGGAAATTTTTTATCAAGGCTGTGCCGGGCATTCTGAAGCAGGTTCAGGACAACCTGCTGAATGGATCCTTTTTTACAGCTGAGCAGGATGCTTCGCTTCGGAATCCGGTTTTCCAGAATAATCTGACTCTTCTTCAGATTCGCTCCCACCAGCACGAGGCTGTCCTCAATGATGGTATCAAAAAGTACGGGAACGGGAATATCCGTGCGGGGGCTGGAAAAGTCCAGTAGTTTGCTGACAATTTCAGAAATCCGGGATCCCTCCCTGAGAATTGTTTCAGTGTAGGATTTCAGGTCCCGGTCATCGACCTTGTCATGAATAATCTGAGTGTAATTCAGAATTCCCATCATGGGATTATTGATTTCATGTGCGACACCGGCAGCCATAAAGCCCAGGGATTCAAGACGCTCGGCCCGGTTCAGCTGTTCCTTCAGTTCATTTCTGCTCCGCTCCTCCTCCAGGCGCCGGCGGATGTCACGGCTGTAGGTAAAGGCATAGGCCTGATCCTGAAAGTGAAAAATCTCGAGCATGGATTCGACGGGGACCTTCGTTCCGTCATGACAGGTGAGGAGTGTCTGCAGGGCCGCCTTATTCCCCTGTTTCAGCAGTTCCTGCCAGATTGAATCCCAGTTTTCAGCAGTAAATTCCTCGTTGATGAGACTGTAATGATGATCGAGAAGTTCATCCGGCTGATAATTCAGCAACGCACAGGTCTGCTGATTGACATAGGTAATATTTCCCGTATCGTTGAACCAGATGATACAGTCCATGGCCGTATCAATGGAAAACTGGGCAAGTTTCAGACGTTTTTCAGCCCTTTTTTTCTGGGTGATGTCGTAAACGGAAAAGAGCAGCGCGTCTTCCTCATGAAACTGAATCCGGGAGCCGAAGAAATCCAGCCAGTTGATGCGCTGATCGGGCAGGCGGATTTCCAGATCCATACGGATCATTTTGCGTCGGCCTGCCTGCAGCATAGCCATATTGGAGATGAATTCCGATCTGGACATGTCGGCAATAAATTTAAAAAGGGTATTGATACGGGTGGTGCTCTTCAGGCCGCTCAATTCGAAAAAGCGGGCATTCGCAAAAACGATTTCTCTGCCTCTGACAATGAAGATACCGGCCTGCTGGTTATTGGCAAGAGTCCTGAACTGCTGTTCCCGTTCATTGATGGCGGCAATCATGGACTGGCGTTCACGATAGAGAGCCAGGGCGGTTGCGCAGGACGCAACGAAATCGGATTCGTATTTGAACCATTGTTTTCCGCCGTACTGATACACCAGGACAATGAGGCCCTTCAGCGTATTATGGAAAAACACGGGCACAAAAACCAGTGACTGAAGCATGTCATTGTTTTCCCGCATATTCAGGATTTTTCTGCTTTCGAAGGGGCCCAGCACGATCTCCCGCCCGGCCGCGAGGTCATCAGTCATGGCCGCAGGCAGGGAAAGCGACGGTATCATGCTGTCCGTGAAGCCCTGAGAAAGGCTCAGTTCCGGATGATAATCCGCAACTTTCAGAAAGGGACCCGATTCCTGTTCACGCTCCATATATAATACTTCATTGGATGTACAGGTTTCATTGATTATCTGAAGCACTTCCACATTCCAGCCGGAAAGGATGGCATCGTTATTCAGAGCCTGGTGAATCCGCAGCAGGGCATTCAGATATAAATTCGTGATACGAATATCCATTTCAGCCATCTTTCGCTGACTGATATCGGCAAAGGATATAAGCACGCAGGTTTCATCCTCATACCGGCTGTGGATCAGACTCAGGTTTACCCAGGTACCGTCTTCAGGACCGGGACCGGTCTGCATGAACCAGTCACTGTGAACTTTTTCCTCATGCATGCAGCGGCCAATGAGCCTGAGAAGAGAATCCTGGTTATCGCTTTCAGGAAAAAGGTCTCGGATATCTGTCTGAACGAGAGGATTCATATCCCGTCCCAGCATAAGCTGAAACCGGCTGTTTGCCCTGAGGATCTGAAAGGTCAGGGGATTGACCAGAACAATGCCATGGGATACGGAATTAAAAATATTCTTATAATTTTCCCGGCTGGTTTCCAATCGGGCCAGCATATTCTTATGTTTGCGGTCGTGACGCTGCAGCAGCTGGTACAGTCGGTTCATTTCCCGTGAATTCGTTTCCGCTTCGCTTCTCAGATTCCTGTTTTCCTTCAGAGCCCGGACGAGAATAACCAGAAGGCTGCTGACGAGAAAAGTGATAATCACCAGAAGCCAGACAAGCGCAGGTATCCCCATTTCGGGGGTGGCTGTCCCTGGTTCATTCGCTGCATACAACGGAACTGCGGCCAGGATTCCGGTCCCCTTCAGGCAGGGACGCAGCCCGGCCGGATGCACAGCTATATCGAACATATGGGCGAAATTACGAAATGAGCAAGCGGACGGCAAGGTGATATTCGCAGCCTGTGACCGCACACTGCAGAGCATGGCGGAAACACCGTTTTTCAGATGTGAAAAATATGAACCTTTTCGGAAAGATGAGTGCTGATTATTTCCAGGTGTCCAGATCAATAAGGCCGAGACGTGCCGCATATCGAACCAGTTCGATCAGATTCTGCAGGCCCAGTTTCCGGAAAATACTGCTGCGGTGATTTTCGACCGTTCGCGCGGAGATATAGGTTTTTGCAGCGATATCCTTCACCGACCAGCCTTCAGCCAGCAGGAGCATAATTTCCTGTTCACGGCCTGTCAGACTTTCATAGGCTTCATCCCGCAGATGTTCCTCGCTGCCGTTATTCCGTTCTGAAAGGTCCTGACCCGAGGCGGCCGTATTCCCATCAATATAAATGTCCCCTTCCTCCAGGGCTGCCAGCGCCTTCAGAAGTTTTTCCTGGCCGCTTTCCTTTATCACATAGGCTTTGGCGCCTTCGGACAGGGCTTTATTGATATAATTCTGCTGATAATACATGGACAGCATCATAATTTCCGATGCAGGCAGCATGGCCTTCAGTTTCTGAATAAGATTCAGGCCGCTCATATCGGGAAGATCAATATCCAGGATGATAATCCGTGGTTTGAGCCCGGAACATAATTCCAGAGCCTCTTTTCCGTTCCCGGCTTCACCGACCACCCGGTATTTTTCGTTCCGTTCGATGATGGCCCTGATCCCGGCTCTCACCATACTGTGGTCATCAATGAGGAATATGGATATTCTGTCGCTCATGTTCTCTCCCTGAAGGGAATGGTTACGAGAATACGGCTTCCGCTTCCGCGCCTGCTCACGATACTGAATTCTCCGTCCAGGAGCCGGGCCCGCTCCTCCATGCTCTTTATTCCCATATGCCGGGTCCGGGCAGCATTCTCCCGTGAATCCAGCACATCGAAGCCGTCACCATTGTCTTCAATCCTCAGAAGAATGCGCGGCCCCTGGCGCACCATTTTCACCGAGGCCCGGGAGGCTCCGCTGTGTTTCCCGATATTGGTCAGAGCTTCCTGTACAATTCGAAAAAGATTGATCTCACTGGCCCGTTCCAGGCGAATATCACTGAGAGCTGCTGCCTGAAACTCCACCGGAATGGAATGTTCCCTGCTGAACTGCCGGCAAAAATCGCTGACAGTCAGCACCAGTCCCAGCTGATCCAGTTCCGGCGGATGAAGGCCCGTGGAAATATTCCGCACATCGGCAATGAGTGTTCCCACCAGCGATGCCATCCCTTCCGTCAGATCCTGACGTTCGGATTCCGGCAGAGCAGAATCGCTGAAGCTGTTGCCCAGATTTTCACACTGCAGCCGGATGCTGGCCAGTCCCTGTCCGATGTGATCATGGAGGTCCCTGGCAATGCGGTGGCGTTCCTCCTCCTGAGCCGATAACAGGCTGCGGGAAAGGGTTTTTATTTCATCCTCATTCTGTATCAATTGAGTAATATCGGTAAGAAAAGTACCCTGAATACTTTGATTGGCCGCATCATCACGAAATCTGTTCCAGCGAAGCAGCAGATGCCGGATTTCGCCATTTTCATCCAGAGTGCGGAACATGATGCGATGTTCCTTCCTGCTGTGAGCATCACTGATGTCCGCTTCCACGACGGCACGGTCTTCCGGATGAACCCGTTCCATCCAGTCTGTGGCTTTTCGCGGGACAGGATGATCACCAAGACCTAAAAAGTGTTCAGCGGCAGGATTGCAGTACAGCAGTTCTCCGCTTTCACGATCACTGATCCACACTGCATCGGAAACGCTGTTCAGCAGAAATTTGAAACGTTTTTCGCTGCTGAGAAAATCAGACGTGATACGCCGGTTATTTTCAAAACTCCGCCAGATGGCAAAACTGAGGCCGAAGAACATGAGGAGCAGAATAAAATGAAGAAGAAAGGTAAAGTGCGGGAAACTCTCGCGCAGCTCGTTCCAGACCGTTCCCTTGTAGCGGCCGGAGTAGAGGATAATGGTACCGCCCACCCATATCAGCAGGCCGATCAGCAGGCCGCCGCGAATAATGATTGAATTCGAATTCTGTCTTTCGCCCTTCATTCCTGATCTCATTGCGAAATATACATAATTTCATCTGCTGAAAACCACTTCATAGCGGGATATTCAATTCTGCCGGGTTCTTCTGCCGAAATGTGACTCACCCCTTCCGAAAGGGATAATCGATATACCCGACAGATCCGCCGCGATAAAAGCTATCCGGATCGGGATGATTCAGATCCGTATTTTCTCGGAAGCGTTCCACCAGATCGGGATTGGCTATGAAGGTCCGCCCGAAGGCAACGGCATCCGCATCTCCCGCCTGCAGCAGAGATTCTGCACTGTCACGGTCCAATTTTTCGTTGGCAATGAGGCAGCCCCCGAAATTCGTCTTCATAAGCGGGCTGAGAGCAGCTTCTCCATAATGTTCGCGGGTGAAGATAAAGGCAATACGGCGTTTTCCCAGTTCGGACGCAACATAGCGGAACAGAGCTTCCGGATTTTCATCACCCATATCATGGGAGTCACCACGGGGAGCAAGATGGACACCGACCCGGCCGGCCCCCCAGACGGAAATGGCCGCATCCGTCACCTCCATCAGGAAGCGGCTGCGGTTTTCCATACTGCCGCCGTAGTCATCGCTTCGATGGTTGCTGCGGCTCTGCAGGAACTGGTCAGGAAGATACCCGTTGGCGGCATGGATTTCCACTCCGTCAAACCCGGCCTTTCGGGCATTTGCCGCCCCCCGTTCGTAGTCATCCACGATTGCATGGATTTCATCGGTTTCGAGAGCCCTGGGTACTGCGTAATCCCGTTTGGGGCGCAGCAGACTCACCGTACCGCCTGCCGCAATCGCACTCGGCGCCACAGGCTGACGGCCATCCAGATAGTCCGGATCGGAAATCCGCCCCACATGCCACAGCTGCATGACAATCCGTCCACCGGCCTGATGAATGGCATCCGTCACCGGTTTCCATGCCTCACACTGAGCCTCAGACCAGATCCCGGGCGTATCCGGATAGCCCACTCCCATGGGACTGACAGCCGTCCCCTCACTGATGATCAGACCGGCCCCGGATCTCTGGCGGTAATACTCCGCCATCATGGCATTGGGCAGCCTTTCAGGAGCCCGGCAACGGGTCAGCGGCGACATGACCAGCCGATTGGGAAGTTCCAGATCGCCTATTCTCAGAGGTTCAAACATTTTCATTATCACATCCTTGATTTATTATCCATAACGGTTCTGTCACAGCATCCTGTCCGAAATGACGTCCTCAGATATTCAGGACTTCAGTCTCACCGTACTCCTTCTGAAGCTGAACCAATTCCTGCTTCAGGCTTCGGATCAGGTCGCCCCGGACACTCTCGTCATAGATATTATGCATTTCGTGGGGATCTGTCTGCAGGTCGTAGAGTTCCCATTCATCATCATCATAAAAATAGATGAGTTTATAACGCTGCGTCCGGATTCCGTAATGTTTTTTCACCTTATGCCATCCCTGGGGATACTCGTAGTAATGGTAGTAGATGGCGTCCCGCCAGTGTTTGGCCCGGCCACGGATGAGGGGACGGAGAGATTCGCCCTGCATTTCCGCCGGAATATTCACATCGGCATAATCCAGAAACGTGGAGGCAAAATCCAGATTCAGCACCAGGTCCTTACTCACCTGGCCAGCTCCGATTTCGCGGGGATAGCGCATGAGCAGCGGCATGCTCAGCGATTCCTCATACATGAAACGCTTGTCATACCAGCCGTGTTCACCCAGATAAAATCCCTGATCCGATGTATAGACAAGGACCGTATTCTCGGTCAGATTATTCTGATCCAGATAATCCAGAACCCGTCCCACATTTTCATCGACTGACAGGATGCAGCGCAGATAATCCTTCATGTAATGCTGATATTTCCACTTGGTGAGTTCCTTCCCCTGCAGCTTCTTGTCCCTGAATTCACGGTTTACCTTGTCGTAATGTTTATCCCAGGCAGCCTTCTGCTCCGGTGTAAGCCGGTTATAGGTATCTTCCCAGGTCTGAACGACCGTCTTTGCATAGGATTCACTTCCACCGGTTCCCGTCTCCGTCCCGAAGAATTCCGGATGAAGCTTGAGGTCAAAGGAAAGGTACATATCCCGGATGCGCATATCCGCGTGTTCGGCAGCGGGACGTCCCTCGTAGTCGTCGAAGAGATTATCGGGATAGGGCAGTTCCACATCCTCAAAATCCTCAAGGTGGCGGGCATCGGGCATCCAGTTGCGGTGCGGTGCCTTGTGATGAAGCAGCATGCAGAACGGCTTGGACGGGTCCATATCCTTCAGCGTGTCCAGAGCCACATCGGTAAGGATATCCGTTGTGTAGCCGATATAATCGGTTTTCACGCCCTTATCATAGAGAGCCGGATTATAGTAGACACCCTGCCCTTTCAGGACCTTGGCCACATCGAAACCGGTGGGTTCGGATTTCAGATGCCACTTACCGATGATGGCGGTCTGATACCCGTGTTTCTGAAGCAGTTTAGGAAAAGTCAGCTGCTTGTTGTCAAAGGTATCGCGATTATCCCGGAGGCCATTCAGGTGGCTGTATTTGCCGGTGAGCATGACCGCCCGGCTGGGCGCGCAGATGGAATTGGTCACAAAGGAATTCTCAAAACGGATGCCTTCATTCCCGATCCTGTCGATATTCGGAGTTTTGATCAGTTTGCTGCCATAGGCACTGATGGCCTGTTCGGCGTGATCATCACTCATGATGAAGATGATATTGGGACGGCGTTTTCCCATGCAATTGGAAAACAGCACCGGAAAGGCCAGAGCCGCTGTTCCGAGTCCCATATTTCTGATAAATTTACGGCGTTTCATTCGTCTCCTTTCATAGGGTCTTCCGCTGCATGACGGTCGCAGGGGAGCGCCTGTTCTTCAACTCTCCGGCCATGTATTCCATGTCCGGCCCAATTATGTTAAACAAGGTTTGATAATCCGTACAAAGAAAATTCTGCCGGCCTGCTTCCGTGTCCTTGATCCGGTCCTTGGGACAGCCGCCGTGACAGGCAAACAACCAGGGGCAGCTATGGCAGTCAGGGTGCAGGTTCCGGGATTTCTCTGCAGCAAAAGCCTCCTGCCGGGGTGATGTCATCATGGACATAAGGCTGTCCTGTTGAATATTCCCGATACGGTGCTCCGCATCCACAAAATGATCGCAGCTGTACAGATCTCCGTTCTTTTCGATGACCGGCACAGCGCCGCAGCTTCGGTTGAATACGCAGAGATGGGTTGGCTGACCCATCCAGGCTTCGAGGGCCAGATCGAAGGGCTGGACGAAAACCGATCCCACATCCCGCGCCACCCATATCCCATAGATATCGAGAAGAAAGCGGGCATAATCTCCCGGCAGCAGAGCGTCCTTCATTCCCGGTTTCCGGGGAACTATGGGAATATACTGCTGTACGGTAAAACCGGCTTCCCTGAGGAATTCGTACACGTCAGCGCCGTGATCCCGGTTGCGGGCATGGACACAGGTCAGAGACACGAGAGAGACGCCGGCGGCATTCAGGGCCCGGGCCGCCTCCAGAACCTGGCTGGCGGCTCCGCCCTTCCGGATGATATCATTCATTTCAGCCGGCCCGTCAATGGAGAGTCCCACTGTAAAGCGATGATCCCGAAAAAAGCGAACCCAGTCATCATCAATAAGGGTTCCATTGGTCTGTAGCGTATTCAGAATTTGGTGAGTTCCGGCGTATTCGTCCTGAAGCTCCACAATGTGGCGGAAGCGCTCCAAACCACTGAGCAGCGGCTCCCCGCCCTGCCAGATGAAATGAACATCCCGGGACGGACTCTCGTCAATATATTTTCGGATGAAGTCACGCAGTACATCCTCCTCCATGGCCCACATGTGCGGATCATTTGAGAAATGGTGGCGGTACAGACTTTTCTTCTCAAGGTAAAAACAGTAGGAGCAGGACATATTGCACACTGCCCCGTTGGGCTTGGCTATGATCTGAAAGCTCGCTGGCAAAATTCCGTCTCCGTTTAACCGGCCGAAAGTTACACACACCAGAGCAACGGGGAAAGAGATTATAAAATAAAATATTTCAGAAGGTATTTTTCCAAAGTAAATTGATATTGAAGTTCAAATCCATAAACCGGAGCTGCTGATGAAACGAATATTTCTGCTTGTTTTCACAATTTCTGTTCTTCAGGGAGCAAACGGCTGGCTGAGTATGGGGGCCGGGCCTCTGCCTAATCTGGGA
>JBJKQR010000026.1:0-18473 GCA_046735395.1 Fidelibacterota bacterium | reverse complement strand
AAATTCCGGATAACTGAAACGGGGCAGGATTTTACGTTTGAAGTAATCCTCGATAGTTTCCTTAAGCGGCATAACTTCAGGGGACCTATGGTGAATATGAGAGATTTATGCTTCAATATTTGCACCGAAACTGACGCCCACATCCAGTCCGGCTTTGATGAGATAACTGTTTTTGGGAACGGTCCGCTGTTTATTCATGACCTTTTCCACCGGAACCGAGGAGAGCTGATTGCCTTTCAGCACGACCATCTGTCCGAATTTCTTCTCCACCACCAGTTCCATGGCCTTGACGGCAAACTGCGTCCCCAGGATGCGATCCATGGAGGACGGGGTCCCCCCCCGCTGCAGATGTCCCAGAATGGTGACCCGGGCCTCGATATCGCTCAGTTCCTCAATCTGCTTGGCGATGACGTGGCTGACGCCGCCGAGGCGCACCGGATCGGGCGAATTTTCCACGACGCGGTTGACCACCTGATCACCGCCGATGGGCCGGGCGCCTTCCGAGACGACGATGATGCTGAATTTCTTTCCGAAGCGGGAGCGTTTCCGCACCACGGATACGATCTCATGGATATCATAGGGAATTTCGGGGATGATGATGATATCGCCGCCGCCGGCCAGTCCGGCCTCCAGCGCCAGCCAGCCTGCATTGCGTCCCATGACTTCCACCAGCATGGCGCGGTGGTGGCTCTGCGCCGTGGTGTGGAGCCGGTCGATGGCCTCCATGACCGTGGAGCGGGCGGTATCAAAACCGAAGGTGGTGTCGGTCTCCATCAGATCCTTGTCGATGGTCTTGGGCACGCCGACGATATTGGCGCCCTTTTTGGCCAGTTCACCCGCGATGCTCATGGTTCCGTCGCCGCCGACGGCAATGAGGGCGTCCAGGCCCAGATCCCGGTAGAGATCCATGCATTGGTCGCTGCGGTCCACCGTAATCCATTCCCCGTTCTGCATCACCTTGTGAGCGAAGGGATTGGCGGTATTGGAGGATCCCAGTATGGTCCCGCCCTCCTGCAGAATACCGGACACACGCTCTGAAAATAATTTGATGAAGCGTTCCTCGATGAGGCCGAGGAAGCCGTCCTGAAAGCCGATGACTTCCATATTGTGACGGTTAATCGCTGTTTTCGTGACCCCCCGGATCACAGCGTTCAATCCGGGACAATCACCTCCGCCGGTTAAAATTCCGATTCGTCTGATCGACATGGCAGTCCCTTTCGAATTTATTTCTGATAATGCTTGATGGTGGCCGTCGCCTGATGGGTGGGCATGATCACCATTTCGTTGATATTCACATGAGGCGGACGGGTAGCGATAAATAATATTCCCTCGGCAATATCCCGGGCCAGCAGCGGATCAATCCCGCGATATACCTCATCGGCCTTCTCCCTGTCCCCGTAATAGCGCACCGTGCTGAACTCCGTATTCACCATCCCCGGGTCAATGCTGCTGATACGCACATCCGTGTCCACCGTATCGATGCGGATGGCATCCATGAGGCCCCGCAGAGCAAATTTGCTGGCATTGTAGATATGGCCGCCCGGATAGGCCTGATGACCGGCGATGGAACCGAGATTGATGATGTGGCCATCCTGATTCCGGATCATGTCGTCCAGCACAAGCCGGGTCACATTGATCACGCCCTTCACATTCGTATCCAGCACCTCATCAAAATAGCGGGGATCGAATTCGTGAAATTTCTCCGATCCGCGGGCCAGGCCGGCATTATTGATCAGAATCTGCACCGGCAGCAGGTCGGCGGGAAGCGCCTCGTAATTTTTTTTCAGAGACTCTGCATCGCGGACATCCGCCTGGAATATTTCTATTTTCACCGAATGCTCCCGCAGCAGATTTTTCTTCAGTTCCGTCAGCCGCTCCAGCCTGCGTGCAAAAAGAATCAGATTGCAGCCGGCCGCGGCAAAGACCTCCGCACAGGCCGCCCCGATACCGGATGAGGCTCCGCTGATCAGTACCGTTTTCCCCTTTATATCCACTGCGTTCTCCTTATAAATTATTAAACCGAAAAATACTTCGCTTCCGGATGATGAACGATAAAAGCCGAGGTGGAAAACTCCGGAACAATCTGGTCTTCCTCACTGAGGGACAGCCCCATGGAATCGGCCTGCAGAATGGCCAGAAGCTCCCGCTGCTGTTCCAGGTCGGGACAGGCCGGATAGCCGAAGGAATAGCGCCGTGACCGCTTGCTGTCCTCTCCGCTGAAACCGAGATCCTTTCGGATCAGGCCATGCACGTACTCGGCCAGCGCTTCCGTCATTTCGGCGAAAATGCCGTGCAGGTACAGATAGCGTTTATATTCATGGTCTTCATAGTTATGGCTGAGATAGGGAACGATCCGTGAACCGGAGGTCACCACCTGCAGGGGCAGAATGTCCTTCACCGCGTCGGCCGAAGTCCGGAAATAATCAGGAATGGCCAGGCCTCCTCCCTTCTGTCTGCGAAAGTCCCAGCTGCAGCAGGGTTCAGTATCGTTCTGATTTCGGAAGAGCTGCAGGGTATCGCCGTCCGCGAGGCAGTACACATAGGTGTAGGCATATTTCAGGTCAAAGAGCGCCCTGACTTCCGTTTCATTCATCAGGGCATCAAAGACATCCCGGCCCTCCTTCTTCAGAAAGGCCTCGTATTCGTCATCGGACCAGTCGTCCAGCCGTTTCAGACGCCACTGTCCGCGAAACAGCGCCTTAAAATCCATAAAGGGAAGGACGTCATCCGGATCCGGATTTCCCCGGCGCAGCAGCGGAGGATGGTCCGGCGCAGGAACTGCGAATGACGCCGGCGGAGTCTGCAGAGCCCGGAGCGTTCCGGTGGCGGATGCGGCAGCCGGTGTGACGGCAGGCCGGAGCGCGGTCATGTCGGCCATGAGCGCTTCATGGCTGCGGGAGGAGATCCGTTTCATCAGGTCCAGGCCCTTGAAGGCGTCGGCCGCATAATACAGCGGGCCCGGATAAATCTGTCTCAATTCGTTTTCCACATACTTGCGGGTCAGGGCCGCCCCGCCGAGAATCACAGGAATGGTCATGCCCCGGTCCCGGAAGATTTCCAGATATTCCTTCATCACCTGCACGGATTTGACCAGAAGGCCGCTGAGGCCGATGACATCCGGATTATACGTTTCCACACCCGCGAGAATATTTTCAATACTCTGCTTGATCCCGATATTGAACACATCGAATCCATTATTGGAAACGACAATATCCACCAGGTTCTTCCCGATATCGTGAACATCCCCTTTCACCGTAGCCAGCAGCAGGCTTCCCCGGTTTCCGTTCTCCTGCTTCTCCATGTGCGGCTCGAGATGCGAAACGGCAATTTTCATGGTTTCGGCCGCCTGCAGCACGAAGGGCAGCTGCATTTTTCCGGCGCCGAAAAGACGTCCCACCTCCTCCATGCCGGGCAGGAGGAATTCATTGATGATATTAAAAGGCGCGTAAATCTCAAGAGCCTGTTCCAGCAGGGGAAGAATCCGTTTCCGCGTTCCGTCAATGACGGATTTCTTCAGGCCTTCCTCCAGGCTCAGGGATATTTCCTCTTCCTCCGAATCTGTCACGGCGTGATCTTCAAAGGCCTGAATGAAGCACAGGAGCGGCGACAGGGAGGGACCATGCTGCCGGTCATAAATAAGATCCAGAGCGCGACTCTGCAGCTCATCCGGGATCTTGTGCAGCGGGATGATACGGCCGGCATGAACAATGGCCGCATCCAGGCCCTGTTTCACGGCTTCATCCATCATGACGGAATTCAGCACATGCCGCGCCTTCGGCTTGAGCCCGAAGGATATATTGCTGAGGCCGAGCAGTAGCTTCAGGCCGGGAAATTCACTTTTCAGGTTCCGGATGGCCTTCAGCGTTTCCATCGCCAGCCCCCGGCTGTCCTCATCACCGCTTGCCAGGGTGAAGGTCAGCGGATCGATGAGACAATCCTGAATAGGGAGGCCATGCAGTTCCACAGCCCGTCGTATCATGCGGCGCGCGATGCGCAGCTTGTCCTCGCAGCGTTTGGCCATTCCCTCTTCGTCAATGGTAAGCATGATGAGCGATGCGCCGTAGCGGGAGGCCAGACCGGCAATCCGGTCAAACCGCTCCTCTCCCTCCTCCAGATTGACTGAATTCAGGATACATTTTCCGGCAGTATTCTGCAGGGCAGCTTCCATCACATCCGGATTTGTGCTGTCGATCTGCAGGGGAATGGTCGATGCCGTATTGAGACGGCAGATAAATTCCCGCATATCCGCGACTTCGTCCCGACCGACCCAGGCGACATTCACATCCAGCACGTGGGCGCCTTCGGCGATCTGGGACGCGGCGATCCCGGCCATGGCTTCAAAATCATCAGCCAGCAGCGCTTCCCTGAATTTTTTCGAACCGGTGGCATTGGTCCGTTCTCCGATGAGCAGCGGCGGTGGCGTCACGTTCAGGGGCTGAGCCGAATACAGGCTGGTTACGCTGTATTCAGGATTTCTGGACTCATGCATCAGCGGATGATGAAGAGCGGGCGCACCCTGGATAAGGTGATGAAGATGTTCCGGCGTCGTGCCGCAGCAGCCGCCGACAATATTCAGGTCATAACGGCGCAGGTAATCGTGCATCTGGCGGGCAAACTGTTCCGGATTCAGGTCATAGACGAAGTGATCATCAACCGTATGAGGGAAACCGGCATTCGGCATGACAAAGGCGGGAAAAGGTGACTGTTCATGAAGCGTTCTCACCGCGTCCGCCATATCCTGGGGCCCGGTGGCGCAATTGATACCCAGAGCCGTCAGAGGATAATTCCGGAATGTGTGAATAACCGTGGAAATATCGGATCCCACCAGCATGGTCCCGCTTTTTTCGATAGTCACGGATAAAATAACGGGAAGCAGACGGCCGCGGGATTTGAATTCCTTCAATACGACACTTAGGAGGGTTTTGGCATGAAGCATATCCTGAGCGGTTTCTATAATGAGAATATCCGCACCGCCATCCATCAGGCCGCGGATCTGGGGCAGATAGGCTCTGGCCACCGAGTCCGGCGTAATGTGTCTCAGGGAAGGGAGTTTCAATCCCGGTCCCATACTCCCGGCCACATAGCGGGGAATGGCAGGATCCTGAAAACCGGCAGCGACCTCCCGTGCCAGTTCGGCGCCTATTTTACTGAGCCGGTATGCGTCGGCCTCCAGGCCGTATTCGCCCAGAACCAGTTCGGACGAACCGAAGGTATTGGTTTCCACCACATTACATCCGGCGCGATAATACTGTTCATGAATGCCCTGAATCAGCTGCGGGCGGCTCAGGTTCAGAATTTCCGGGCAGCCCTCCCTGCCCTGATAGTCATCAGGACCCAGGTTGTACTGCTGTATGGACGTGCCCATGGCACCATCAAAAAACAGTCTGTCTTCTTTGAGTACGTCACTAAAATCAGGTCTTTTCATAATCCGTATCCGTCCCCGTGATAATATAGCATCTTTTTAGCAGTCACAACATTCCAATCTCTTTGTTTGCCGCACTCCAAGTCAGTATCTGTCAGGAATAAATGCCGGTGTGAATGATATTCCCGGCACAGAATTGTTTAATCAGGAATCCCGCAGCTTTGCCCGGGAGGCACAATCCGGGCGAAGGTGCAGCTGGCCTCTGCATAGGCGGCCATCCGTTCGGAGAAGCGGTTCAGATGTCCTTCCATTCTGTCTGACGGATACTTCGCCGGTGCGTACAGAACCGCAAGAATCCGGCCCGTAGCATCCTTCACTGAACAGCGCAGCGAATCAGTCATGGGAGACCCGAAGGCTCCCTCCCCGTCACTGAGGCACAGACGCCCCTCCAGATGAACAAAGCGATGATTGAGGGCATCATATCCGGCTCCGGCGGCACCCGGCCCCAGAACAACCGAACCGTGAATACGCTGCAGATCATAGACGCCGTTCGGAAGCAGAAAATCCAGCGCGCAGAGATTGCTCACATCCACCACATTGTTTACGGAATAGAGATCCTTCTGCTTCAGCGCACGGCGCAGCAGCGCTTCCGATGACGGGCGGTACTTGGTGGGTTCGATCCCGAATTCCCTGAAAAGACGTCGGGAAATGTGCACATCGGGAACTTCAGAAATCTGCAGCTGTCCGTAACGCTGCCGGTATTCCTCCGCCACAGCCTGCAGGGCTTCGTAGGCGTCAGGGGTCTCGGCAACCCGCACATCCTGAAAAGTCAGGATTCCGGCCATGATGTTCAGAGTATTATGAAATTCGCGGGAAACCGTGGCAGGGTCAGGCATCATCCTCATCCGCTGCCGTTCCTTCGTATTCATGAAGTTTATTTCGAAGGGTCCGGACAGAGATCTGAAGAATGTCCGCGGCCTGGGTCCGGTTATTATTCGTTTTTTTCAGGGTATTGTATATGAGAATCTTTTCCATTTCGGCGATGGACATGAGAGCGCCGTTATAATCTCCGAGCTGGCTGTCCTCTTCCTCCTGTCCGAAGGAAAGATGCTCCGGCCTGAGAATTTTTTCAGATCCGGCGTAGAGCACAGCCCGTTCAATGACATTCTCCAGTTCGCGGATATTCCCGGGCCAGGAATGGCGCATGAGCAGTTCAAGGCTTTCCTTGTCCAGCTCCTTTTCCTCATAGCCGTATTTCTGGCGGTTTTTCTCCAGAAAATGATGAATGAGCCCCGGCACATCCTCACTGCGGGACCGGAGAGGCGGAACTTTGACAGGAAAAACATTCAGGCGGTAATAGAGATCCTGCCGGAACTGGTTGTCACGGATAGCCTGGGCCAGATTCCGGTTTGAAGTGGCGATAATCCGTACGTTGACCCTGATTTCCTTCGAACTACCGACGCGGGTGATGACCCCCTCCTGGAGAACACGCAGCAATTTTGCCTGCATGCTGAGGGGCATTTCGGTGATTTCATCCAGCAGAAAGGTACCGCCGTCCGCTTCCTCAAAATAGCCCTTGGTCATTTTTGACGCATGGGTGTAGGCGCCTTTTTCATGTCCGAAAAGCGTACTCTCGATGAGTGTATCCGGGATCGCCGAACAGTTAATCTTCAGAAAAGGCTGCTCACTTCGCGGGGACGCGTCATGAATGGCCTGGGCAATCAGTTCCTTACCCGTGCCGCTCTCCCCTTCGATAAAGACCGGAACGTCACTCTGGGCGACAATGTCTATCTGATTGAATATCATGGACATGGCCGGACTGCTGCCCACCAGGTTCTTTGTTGAGGAGCTTTTTGACAGCTGTTTCCGAAGCTGCCTGTTTTCCTCCTGCAGGCCGGTAAAATCAAAAAACCGCGCAATACGCGAGGTAATCTGTTTGATGGAAAAGGGTTTGGTGACGAAATCAAAGGCTCCGAGCTGAAGCGCTTCCACGGCCGTCTCAATGGTTCCGTAGGCCGTAACCATGATGAAACCGCAGTCGATGGATTCCTCCTTAAGTTTCTTCAGCAATTCCGAACCCGTCATTTCGGGCATCATCAGATCGGAAATGACCAGATCCGCCGGATTTTCCCTGAGACTGTCCAAGGCTGCAAAGCCGTCACGGCATGCATCCACCTCGTAGCCTTCCTCCTCGAGACTTTCCTTCAGAACATTTCGGATACTGGCATCATCATCGACGATGAGAAGTCGTTTTGACATGGGTTTCTTTCAGGATAAAAATATGCTTGACGGGAACTTCATATCTGCGATCAGATGGATTCGGGAAGTTCCACGTTCTGGTTAAGAATATTCCGGTTCAGTTCATTGAGGATATCCAGGGCATTATCCTGACTCTTGATAAAGGTGTGGGCCGCATAGTGCACTGTGAACATCGCCGCAGAATCCTCATTTTTAAACATAGTTTCGATATCCTGCTTGATGGTCGCGGAATTGAATTCGATATCAAGGGGATTTGCGCCGGGCATGATAACCAGTACGGAATCATAATACTGCTGAAGGACATCGTATTTTCCTTCAAATTCCTCCATGATGCGCTGTTTGAAACGCATACCATAATCCGTCACATTCACGTTCTGATCCAGAAAAATCAGGTTCTGCAGATGATAGAGAACAAATGTCACGGATTTACTCTGTTTCTTGGCCAGATCAATTTCCGCGCTGGTCATATCCACAACCAGCTGATCAAAGGTCTTGGAAAAACTTTTCTTCGTGCTGTAATCATACTTTTCCGTCTGGAAGATAGGCGAAATGTGAGTTGACAGGATGGTGGTCAGACGGATAATGTCATCGTGGTTGAAATTTTCATTTTCCGGATCACAGATGAGAATATATCCGTGAATATGATCCAGATATCGGATGGGAACAAAAATCATTTCGTTGATGGAATCTTCCTGCCACACCGACACGCCGTCCACCTTCAGCCCCTTGTCAAAGATTTCATGCAGGATGAGGGCCTGATCTGCGGTGATCGGGCTGTCATTCAAGTTTGAATGCTCGGTAAAATTCAGATTGTCAACCAGTGAATCGGGAAGATTCCGGTGACTGAATACGGAAAATTCGTGTTTATCATTCCGGCCGATAATACCGACCTTGGAAATATCCAGGCCTTCGGTCAGCGTATCGAGGATCATGCCCGAAACCTCATCAAAGGCATCCACCTGATACAGGATGGCGGTGATGTCCGCCAGCATTGTCACCTGCGACAGCATTTTCTCGATTTTGCGGTTGAGCGCGATATTTTCCCGTCTCAGCAGCAGTTTTTCGATGGCCCGGTCCAGAACGACACGGATTTCATCCAGTTTGAAGGGTTTGCGGATATAATCATATACGCCGTACTGAATGGCCTCAATGGCCGAATCGGTGGTGGCATAACCGGTGAAAATAATAACCAGCGTATCATTGTGCTGTTCCTTGATCTGACGGACAATATCCATTCCGCTCACATCCGGCATCTTCAGATCGGTAAAAACAATGTCGAACCGCTCGGTCTGCAGCACTTCAAAAGCCTTGACCGAATCACTGTAACCGGTCACATTATAACCGAGACGTTCAAAATATATAAGAAGGGTATCGACGATGGGCTTTTCATCATCAACAACGAGTATTCTCAGATCCTGCTTCATGTCACTCCCCCTTATCGAGTGATGTTATAACTAATGCATCATCTCTGCGAGTAATTTTCAATGCCATCAGATGTTCCTCAATCTTCGTCTGCGCTTCCCCGATCTGCAGGTTGACACCCCGGTAACAGCGGTCTCTGACAATGATGTATTTTTCCTTTTCAATATCCTTACTGTCCTCAGCTTCCGGAGCAGGCGTTAATTTTTCCTTCTCGATTTTTGCTTCCAGACTTGAAATCTTTTCCAGGACCGAATCAAGTTCGGATTGTTTTTCGGCAGACAGTTTCCCCAGGCGCTGCCCCAGCAGTGAGAGGAAATCATAGCGTTTGCGGGCCACAGACAGCTCTGCTTCCAGATCGTTCCGGCTGCGTTTCTTTTCGAGCTCCTGCGTATCTTGCTCATAATATTCCGAATCACTGATCCGCAGCTCGGTTACCTTGTTCTGCAGGGATCCGGCGGAAATGACTTCAATACTTTCATCGGCCACGATGGTACCGCCGCGGATGAGTCCCTCCTCCTCGACAGCAAGAATTTTCTGACCGGCCGACAGAGAGGCATTAAATGCATAGCGCCGGATGATGATATCATTCTTTGCGCCGACGGATGCATCCTGCACAAAGCCGCAGACAATATTCTGCCCCGCCAGGAGCTTGGCCTTATTCTTGCCGAGAACGCCCAGTTCCACGGTGATATTGCCATTCTTGGAAAAGATGTCAGCCGCATCCACGTTGCCTTTGATGAGGATATCATCGGTGGCAAACACTTTGAATCCGGACCTCACATCACCTTCAATCACAACATCACCCTGATAGGAAATATTGCCGGTACTGAAATCGACATTTCCCTTAATCGTAAGCGTATTGTCGACAATCATTTTTTTGTCTGTCATAGAAAGGTATCCACTGATTTTTGCTCTTAGGGTCAGTCCATCTTCCGCTATATAGGTATTCTTTCCGGCAGGAAGCTCAATATCCTTCCCCGGATTGTAAACTGCGTCTCCCAAAACATTCCGTCCGGCTTTTCCCTTCGAGGCTGGCAGCTTGGCAACCAGTTCCTGATCTTTCTCCACTTCAACAAATTCACGGATTTTCTTGAAATCCACACGCTTGATGGCGTTTTCACCTTCCATCACCATATCTTTAAAATCCACGAGATAGACAAGGCGGGCATCTTCACCGTTCTCAGGAGCCTTGCCCTGGGCCGCGAGCACCTTGTCTCCGTGCTTGGCGCTTTTCAGCCTGAAATGCAGGTTTTCCTTGTCAATACCAAAACGAACCCCCTCCGCATTCAGGTGTTTCAGTACAACATCCTCCGAGCCGTATTCTTTTTCGGATCCTTCGCAGATGACATAGGCTGTCATCTTATCCGGGCTGATTTCTATGGGTATTGGAGACACGGGAACCTACTCTTCAAATTCAAAACGGATTTCAGATTTTTTTCCACAAGTGCATTGATGCACGACACCCACAATCACGCCATCCTCAACAATCGGCGTGACTTCCGCTTCGGACCGTTTGAGAACCTGGCCCTTTTCAGAGACGATCGTTACCGTATCGCCATCACCCAGTGCCGTACTCTTGAATACGCGCACCCGCCGGGCCTGAGGCTTCTCTCCTCCCGAAGGCGGAATGTTTTTCAGGATTTTACTCGGTTTCATGATTAAAGAGCTGTCAGGAAAAAAGCTGGTCGATATCGTCCTGTGAAATGCTTTCGTGCCTGATCACATCCTCTGTTTCCTGATTGAATTCTTCGCGATTCTTCACGACATCGTCAGAATCTTCGATTTCTGCCAGTGCATTGGCCACCTTTGCACCGAATATTGAGTTTGCCCTCAGCTTGTCTATACTGGCAAAAAGTGTCGTGAATTTCGTGTAAATGGCATTGAGAATCCGGGTGGCATGTTCCAGTTTCTGGGATGTAATATCCTGAAACTGAAGAGCAAAGATAATATCCATGATAATTCCTTCGATATTATCGAGAGTCTCGGCCTTGTTCTTCTTCACGGAACCACGGATATCAGCAACCATGTTGTTTATCTGATCCAGTTTATCCAGAATTTCATTGGTGGCCATCTCGGTGGCCTGGGTTACATCGGAAATTCTGTCGGAGGCAGTGGGAAGTTTATGTGCACCATCCTTCAGGGATGTATTGACTTCAGTGACCAATGGCATCACGTCCTTGAGAAAATTGAATAAATCAGCGAGAAAGGGAATCACTTCATCCCCAACCTTGAAAAAGCCCCGCATTTCCTCTATCTTCTGAACAATTTCGTTCATTGAGCTGTTGATTGAATCCATCTATTCCTCCATCAGATCGTAATTACAGTCGATAATTTTTGTTTGAGAATTTCCGGAGTGAAGGGTTTTACCACATAGCCGTTGACGCCCATTTTCACAGCCGTCAGCACATCATCCTTCATTCCGCGCGTCGTAATCATGATGATGGGAGTATCCTTGTACTTGTCATCACTGCGGAGCTTCTTTACAAACTGTTCGCCATTCATCTCCGGCATATTCCAATCCGTAATGATCAGGTCGACTTCATTCGATTCCAGCATTTCCAGGCCCTGAACACCGTTATCCGCTTCAATAATGTCATCAAAACCAATCTTTTTCAGTGAATTAACAATGATCCTCCTCATCGTGGGCGAATCGTCAACCGTCAGCACTCGCTTTCCTGCCATGGTAGTATCCCTCTTACCTTATTGCTTGGTCCTTAATATTCGAATTTCGTTTCCCGCATTTAACCATCGTATCAGCTTTCGCTTTTATTTCCACATTAATTTATGAAACATATTACAATAAATCAGTTAATTCAACACAAATAACGGCCTGAGGGGAAAATATTTCCTCATTTAGCGGAGACACCGGAGAAGGTGTTGAAAAAGGCATGAAAGGCCTTCTCCATCATGTACAGATCCGCTTTTGAAGCAATTTCGAAGGGAGAATGCATGTCGAGGAGCCCGATACCGAGATCCACCACCTGCATACCGTAATAGGCCATGAAAAGGGCAATGGTTCCGCCGCCGCCTTCATCGGTCCTGCCCAGCTCCGCGCTCTGCCAGCGAATGTTGTGATCGCCAAAGAGGCCTCTCAGAGCCGCGATGAATTCAGCATTGGCTTCGCTGGCGCCGGATTTACCCCGTACACCGGTGTATTTGGTGAGCACCACGCCTTCATTCAGCCAGGCCGCATTGAGTTTATCATGCACACTGATATAGTCAGGATGCACGGCCGCATTCACATCCGCGGACAGACAGGCTGACCGGCTGAGACAGTCTCTCATTGCCGAATAGGAATCCTGATTGTAGAGAGCCAGGATACGGCCGACCATCATTTCAAGTATCCAGCTGTGGGCGCCGCTGGCTCCGGCAGATCCGATTTCCTCCTTATCCAGCAAGAGCAGAAGCGAAGGCCTGTCACCTTCTTCCATCCGGCACAGCGCATTATAGCCGGCCCATGAACAGACTCTGTCATCATGGCCGTAGGCACCGATGAGAGAGCGATCCAGGCCGATATCCCTGGCCCTGCCCGCCGGCACCACTTCCAGGTCAGCCGAAATGAAATCTTCTTCCCGGATTCCGTACCGGTCGGCCAGAATTTTCATGACATGCCTGCGGACACGCTGATCGTCGCCGTCCTTTTCCTTATTCTCAGGTTCGGATCCGATGAGCAGATTCAGCTTTTCCGCTTCGATGAATTCGTTGGCCTTCTTGTCCATCTGCGCTTTTCCGGCCAGATGAGGCAGCAGATCGGCGATAGTGAAGACCGGGTCTTCTTCGTCCTCTCCCAGCACCACATCCTTCCGGCTTCCGTCAGCCAGAAAGATGACACCATGGATAGCCAGCGGCCGGGACAGCCACTGATATTTCTTAATGCCGCCGTAATAATGGGTCTTGAAAAAGGCCAGCTGCTGATCTTCATAGAGCGGGCTGGGTTTCAGATCAAGCCGCGGGCTGTCGATATGGCCGACGATGATATTCAGGCCATCCCGGATATCCCGGCGTCCGGGTACAAAGGCCGCGAGGGATTTTCCCAGATGGTCCATATAAACCTTTCCGGGCTTCGTCGCTTTTTCCATCGGGATAAATCCCTGATCTGCAAGTCCGGAACTGAGAATGCGCACCGCCTCACGTTCTGTTTTCGCTGCGCTGATGAAGCGGGAATACGCTTCGCCTAATTTGCTGATATCACCCTTAATGGAATCGTCAATATCATCATAAATATGTATTCTCTTTTTCAATAGTGATTCTTTTTCGCTCATCGCTCTGCCTTTCCGCTTTCAATTTCCATCTCAACCCTTATTGGTATCGGCGGAATTTACACTATTTTTTCTCCGCCCGAAACAGGAAAGCCGGCAAATCATTCCTCTGTGAATCCTTACTCAGGGCAATTCCCTGAACCGGCAAGTCTGCATAAGGGAATCGATGGATTATTTTTATAAAAAAGTGACAACAATATTCCGGGAATGGACGTCATACTGACGTCAACAACCTAAGAAACGAAGGGACAGAATATGACAAACGTGTTGCATTTTTTCTTATCCAGAGGCTGGAAGGGAATTTCTACCATCATTATAATCATTTCCGGCCTGCTGATCATGCAGCTGCTGGCAACCACACAGAAAGTATCAAACCATAAATCCACAGCGAAGGCCTCCCGGAAAGTCGATGTGATTGTGCCGGAATACAAGGATTTTCAGCTTCAGATCAGCGGAAGCGGCACCATCCGATCCGTCAATCGCCTGTCTCTCAGTTCTGCCGTGAACGGACAGGTGGTCTACAGCCGCAATGACCTGAAGGCCGGCACGGCCGTTCGAAAGGGTGATATTCTGATTGAGATTGACCGGCGTGAGGCGGAAAATACCGTATACCTTTCCCGGGCAAATCTGATCAATGCCATTGTATCCCTCATTCCCGACTTCGTAAACGGGGAAGACAAGCCCTGCTATGATAAATGGAACCGGTACCTGTCTACGCTGGATATCCGGACGGAAACACCGCCCCTGCCCTCCGTCACATCTCAGAGGGAAAAGATCAAGGTCAGTCTCAGAAACATCTACAGCATGTATTATAATGTAAAAAATGCTGAACTCCAGCTTGCCTATCATACGCTGGCCGCCCCCTTTGACGGATATGTGGTGTCGGACGGTATTCGGGAAGGAAGTATTGTCAACCCGGGACAGATTCTCGCCGAAATCAGTGATGCGGTAAATCTGGAAGTAGCCGTTCCCCTTCCCCTCAGTGATTTCAATGAGCTTGATATCCAAACCGGAAATCCGGCAGTGATTCTCGCCCCCGGCCAGTCGGCACTACATCTGGATGGAAAAATTGCCCGGTATAATACCACACTCGACCGCAGCTCCCAGACCGTATCGGTGCATGTGGCGCTGAACAATAAGGATCTGAATCCGGCCTTCTTTCCCGGTAATTTTGTGGATGTGCGTATTCCCGGGCGGATCCTGAAGAATGTATGCCGGCTCCCGCGTCACCTTCTCAATCAGGATAACCGTATCTTTGTCGCGGACAGCTTCCGGCTCGGATCTCTGCCCGTTCAGGTGACCGCCAGCCAGGATGATTATATATTCACATCCACGCCTATTCCCGGCCGTCTGCGCGTCGTGACGACCCAGCTGCAGAAACCGCTCATCGGGATGGATATCCGCTTTACGGATCCCCTGGGCATTCTGATGCCGGATGCGGATGCAGCTGACGATTCCAGTGAAGAACTGTAGATACGGGGAAGCACAATGAAAAATTTTATCAGCTATTTCATCCGTCACTCCATCATCACAAACTGGATTATGCTGGTCATCCTTCTGGCCGGAGCGATCGGCCTGATGAACCTGAAAATGCGCATCTGGCCTAAAATGGAACTGAATTATCTGTCTGTGGATATTCCGTTCCCCGGTGCCTCCGCCATTGAGGTGGAGGAAGGCCTGATCAATAAGATCGAAGAGAATCTCAAGGGCCTGGAGGGCATCGTTCAGACCACATCACTGAGTATGGATAACTACGGAGAAGTGTTCATTGAGGTGGATCCGTCGGCCGACATCAGCAAGACACTGGACAAGGTCCGGAATGCAGTCAATACTATCAGTGATTATCCGGCAGCAGCAGAAAAGCCCGTCATTTACCAGAATACCCAATGGAACCGGGCAATGCTCATCATCCTGCACGGTCCTGAAAATCTCTTCACCCTGAAGCAGGTCATGGAGGAATTCCGGGATGATCTGCTGAAATCAGGAAAGATTTCTCAGATCAATACCTGGGGTATCCCGGATCGGCAGATCGTTGTGGAAGTGAATCCGGGAATGCTGCAGCGGTATGGCCTCACCATCAATGCCATCAGTCAGGCCATCCGGTCTCAGAATCTGAATATCAGCGCCGGAAGCATTGTGACGAGTCAGGAGGAAATTCTCATCCGCAGTTATGAGAAGAAATATCAGGCGCGGGGCCTGGAGACGATTCCCCTCATTTCCGGTATTGACGGCCGGGAAATTCTTCTGGGTGATATCTGCAGTGTCCGGGAACAATGGCCCGATAATGTTTTCTATGCCGAATCACGGAATAAGATCTCCGTGGGCATGAATGTCATGTACAATAATAACGAGGATGTGGTCGACATTGCCAAACTTCTGGACAGCAAACTTGAGGAATACAATGCACGCTATGCCGGACTGGTGAGTTTCGAACCTCTGATCCGCGACGTGGACGAACTGAATGAACGCCTCGGCACTCTGACAACAAACGGACTCATCGGCCTGGCCATGGTTCTGTTTGTTCTGGGATTTTTCCTGAATCTGCGTCTGTCCTTCTGGGTGGCGATGGGAATTCCGATATCCTTCATGGGTCTTTTCTTCGTTCAATGGCTTATCGGCATCACCATCAACGAGATGTCGCTGTTCGGAATGATCATGGTAATCGGGATTCTGGTGGATGATGCCATTGTCATCGGAGAAAGTATCTATGCGAAATGGGAAAATGAAGGACTCAGCGCCTTTGATGCGGCTGTGGAAGGAACGATGGAGGTAATCCACCCCGTTGCCATCTCAGTGGTCACCACGATTATTGCCTTCAGCATCTACCTGTCCCTCTATGGCGAGCTGGGCCAGTACGTCTGGCAGATCGGGCTTATGTCCATGATCGCGCTCGCGTTCTCCCTGCTGGAGGCAACCCTGCTGCTGCCGGCTCACCTGGCCCACAGCAAGGCTCTCCGTAGAAACAAAGGGGAAAACGCTCTTCGACAGCGCTTGAATCACTTCATTACGATTCTGACAACCCGGTACTACGCTCCCTTCGTCAAATTCTGCATCCGAAACCGCTACAGCATTTCGGCTCTTGTCTTCGCGCTGATTCTCATCATTCTCGGTGCCTTTCAGGGGACACATATCCGGGCACAGTTCTTTCCGGAGATAGAAGAACCCTATGCCCAGATAAATGTCGAAATTCCGGCCGGGATGACCGCCGCCCGCAGTGATGCGCTTCGAGATACGGTTATTGCCTCGGCCCTGATATTCGGCAGAAAAAAAGCCGATGAAGGACATCGCAGTGATAATATGATTGAAAATTATGTAAGCTGGAGCAATGGAAATACTATCTCCATTTTTCTGGTCCTCCCCCCGAAGGAAGAACGGGAATTTTCCGTTAATGAATTCAGTAATGAGCTTGCAGGGGCCATCGGGGATTTTCCCGAGGCGGAAAGCGTAAATATCCAGGGAGCATCCTTTTTCGGAGGCAGTCCCATTTCCTACCGTTTTCTCAGCCGGGATACGGAACAGCTCAAGGCTATCAAGGAACGCTTCAAGGATGAACTGAGAAATATCGACGGCGTGAAGGATATTCAGGATGACACACCGCTCGGAAGCAATGAATTCATTGTCAGCCTGAAGAACCGCGGCAAGGCGCTGGGACTGACGGTGCAGAATGTGACCAGTCAGCTGAGGCAGGGCTTTTACGGACAGGAAGTGATGCGCCTTCAGCGCGGACGGGATGAAGTGAAAATCTGGGTACGCTTTGCGCCGGAAGACCGCGCCCGGATCACCCAGATTGAGAATCTGAAAATTCTGACGCCCGCGGGTGCCTATATTCCATTCAAGGAAATTGCCGATTACAGCATACAGCGAAGCATGAAACGGATTCGCCACCGGGACGGATACCGGGCGGTGAGCGTGTATGCCAATCTGGACTATTCGAAGAATGACCTGAGTGTGGTCAGCCGGGAAATCAACGAAGATATCCTCCCTGCCCTGCTCGCTGATTTTCCGGGTGTCAGCCGCGGAACCGGCGGCCAGAGCGAATTCGTTCAGAAAAGCGTCAAATCCATGGCGTTTTCCTCGCTTATTGCCGTCATCCTCATGTTCACCATTCTCCTCATTCTTCTAAAAAGCTATCCGCAGACACTCCTGGTCATGTCTCTCATTCCGCTGGGTTTCATCGGAGCTACCATCGGACACTATATCATGCACATCCCCATCTCCTTCATCTCCTTCCTCGGATCTGTGGCCCTGGCAGGTATTATTGTCAATGACAGCGTGGTGCTCATCGACCGCTATAATCAGATCATGAAGGCGGGACAGCACACGGTGGCGGAAGCGGCTCATCTGGCGGCGGTACAGCGTTTTCGCCCCATCATCATGACCACCATCACTACCGCCATCGGACTGGCTCCCCTCATTTTCGCAAAGAGTTCAGGAGGCCAGTTTCTGGTCCCCATGGCCGTATCCATCGCCTTCGGACTGCTCTTCGGCACACTGCTGACACTCGGGCTGCTGCCGGCGGCCCTCATGACGATAGCTGACCTGAAAGCGGTCAGAGACAGCATCCACCGAAAAATACATAGCCGAAGTGAATACCATGAGATTCAAACTGTCCCGGACGAGAATCCGCTCTGATCACCAATAAAAATATCAGAAAAAAGGCCTGGAGAGTCCGCATTCCGGGCCTTTTTTTTATCCTGAATAAGTGGCCATGGGTCGAAAACCGCAATCGAGCCAGATACATACCACAGCTATTTTTTATCCACGAAGAACACAAAAGAACACGAACTCTGGTATTTCTTCCTCTTTTTCCGTGTCAATCCGTACCATCCGTGGTCAGATATCTTCGTGCAATTCCTGTTTAAAATACTAATCTCAGCTGCAGACACAAATATTCCTTTTCCCTATTTCAGACGCATCAATATATGGAGGAGAAAAAATATCTGAATATCCGAATGCTGGTCCGGCTCTGTTATTTAAACTCGTATCCCAGGGATAAATTGAGAGTTTTAGTGCCGGCCATCGCATTCAGGTACATATTTTTATATAAATAGTCGTTCCTTATAAAGTACTCGCATGTATCAGAGTATTTTCGAGAGAGAACCCAAGTCTTCTCAAAAATATCAACTTTAGGATGTATTTCGGACTTCCAAAAAGATGAGACAAAAATTTCC